>NZ_NDYF01000017.1:0-194206 GCF_002243175.1 Finegoldia magna
TACTTTTGTGTAATCAGGCTCTTTTTCAAGTGTTACTTCTACCGATCCATCTTGTGGAATGTTGGAGAATTTCTTTTTGAAATCTTCTATTGTAGGCCTTGTTCCGTTGACTATTATTGGTGACGCTCCATTTCTTTGCGGTGTGAATTTTTCTCCGTTATCTACATCGTCGTCATCTGATATTCCGTCACGGTCTTTGTCATGATACAACCAATATGTCAATGTTCTCACTAATATTTTGCCATTTTTTTCGGCTTTTAATTTTAGTGTGAATGTTTTGAATCCACTTCCATCTTCAGGCCAGCCTTCTGCACTTATTTGTGGTGTTCCTGTTATTGTCGTTCCGTCAAATGATAATCCTTGTGGCAATCCATCTATTTTTGCGATTATTTTCGCATCTTTGTCCAAACTTGTAACTGTCGCCGGTCTGATTGATTTCCCTTCGATCCATTTTTGCCCGTTGGAATCCATCAAGCTTGTGTCGATTACTTTTTGATCTACAGGGATTTCTTCTTTTGATTCTTGTTCAACTTTTTTGTCGACTGGTTTTTTCACTATTACCATTACATAGCTTTTTCCAACTTCTTTTGTCCCTTTGACTCTGAATAGCAGATTAACTCTTTGTGGAAGTTCACTTACTTTTGTGTAATCAGGCTCTTTTTCAAGTGTTACTTCTACCGATCCATCTTGTGGAATGTTGGAGAATTTCTTTTTGAAATCTTCTATTGTAGGCCTTGTTCCGTTGACTATTATTGGTGACGCTCCATTTCTTTGCGGTGTGAATTTTTCTCCGTTATCTACATCGTCGTCATCTGATATTCCGTCACGATCTTTGTCTCGATACAACCAGTATGTCAATGTTCTCACTAATATTTTGCCGTTTTTCTCGGCTTTTAATTTTAGTGTTATTGTTTTAAATCCACTTCCATCTTCCGGCCATCCTTCTGTGCTTACTTGTGGTGTTCCTGTTATTGTCGTTCCGTCAAATGATAATCCTTGTGGCAATCCATCTATTTTCGCAATTATTTTCGCGTCCTTATCCAAGCTTGTCACTGTCGCTGGTCTGATTGGTTTTCCTTCGATCCATTTTTGCCCATTTGAATCCATCAAGCTTGTGTCGATTACTTTTTGATCCACTTCAATTTCTTCTTTTGTTTCTGATTCTTTCTCTTGTGGTTTTTCTTTTTCTTTGTCCTCAACGAGTTTCTTGTCAGATTCATTTCCCGACAATTTGAATGTTACAAATATTACGCTTGGCAAGTTCGGATTGTCTTTCGATACGAGATGATAGTTTGCTTGAGTGTTGTTGATTGCAGCGTTTGATGTTGTATATTCGTATCTTTTGTTGTTTTTCGATACTGCGCGAATTTTTACTTTTGAAAATTCAAATGAAATTGGCGCATCAATTATTTGTCTGTCTGCGATGTTGTTTGTGTTTTCAAAATCTTTTGATGCGTTTTCCAATCTGTACCATTTGATTCCGTCAACGCTGTATTCCAATCCTACGATATAATCCTTGCTGTAGTTTCCAATCAAAATTCTGAACTCATCGTATGACAATGATTTTTCGTGAACAACTTTTGCTTTGATTAGGTTCGTATCGGAATATTTTGACAAATCATCCGTAATTGCGTTGCCCTTGTCATCTGTAATTGAAATTCCATTTGCTTGGAAATCTGTCCAGCCGATTTTTTCGGATGAACCGTCTTTTTTGATTACAATAATCTTCATTTCAGAAAAATCAGCTGCATCGTTTTTGTTCACTTCAATTGTTTTGTTTTTAGGTGATATAATCTTGATTTCTTTGACGTCTGAATTATTCTTGTAATCATTTGACGATTTTGCTGTCGCTTCTCTTGTCGATTGTGCGATTCCACTTGCGCTCACAGTCGCACCCGATATACTATCAAACATTTCTTTTGAGTTGTATTTGTCTGACATGTACGCTTTTACAGCTCTTGAAAGTAGCGTCAAATCAGATTCTGTTTTAATGTTGCTTCCAGAAAGTCCATTCAAAAGCGTGCCGTATTCTTTTCCAAATAATTCTTCTACTTTTGATTTCGGGTCCTTGCTATTTCTAATTTGTTCGAAATATTCGCGGTATAATCCCATTTTTGCAAGATTGAGTCGTCCTTCTTTTCCTTTTAAGAACGACAAAACTTTCTCAGCTTTTTTTCTAAATGGACCCATATCGTCTCCGTATTCAGAATCTTGACCTACTTTGATGTCAGATATTTCGCCATTTTCAACTTTGATGTAGGTCTTAGTTTTCCTTGTGTTGATGTAACCGATGCCCCATCCGCTATACTCTCCATCTCTCAATGGATTGTCGTTGTAGTATTTTTTCAAAGCGTCGTCAATTTTTTGTGGGTCATTTTTGTCCGTTTCTGGCTTGTCCTTATCTGGTTTTTCTTTTTCCGGTTGTTTATTGTCTGGTTGTTCGTTGTTTTCTTTTTCTGGTTTTTCTGGTTTTTGATTAGATTCGTTTGGAGCGACTCCTGCTTTGGATAACGCGTTGTTGACTGCATTTATAATTCCTCTGCTTGAATATGTCGCTGTGGATACTGTGTCCACTGTTTTTCCTGGTTTTCCAAGAATTCTAGAAATAACAGCCATTGCTTTTGCAAAATACGGCGCATCATCACTGTGAGATATTATTTCCACACCAGAGATTAATCCGTTAGTTATTGTAACTTTAACTGTTATTGGTCCATTGAATCCTTGTGCGATTCCAGTAAATTGACCGTCTTTTAGTTTGGCATCATTTATTTTTCCGCTGCTGTTTGTGTTATTATTTTCTGGTTTTTCTGGAATGTCTTGTGGTTTTTCTTCGTTTTTGTTACCCGAATTTCCTTGAGAATTTCCTTTAGAATTTCCTGCTGAATTTTCCTTGGATATATTTGGCGCTACTCCTGCTTTGGACAATGCGTTGTTGACTGCATTTATAATTCCTCTACTTGAATATGTCGCTTGTGATACTGTGTCCACCGTTTTTCCAGGTTTTCCAAGAATTCTTGAAACTACAGACATTGCTTTTGCAAAATATGGTGCATCATCACTATGAGATAATATTTCCACATTTGTAATTGATCCATTGGCTATTGTAACTCTAACTGTGATTGGTCCACTGAATCCTTGTGCAACTCCTGTGAATTGACCATCTTTTAGTTTTGCATCATTTATTTTACTGCTGTTATTCGTTTTTGAATTATTTTCAGGGTTGTTTTGTGTTTTTTTGTTATTTTCTTTTTCTTGGTTTTTATTTCCAGAAGATTTTCCTTTAGAATTTTTTGATTTTTCCTTGGATATGTTTGGCGCTACTCCTGCTTTTGACAGAGCATTATTCACCGCATTTATAATTCCTCTACTTGAATATGTCGCTTGTGATACTGTGTCCACTGATTTCCCAGGTTTTCCAAGAATTTTCGAAATTACACGAGAAGCTCTTTGGAAATATGGATTATCATCGTGATGAGATAATATTTCTATTTTTGCAATGGATCCTTCTTTTACTGTAACTCTTACTTTGATTGGCCCGTTGAAACCTTGTGCGGTTCCTATGTACTGACCATCTTTTATTTGTTTGCTTCCTACGGAAATTTTTCCGACAAGATTTCTGATGCTTTTCTTGCCTGATTTTGCGTTTGGATTTACTTTTGAAATCTTCGCTTTTTCCTTGGAACCTGCTTGTACCAACGCTTTGGATACTGCTTGTTTGATTGCGTTTGAAGATATCGTCGCTCCTGCAACAGAATCCACATTCACACTTCCTGTGCTTAGAATTCTGTCGATCACAGAAGATGCTCTGTTAAAATACGACGGCGTTTCGTTATTTGAAATCACATCAATATTTGTCAATTTGCCATTTGTTACTGTGACTCTTACCGATAATATTCCACCATAACCATTGGAACTTGCTTCGTACACTCCATCTTTTAGTCCTTTTGTGACTACATTTGGTGTGTTTGATTTTTGTGTTTTTTGTGCTAGTTTTGGTGTTTCTTTTTTTGAACCAGCTTTATGTAGTCCATCTCTTACAGCGTTTTTGATCGCTTCAGATGAAATCGTCGCCCCTGAAATAGAGTCCACATCGGTGTTTCCTTTTTCCAAAATCTGCGCAATAATTACAGATGCTTTTTCGTAATATTCAGGTGTTTCATTGTTTGTTACGACATTAATCGCCGACAATTCTCCATTTTTTATTTTAATTTTGACCTTGAAATCTCCACCGTATCCCTGGCTATTTCCTTCGTATTCTCCGTCTTTTAATCCCTCTACATTACTACCAGATGCTATTTGTGTTTTGTTGTTTGTAGCGTAATTTATCTTGTGTTTTTTATTATAAGAAATAATAGAAAATACAATCGCAACTGTTACTAATGTAGCAAGAGTAAAAGATAAATATTTTTTTAATTTATCTCTCTCCATATTTTTCCTTTCTATAAGAAATTTATACTAATATTTTCCAACTTATGAACTATTCATCAGCTCACAAATGGTTTTGATTATCAGTATCGCTTTTTATTATAAAAAAATTTCTTAAAAAACGCAATACTTTTTCTAAATAAATTTAATGTTCTTTTATTTGCTTTTTTATTTTAGCAAACAAAAACCACCAATAAAATTGGATAAATTCCAAAATTATTGGTGGCAATAATTGTCGTATTTTATTTTACAAACTAAACATATTGTCGTAGTTGTTCATTTGAACCATTGCTAATCTGTAGATTGTTTCGTTGACTGGAGCTTCTAGTCCAAGTTTTTTCGCTTGTCTTACGATTGCTCCATTTAAGAATTCTGCTTCTGTTTTTCTGTGTTTTTGTGTATCTTGTGCTGCAGATGGTAGTATATCTCCGTATTCTTCGAATGCATCTGTGACGTATTTTCTGAAAAGCTTGTCGCCGTCGAAGTCGTAGCCCAATTTGTCAGCAACTGCTATGAATTCATCTGAGATTTTCTTCAAAATGGCTACGGAATTTTCGTCAGTTCTAGTGTATTTTGTGGACAAATGCATTACTGCGCAAGGTAGGTTGTAGATTGCGTTGATGTATAATTTTCTCCACATAATTCTGTCTACATCTGGATTTAATTCTGTTTTGATGTCGTTCATGCTGAATGTTTTTTCGATTTCGTGGAACAATTTATCGTCGTGGTTTTCATTGATAGCGCCAAATATTACGTTGGTTTTGTCGCTGTCGTATCCTGCACTGATAACTCCTGGTTCTTCGATAGATGCAGAGATGAACATAATTCCTTGTGCGATGTTTTCCTCTTTGATGTACTTTTTCAATATATCTACGTTGCCGATACCATTTTGAAGTGTCATTACGACTGTTTTGTCGCCTACGATGTTCATATTTTCCGTCAAAATCTTTTCTGTGTCGTATCCTTTTACAAGAATTACAACGACATCTTGAACTTCCAAATTTTCTGAAGATGTGTTTGCAGATGTTACTTTTACTGTGCTTTCACCGCCAGTTCTGTCGATAATTCTGATTCCATCTTTTCTAATTTTTTCCATGTGAGCTTCGTATGGATCTACTAAATTGACTTCGTTACCAGGAGATTCGATTGCTTTTGCAAGCATACAACCCATTGCTCCTGCCCCTAAAATTGTAATTTTCAATTTATCTCTCCCTTTCAAATTAATTCTCTTGGATATATTTTAACACAGCTTGGTTAAGTTTTGGGATCATTTGTTTTTTTCTTGAAAGAAGTCCCTTTGCCAAGAATGAATTGTTGTCGATTTTAGTATCGAAGGCCCCTGCTAATTGTTCTTGGAACATTCCAGAAACCAAAACTTCGCTTTCTTCTCTGAAGATATCTGTAAGAATTAGTACAAATGTAGCTTCTTTCTTGTCGTTTCTGATTTTGTTCATTTCTTCAAGTAAACTGTCTTTGATTTTGCCAAGATTATCCAAATCCATTGAGAAGATTTGCGCTACTCTACAAGTGTATGATTCGATGTTGAATGTCTTCACATCAGTGTTTAACAAATCTGCTGGTGATTTTCCTTCTAAAGATGTTCCAGCTTTGAACATTTCCATCGCAAATTCTTCTGGGTTGATGTTGGCGATTTTTGCCATTCTATCCAAAATCATTCTATCTGTTTCAGTTGCAGTTGGTGATCTGAACAATAACGTGTCGGAAATTATCGCTGAACACAACAATCCCGCAGTTTGTCTTGTAGGAACAATTCCTTTTTCCAAGAACATCTTGGAAAGAATTGTACAAGTTGATCCAACAGGTTCGTTTCTGAAATAAACTGGGTTTTGTGTAGCTACATTTGCAACTCTGTGATGGTCGATGATTTCCGTGATGTCGCAGCATTCCATATCATCAACTGATTGGTTTCTTTCGTTGTGATCCACCAAGATTAGCTTCTTCTTTTCTTCGTTGATAACATGATATCTGGAAATATTTCCCACGACTTTGTTTTGATTGTCGACTACTGGATATGATCTGTATCTTGTCTTTGACATTGTGTTTTTAACATCTTCAACAGTGTCTGTCAATGAGAAATTAACAACATCATCTCTTGTCATAACGTAATTTACAGGCACAGATTGTGGAAGAAGACGTGCTGCCATGTATGTTTGGAATTCCGTAGAAATTACTATTATGTCTTTTTGTTTTGCTTTTTCTATCAATTCATCTGATAATTTGTTGCCACCAGTAAGTATAATCATGGACACATTCTTATCTATCGCATCTACTTGTGAGTCTTCTCTGTTACCCAAAATCACGATGTCATCTTCTTCCAAATACTTCGCCATTTGTTTCGGATCCATCGCTCCTACTACCATTTTCCCGGACAACGCCCTGTCTTCTGCTGGAATATTCAAAATATTTGCGCTCAAAACATCGATAATATTTTCCACAGGAGTTTCTGAGTGGTGAAGAATTTGATCGTCCCACACTTCCATGTAACATTTTGTGATGTCAGAAATTGACACAACCCCAAGAAGTCTTTCTTCGATGTCTATTACTGGCAAACTAGCGACATTTTTTTCTTGCATAATATTTGTCGCTTTGTAAAGGCTCGCGTTTTGGGACACGCATGTTGCCACATCAATGCTCAAATCTTTGACTTGTGGCTTCATTGAGTCCTTGAAAGTAGGTGCATCCACTCCAAAATAATCCAACACGAATTGAGTTTCCCTGTTGACATCGCCAAGTCTTATCGCTTCGACGTTTTCTTCTCCAGTTCTTTTCTTCAATTCTTGATAAGATAACGCCGCACAGATAGAATCTGTATCTGGGTTTTTGTGACCAGTTATATATATTTTATCCATATTTTCTCCTTCATAAAAATCAACCAAACATTATTTTTCTGCCGATTGATTGTTTAATTTTATTTTCCTAACCTTTATGATTATATACCAATCTTTTGATAATTTAAACACTTATTGTAAAAAATTTTGTATTTGAGATATAATAACTTAAAGGAGTGACATAAATGGATAAACTTTTAATCGTAGTAGATTTTCAAAATGATTTCGTAGACGGTGCTTTAGGATTCGACGATGCAAACAAACTCGAAGACAAAATCTGTGACAGAATCAAAAAAGCAAGAGAAGACAATGAACAAATCATATTCACATTTGATACTCACGAAGAAAATTATTTGAACACACAAGAAGGCAAATTTCTTCCAGTAGAACACTGCATCAAAGGAAGTAACGGACACAAATTGTACGGAAAAGTAGCTGAATTAGTAGAAAAAGAAGACATATTAATCGAAAAACCAACATTTGGTAGCATTGAACTTTGTGATTACTTAAAAGAACACCAATTCTCAGAAATAGAATTGTGTGGACTTGTATCCAACATCTGCATACTTTCCAACGCAATACTCGCCAAAACATTCAATCCAGAAGCAACAGTAATAGTCGACAAGAACTTGACTGATAGCTTCGATGAAAAACTAAACAAAGAAACATTCGACATACTCAAAGGAGTACAAGTCGTAGTAAAGTAAAATAGCAGCCATGAGCTGCTATTTTTGTTTTCTATTTTATATTGTCATCTGAATAACCGATTGATATGTTTTCATTGAGGACGTACTCTTTGGCGCCCTTGTAGTCTTGGTTTTTGTTGAATTCCAATAGCTTATCTTCGTGTTGTTTGGTTACATCTTTGCCATCTTGAGTCAATACCAAATGTTTTTCGTCCTTGGCAAACTTTTCTAATGTATCTTTAATTAAAGTATCGTCTTCTTTTTCCGGATTTTCCTTGACGTATCTTTCAATTATTCTATGAGTGTCAGCATCGTCAGCCTTTGTCATGTTAGTTAAAAAATACGCATTGCACACAAGTGATATTGCAAAAAGTATTGCCACAATTGTAAATTTTTTATCATTTTTCATGATACTCCTCCTTTTTCTTGAAAACCTTTTTATAAACCGTTACGATAGCTTTATCGTTAACTTAATTATATCTTTTTATTTTGAAAAATCAACAATAAAACCAAACTTTGACATTTTGTAACTATCAATCATTACCAGATGTACATCGTTATCATACATTTCTTCTTTTACAATTTATTGTATTCTTTTGTTAAGCTATCTCTCAACATTTCAATATTTTCCAAGTATTCATACGTTGAATCGTACACTTGGTTGATTTCTTTTCTAATTCTCCAATCTGTAAATGGATTGTCGAACACAATGTCTAGCATAAAATCTCTCATTGAATACAAATCTCCAAAATCTTCCAATTCCACGTTAATGTCCGATAATTCTTTTTTTAATCTAAGTGAAAGATTTTCGATTAAGTGAAGTTTGCTTTGTGCTTTTTCCATTTTGCTTCTCTTGAAAAAACCAATCATACCATCGCCGAATATAAAATCTGCCATAGCCCAGTTTTTCGCCGATTTCAAATCGTTAAGTACATCTTCAAGTTTTATTACCAAATCATCACACACATCAATAGCTTCTTTTATTTCTTGTTTTTGCATAGTCTACTCTCCTTCTTATACAATATTTACCACAAATATCGTCAATTTATTCACTATTTGACATTTTGTAACAATTCAAAAAATCCACCAGATTTTACAACCTAGTGGACTTGCTTATACCATTAATTTTTTATCTCCATTGTACACTTCGTCTATTATCGCTGAGCCTATGCACACTTCGCCGTCGTAGAACACTGCTGCTTGTCCTGGTGTTACGGCTTTTGTGTCGTCATAAGTGACTTCCACATGCGTGTCGTCGATGAATTTGACGTGCGCTTTGATGTCTTTTTGTCTGTATCTGAATTTCGCTGTGCAATCAAACTCATTTCTGTCCAAATGATTAAGCGATGTTTCAAATTGACTGGCGTATAATTTGTTGGAGTACAATAGTGGGTTGTCTTCTCCTTGGCATACGATTAATTCATTTTTCTCCAAATTTTTCCCGCACACAAACCACGCTGCTCCATCTCCTCCAATTCCAAGCCCTCTTCGTTGACCGATTGTGTGATACATAAGCCCATTGTGTTTGCCCATTACATTTCCATCGACATCTACGATGTTTCCTTGTTTTGCTGGTAAATAATGTGACAAAAATTCATTGAAATTTCTCTCTCCTATGAAACAAATTCCCGTAGAATCTTTCTTGTCAGCCGTAGCCAAGTTATATTTCTTCGCTATCTCACGCACTTCTTTTTTTTGAAGTTCTCCAACTGGAAATATTACGTTTTTGATTTGGTCTTGCGTAAGTTGGCTTAGAAAATACGTCTGATCCTTGTTATTATCAAGCCCACGAAGTAGCTTCACTCCATCATCACATCGTTCGATTCTAGCATAGTGACCCGTCGCCACATAATCTGCGCCTAGTTTCATCGCAAAATCCAAGAACGCTTTGAATTTGATTTCCTTGTTGCACATTATGTCGGGATTGGGAGTCCTGCCCTTTTTGTATTCGTCCAAGAAATAAGTGAACACTCTGTCGTAGTATTCCTTCTCAAAATTAATCGAATAATAATCTATGCCGATTTCATTCGCAACAGCCACCGCGTCCTTGTAATCTTCTTCTGCCGTGCAGACGCCATCATCATCTGTTTCGTCCCAATTTTTCATGAAAATTCCCACGACATCATAGCCTTGTTGTTTCAACAAAAGTGCCGCCACTGACGAATCCACGCCCCCACTTATTCCTACTACTACTTTTATTTTCGAATTATCCATTGTATTTTCCTTTTTCGTACAAATCATTTAACACATTTACTGCTTTCAATATTTCTTCTTCTGTATTTTTAAAACCAAAGCTAAACCTCACCGAATGTTCTGCCCTTTGTCCGTCGTACATATTTTCAATCACATGAGAATTCGTGATACTACCTGCAGAACAAGCAGACCCTGCTGACACGCACACCCCGTGCATATCCAAATAAGTCAACAAGAAATCATTCTTCTCAAAAGGAATGTACAAGTTCAAAATATGAGATGCAGAATTGTCCACATTACCATTAATTTCGTATTTGAATTTGATGTTTTCAATGAAAATCTTCTTCAAATTTGCAATATACTCACGTTCTTCGACAGATTTTTGCAAAGATTTCTCCAAAGTAAATGCCCCCATCACAAAAGAAGTGCCACCTCTTCTGTAATTTTCTTGCTCACCTGCATAAATCAGATTATTCAAATCCTTCCTTATATACAACACCCCGAATCCGTTGAGTCCTCCTAGTTTGTGTCCCGAAAACGACAACGAATCGCAGTGCAAATCCTCAACGTCGACATCCACATGACCCACCGATTGAGTCGCATCGATATGATACCAAATGTCCGTATCCTTCAAATATTCGCCAAGTTTTTTCACAGGTTGAATGGCTCCCGTTTCATTGTTTACATGTTGAAGAATAATTAGCTTTGTATTAGGTGTGATATTTCGTATAATTTCATCGCAATCAACCACACCGTTTTGTTGTGCATCTATCAAAATTACATTAGATTTGTTGTGATCTAGTGGATTCAAAATAGATGGATGCTCTATTTGTGATGTGATAATACCGTAATTCTCATCAGAAAAATTATTGATAATATAATTGTTGGATTCGCTCGCACCGCTTGTGAACACAATCCTATCATCAGAAGTATTCAAAAACTTCGCAATCTCATGACGGGAATTCTCCAAAGTCTTCTTCGCAAGTCTTCCCATTTTGTGAATACTATCAGCATTCGCATCAAAATCCATCATATTATTCATAATATATTCAATAAGCTCCACCCTTTTCAAAGATGTCGCCGCATAATCCAAATAAATCATAATCTAACCTCACTTACATGCTATTATACTATAGTTTTTCAACAAAAAAATCAACATCTGATTACAATAAACAAAAAACCTCAATGCGTATTTACACATCAAGGTTTGTCAATAATTTCAAATTTATTCTTTTAAATCTTCGTAATTCAAATGTCTGAGTTCTCTCTTCTTTTTAAAATCTTTCAAGAAAACAAACATCAAAACCATACACACAAGCATTACAATTCCAAAAATCGACGAAAAACTTTGCACCACAGCCTCATTCGAAGAAATAACCACGCTGAAAGTGTTGTTAATCATGTGAAGAAGAATGGATGCGTAAATGCTTTCTGTGTAATAATACACCGCACAAATCACAATCCCTCCGATTAATGCATACGCTCCTTGGAACAAATTAAAATGGAACACTCCGAACACAATTCCATTCAGAATAATTGCCCATTTATAAGGAAGAAGTCGTTCGTTTTCTGTGAATAAAGTCCCACGCAACATCAACTCCTCTGAAATCGGAGCGAAAATCGTAATAGCAAGAACGGACAACATCATATTGCCCTTCATCAATTCTTCAGATGCCTTGTTGTAAACTTCAAGGCTGGACACGATTTGTGGGAAGAATTTGCCCAAATACATCATCAAAGCAACAGTAATATTGATAAGACCCATAAGACCAATTCCCACCACGAAAAGCTTCACGATTTCAGAAAAAGAAATCTTTCTTTTCTTTAAGTAATCCCTATTGTATTTCGTTTGAAAAATCTTTGTTCTAAATTTAATGATTAAAAGGAAAATAATAATCCTTAGGATTTGTCCACAAAGAAGAAAAGCCGCCCCATTTTTCGCATAAAAATCTTGGAAATTACCATCAAATCCTACAAATTGGGCAACAATTCCCCCAATAACTCCAACAATAAGCTCTGGAATAACGAACAAAAGTAAAAGAATAACTCCTTGTAGAATCGCAATCATAAGATTAGAAAATTTTAGTTTTTTTGTATTCTCCATAAAAACCTCCAGTTAATTATATATACCCAAGTTTTCTTGCAATTAAAAATCAAGCACTAGGCTTGATTTTTAATTTATTCTCCAATTTCGTAAAACTTCCCATCTATCAATTCATATTCCGCAAAATCTTTGTTTTTCAAATTATCAGTCAAATACTTGTCGTGACTGACAACTACGATAGTTTTTGATTTTCTTTTCAAAACTTCGATATATTCTATCAGCTTGTCCTTCATTCTCAGATTAAGCGTGTTCGAGGGCTCATCCATTAGAATAACAGACGGCTCATTCACCAAAGCTCGTGCAATGGTCACTTTTTGTCTTTCTCCTCCTGATAGATACTTCACTTTTTTGTTCAAAATCTCCGTTATTTCAAATTCTTCGCTAATCTCTTGAATTCTTTTTTTCCTGTCAGCTCTCTTGTATTTCGATGAGTAAATCAATGGTATGAGAATATTATCGTAGGTAGTCTCTGATTCTATCAAATTGTATTCCTGAAAAATAAATCCAAACACTTCATTTCTGTATTTAGACATATCTTTTTCAGTAAAATCCCCAACTGATTTGGAATCCAGAATATAATCTCCTGAATATTTCCTGTCCAACAAACCCACAATCTTCAAAAAAGTAGTCTTACCTGCTCCATTTTCTCCTGAAATAATGATATTGTCCCCATCGTTTATATTCATTTCAGCATTATCCAATACAAGGAGTTTTTCACCATTTGTGCTGAATTTTTTGGTCAAATTTTTTATTTCTATCATAATCAATCACCTATCAAATCAATCAGATCGCTTCTTTTCAAAATCAAATACATAACTATTTCTAATATCAATATACATAAAATCATGTAAATAAACGCCACTATCGAAAAAGTATTAATTGCAAATCCATTTAATACAAAAAACAAACAAAATGCTGCAGCATTTACTAAAACTACGAAAACGGAGTTTCGTGCCATAATATCCTTGGTTCTAGCTCCTGATAAAATGTGGATTTTGTACTCTTTTTGTAGATTTTTTAGCATATATTTGAAGAAAATCACAAAACCCAATATCGTTGTTACAGTCATAATCAGACAATACACACCAATGTATTTGAGGATGAATGTATTTTCATCGTTGTCATGTTTTTTATTTGTGTTATTAATGACCATTAGCTTGTTCCCATCGAAAAACTTCTCAAATTCTCTGTCAATGCCTTTATTTATCTCATCTTCTGAAAACTTTGCATTCTCAATTAAACCAAGTATATCTGCATCACGAAACTTGTAGCCACTAACATTTTTATATTTATCGGATTTTATTTCCAATAATACTCTTTTATCGTAATCAATAGCGTATTTGATTTCTTGATTCATCATATCATAGTCCATCGCATCATGAGAAACCACTTCAAATTCCGCCTCATTCTTCAAGTCAGTCACATTTTTATTATCAACTAACCAAAAAACTCTGCCATTAGTGTTTTTGTTGAATTTTCCAAACAACACAATTATATCTGTACCGCAATTTCTACAAAGCGATGAATTCGTAGTATAAGTGTGCCCGTTTTTGGAAAATATATCGTCCAGTTTTTTTCCATAAGTATTCGAATAATCGTATCCTTTATCATCAGTTGTCTCTAACACAACAGTGCTATATGAAGGCTGTTCACTTAATTGAAACTTCGCGAACGTATTTCTCAAATAAGCATCTGTTGCAGATTCCACAATTATTCCCAATGAGAAAATTAAGAGTACCATCAAACAAAACACAACTTTATTTCTGAAAACATCCATTAGCCCTAGTTTAATATTATCTTTTATCATACAAGACCTCTTTTTCAAACTCATCGTAGCTGAGTTTAACTCTTAAAGCACTCAAAATCACAGTCAATATTATTAGAATAATCTGCAATTGCAATATAAGATAAATCGTGATTTTGTTTTCATTAATAATTGCGAGATATCCATACGTCAACGCTGTTGATATTGCACATGTTATAAAACTATATCCAAGTGCTTTTTCAATGAACATCTTCATGATGTCTTTTAGTTTTGCTCCAAAATTTGCACTTACAATGACGAATTTCTTGTATTTGTTCAAAAACATCCACAATGCAATTGCATACATTGCCACAGCCATGACCGTGCTATTAGTAATAAACTGAGCATACACCTTGTATTCTGGATATGATTTTATTAAATCTCTCAAAGTAAGCTTGTCGTACATTTTGATTTCTTTTCTCTTATATCCGATTTTTTCAAGAGAATCTGCAATCGGTTTCAATGACTTATCATCACTAGAGTCTATGTAAAGTGTTGAAATGTTTTCTGGTTTAATTGTGAACAGATTTCTCACTACATCGACTTTTCCATCATTAGCAATGAAAGATTGAACATCAAACATATTAATTATATCAGTATGATAATTATCTTCTATTTCTTTTTCATCGTAATCTGATATTTTCCCTTCTACTAAATAAGTCACTGGATATATCAAAATAGACACGTTATTTTTGTTTTTGTAATCTTCTTTTGAAAAATACCTAAATATAGTTGGATCAATTATTTTTGTAGAACCCATATAGTATTTCATCACTGGGTCATATATTGCAACATCCTTGGAGTTTTTTATTTCAGCTACAACTGATATGTTTTCATTCATATTAAGAAAGTCAAGGCTATGATTATTATTGTTTGATTCAAAAGCTATAAATTTGTCGCTCATAAAGTAAGGAGAAGGTTTTCTGTTGTTGCCATATAAATAATTAAATCCAAATATCAGTATTGAACTAGTCAGAAATATCAATAGGATTATTATTTTATTGTCTTTGAGTCTCATATCCCCCTCCTTTGATTTTGCACATCGTTTTCTTAACCCGATTATATATCTTATTATTGTATTTGTAAATCATTTGATATATTATTTTAAAATTTGGGGTAATAATCTATTAACAGCAAAATAAATTGAGGAGATTATTATGAAACAAAAATACGAATACAAATACGTTGAAGTGAGAACTTGTGGATTAGCATCAGATGATTATAAAAAAATCATAGATGATCATGCCAAGGAAGGTTTTAGGTTTGTGACTACTATCAATAAAACTAAAATAGCTATTGGATACAATCCTAAAATTGATTTGGTGTTTGAAAGAGAATGTGAGCAATAAAAAAAATCAAGCACAAGGCTTGATTTATTTAAGCTTTTGATATGGCTTGATTTGCCATTTTGATTTCTGAATTTGGAAGTTCCACTTCGAATTGTCCTATCAAAAATGATGATATTACAGTTGTCAAAAGTGAGAACATAATTCTGTCGACTGGAATGTATAAAAGTGACAGTGCCAACACTGTTATATCCGAGAACAAATACGCTAATGATATTTTAAGTCCCGTTTTTGTGGATATCGTCATTGCCAAGGCGTCATCGCCACCTGCTGCTCCACCTTCACTTACTACAAGTCCGCATCCCAATCCGATGCAAATTCCTCCGACAATACTTGCTAACAATGGCATATCGTACATACTTGGTAACACTGGCCCTATAATATTGAAAAATTTCGCAAATACGGCAAATGATATTGTGGCTACGAAAGCTTTCTTCACAAAATCAAATCCCATTATTGAAAATCCAAGAACGTAGCAGCTCACATCCAATACTACTGATGTTATTGATTGGTCAAATCCGAAGATTTTGTTCAAGAACAACATCATTCCAAGCACTCCGCCCTCAGTTACGCCTGATTGTTTATGTACGTTCACTACTGCGAACGCCATTATTGCACATCCTAGGATTATTTTAAGTAATCCTTTTTTAGTTAATCCGAAAAATTTTAGCATTCTACTAAGCATTTTATCTTCCCCCGTTTAGAAATTAGGAAGTTAAAGTTGACCACGAAAAAAAGACTGCGGTTCAAGTTTAACTTGCCTTTGCAATCTCTGGTTTTGATGCTTTTTTGTTTGCTGATTTTTTCTTGTAAAAACTCTGAACCTTATTGTTCTTTTTAGCCTATAAGAGTATCACATCAGATCCTTTCCAGGCTCTTTATCGAGCAATAGTCATCAGATAAAAACTACCAAATATTTATTTGGTACCCATAGATAAATAATTACAACGAAATTATATACTAATTTTAGCTAATTGTCAATGGTTTTGGTAAAATGTTGGAAAATTGTGTGTAAAATTTTGGTATGATATGTGTGTGTTGTTTACACTTTCGCTTTAATATTTGAAATTTAAAGCGAGAATGATTTTCCCAAATAAGAATCCCCAAAAGCCACAAAACTTTTGGGGATTGATTGTCTAATTTTAATAAGTTTCTTTGAAGATTTCGAAGAATCCTTGTGGATGATCACATGCTGGGCATTTCTTTGGTGCTGTTTTACCTTCGTGAATGTAGCCACAGTTGTTGCATTTCCATAAGTATACTTCTTCTCTTTCGAATACTTTTTCTTTTTCGATATTTTCTAATAATTTTCTGTATCTTTTTTCGTGAGCTTCTTCAACTTCTCCGATTTCAGTGAATACGTGTGCGATTTCCTTGAAGCCTTCTTCTTCAGCGATTTTGGAGAATTCTGGATACATTTCAGAATTTTCAAAGTGTTCTCCTTCTGCTGCTGATTTAAGGTTACTCTTAGTGTCTCCTAAGTGAACTGGGAATCCTGCTTCGATTTCTATTTCAGCATCTTGTAAATCTTCACTCAAAAACTTCATGAATCTTTTTGCGTGAGCCATTTCGTTTCTTGCTGTTTCTTCAAAAATCATAGAAATTTGAACGTATCCTTCTTTTTTTGCTGTTTTAGCAAAATATGTATAACGCATATTTGCTTGACTTTCCCCTGCAAATGCTGCCATTAAATTAGTAGCTGTTTTTGTACCTTTTAAGCTTGCCATAATTTTTCCCCCTTGTAAATTTGAATGAATTTAACAATTCATTTCTAATATAACTATACCACAAACCAAGAATTTTATCACATTACATGTCAGATTTGTTCAAGTCCAAATCGTTAATAATTCCCTTCGTTCCAACTCTTATAACCGTTGGAGAGCCTTCTTCGATTATTTCTTCCTTTTTAATTGTCGGTTGTCCGTTGATATCTTCGTAGTACAATTTCTTAATAGTAGGTGTTCCCTTTTTTATCACGATTTCTTCACCTTGACGCATATTATTATCGTAAATTTTTTCAATCTTAGGATTTTCTTCTACAATTGCCACGTCTTCTCCGTATTTTTTCACACTAATCACCTCTTTTATTATTATACCTTAGATTTCATTTATTTATTCAGCTTATAAGTAGTGTGTTATTTATTAGATTTTACAATAAATGAACACTTAAAACTATGATAAAATATAGCTATAGTATTAATGAATGAAACGAAAATAATTAAACTATTCAAAGAAGGGATGATTTTTATGAGAAAATTCAAAATTTTGGCATTATTATTAATGGCAAGTTTGATGTTCGCAGGATGTTCTAAGGAAGATAATAAACAAACTTCTTCTACAGAACAAAAAACAGAAGAAAAAACTGAAGAAAAGAAAGAAGAAAAGACTGAGGAAAAAACAGAAGAAAAGAAGGAAGAAGCACAAGAACCTACAGCTGATAATCCTATGATTGTTGACGAAGCTAACAAACAAATCAAAGTTTATGCTGAAGTTAACGATAAGTTCAAAAACGAAAGCACAATGCATGCTATCGTAGCAAAATCAGGTAAAAATAACGAACAATCAATGTTTGTTTCTTATGCTAACCAAAATGATTTGTACGATGCATTAGAAAAAATCGGTGCAAAACCAGGTAACAATGTTACAATGGACAACATGGGAAAAGAAGCCGTTAAAGGTGATAAGATTGATCTTACATTCAAATTCCAAGGATCAGACAATGAACAAGGAATCAACGATGTTATAAAAGATTCTTCAGGAAAAGAATTCGACATAAGATTTGGTGGTAACCAAAAACCAGCAAAAGATATGAATACAGGTTGTATGACATGTTTGCAAAGTTGTCCTTTGGGAATAACTTCAAACGCAAATCAATTAATCGGCGCTGACGAAAAAGACGGAGTAAAATATACTTTGGCTGATTCAGTTCCAGCTGATAAAACACCTGTTGTTATCACTTATAAATTAGCTAACTAACCATTTCATTTAAAATTCTCTATTTAAAAAGGTAGGCTTTTATTAGCTTACCTTTTTAATTTTTGTATGTATTTGCATTCAAAAAACGCCCACAGTTGTGAGCGCTTGTGTTATAAGAAAACAATGTTTGTCGTTTCTATCCAATTTATCACTATGTTGTAAATGAAAAGTCTAACAAATCTCAAGCCAATGTACAAAGACATGAATGTGATGATGACGTAAGGTATTTTCTCAAATTTGAAGTTTTTGATGTTAAGTCCCAAGAAAAACAACAATATAACGAAAGCTTCTGCAATAACAATGTAAACTCCCAGTGGATAAAGTGCCATTGACATTGCTGCTTGAAACATAACTAATAGCAATATGCTGTAGTTTTCGTCTTCTCGCCAATCATCTTTTACGAAAAACTTGTTAGCTACTCTGTAAATTATTTTGAATTTAAGAATAGCAAATGCAAATATAAACACGCATCTTATCGCAAAATAAATGTATCCTACGAGAAAGTTTCTCCTGATAAATGCAATTGTGTCAAAGCTTGAATAATATTCCAAAATAGCTGTGATGATAAAAGCTAATAATCCCATTTTAAACAAGCCGTGTTTTTTATTTTTGAATCGATTTTTCGGAAGTTCCAGTGTTTCTCCCATAAACTCGAAAATCTCATATACATTATCGTAAAGCTCAGATTGTTTGCTATTCATTTCACCTATTTTTTTTAATTTTTTCATAAGCAAACCCTCCCCTTTTCGCTTATCATATATATATTATACATCATTTCAAAGTAGAGTTTCAATCATTCCATCGATTATTTGTAATAACTACCCGCAAACTCGTATTTTTTACTCGTGTATTTTGTTTTATCTTCTGTAAATTTTATGTCGACCTCTTTCGTTGATAAATATTCTCCATTTACTTTATAACTATCTGCGTTGGAATTTTTGAGTATCAATATCCCATTAACCGTAATTTCAGGAGTTTTTTGGATTTTTTCATTTTCTACATAATACACGTTAACCTTATCGATGAACACTCCATCTATTGTAACATCGTTAAGTATCGTGATATCTTCTGAATCAATTAGAATGTTTTTCTCTTTTCTGGAAAATTCTACTAATTTAGTAAGAAATTCATCATCTATTTCTGTTTCTTTATCTCCGTCATTTTCTTCAGAGCCATTTCCCTTTTCATCTTCCGAAACTTCTTCGTTGTTTTGCTTTGTTTTTTCGGCTACGAATTCATTGTATTTTTCATCAGCGACCTTTTTGTCCACAAAATACGTTTCATCATTCAATGAAAATATTAAACAATCTTTTATTCCGATGCTTTTCTTTCCTTCAATGATTTCCGGCAACAGTTCGTCGATTTTTTCTTCTGATATAATTCTTTTTTCAAAAGGGTTTTTCCTATTATACACCATTCTAGTCGTTACTCTAGATCCATTATTTTCTGGATATTTGCTTGTAAATGAGAAGATTTTTGTTGCTCCATCTTTCTCTTCGCAATACTTAATCTCCGTAGGGCGATTGAATTCTGGGATATCTGCAATCTGCAAGGTAAATGTTCCACTTTTAGAATTTTTCTTCAATTCTTCATCAAAAAGTTTCCTTTGATTGATGATTCGAACCTTTGAATAAGCAATCGCCTTGGCTTGAATGTAGTCGTATTTGTAGGCGTTCACAGTTCTGATATTTTTCACTTGAACTATCAAAAACGCAATGACAATCATCAACACGAATATCATGTAAAGAGCATAAATTGTGATGTAGGCTTTGGATTTTCGTTTCATTTTACCTTATCTCCAATGTAGACTACAAGTGTCTTTCCATTTTCTTTTAAATAAATGTAATTGCCATCCTGACTAAATGTGAAATCATCGGCGTTGTCCTTGAGTTTGTTCTGAGTTATCCTACCGTTGGGCCCGTGTTCTTTTAAATCATCAAAACTACTAGGATCTGTAAAAGCGTATCGTATGATTTTGCCGTTTTCTTTTGTAAAATACACATAGTTTTGCTTATCATCAATATATTTTACTAGTACAAATCCCATTGATTGGTCGAAATGAGTCCAATTAGGCTTTTCTGTAATTACAGACCTCGACCTTTCGATTTCGTTTTTTATGTAATATGCGCAGTGGTCGACATCGTCCACGTTGTTTTTCAGAGTAAAACCCGACTGCATAATTTTAAAATTAGTCTTAAATGATAGGAAAATCACACCCAACACTACGGAGAATATGAACAAACTCACCATAACTTCAAGCAACGTAAATCCCCTACTTTTCTTTGTAAAATGACACATCTTTCGTGATATCTCCATTAGTTACACTGACATTTACCTTAACCAAATCTCCCACATCATCTTTTGTTACAACGACTTTTGAATTCTCATCAACAATTGAATCATCCACATCATCGTGCGCTTTCAAATATTCCACAGAATTGTCCAAATCGCGTAGCACAATATTTTCAGTGTAGGATTTATCCTGCATCGTAATCACATTTTTAAGCTGTGGATAGTACACTACGACACAAAGACTCACCAAAAACAATGCAAACAAAACCTCAAGTAGTGTAAATCCCTTATTTTTTCGTCTCATCCACATCCACTCTCCCTGTCGCTATGTAACAATTTATCCTGTATGTTTTGTTTTTGGTTTCGTAATAAATAGTCGGAAAACGTGTTGCTGCAGATGACTTGGATATATTTGCTCCGATATTTCCAAGGTCTATAGTACTTATCCCTTCTTCACTTAAGCTAAGCGTCCCATTTTTCAAATCTCTTTCAAAAAGATTCTTCATTTTATTTGAATCGTAAAAATAATAGTAATTTGTGTCGAATCGAAATTGAATACTTCTTCCCGAATTCATCGCAACACTTCTGGCACTTTTCAAATCGCTAACAAGCGTATTAATCTCTTTTCTACTTGCAACATCAGTTTTGAAGTCGTATTTAAAAACGCAAGTCATAATCACAACCGAAATTATGAACAGACTCACCATCACCTCTATTAAACTGAATGCCTTAGCTTTCATTTTTAATTTAGAAAACATTTCCCATCACCACATACAATAAAAAAGAAGACCAAATCACAGGAATGAATGCAATCTCCTCATTATCTTCTTTTCTTAGAATATAAATTAAAGCCCTGATTCCACTAATAATCCCCAGATAAAACACAAAACTCACCAAATCAGCGAAACTTCTGCTCATACCAAGTCCTAGAATAATCAAACAATCCACATTACCCATAAACTTTTCCTCGGTCAAAAAATTAAACATCAAAATAACCAATAATAGCAGAAAACTCGTCAGGAAAAATCTCGAAAACACAGAAACAATAATGCTACAAATGATGAAAAACACAACATTAATCCAGTACACCTCATTAGTTTTGAAATCATCAACCATCATGTCGCTACAGCCAAGTAATAATGCAAAATCGTAGTTTGATGTAGTATTCGTAATGCGAAATATCGCATACAAAAATGCCGAAATCAACACAAACACTCCAACGTTTTTGATGGACAATCTCTTCAAATATAAATCCATCAAACATTTAGCTATCAACATCAAAACTATTATGGTTTCCATATTTTCCTCCATAACAATATTATATTATATTTTTAGCTAAAATAAACATTTTTTGTATTGGTTGATTTCGGTCGATAAAGCTAGTCAATCATTTTACGTAAATAATCGCTGTCTATTATGCGAATTTCCATTCCTTCTATGCAAATCGCCTTGTCTTCAGCGAACTTCTTCAATTCTTGATTCAAACTTGGTCTGTTGACACGAAGAATATCTGCAAGCATAGTTTGTGAGGTTGGAAGTTTCAAATAATCAACTTCTTGCAAATGGAGTATCCAGTAAGATAGCCTCTGTGATACTTTTGAATACTGAGTCGCTCTGATTACAAGTTTGTTAAAACAAGTGTATTCAGCTACAAATTTCAGTATATTTTTCGTTAGGACGATGTCTGTGTCCATGATTTTCTCAAACTCTTTTAGTGGCAAGAAATACACTTTTGTTTTCTTGGTAGCATATACATCGTATGGAAACTTTCTCGTGTGTCCAAAATACAAGTAAAATGGAAATGCGTCCCCTGCAAAATAATACGAGGACACTATTTCCTTTCCATTTATGGTGTATTCACACGCTTTTAAGCAACCTTTGTCAATAAACATTGCATGCTTCAAATCTTCTTCCTTGCTAAGAACCTTTTCACCAGATTCATAGTTTTTCGAAAAAACATCTAATTTAAGTAGCTCTCTCTTTGATTTCTCCGATATATTATCGAATAGTTTAAAGTCTAATATTTTCATTTAAAACCCTCTTCTCTTACTTAAATTCTAACAAAAAAAGTTTTTAGTGTAAATCATTTAACTAATATTTTACACATCAAAATACCAGAATTAGAATGATATCTAACTCTGGTATTTTATATAAGAGATATGAAATTGTTTTACTAGAATATTCCTAGTCCTTTAAGGAATATTATTATCAATACAAATGGTAAAACATATGATACGTATTTCATAAACTTAGGCACTTTTATAGAATTTGCTCCGTTATTGACATCTTCTCTAAATACATCGAATTTCCATTTGAATAATGTGTAAAGTATCAACGCTATAGCGCCAAGTGGCATTAATATATTTCCTGATAAGAAGTCTGCAAAGTCGAACAAGTTTTTGTCCATTATTGTGACTGACTTTAGTATGTTTTGTCCAAATATAGTTAACAATCCCACAACAAATATTGATGTTAGTGCGTAGATTACGCCTTTTTTTCTGTCAATATTAAGTAATTCAGTAAATGATGAACTTACAGGTTCCAAATATCCTAATGCGGATGATAACGCTGCAAAGAACATCAATAAGAAGAACAATACTCCGAAAAATCTTCCGAATGGCAAATTCATAAACACGTTACTCATAGTTACGAATAATAGGTTTGATCCTGAATCTGGTTGTAATCCTAGTGCAAATACTGCTGGAAATATTGCAAATCCAGCGATAAGAGCTGCCAGTGTGTCAAATCCTATAACCATTAATCCATCTGTTGGTATGTCTGAGTCTTTGTTAAGATAAGATCCATATACAAATGCACCACCACTTGCGATTCCTACTGAGAAGAAACATTGTCCTAGTGCTGCTAGTATGGATTCTGCATTGATTTTTGAGAAATCAACGTTCATATACCATTTAACACCTTCAATTGCATTTGGAAGAGTTATTGATCTAATTACAACTGCTATTAGCATTATAAATAATGCTGGCATCATAAATTTACAAGCTTTTTCCAATCCGTCGTTTAAGTTTTTAGCTGAAATGACACCAATTATGATTGTACAAATCAATGTAAATATTAAAAGCGTCATTGGAGAATCCAACATTTTACCAAAGTTTTCAGTGTACTGTGTTGCTGTAAATCCTGTCATTTCCCCTGTAAGCATTTTCACAAAATAGTTTAATATCCAACCCATTATTTGAATGTAGTAAGTTAGAATGAAAAACGCACTCAATACTCCAAGCCAACCGAAACTTACCCAAGGGCTGCCTTTTTTAGTTAGATTTCTCATTCCTGCAATTGGACTCGCTTGCGCTTTTCTACCAAGTGTAACTTCCATATAGAATAGAGGTATCCCAATGAACACACATATTAGAAGATAAACTAATACGAACGCTCCCCCTCCATTTGTACCAACTAGATATGGAAATGAAGTTTTTAACGATTTTGCAGAAAGTCGTCAAAACCTCCATTTGTACCAACTAGATATGGAAATCTCCACACATTTCCCAATCCAATGGAAAATCCAGCTGCCGCCATGATATAACCAAATCTACTATTCCAATTACCTCTATTGTCGCTCATAATTACACCTCCATTAAGACTTAAATATAGTCGGTTTGTCGACTTTTGTTTCTAATGCCTTGATTGCACGTTCAACCAATTCTTCTCTTAAACCATCTTCACGAGATTTCAATTCTGGATTACCGACTGGGTATGGAATTGCGACTGTAGGTACAATTCTGTTTGCTCCTACTGATTGTGAAATTGTAGTTATAGTAGCCATATGAACTATAGGGATACCATATCTTTCGATTTCTTTTACCATCGTTGCACCGCAACGCGTACAAGTACCTCAGGTACTAGTCATTATAACGCCGTCAACTTTAGCATCTTTCAATTCTTGTCCAATTTCCTTACCAAATCTCTTAGCATTGGCTACAGATGTTCCTGTTCCTGTTGTAGTGTAGAAATATTTGAACACATTTCCTATTACGCCTTCTTTTTTGAGTCTTGTAAGCTGATCCAAAGGCGCAACTCTGTCTGCTTTTGCATTACAATATACAGGGTCAAATCCACCGTGGATTGTTATGAATTTACCTTTTAATTCATCCAAATCACTTACATCGTATTTTGCCCATTTTTGAGCTGATGCTGATTGAACTTTGTCAGGGTTTCCTTCAGGAACAACACCACCTGTTGTGATAAGTGCTATAGTAGCCTTATTCATGTCAGCTATTGGAGCTGCTGGTTCAACTTCGTCAAATTCTGGCATTGGAAGTTCTGTTTCAAATTCTTCATCGTTAAATCTCTTAAGAAGCATTTCCACTGCACGACGTGCACCGATTTTGTCAGAAAATTCTGTCAAACGTCTACCTTGTGCAAGGTAATTGTCTTCTTTTGGAGAAAGATTCTTTCCTTCGATAATTTTATTTGTCAAAGTAGCCATTTCTTTTATAGCTTGTCTCATTTTTGCTGCAGAGTCTGCAGTTTCAATAATGTAGCTGTGAAGTCTACACATATCGACAGCTGGGTTTTCAATGTACATTCCAGTTACAAGTGGGATGTCTTTGTCTTTTAATAAATTGATAACACCAGAACAAGCCATACCGTATCTACCAGCATTAAATGCAGGTCCTGCTACGACAATGTCAGGATTAACTTTTTCAAATACATCTAATATAAATTTGTCTGATTCTTCTTTATGTTCGTTGTAAAAATTGTCACCACAAACGACAGTTCCAACAACTTCACCATCTACCAAAGCCTTATCAAAAGCTTGTGCACAACCGATCGGTTTGTCTTCAAAATGAGGCTTATAATCAGCTTTGTCTTCTCCACCTATTTGTCCAAAAAACTGATTTACGTAGTATAATATTTTTTTCATAAAAACCTCCTAGTAAAGCTTAACTGTTAAGTTGTGGAATCCTATTTCAGATGTAGAACCAGTAACAGCGTTAAGTTCGCAAACAATAGTTCCTTTTTCTTCATCCAAACATCCATCCCAACCACCAGCTAAGTTCTTAATGGCTTCTACATTACCAATAATTTTGTCCGGCTTATCCAAATGAACAAGGTGAGATACATTTCCTGTAGATACTACAGCACATGCTTCCTTCTTGGCATCTGCCAAAGGTTGAGAATCTCCTGCCCATCCAGCACATTCGTCAGTAATAAGTACCGATTTTATTCCAGCTTTTTCCAATCCTGAAGATATCATTACCAAGTCTGAGTCTGGATTACCGTAACCTTCTTCAGAAATTACTACACCATCTGCAGCCAACATCTTACATAGCTTAACAGTGTAATCGCAAGTTCTAAATTTACCATCCAATGTAGTAAGTTCTGGAACCATAATTTCACCGACAAAATTAATAGTTTTGCCATGTTCCTTGTACAATTCCTTAATTACTGAGTTGTTTTGGTGTTGGTAAGTTGTTATCTTATCGCAAGCAGCTACACAGTTACCACTTACAACAGCACCGTCCAACTCTTCATTAGGATGAAGAAGTGTAGGCAAAATCTTCTTAACATCAACACCATAAATGTACACATCGTGAAGCAAACCTTGTGCAATCATCATTTGTGCATATACGACTCTTGGAAGATCTTTAAGTTTTTCTGCTTCTGTTTTAATATCTTGAATTTCAAAGATTTCTGAATTATCGCACTCTACATTTTCAAGAGCATATCCTAAATATTCCGCTGACTTCAAACCTACAAGTCTAGCACAAGTTTCGTGTTCGTGAGGTTCGATATCTTTTTGAACTGTAATATCCACAACTACATTCAAAGTCTTGGAAAATGGAGTGTAGTCTGCTCCTTCTCCCCACATATCTATAATTCCTTCTTGGAAACCAACCACATCACCGACAGTAACTACAGCAACATTTTTCATAATTTTAGTGATTCCGTCTCCAAGTTGTTCGATTTCACCTGTGACACCTGGGAACTTATTCGTTCTACCAACTCTAAATCTAGGTTCAATACAATCTTTAACTGGAATAATCCTAGTTTTTTCGCCAGGCTTAGCCAAGTCAATGCTAATTTCTGTTACAAAATCGACATCCTTTAAAAAATCGATCATTTCATCTTTGTTGATAAAAAGAGTCTTATTTTCTACCTTAGTAGTATCAGAAAACTTAACATCTTCAATCAGACAGTTTTGATATTCTAATTTCATAACTCCAACTCCTTCATTAATTCTCTATACCTTCTTTTAGAAGAACCGCATCGAGAGTACAATAATCTTCACCATTTCTGTAATCTGGCTTTCGAACTCCCATAGTGTTGATATATTTTTCGATAGAGTTTTCAATAATTTCAATTGACCTTTCCGAAAAACCTTTTTTCATCACTACACTTCTAACCGGCGAATAAAACATCCTAATCGATGCAGCTAGAGGATGAGTAACCAAAGAATACCCCAAATGTGTGAGATCTCTTACCTTATAAAGCACATCCAAATATTCTCCTTCGATATTAATAGTGTTGTCGTATTCGTTAATTACGTAACTATTATTAGTAACAATTACTATATCCTTTTCCATAACCATCCTCCTTGTACTATTATTAAACCATATTTCTTGATAAAAAAAAGTTAGCACACTAACACTAATTAAAGTAATTATTAGTATGCTAACACAAAACAAAAAAATTTAGTTATAAATTTCTTTTTTTTAATTTTAAGTATCAGGTAACGGTTAAAATATTTTATCCTATACTCTCAAATCAATATTTTAAATTAACTATTTTTAACTTTTTCAATTAATTTCAAAAATTTCTTTTCATTCTGTTGTTCATTGGTAATCCATTTTCCATCATAAAACAACGCATAAGTCGTGCATGGAGTGGGAGCTTGTTGTGCTTGTTGTTTGGAATGGATGTGAACTGTTTTGAAGGAAATGTTGTTTTCTTGTGCGATTTTTTCTAAAATAGGTACATATTTTGCATTGAATGGGCATTGATTGGTATAGTACAAGACAACTCCTTTTTCTTCAATGTGAGGATTTTTGGCTTGTGTTTTAAATTTTGGGATAGGATTATTTTCACCAAATGGCAAATACATTAGATTTATTCCACAATCAGAATCATCAGCTACACGAAATCCTTTTTTTGACAAATATTTAGGATCAGATAGGAATGGCTTTTTCTTTTTAGAAGAAAGTATACACAGACCAATTTTACCTTGTGATTTTGCATCTTGGATACATTGATTAAGCAAATCATTTGAATATCCGTGACCTTTTAACGCTCCTGAAACCCAAAAGCAATCAATATACATATAATCATCTGCTTTAATTGGTATCCACGCACTTTCAGCTGGTATGTATTCAATGAAACATTTACCCCTTTTTTCTGATTTGATGAATACAAGACCATCGTCAAAGCAGCTTTTCATCCATTCTTTCTTCGAACAAACTTGAATATCTTTGTTGTTTGATAATGCACAACAAATATGTTCAGTATCTATATTGTCTTTTGTCACGCGTATATATTCCATGAATTTTCACCCCATTTTTATTTTATTATATACCATTTAAAGGGGTTATATAATAAAATAATCGACACAAGTTGTGTTATTCTGTGCCGATTATGTTCATTATTTTATTTTAAGTTGTAGCATTTAATGGCATTGTTGTAGAATATGTCTTCATCGTCATTGAAGAAATCTCTAACTATTTGAAGGTGTTTATCAAATGTAGAGTACAATTCTACTACTGGCCAATTGGATGCATAAATTAACTTGTCTTTGTCGAATGTTTCTTTTATGAATTCCAGTAATTCTTGGACAAATTTTTCATCTTCTGTGGCAAATCCAGAAACTTTTACATACAAGTTAGGTAAGCTTGCTAAGTTTTTCATATCTTTTTTATATTTTTCTAATAATTCAACTGGATTTCCTAAATGATTTAATACTACTTTTAATTCTGGAACTTGTTTTAATGCTTGGTACAAATCATCTAATTCTTCTACTCTGTTGCATGATTCAAATATTAGTCCTCTGTTAGCTAATTCTTGTAATCCTTCGATGAAGGATTCTTCAAGACAACGTCCTTTTGGGTTGTCATCAGTGTGTAGAGGTTCTCTGATCCCAACTGATTGTGCTGGTACTCTCATTGTTGGAGATACTTTGCTTCTGAGTAGTGTTGCCAATAATTTTTCGTTGTTTTTCTTGATATTATATATGATTTCATCTTCTTGGATAGGATCTTTTCCATCTACTTCAACATATATTCCACCTACAAAATCAATGTCTTCTATCTTGTCGTAGTTTTCAATATATTGTTGAATTGTGAATGTTTTTTTGATGGTTTCAGGAACTCCCGTTAACCAAGGTAAATCTTGTTTTTCAAGATCCCAAATGTGAAAATGTGTGTCGATTATTTTAAGTTTGTTTGCCATTTTGTTTTCCTCTCTAATTACTTTTTACTGATCCTTTGAATCCGTACCATGAGCAATATAAAAATCCTGGTACTGCTAATGCCAACGCTATTTGTAGGTTAGATGCATCTGCTATCGCACTCATTAATAGAGGAATTAGTGCTGCTCCAACGATACTCATTGTTAGCATACTTGCTGCAACTTTTGCTTCTGATCCTTGAATATCATGTAATGCTAATGAGTAAATTGTAGGGAATCCTATTGATATAAATAGGTATGATATTATGAATCCTATTACAGAAACTTTTCCCAATCCCATGGCAACTGCTGCAAAGAAAATTGCAGATAATAGCATATATACTCCCAATATTTTACCAGCTTTGAATTTATTCATAAGAGGTGTTGTTACGAAACGGCCAACTGTGAATAAAAGTGACAATATTCCTAGATATTGTGTAGCTTGTCCTGCTGTTAATCCTTCCCATTGTCCCACAGCATAAGCTGAGAACAAGGACATTCCTGCAACTTGTAATCCTATGAATATGAATTCTGCTACAAGTCCCAATACGAAATGAGGTTTATTCATAAGTCTTTTGATGATAAATTTTGTTGGTTCATGAACATTTTCATCTTCTTCAACATCACCTGGAGGTGTTGGTAATTTTACGAAGATAAACGTTGCAAATACAGCTATCAATACTATTGCAATGATTAGATATATGTTTTTCGTGCTTGTTAAAAAGCTTAACTTCGCTTCATCAAATCCAGAATTTCCTGGTTTTACTGTCGCTCCTACGATTCCACCAAGAATAAGTGGTCCTACGATGTTACCTACTCCGTTGAAGCTTTGTGCAAGGTTTATTCTAGTGGATTCTTTTTCAGGATCTCCAAGTTTTGTGATGTAAGGGTTACAGTTTGTTTCAAGAGATGTAGCACCTGCTGCTATTACAAACATTGCCAACAAAAATAGTGGATAGTTTGTAGATATTGTTGCTGGTACTGTCAAGAATGATCCTGCGATAAATAACGCAAGTCCAAGCAATATTCCAGCTTTGTATCCTTTTTTTCTAGCTAAGTTTGCTGCTGGAATGGATATGAAGAAATACGCTCCGTAATATGCAACTTGAAGTAGTGCAGATTCTGTACCACTTAATTGCATGTAGTTTTCCATAGGAGTTTTCAAAGCGTTTACCAAGTTCATCGTCAATCCCCATACGAAGAATAGCGATGTAACAAGAATTATCGCAAGCTTTGCTTTTCCTCCTGTCAATTGTTTAGTGTTTTTGTTTTCTGTCATTACTATCACCTATTTGTATTAGTCAAGTGCACGGTCCAAGTGTACGTATCCACCGTCAACGTGTACCCATTGTCCTGTTGTGTGAGATGATTTGTCAGATAACAAGAATGCTGCTGTGTTAGCAATTTCAGCTGGTTCTGTCATTCTGTGTTCAAGTGGAATTCTGTCTGTGATTAAACTTAAACGTTCTTGTTGTGCTTTTTCGTCTCCAAATGTTTTAATCCAATCTTGGTACAATGGAGTCCAAGCTTCTGCAACAACTATCGCATTAACTCTTACACTATCTTTAATAAATGCTGCTGCCCATTCTCTTGTAAGTCCAAGGATAGCTCCTTTTGCTGCTGCATATGCAGATGTTTTCCCTTGTCCAGTAAGAGCTGTCTTGGATGAAATGTTTACTATTGATCCTTTGTTTTTCTTTAATTCTGGAAGTGCTTGTCTTACTAATTCGTAGTAGTGAGTAAGGTTAGAATGAATTGATTTTTCGAAATCTTGCCAAGAAGTTTCTTCAATATCCAAGTTGTCGTTACGTCCAGCGTTGTTCACAACACCATCGATGTGACCATGTTTTTTCACAACATCTTTTACAATAGCTTCGATTTCTTCAGTGTTGTTCAAATCAATGAAGTAAATCTCATATTTGTCTGTAATTTCTTCCAATTCTTTCTTGAATGGTTCGTATTGATCGTTTTTTCTGTTCAATACAACTGGAATTGCTCCTTCTCTTGCCACTTGAAGTGCTATCGCACGTCCTATTCCTTTAAATCCGCCTGTTACAAAAATTACTTTGTCTTTTAAACCTAAATCCATGTTTCTTCTCCTTAATTATTATTTTTATTTACACAAATACAGCTGTACGTTGTATTGCTAATTCAGTAAAACCAAGTTCTTCTGCTTTTGTTTCTTCGCCGTTACAATAATCTATAACTCTGTCGATTAATTTTTCTCTTAGCTCATCCATGCTTACTTCATCGAACAAAACCCCACTAGCATCGAAATCAATGTTGTCCGACATTTTTTCGTAAGTTTCTCTATTCGCAGTCACTTTAACAACTGGAGCTATTGGATTTCCCGTTGGGGTTCCTCTTCCTGTTGTAAATACTACAATTTGTGCTCCACCTGCGATTAACCCTGTGACAGATGCTGAGTCGTTACTTGGAGTATCCATGATTACAAGTCCTTGACCAGTTTCCATTGGTTGTGCGTAATCGTAAATTTTATTGATAGGAGATGTTCCTCCTTTGTGGATGCATCCAAGTGATTTTTCTTCTAATGTTGTAAGTCCCCCATGGATATTTCCCGGTGAAGGATTTCCTTCTCTAACATCTTTTCCTGTCATTTGTCTGATATTGTCTTCGTAAGTTTTTACTATATTGTAGATTTTGTCGCGGGTTTCTTCGTTGGAAGCACGCTTTGCTAAAATATGTTCCGCCCCTATGAATTCTGTTGTTTCGCAAATCACTGTAGTTGCTTTTTGTTCTACCAAATAATCGCTAACTTGTCCTACAAGAGGATTGGAAACAAGTCCACTTGTCGTATCAGATCCACCGCAGTTTGTTCCAAAAATCAATTCAGAAACAGGCACTTCTACGCGTTGTTGTTTGTTTGCTTCTTCAACCATTTTCTTAGCAAGTTCTGTCGCTTTTTTGATTGTTTTGATAGTGCCGCCTTCGTTTTGAATAACAAGTGATTCAAGAGGTTTGTTGGTACGTCTGTTGATTTCTGCCATTACTTTTGTGATTTGTGCATCTTCGCAACCAAGTGAAATAGCAATCGTTCCATATATATTAGGATTGGCCGCTAATCCTGCTATAGTTTCAATAGTCATATCCAAATCACTACCTACTTGTGAACAACCAGTCTGTAAATTAAAGGTTGTCGTTCCTTCAACTTTTTGAGAAACCATTCTAGTTGTGTCAGATGCACACATAGAACAAGGTAATATCAAAACTTTGTTTCTAATGCCGACTCTTCCGTCTGGTCTTCTATATCCCATAAATGTCTTCATTAACTATTTCTCCTTTAATTTATTGTTCTCTCTGTTATCTTTTACATTGTGCGTATGAACATAATCTCCAACTTTTATATCACAACTTGCAAGCCCGATATGTTCGCCGTATTTAATCACATAATCATTTTCTTTAATATCTCTGATAGCTATTTTGTGATATTGTGGAATACTTCCATTTGCAATGATGCTGTGAGAATTATTGTCCTTGTCAACATAAACAACCTCGTCGTTTTCCTTAACTTGACTAATCACCACAGCCACATTGTCGTCTTTATGAATTAATAATGCTTTAACCATTAATCTTCTCCGAATCTTTTAATATTTCAAATGCCCTATCGATTTCATCTTCTGTGATTTTATCGTAAGGTAGCATACATTTAGTATTAATCTTCATACCTTCTCTTTTCAAAACATTCTTACATACATTTGAGAAGTTCGTTTGAATAGCGTAGATGTCCATCATTCTGTTGATGATTTTTTGGTATTTGTGAATTTCATCGAGATTATTATCGTTTGCAGCCTTCACCCAGTCTGCCCACAATTTTGGTCTTATATTTGAAAATCCTGATATGCAACCGCTTCCACCAGCGGCAATGTTTGCACTAAATTGATTGTCGAAACCAGAATAAACTCTGAAATCATCTCTTATTAATCTAGCTTTTGAAATTAACTCTTGAGTGTGCCCTGTTTCTGCTATAGTATCCTTCAATCCTACGATGTTTGGATATTTTTCGATTAATTTCAACACAACATCAATCGAAATATTGTATCCAGTTCTTGCTGGATAATTGTAAATGTAGATGTCTCCTTCGATATTTTCTGCCATATATGAGAAATATTCGTAAGCTTCTTCATCGTTCAATCCAAAATAAAATTGAGGAAGAATAACCACACCATCAGCTCCACATTTTAAAACTTCATTTGATAAATCAACAGTTTCTTGTGGTACTAATGAAGTTGTTCCAGCCAAAACTTTAATTCTTTTGTCAACTTTTTTGATAATTTCTTTAAGGAATTTCCTTTTTTGTTCAAAAGTAAATGCTGTAAATTCCCCTGCACTACCAAGTGGTAGGATTCCGTCAACTCCACCATCTATAACGTATTCAACAAGATTCAAAGTACCGTCAATATCGATATTTCCGTCATCTTGAATACTGGTTAATAGTGGAGTTATAATTTCGTATTTCATATTACACTCCTAACTTTTTTAATAACTTCGTATATACGAATTACGTTTGTATTTACAATTTGTTAATTACATATTAACACCTGCTCTCAAGTCTGTCAACATTTTAATTTATGAAAAATGTGGTATACTTGTTTATATTAATTTAGACCAAAATTAAAATACAAATATTAGAAAGAGTATTAAAATGCATAAACCAACACAAAGAGTTATTGATATACTTAATTTTTTAGAGACAAAACCGAAAGGTGCCACTCAAACAGAAATTTCGAATGAAACATCTATTCCAAAATCAACTCTGTTTCCAATTCTTAAAACATTAGAAGAAAACAGATTTTTGATATGCGAAGATGGCTATTACAAAATAGGAATAATGATGTGGTGCATTGGACAAAATTTCTCAAAAAGTTCAGTTATATTGGAATTAATCAAAGAAAAAATGCAAGAAATAGTGACAGAAGTCAATGAGATTTGTCAATTAAGCATTCTGACAGGCCAGTACACAACCTACATTGAAAAAGTAAATCCAAAACAGCCAGTACAATTGATTTCATCTGTAGGAAAGATGATCCCCGCATACGCGACATCACTTGGAAAATCTCTACTTTCCAACCTAACCTACGACGAATTGAATAAAATCTATCCAAACGGCCTCACAGCTTTAACCGAAAATACAATTACTGATATTGATGTATTGTACAATCAAATTCAAGATATCAGAAAATACGGTTATTCTTACGAAGTAGAAGAATCTATGCGCGACATAATCTGTTTTGCAGTGCCTTTGAGCCATGGTGATGAAGTGGAGTATGCCATTAGCGTTTCCATTCCAAAATACAGGGCTACAAAATCTAAAAAAGAAAAAATAATTAAATGTTTGTTACAGAAAAAAGAAGAAATCAATGAAATAATCAATAAATTTGAGTAGTTCAAAGTGAAATTTGCTTTGAACTATTTTTTTACGTGAAAATATTGCAAATTTGTTCAAATTATTGTATCATACAGTATACTCAAAATTTAAGGAGGACAAATGGATATAAATAAAAGATTTGAACACGATAAATTAAAGAAGTTTCAGATATTTAACGCAGCTCAGCTAAAATACATTGCGTTTACATCGATGCTGATAGATCATGTTAACAACTCGATTGTAACGCATTTTTTAAATGGAAAAGGAGCATTGTTGTATATCTCGAACTTTCTATCGATATTAGGAAGAATTGCATTTCCAATATTTATATTTTTCATAGTTGAAGGATTTTTCAAGACACACGACAGGGCAAAATATCTTAGAAACTTGTTGGTTTTTGCGGTGATTTCAGAAGTTCCATTCGATATTTTCACATCAAAAGTATTCTTCGATCCGTACTGGAACAATATGATGTTCACGTTGGCATTGTGTCTTGTAACTGTGTGGATAATTGATTATATTAAAGATAAGTTTAAAAACAGGATACTTTGGTATGCTGCATCTGTAATAATCGTAGCTGTTTTCGGATTCTTGGCAATGTATTTAAGCTTGGACTACGATTATCACGCGATAATTCTAGCTTACTTGTTCTACATTTTCTACGACAAGCCTGTGATTTCCGCAGGTCTTGGATATTTGTCGATTATCAAAGAAGTGTATTCTTTCTTGGGATTCGCCTTTACTGTGACATACAACGGAGAACGTGGAAAACAAAACAAATTGGTAAACTATCTATTCTATCCAGTTCATATATTGATACTTGGACTTATTAGAATGTATTTTAATTTTTAATTGAGAACTTGCTATTTGCAGGTTCTTTTTTTTATTGAAAATCTCTTTTACAAACGCAATAAAAGATGTATAATTAGTACCTTGGAGGCCAAAATGTTCGTAGCAAATACTTATGAAGAACTTATAAATGTGGAAAACTTAATATTTGTCGATGTTAGAAGCGAGTACGAGTTTCAGAAAGAAACCATACCAGGATCTATTAATATTCCGATACTAAATAACGAGGAAAGAGTGGAAATCTCAACGATTTATGATGCAGGAGATCACGAATGTGCAAAGAAATTGGCGATAAGATATGCATCTGTAAAACTCGAAGACATTTACGTGAAGTTATTGGATTTGAGTAAAAATTATAATGTGTGCTTGTTTTGTTACAGAGGATCAATGAGAAGCACTGTACTTTTTAACATAATGAAATCAATGGGGCTTGACATTTACAGGCTAAAAGGAGGATACAAAGCTTATCGTAAACACGTTATTGAAAACTTAGATAAGCTTATTAATTCACACGAATACGTAAATATCAACGGCTACACTGGTGTTGGCAAGACAGAAATTCTTAATATTTTGGAAAATTCTCATAAAAACGTCCTCAACTTGGAACAACTTGCAAACCACAGAGGCTCCATCCTTGGAAATGCCGGATTGAACAAACAACCAACGCAAAAAATGTTCGAAAGTTTGCTGTTCGATAAGCTCAAAAGTTTTGATAATTCTCCTGTTTTTGTGGAATGTGAAAGTAGCAAAATAGGAAGAATTAATGTTCCCAAATCTTTGAGACAAAAATACAACGGTTCACATCATCAAGTTATGATAAATTCAAGCCTTAAAGATAGAATAGATAGAATAAAAACAGATTATTTGAAAAATTCCGATGCTTTGGAGGATATTAAAAAAGGGATAAATCATTTGTCCAAATACATTGGCAAGAATAACTCCTCCATTTTGATTGATAAACTAGAGGACGAAGACTACGATTATGTGATAGAAAGTTTGATTACGAAATACTACGACATCAATTACGCAGTCAAAGCAAAAGATTTTGAACTGGAAATAAATAATGAAAATAGCGAAAAGTGTGCTGAAGAAATAATGAAATTTTATGCAAAATAATTCTGTATAAATATTTGTTTTGAATGCAGCAAAAGCAGATGCCGTATAAGACATCTGCTTATTTTTATTTTAATTATTATAATATTGATTATCTATTTCTAAAATTTCTTCAATTTTTCCTTTATCTTTCGTAATTATTGCACCTACCAAGATTGAACCATCATATAATTCTTTATTCCCCCCCTTTAATCTCAAAAAACAATTTTTAATTTTAGAATGCTTTACTTGTTTAACGGGTTTATTTAAATATTCAATATCTTCATTTTTTAATTTTAAATTAAGATCTTCAAAAATCTTAATCAATAACTCTTTATTGGGTGTATTAATCCTAATTTGATAAATTCCATTATCATGCAAATCTTCTGTTATTAATATTGAAGAAGATAAATAAATGGAGTTTTTCTCATTGTTATCTGTATTCAACGCGTAATAATTTTTCCTACCGTCTTTGTCGTAGTATTCTGTAACCTGTCCCTTTACTACATCTGCAATATTATGTGCGGTTTTTTGAGAATCTTTAAAATCAATATATTTTCCAAGCTTGTCTAGATTAAGAAAATGAAAAATCGTTGTTGAAATCAATATTAATATTACTACACTTAAAAATATTTTTCTATTTTTTTTCATACTCCATATCCTTTTTATTAAATTATTATTTTCATGCTATTCTTACTAATTCAAAATGAACACTATTGCAGATGCCGTATAAGACATCTGCTTATTTTTATTTTTTGTAAGTTATATCGTTTCTCTTTGCAACTCTTTGTATGTTTTTTTGGTGAGTTTGTAATCTTTTAAGCCTTTTATCATAGACTTTGTCGATTCTATCGTGGATTAGATCGACCTTTTCAGCGCTTTCAACTCTTTCATCCAACAAAGTTTTGAGCTTTTCTTTGAGGTTGGTTTCTCTTTCAATTCTGTCTTCTAATATTTTGGCGCTGTTTTCTATGAAGGATTTCTTGATTTCCACTTGTTCTATCCTGTCACGAAGTGCACTTTTAAGTCCCGACAAATCAGCTTCAAGTGTTTGTGATCCTTCCAACGCTTTGAGCTTGACATCTTTTCTGATTTCTTTTAAGTAGGATTCCATTTTTTCTTGATATTCAATTATATATCTAAATCCATAAGCTTGTTTTACTGAAATCACAACATCTACTGAAAATATAGCTATAAGAATGTAAATCACGAAGTTGTAGTTGCTGTTTTTGATTTTTTCAGTGAGTTCAAGTATGTATTTGTTGGAATAATTCATCATGAATATGGACATAACTCCGAAAAACAGTGATGATCTGAGGCATATCAGCCCTTTTATGTTCATAAATCTTTCTGTGTAATCCCAATATCTTACTTTGAATATTTTTTCAATCAAATATCCCGTTATAAACTCCAATGCCGTTGCAATTATCAATCCCGAGAAAAATATTACGATGTAAGAATCGTTAAATCTCTCTATTGCGTGATCCACAAAAAGCGTGATGAACACTGCTCCAAACCCATATATCGGAAGTAATGGCCCGTACAAGAATCCTCTGTTAGTAAGTTTTTTCTGTCCAGCGCTTACCCAGATTACTTCCCAAATATATCCAAAAACTGCATAAAAGAAGAACATATATATGAAATTAATTAACTCCATTTTATCTCCTTAAAGACAAAGATAGGCTTTCACCTATCTTTGTGTTTTTGATTTATTTTTGTATATTATTGTATAAACTAGATGTATGATTATTGCAAACGCAAATGGCATATATATTCTACTAAACGAAAATTCTTTCAAATATTTGACTATTGCCATTATGGAAACCACTGCACTTGCAACCAAATACAATCTCAATTCCTTCAAAGATGATATGTCCTCATCTCTTCTGTCGTAAATCATTTTAGTCACGACTAATAACGATGCTACGAAAACTACTAGCATAATTCTTGTGAAATTCTTACCTGATACTGCGATTTCTACTAAAAATCCAGAAAACAGCAAGAATATGACATATGTTATTAGCGTGAACAGTCTATTATTTTTCACTTTATAATGCTTGAGCAGCTGTTATTATAGCTAGCTTGTACACGTCTTCTTCGTTGCAACCACGAGACAAATCGTTAACTGGTTTTGCCATTCCTTGAAGGATTGGTCCTATTGCTTCGAATTTTCCTAATCTTTGAGCGATTTTGTATCCAATGTTACCTGCTTGTAAATCTGGAAATACGAACACATTTGCATGACCTGCTACGTTTGAACCTGGAGCTTTTTGTTTTCCTACAGATTCAACGATACTAGCGTCAAATTGTAATTCTCCATCGATTGGAAGTTCTGGTGCCATTTCTTGGGCAAGTTTAGTAGCGTTGGCAACTTTTTCTGCAAATGAGTGTTTTGCAGAACCTTTTGTAGAGAATGAAAGGAATGCAACTTTTGGATCGATATCGTATAGTTTTGCAGTTTCAGCACTTACAACCCCAACTTCTGCTAATTGTTCTTCGGACAATTCGATGTTGATGGCGATGTCTGAGAATACGTATCTTTCGCCGTTTGGTCCAATCATAACCATTGCTCCTGATACAAGTTTTGTACCTGGTTTTGTTTTGATGATTTGAAGTGCTGGTTTTACAGTGTCTCCAGTTGAGTGAACTGCGCCTGATACAAGTCCGTCTACTTCGTCACAATAAAGCATCATTGTTCCGTAGTAGTTTACATCTTTAAGCATAGTTCTTGCTTGTTCTTCAGTGTTTTTGCCTTTACGTCTTTCAACAAATTTGTCTACTTTTTCATCGAAATCAGAAGCATTTAGTGGATTGATGATTTTAACCCCTTCAATGTTCAAGTTTTCTTGGTTTGCTAATTCTTTGATTTTTTCTTCATCACCTAAAATTACAGGAGTAATGATTTTTTCTTCGTTCAATCTCGCTACTGCTTTTAAAATTCTTAATTCTTCTCCTTCAGGAAATACTATCTTTAAGTTTTTGCCTGAGATTTTTGATTTTAATGATTCAAATATATCCATCTTCTTCTCCTTTATTACAATGTTCTATTTTAAAGCTTTCTTCAAAGCTTCATTTTCTTCTTCGCTTAGTTTTTCGCTACACTTAGCGTTTGTTATGATTTTGATGTAGCTTGTAGATTGTTCTCTTCCGAAAATCGATGTGATTATAAGCCCGTTGTCATTGGCATCCAACAAACATAGTGAATATGAAAGTTTGTTAGTCAAATACTCAAACGCATCATAGTTAACAAGTCCGATTTTTTGAAGTGATATTGCTTGTAAAGTTTCCACAGATTCCAATGTTTTAGACAATTCTTCGATTCTTTTTTGATTTGCCACGATATCTGTAGAATTTTGATTCAAAATATCTTCAATGTCACCATCTTGTGCTCTGAAAAGCGCATCGTATCTTCTTTTGACCCTGTTGACTTTTTTGTTGACGATGTTGATTTTACGGAAATTTATCACGGAAACTAATACCACAAACACCATAAGAATTATCAATATTGTGTTCATAGCACTAGATAGCCCCATCTTTGTCTCCTCGGTTGATTTCTTTCAACGCTTCAATCGCCTTGTCCACTTCTTCTTCAGTATTGAAATGTCCAAATGAGAACCTCACAGCACCGATGTCTTGTGTATGAATCGTCTTGTGTGCAAGTGGTGCACAGTGAATTCCAGCTCTCGTTGCGATATCGTATTTGTCATCTAGGATGTAAGCCAATTGGCTAGAGCCTATTCCTTCGACATTCACAGGTACTACTGGCCCTTGGTGTTCATCCAAACTTCCGTATAATGTGATACCTTTTTCGTCTTTCAAACCATTTATAAATCTGTCTTTAAGACTATTTTCGTGATCTCTAATGTTTTTCAAACCTTCTTGTTTGATGAAATCAACTCCTGCAGATAGTGCATAAATTGCAGGTCCGTTGATAGTTCCTGCTTCTAATCTGTCAGGATATTCGTCAGGTTGTTCCAAATCTTGTGAATGAGAGCCAGTTCCGCCTTGTTTCAAGCTTTTGACATCAATTCCTTCTTTTATATACATAGCGCCCGTTCCCATAGGTCCAAACAACGATTTGTGTCCAGGAAAACACAACACGTCTATCGGCATATTTTTCATATCAAAATCCAAATATCCCATAGCTTGTGCAGCATCCACAATGTATAAGATATCGTGAGCGTGCATAATTTCGCCAATCTTGCAGAAATCAACGATGGTTCCTGTCAAGTTACTCATAGCAGTTGTCACGCAAACTCTGGTCTTGTCAGTGATTGCTTCTTCAATCTTTTTGACATCCAAAATCCCACGTTCATCTGCATACACAACAGTCAAATCGATAAAACCATCTTCTTGCATTTTGTGAAGCGGTCTAAGAACTGAATTGTGTTCCAAAGATGTCGTGATAACGTGGTCTCCTTTTTTAACAAGCCCTTTGATTGCCATGTTCAAGCTATCTGTACAGTTCAATGTGAAAATCAAATTAAGAGGATTCGTTCCGCCGACAAATTCCTGGATGTTCATTCTAGAATTAAAAATCGCCCTATCCATTTTAAGTGACAATTTATGTCCACTTCTTCCCGGATTTGCGGCAAATTCTCTCATTGCTTCATCGAGTTTTTCGTAAACTATCTCAGGTTTTGGAAAACTCGTCGCAGCATTATCGAAATAAGCCATTATACCTCACCTATTTTTTTGTATGAAACTTCTTCAATTTCTCTCAATAAAACTTCTGATTTGTCTTCTAATGCTGTGATTTCATCAGCTACTTTCTTGCTATCTCCAAGTTGTTTCATGTTGATTTTAGCGTTCAACATTACTGATTTCATACTAGAATGTAATAAATATGCACTTGCTAAAAGGTCAGTTATTGCATATTTATCTATATATTTTGCAATTTGTTTTACAAGTTCCATTGCTTCCATCATAATTCTAGCAGAAGACATTGGAGATTCTGTAGCGATGATATATCCATCAGCTATCATTTTCTTTCTGTATGCTTTTTCTTCGTCAGTTTCCTTAGGTAGTTTGTATGCTTGAAGAACAGAGTCAAAGCTTTTAGTATCTTCAACCATTTTTCCCTTTAATTCTTCAATAATTTCAGTAAGTCTGTCTACATGACTTCTAATTTCTTGTTGAGTTTTCTCGTCTAATGCTTTGAAAGATTTCTTGTCTTCAGTTAGATAGAAACTCATGTTTCCAATACCTACTCCCAAAAGTGCAGTCAATGCACTTATAGAACCCCCACCTGGAAGTTCCTTTGAGTTTACATTTTTAATAAATTCTTCTAAAGTTTGATCCATAAACATCATAGCTCTAATATCTCCATAATCCTTTCTAAATCTTCATTAGATAGATATTCTATCTCTATACTTCCGCCTTTTCTTCTTGGCTTAATTCTAACCTTTGTAGAGAATTTCTCCAAAAACCTGTTTTGCAAATCCAACAAAAACGGGTCTGTTTCCTTGGACACTTTTTCAATTTCTCTGACATTTGTCTTCTTGGATAATAGCTTGTCCAATAACGCTTTTCTCTTTTTCATATCGTCAATTGCAAGTAAACTTCTAGCTTGTGATGATGTGATGTTGCCTTTTTTCAAATGTTCCAATGACAACTCATCTAAGTTAAGAAGTCTCAATGTATTTGCAATATATGACCTTGATTTGGACAATTTATCTGCCAATTCTTTTTGAGTTAAATTGTAGTTTTCCATCAAGTTTTTATAAGCCACAGCCTCTTCAACAGCATTCAAATCCTCACGTTGAATGTTTTCGATAAGTGACACTTCTGCCACTTCACTATCTTCCATTTCCTTAACAATTGCAGGAATCTCAGATAAACCAGCCTCTAAGCTTGCCAAAAACCTTCTTTCTCCGGCGATAATCTCGTATTTTTCATCCTTTTTTCGAACGATAATCGGAGATATTACTCCGTACTCTTTGATAGAATTTGCTAACTCACGTATTTTATCTTTTTCAAAATGTGTTCTTGGTTGATCTTCTCTTCTAATTATTTTTGATAGTTCGATATTAACAATCGAGTCAGAACTTGTCGTTTCTATAATATTTTGTGGTATTAAAGCGTCTAAGCCTCTTCCTAATCCTTTTTTCCTAACCATTATAAAAATTCCTCCGCTAGTCTCGTATAAGCAATAGATCCTTTGGAATTTTTGTCGTAAGATAACGCACTCATTCCATAGCTTGGAGCTTCTGCTAACCTTATATTACGCGGTATCATAGTCGTAAACACCTTGTCCTTGAAGTATTTCTTGACTTCTTCCACCACTTCCAAACTAAGATTATTTCTACCATCAAACATACTCATAACAATACCTTCTATTTCTAAGTTTTCATTAAGTGAACTTCTCACCAAATTAATAGTATTCATAAGTTGACTTACGCCTTCAAGCGCATAAAACTCACATTGGATAGGTATAAGGACAGAATCTGCCGCCACCAACGCATTTATAGACAACGTCCCCAATGAAGGAGGGCAATCTATAAAACAAAAATCATATCCACTCACATTAGAAAGTATATTAGATAACACTTTTTCTTTGTCATCAGTGTTTATAAGTTCCACCTCAACACCCGACAAATCAGATGTTGCTGGGATTATATCCACGTTTTTTTCTTCAGTTTCGATAATAAAATCCTCATCAAAATCATCGTGAACCATCAAATCGTAAATGCTTTTTTGAAGCTCAAACTTATTAATTCCAAAGCCTGAAGTCGTGTTACCTTGCGGATCCAAATCCACTACAAGTACTTTTTTTTCTTTCAAACCAAGAGCTGCTGACAAATTAACGACGGTAGTAGTTTTACCCACTCCCCCTTTTTGATTAAATACACATATTGTTTTCAAATTTACAGCTCCTTTCATATTTATTATAGCACAAATAAAGTTCTAATTTGTTTTAAAATGTTTCACGTGAAACATTTTCTAAAATCATTAGTCTCAGCTCTGCTAGTGCTCGGTTTGAAACTCTATTTCTGATTTTATTGCGTTCTCCATGAAGCTGTAATTTTAGCGTTTTTATCGTATTTTTGTAGCCCAATCCAACGTAAACAAGCCCAGCATTTTCTCCTGATGCGTAACCTGTCGTAGATATTGCACAGTCAACATTAAATTTTTCAAACATTCTCTCAACCATCTCAAACGCAACATTCTCACTAACAACACCGTATCTGTCAATAGTTTCTTCCTTAACGCCAAGCAAATCAATCTTTGCCTCATTAGAATACACCACCAATGACCTTTTTAAATAATCGCTTACTCCAGACACATTCACAAGCTTTGATGCAATCATACCACCTGTAATGGATTCTGATGTCATAATCGACAAATCATGTTCTTTCAACACCTTATAGACCGATTCTTCGATTGTTTCTTCATTTTCTCCAAAAATATACATGCCCAGTCTTTCTCTAAGCTCTTTTTTCTTTGCATCAATCATCTTAAGAGCAGTTTGTCTGTCACTTGCTTTTGCAGTTATTCGAAGTATCCTTTTATCCTTTTTAAAATAAGGAGCGACTGTTGGATTTGTTGACGATTCAATGATATTCTTGACCCTTTCATTCATGTCCCATTCTCCAAGTATGGATATATTCAAAGTTTCAGAAATAATACAGTCTTTTGCGAATTGCTCCAGAACTTTTTGCACTTGTTGTTCATAAATAGGCTTCATCTCAGATGGTGGTCCCGGTAAGAACAGAATTCTCTTGCCGTTATTTTCAATCATCCCACAATCTGCAGTCCCATTGAAGTTTTCGAAAACAATCGCATCTTCTGGAAACATACATTGTTTGATATTGCCTTGGATCGCCTTTTCGTCTTCGTTAAAATAATTCCTCAATTTAGCATAGCTTTTTTCATTAAGCACCATTTCCTTGCCAAGACAATCGCAGCAACATTTTTTCGTGATATCATCTTCCGTCGGCCCCAAACCACCTGTCGTTATAATCAAATCATTTTGTTGTAAACCCTCTTCAATTTCCTTGTAAAGCCTGTCGTAATTATCTCCAACCACAACCCTCTTGTACACATCAAACCCCAACTCCCTCATTTTAATAGAAAGGTAGTTAGAATTCGTGTCCAAAGTGTCACCAAGCAATAATTCCGTCCCAACGGCTATTATTTGAACTTTCATCTATCCTCCATAGTTTATTACCTATATTTTATTTTCGTCTGTTAAAACGCCTCTCAGAGCGTCGTTTTTTTTCGATTTACAATTAAATTATATCACTAATGAAATTTTCATTAAAATGTTTCACGTGAAACATTTTTAGGTGAAATAAAAATCTGACATAAGACAGATTAAAATTTTGTAGTTGGATTGTATAAAAAAATAATTGTTAACTTACAATAATAAAATAAATTTTAAAGGTCATATAGATAAAAAAAGTAGAATGCATTATTGTTACTTTTAGTAATTGCTATAAACTCATCCATCTACCGTGCGATCAAAATCCTACGACTAATACTATCTCTTATCTTTCCACATAAATCTGCGCAAACAAAAAGCAGATTACCGTGATTGACGGAAAATATCATCTGGAGAAAACAACCTCAAATTCAAGCGAAGTGAATCGTTAAGAAATTGCACTGTCTGAGCGTTAGCGAGTTTGCAATTTCAGATTCACAAGCTTAGAATTTGCTTGTTTTCGTAAGCTAGATATTTGAGTCAATTCGGTTTTCTGCTTATCATTGTGAAGTATTTTCCTCCCTCTCTAGTAGCAATCAAAATCCCACGAAGAATTCTATTTCTTACTTTTTCAAGCACAATCCATACAAACAAAAAGCAGATTACCGCGATTGACGGAAAATATCATCTAACGAAACAAAAAAGTAGAATGCATTTTTGCTAAGAATATCATACGTAATAAATTGTTGTGATTTTACATCGAAGAACCACGTCAAAAATCCAACTGTTTGAGAGCTTTAGCTCGAGTTTTGGATTTTAGTGGTTCGAGATTAACAAATCACCAATTTATGGAGTCAGATATTCGTGCAAAAATGTTCTTCTATTTTTAGCAATTACTATAATATTGTCCCTCTTAATTGTCAATTCAGATTTCTGCTTATTATTGTGAAGTATTTTCCTCCCTCTCTAGTAGTAATCAAAATCTCACGAACAATTCTATTTCTTACCTTTTCAAGCAAAATCCACGCAAACAAAAAGCAGATTACCGCGATTGACGGAAAATATCATCTGGAGAAAACAACCTCAAATTCAAGCGAAGTGAATCGTTAAGAAATTGCACTGTCTGAGCGTTAGCGAGTTTGCAATTTTAGATTCACAAGCTTAGAATTTGTTTGTTTTCGTAAGCTAGATATTTGAGCCAATCCGGTTTTCTGCTTATTATTGTGAAATATTCTTTCCTCTCTAGTAGCAATCAAATTTCCATAAATACGACTACTTTTTCCTTTTTCTTCATAAATCTAGCTAAACAAAAAAGTAGAATACACTTTCGCTAAGAATATCATACGAAGAAAATAAGCATAAATCCAAGTGAAATAAGTCGTCAAAAATCGCACTGTCCGAGCGTTAGCGAGTTTGCAATTTCAGATTCACAAGCTTAGAATTTGTTTGATTTCGTAAGCTAGATATTTGAGTCAATTCAGTTTTCTGCTTATTATTGTGAAGTATTTTCCTCCCTCTCTTGTAGCATTCAAAATCCCACGAACAATTCTATTTCTTACCTTTTCAAACAAAATCCACGCAAACAAAAAAGCAGATTACCGCGATTGACGGAAAATATCATCTAACGAAACAAAAAAGTAGACTACATTTTTGCTAAGAATATCATACGAAGAAAATAAGCATAAATCCAAGTGAAATAAGCCGTCAAAAATCGCACTGTTTGAGCGATAGCGAGTTTGCGATTTTAGGCTTATGAGCTTTGGATTTATTTATTTTCGTAGTCTAGATATTCGTGCAAAAATGTTCTTCTACTTTTAGCAATTACAGTAAACTTGTCTCTGTCTTTATATTAAATTCTGTTTTCTGCTTATCATTGTGAAGTATTTTTAACTTAAATTTTCTTTGTTATAGTGGGTTTTTCTTAGGTTTGCCGCCGCCGCGTGGGTATTTCTTCGGCGTTTCTTTGATTTTCTTGATGATAACCAAGCTTCTATCCTCGTCATCTATTTTGTAGTCAATAGTTTGTTCTATTTTACCACCGAGGATTTTGATTGCGTTCTCTCCTACGTCTGTTTCGTCGGATTTTCCTTTCATGGCTATCATGTATCCTCCGACTTTTACAAATGGTAAACAGAACTCAGCTAACGTATCAAGCTTTGACACCGCACGTGATATGCAATAATCGTATCGTTCTCTGTATTCGACAGTTCTTGTGCATTCCTCTGCTCTTTCGTGGACTGCTTTGATGTCTGTTAGATGTAGTTCATCTATAACATCCTTCAAGAAATCAACTCTTTTTCTCAAACTGTCGAGCAGTGTGAACTTCAAATCATTTCTCGCGATTTTTATTGGAATTGCAGGAAATCCTGCACCAGTTCCCACATCAATTATAGTTTTATTTTCTTCAAAATCGAATAAATTCAATACGTACAAGGAATCCACAAAATGTTTCACGTGAAACATTTCTTCTTCAGTGATTGCTGTCAAGTTCATTACCTTGTTCTTTTCCAACACTAAAACCATGTATTTTAACAGCAAATCTATTTGATTGTCATCCAATTGTATTTCATAATCGTTCAATGTTTCTTTTAGTGACATTATTTTTTCCTCGTTTCCATATAAATCAATAAAACGTTGATGTCAGAAGGGCTCACACCACTGATTCTGCTCGCTTGACCCAACGATTCTGGTTTGATGTCATTAAGTTTTTGTACAGCTTCATTGGAAAGGCCCATAACTTCCTTGTAATCTTCAATCATATCCAGTTTTCTGTTTTCAAGCTTTTTAAATTGCTTGATTTGGCTCATTTGTTTTGCAATGTAGCCTTCGTATTTGATGTGTGTTTCCACTTGTAGTCTCAAATATCTAGGCAGTTCTGGTCTATCAACGTCAAATTCTTCTGTTTTATCGTAAGTTAATTCTGGTCTTTTGATTAAATCCAACAAAGTTATGCCTGTTTTAAGTTCTGATGATCCAAGTTTTCTAAGTTTTTCGTTGGTTTCTTCTGTTGGAGTCACCATTATTGACTTCAATCTCTCTATTTCCTCGTCAATAGTCTTCTTCTTGTGAAGCATTTTCTCGTATCTTTCATCTGTCGCAAGCTCTATCTCGTGTGCTCTTTCAGTAAGTCTCAAATCAGCGTTGTCTTGTCTCAAAGTCAAACGGTACTCGCATCTGCTAGTCATCATTCGGTATGGCTCGTTAGTTCCTTTGGTTACCAAATCATCTATCAATACGCCAATGTAAGCATCGGATCTATCCAATACGAATGGATCTTTGCCGAGTAAATTCATAGCCGCATTGATTCCTGCGATAATTCCTTGACCGGCAGCTTCTTCATATCCACTGGATCCGTTGATTTGTCCTGCAAAGAACAAATTATTGATTTCCAAATGTTCCAAAGTTCTCTTTAATATAGTAGGATCGATGCAATCATATTCGATTCCGTACGCACTTCTCATAAATCTCACGTTTTCGAAACCAATGATTGTCTTGTACATTTCTTTTTGCACCTCTTCTGGAAGAGTCGATGACACACCTTGAATGTACATTTCCTTCGTGCTCAAACCTTCAGGTTCCACGAACACTTGATGCTCATCACGGTCTGGAAATCTCACGATTTTGTCCTCAATTGAAGGACAATAACGTGGTCCCACACCCTTCACAATACCTGCATACATCGGAGATCTCTCCAAATTATCCTCAATAATTTGTTTTGTTTTAAGTGTAGTGTAGGTCAAATAGCAGTTTTCTTGCTTTTTCCCGATATCCTTGCCGTCATTCAAAAATGAAAAAGGAATAACATCGTCATCACCAGGTTGCACAGTCATCACTTCGTAGTTCAAACTGTCCTTGTGAACTCTCGCAGGAGTTCCAGTCTTAAATCTTCTAAGCTCAATACCCAATCTCTTCAAAGAATCTGACAATTTCTTAGATGATTTCATACCGTGAGGGCCAGATTCATAAGTGTATTCACCCATCATCACAAGGCCCTTAAGATATGTCCCAGTCGCCAAAATCACAGCTCTTGTTGGGAAAATCGCTCCCTGTGCAGTTGTAATCGACTTTATTTTGTTGTCTTCAACGCCAATATCCACGACTTCCGCTTCAATCAAATCCAAGTTTTCTGTGTTTTCCAACACGCTTTTCATCTGATCGTGGTATTTTCTCTTATCCGCTTGAACCCTCAATGAGTGAACTGCAGGACCCTTGGAAGTGTTCAACATTCTCGATTGAATGTACGTCTTGTCGATAACAAGACCCATCTCGCCACCTAATGCGTCAACTTCCTTCACCAAGTGACCCTTTCCAGTGCCACCAATGTTCGGATTACATGGCAAATCAGCCACAGAATCCAAACTTATACTCATAATTGCAGTCTTTAATCCCAACCTCGCTGTAGCCAACGCAGCCTCACAACCGGCGTGACCTGCACCTACAACCACAACATCGTAGGGATTTTCATAATATAATCTATCCATTTTATTTACCTATACAAAAATCGCTAAAAATCTTATTCAATACATCGTCATCCACAGTTTCTCCAGTGATTTCGCCCAAGATTTCCCAAGCATTTCTCAAATCAACCTCGAAACAATCAATAGGAACTCCAGCTTCCATATCGTGTAGAGAACTCTCCAAAGATTTAATAGCTTTGTTAATAATATCTCTATGTCTAATGTTAGTAATAATATTGTCGTTATTAGCTTCAATATATCCGTCGTTAAACATCTCTATAATCTTGTTTTCTAAATCCTCGATACCCTCGTTGTTTTTGATTGAAGTGTGAATGACCTCGATTCCTTCCAAGTTTTCATCGAAATCAAATCCACCATCCAAATCAATCTTGTTTAACAAAACAATCGACTTTTTATCTCTAATAAGATCCAAAATCTTCCTATCCTCATCGTCAAACTCTCTCGAAGAATCAAAAATCGCAATAATCAAATCCGAATCAGAAATAAAAGACACAGATTTTTCGACACCGATTTTCTCCACGATATCCTCAGTATCTCTAATACCAGCAGTATCGTTAATCTTCAGACTTATCCCGTCCAAATCGATGTATTCCTCGATGACATCACGAGTAGTTCCTGGAATATCCGTCACAATAGCCCTGTTTTCCTTCAACAAAGCATTCAACAAAGAAGATTTGCCTACATTTGGCTTACCAATTATCGTAGTATTGATACCATCTCTGATAATTCTACCTCTGTTTGCACTCTCAGAAAGCTTTTTAAGTTTATCCAAAACTTCCTTACCCTCATTCAAAACAGGAGTGTTGTCCAATTCGTCCTGCATATCTTCAGTAAAATTAATAGAATACTCCACATGAGATAGCATATCCAACAGCTTGTCTCTCAACTGTTTGATATTTCTGTTAACACTACCCTCCAACTGCTTCATACTCACGGAATATGCCTTGTCAGTCTTTGCCTTAATCATATCGATAATAGCCTCAGCTTGAGACAAATCAATCCTACCATTCAAGAAAGCCCTCTTAGTGAACTCACCTGCCTCAGCAAGCCTTGCACCGTTGTTTAACAGAACTTCCAACACCTTTCTCACAGCGACAACCCCACCGTGAGTGTAAATCTCCACGACATCCTCACGCGTGTATGTGTGAGGAGCCCTCATATAACAAACCAAGACCTCATCGACGATCTCATTATCGTCAACAATGTGGCCATAAGTCATTTTTCTATTTATAAAATCAGCATTATCATTAGCCCTCTTGAACACAGAATCAAGCACATCCACACAACCCTCTCCAGTCATTCGAACAATGCCGATTCCCGCTTCACCAGTAGCAGAGCTAATAGCTGCAATACAATCGTCCATATTTAGTCTATCCTTTCATTCTTTATAGCAATATTATATTATATCATACAAAAAGATTACAAATAAATAAGAGCTTACAACTCCACTATATTGAAGTCATAAGCCCGTTATTTACCTCATATCTATAACTTTATCGTATTTTTTTAAAGTTTCGTCACCGTATTGATGAATTACTTCTATTACTGTATTTTTTGAAGAGAATATAATATCATCTATTATTTCTCTATTTTTCTTATCCAAATTAGACTTTATTTCATCTGCTAAAATTAATTTTCTGTCGTGGTACATTGCTCTTGCAATTTCTACCCTTTGTCTTTCTCCTCCGGACAAACTATCATTGGACAAAACTTTGGATTTAAGATGATTTATCTGTAACTTATCAATTATTCCATTTAATTTTTCTAAATTTCTATCATTATCTCCTAAAGTAATGTTATCTTCTAAATTAAGATTAAAAACATAACTTTCTTGTGATATAAAGCTGGTAAAACTCCTGATCTCAGCGGTTGATAATTCCTTTTTATTAAACATAATCCTTCCTTTAGATGCTGTTAAATTATTAAATATTAAATTCAATAATGTACTTTTACCCTACAATGTCAAGCAATTGTTACATAAAATTAGACGATATTTCTATCGCCTAATTTATATACAAAACTTTTATTTTAACTTTTTTATACGTTCACTTTCTGTTAGAATCCTCATTTGTTCAATAGCAATTGCATTTAATTTTTCTATCCTTTCAGTTGCATCCATTCCCTCATTTATAAAAACAGCATTTAAGTTCTCAAGATTTGATAAACACACTAATTGTGATATATCAGCATAGTCTCTCATATTTCCTTTTAACTCCGGATTACTTTCACGCCATTCTTTTGCTGTCATTCCAAACAAAGCTACATTTAATATATCTGCTTCACTTGCATAGATATAGTTTATTCTTTCCTTTGATAATTTCTCAGGGACAAGTTTATTCTTAATTGCATCTGTATGAATTTTGTAATTTATCTTAGCTAAATTCCTCTTGATATCCCAACCTAATTGTTTTTGTTCTTCTTCTTTTAAGCGCTCAAACTCTTTAATAAGATAGAGCTTAAAATAAGGTGATACCCACGATGCAAATTCAAAAGCTATGTCTTTATGTGCATATGTTCCACCATATCTTCCTGCTTTGGCAACAATTCCGATAGAATTCGTCTTATTGACCCATTGTTTAACCGATAAAATAAAACGATTAAAACCTGCTTCATTTTTAATTCCCTCGAATTCGGTGGAATTAAAATTCGCATTATACATTTCTTCCCATATTCCTAAAAATTCAATTGTATTTTTATTCCTTAGCCATTTTTCTATTAGTGTCACACCATTTTCAACATTTCTAACCATGTCGGTTAAAGAAATATAATCTCTATTATCTATGGCAATAATGCTAATTTCTGATCCTTCCACATTTATTTTAGACACAAAAATCACCTCACAATATCTCATTTTAACTATAATTATATCATTTTTTTGTTTGTTCCTAAATATTTACCCTATCAACTCATAGTAAACAGCACTATTTATTTCTGCAAATTTTCTCGCCATTATTTACATTTTGGCATATTAAAATTAAAGCTGGCGAGATTATGAGTTACTTTTAATGCTATTCATCTATTTTTCTATAATTTCTATTTCTCCACTTCTTGATACAACTATTTTATCAATAGAACTATCTACATAGGATTTCAATAAATTATTCTTATCTAAGGAATTACCATCGAATTCTTTCTTCAAATCAATCTTCTCTGATTTTAATTCTTTCAACCTACTCTCCAATAATATCTTTTTATCTTTGATAAAAGTTTTTTCCTTTAAGTAGTCCTCTTTTGAAATATTTTTCTTTTTATAATTTTCATAAATGATTTGTAAATTACTGTTTAATATGGATATTTCCTTTAAAATCTCTTCTTTTACATTCTTGTGTTCTATAACTTTCTCTTTATTTAATGTGTTTTGAATCTTAAAACCTTTTAATTTTGGTTTTATAAGTTCAATAATATCTTTCTCTTTGATATTGTTTGGTGTTTTCTCAGCTTTACATAAATTACAATAATAACTTTTATACTTGTGTATTTTATCTGAATTTTTCTTTTGTCTAATATCACTGCGAAAACTCATATGTCTACCACATTCTTTACAAAAAATCTTATCAGAAAAAATAGAACGATTTTTATTTCCTGTATATCCCCCAAAACTTCTTTTTTCTTTTATTTTCTTAACCTTATCAAACACTTCTCTGGAAATAATAGATTCATGGGTATTTGGAAGTATTTTCCACTCATCTTCAGGAAGTAAAATTCTTTTTCTTCCACCTATTTTTGTTTCTTTGAATTTATTATATACATAATCTCCTGTATATAGTTCGTTCCTTGTAATCTGTGAGATAGCTGCATTTGTCCAAACTCTTTTCTTTACTTCACTTCCGGTAATTAAATTTCCAGTATAATCAGAAAGTTTCAGTTCTTCTTTTCGTTCAGAGCGTGTAATATAACCTTTTTCATTAAATATATTAGCCACTTGAATACACGAATATCCTTTTAGCAATAAATCAAAAGCTTCTTTAACTATAAAAGCTGTTTTTTCATCAATGATGATACTATGTTTATCTTTTGGATCTTTAATATATCCAAAAGGTGCTGCCCAATTTATATTTTTCCCCTGCGATTTAATTTGCCTAATAGAACCTCTTACCTTTTCAGATAATTCCTTACTGAATAAATCATAATACAATGTCTTAAACTGTGTATCTGTATCTAAGCCATTACCTTGTTCTTTTAAAGAATCATAGTTGTCATTAATAGCAATAAATCGTATTTTTAGAAATGGTAATATATTGCTTAAGTAATCCCCAAGCAAAATATAATCTCTTGAAAACCTAGACATATCTTTTACAATTATAGTTCCCACTTTACCACTCTTTATATCCTCAATAAGCCTTAAAAAGGAAGGTCTATTTGTATTAGTAGCAGAATATCCATCATCTACATATTCTTCTATTTCACAACTTTTTAAAGATGTTTCATTTTCAATGTAGCTTTTTATATAATCTCTTTGATTTGCTATACTTTCACTTTCATCCACTTTGTGATAATCTTCTTCAGAAAGTCTTAAATATATAGCTATCTTATTCATGCTCTACCTCCAACTGCTTTCCCACATCTTTATCAAGTTTAAACTTAAAATATATGGTAACCTGCTTATACTCTGATATTTCTATATGACTAATTAATGTATCGACCAATTCTTTATCAACTTCTATGCTTTTAGCATCCAAGCAGCAAAATAGTACATCTATAAATTCTATAATTTCTCTTTTTTTCTTTTTTATATTTCTTATTCTTTCAGCAAAAACTTTTAATTCATTTTTTAAGGTTTTTATTTGATTATTTATTTTTTTACTTTCTATTTTAAAATCACTTAAAAGAACCTCTCCTTTAACATAGTTTTCATATTGTTCTTGTAGATTGATCCTAAGAGAAGCAATCTTTTTATTATTTACATCTGTTTTTAGAGAAACTTGATTTATCTTTTCAGTACTTATATTTTCTAAATATATTTTTAGTCGTAATCTTTTATCCTTTTTATAAAAGCTTGAAACCAGTCTTTTTAAGGTATCTACTAAAATTTTATCTAGGTCTGTTTCGTATATTCTTACATGAGATTTTTCTAAGTTTAATCTATCTCCACCTTTACAATAATAACAATAGCAAATCTCATCATGATATTTCAGTCCTCGTGGTCCATATTGTTTTTTCAAATATCTGCCACAAACACTGCACTGTATGAGGTCGTCATACTTTCCTTCTTTTTTATGATCTCTTTGAATTTTTACTCCAACATTTTCTTTTCCGTCTTTTATTATGTTTTTCAGTGAATGGTAAGGTAGATAGTTTTGTTTTTTCTCCTTTATCTCTCTGATATTTTCAAATGTAGTTTTGTCTATTAAACCTTCGTGGGTGTTCTCTGTTATAATCCACTCTTCTTTATCACGAAACTTACTTTTCCTACTTGGATCATGTCTATTTGAGTATACTCTTTGAATCAAATTCCCAATATATACTTCATCAGAAAGCATTTTTGATATATAAGAAATATCCCATTGTTTTGTATCTTCTTTATCCTTAAAAATTTTACCTGTTCTTTTATATTCATCAGGTGTCGTATATGTTTTAGTCAATTCTCTTGCTATTTGCATATTGGATTTACCTTGACTTGCCATATAAAAGATAAGTCTTACTACATCTGCTGCCTTTTCGTCCATCACCAGAACTCTTTTTCCATCAATTTTATCAACCTTATAGCCATACGGAGCCATCGCTCCTATAAAAGACCCTTGTTTCATTTTTATTTCTTTAGATGCTTTTATTTTCTTTGAAATATCTTTTGCGTATAAATCATTGAAGATATTTTTTATTGCTATTTCATAACTCTGATCTGATTTTATACCGTCTTTAGTATCAAGATTATCATTTACGGAAATAAATCGAACTCCCAAAAATGGAAATACTTTTTCGATATAGTTTGCGATTTCTAAATACTCTCTACCAAACCTTGACATATCTTTTACTATGATACAATTTATCCTACCTGTTCGGATATCTTCCATCATTTCAATAAATGCAGGTCTTTTAAAATTTGTTCCAGAATACTCATAGTCCTTGTATACTCTTAAAATCTTTATATCTTTTTCTTTTGCAGCATTTATACAGAGTTCTTCCTGCATTTCAAGTGAATTACTTTTATCCCTGTAAGCTTCCTTTCTTTCCTGTGATAATCTAGCATAAATACCGGCAATGTATATTTTTTCAATCACTTTTCCAACTTCTGTTCCTGATTGTGATATATGCCTATTTTTTGTTCTAGCCACAGCATACCTCACTTTCAGCGCTTACAAGACTTTTATTCATAACAATGGGTATAGTTTTTGACTTCCTGCTTATATCGATACTTTTCTTTTTTATGGTGTTAGATTTAATGCCAGACTTATCCATTTTTGTCATTTCTTCAAGTAAAGACAATTCTTCGGTATGATTAAACCTAACATCTATCGTCTTATTTTCAGAAATAAAAATTTTATCAATAAGCATCACAACAGACAATCTATCTATTTCCGATAAATTTTTATACTTGTTAATGTCGATGATCCAACTCTTATTTTTGTCAATCCTCTCCTTAGTATATTCCTGTTTTTTCAATCTATACTCGATACTTTCATCTAATTTAGTCAATTTCTCTGTATAGTTTTTTCTAAAAAGTTGATATTCTTCTTTACTAATAACATCTTCTTTTAGGTCAAGGTATAGGGAAGATAAGAGTTCTTCTGTCATCGCTTTTTCTCGTTTTAGTATAGGAATTTGATTGTCTTTCAAATTTTTATTTATATCTATACGCTGAACTTTAGAATATAGATTTTCATTAAATTCAATGTAGGACTTCATTATTTTAGATACTGCTTTTATCAAGGTTTCTTCTTTTATGCTGTGTCTTGTGCAAGATTTTTCCTTGTTGTACTTTGAACAGATATAGAATATCTCTTCTCTTTTTTTATACTTTACAGTCCTTCTAATCAAAGAACTTCCACATTCTTTACAAAAAAGCATTCCTGTAAAAATATCAATTTTGTCCTTTCCACGAGAATTATTCAAATCTCTTTTTAACATAGTATTTGCAATAGTAAAAACTTCTTTACTTATAATTGCTTCATGGGTATTTTCTACTCTTATCCATTCTTCTTTCTCTTTTTCTATCTGCTTTTTATTTTTATAACTTAAAGTAACACTCTTTCCTTGTAAGGTATTTCCAATATATACTTCATTTTCTATAATTCTATTTACTGTCTTTGCTGACCAATTTCCACCTTTTGTATTTTGAAATCCATTACACTTAAATCCTTGACTTTCTTTATATTTTCTTGGAGTTAAAACTCCTAAATGATTTAGTTCATCTGCAATTGCCTTTGAGGAATATCCCAAGAGTTTCATATCAAATATTTTTTTGATAATATCTGATATCTCTTTATCAATCACTAACTTGTTCTTATTCTCCTCAGACTTTTTATATCCATAAGGTGCAAAAGCACTGATAAAGTCTCCTTTTTCTCTTTTTATCTTTTGAGAGCTTTTTACCTTATTGGAAATATCTCGGCAATAACTATCATTGATGAAGTTTTTTATAGGAAGTATAAGATGTGTATCGTTTATATCTGCACTTTTACTATCGTAATTATCATTTACAGATATAAATCTTATCCCGTTTTCTGGAAATATTCTTTGAATATATTTTCCTGCTTCTATATAATCTCTTCCGAATCTCGATAAGTCCTTTACAATAATTGTATTGAACTTTCTATCATAGGCAGCCTTTATCATTTCTTTAAAATTGGGACGATCAAAATTTGCACCTGAATACCCATCATCCACATACTCTTTGACAATTGTAATTTGATTTTTTCTTGCATAAGAGTTTATAATTTCTCTTTGATTGGATATAGAGTTACTTTCTGTTTTTTCGCCATCTTCTTTTGATAGTCTTAAATACATAACTGCCAAATTTTCTTTTGCTAAATTGTTTTTAAACATAAAAAAGCCTCCTTTAATTCAATTTACATACAATAAATCGAACCAAGGTTAGGCTTCCACAAAAATATTATAACGCTCCTTATATTTTTTGTCAGCCCCTAATAGGCAGAAAATTTTTCTTTGATGTATTCCTCTACTAAATTTTCTAAACTAAATCCATTTTCATTAAATTTAACTTCTATATTCCAACCATCAATTTGATTTATCATCTGTTTATCTTTTTTATCTGTTTTCATTTCTGTATTTATATTATGTTCATCACACATAATATCTTCTCCTTATCTTCAATATTTTTAAGTTTTTTGACATTAACAGGCGTGTAGGTCACGACATTGGAATTTCACCACCGCCCCTTTTCAAGATGAGCCGGCAACAACTGTAGAAGTATCATTATCCCCATTTGCTTCAATGCATCAGTTTCCTAGGCTGAATATATAATTTCTTTTTGTCGCTCGTTTTCTTTTATCCTTCTTTTAACTAGAGTATTTATTTAAACCGAAATCCTTATCAGCAGAAAAGTTATGGCGAAGAAATTATAAAGCTCCACAAATGGTTAATGTCCTGTCTTGGTCTATTCAGTTGTCAAGGTTCAAAATTCTTTCAATTTCTTTTTTTATATAAAAGAGGACAAAATTCCCCTTCACTTTATAAAGGAAAATTTGCCCTCTTTGGTAACCATAATTTATAGTTCTTCTATAAATTTCTTTAGTTTTTCTAAAATTTTATCTCGTCTCTTAATTAAAGTTGGATGTGAGATATTTTTAGTCTTTGCTACTGCACGAAGTGTTTCATCATTGAAATATAATCTTTCTATGATTTCCCGCTCATCCCTATTTAACTTTGACAAAGCACTTTTTAGTGCTTCAATCATCATTTGTGTAGCTACAACTTTTTCTACATCAACGTTTTTATCCTCTAAATTATCTTCGAAATTCCCATCATGATTTAGGGACGAAAAAAAGAGCAAGTGGTTTTTCTTGTCCACCTGCTCTAAATATTTTTCATGTTCTCTTTCTTGCCAGTAGACTTTGTATATCTGCTCGCTTACTTTGATTTTTTGCCCACCGACATAAAGGTAATATTCTTTTGTCATTTATGTTTCCTCCATTCTTTTTTGTCTTTATGTTTTCAGACAAAAAAAGGAGGACTCCTGCTCTTGGGCATGGTTAGTCCTCTAGAGTGAAAGAAACTCTTTCTAATAGTAATTGTATTTAATTTTTTAACTGAGTTATCTAGCTTGTAAACAGCGTAAGCCAAAGAAAAAAGGTAAATTTATTTTAATAATATTTTTTTGCATATTTTACCTCCATTCTCTTAGTTAAAGCTCTTACTATTAAAAATTTTCCTGTTCAAAGACTTTAAATATTTCTTTCTTTTAATTATTTAATTTCCATGATTCTGCCTTAGCTTTTGAATTAATAAGGTCAGAATAAAGTCCATTATTTTTAATCAGTTCTTCGTGATTTCCACGTTCTACTATTTCTCCATCTTTTAATACTATAATCTGATCTGCATTTCTAATGGTTTTTAGTCTGTGGGCAATCATAATTACTGTTTTGTTTTTTGTTAATGATTCTATTGCTTCTTTAAGCTTATCTTCATTTTCTGGATCTATATTTGCAGTTGCTTCATCAAAGATAATTATATCTGCATCTTTTAGCATGGCTCTTGCTATGGAGATTCTTTGTTTTTCTCCGCCTGATAGACTTGCTCCACCTTCTCCGATGATAGTGTTATATCCTTCTGGTAAAGCTTCTATAAATTCATGACATCTTGCTTTTTTTGCAGCCTCAACCACCTCATCGTGACTTGCATCTTGTTTTCCAAATTTTATATTGTTTTCAATTGTATCTTCAAATAGATATACATCTTGAAATACCATGGAAATAGAATTCATTAAGTTTTCTATCTTATAGTCTTTTATATTTTTTCTACCTATTAAAATTTCGCCAGAATTTACATCCCAAAATCTTGCAATAAGATTACAAAATGTTGTCTTACCAGATCCAGATGGTCCAACAATAGCAGTCATAGTATTTTCTTTTATCTCTGCTGATACATTTTTTAAAATTGGTCTATCATCATAGGAAAATGATACATTTTTAAAGACTATGTTGTGATTTTTTATTGGCTCTGTAATACTTCCTTCTTTCATATCAGGCATTGAATCTATAAAACCAACTGAATCTATAGCGTTTTCGCAAGCTCTTAGGATTGCCATGTTTGATCCTGCTCCGATAAGTCCTTCAAAAATTATAAAGGATGCCATAATCATAAGAATTGTTTCAGCAAGTGGAAGTTCACCAGATAAATTTAATTTTAGAGATACATAGACCATAGCTACTGTTGTTATTCCCATTACAATTCTTTGGATAACTGTATATGGTGCTACAGATTTTTCTAAATCTAAAAGTATATTTGATGTATCTTTTATAGACTTTCTTAAAGCCCTGTTATTCTCTCCACCAAGATTATAGGATTTTATAACCTGCATTCCTTGTAAAGTTGCCAATACTTCTTTTGTAAGTCTTGTTTGTGTTTCTGTCATCTTGTCTGCATTAGCTGATGATTTTTTCTCCATCATTGATGTAACTATAAAGAATACTATTACACCTGCTACTGCAACAAGCCCTACCTTTACATTAAAAATTAAAGTTCCAAGGACAAAGACTAAAGTATTTAAAACTCCGCCAAGTACAAGAACCAAAAGCATAGGCACCCACATTTCTGCTTGGGAAAGTGATGATGTAGCAATAGTAGTTAATCTTCCTAGTGAAAAGCTTGAAAAGAAACCCATAGGAACTCTTTTTATCTTTTCTCCTATTTCTATTCTCTTGTGAGCTGCCATAAAATATCCAGCGTGAGTTTGTGCCATTTGAGATGATTTTTGTGTCATAATCTTTCCAACAAGGGAAATTACTAATATGCCAAGACAAACAAAAATAACCTTATAGTCTAAAGTTTTAGAGAATATATTTACTAGCATATAGTAAATTGCTCCAAACTCAAGAGCATTAAATACTGCGTGCAAAAATCCAGCAAGAATAGATTTCTTAATATTTACCTGTTCTTCTTTTGAAAAACTCCATATCTTTTTAAACACATTAAGCATTTTCATCACCCCTTAAATTTGCAGCATACATTTCCTTATAAAGCTCTGATGACTTTAATAAGTCCTCATGAGTTCCATAAGAGTTTAATTTACCATCTTTAATAACAAATATCCTATCTGCATCAACAATTGTCTTTAACCTATGAGCAATGATAATTAAAGTTTTACCCTTAACTAGATTAGCCAAGGCATTTTGTATGAGAGCTTCATTTTCAGGATCTATATAAGAAGTTGCTTCATCTAAAATTACAATTGGTGCATTCTTTAGCATGGCACGAGCAATAGATATCCTTTGTCTTTCTCCGCCAGACAGATGACCTCCACCTTCGCCAACTCTTGTATCATAACCATTAGATAGATTCATAATAAAATCATGGCAGGCAGATTTTTTACATACCTCTATGATTTCTTCATCAGTAGCTTCTTTATTTCCAAGCCTAATATTTTCCTTTATAGTCATATCAAATAGGAAATTGTCTTGGGATACAAAAGAAATTAATGAAGATAAGTTTTCAAGGGATAAGCCTTTCGTTTCCACTCCACCGATTTTAATATACCCTTTATCTACATTCCAAAATCCAGCAATCAGTTTTGCTATTGTGGACTTACCAGACCCCGAAGGTCCAACGAGTGCTGAAACAGACTTTTCTTTTATTTCCATTGAAAGATTATCAATGACTTTCTTTTCTCCGTCGTAGGAAAAGTCTACGTCTTGAAGTTCTATATTATAGGATTCTATTTTCTCTCCCTTGTCAATATTTTCTAACTCTCTTGAATCTAAAATCTTTCCTATTTCAGAAGTTATAGTTGATATTCTTGACATATCGTCCATATAGTTCATGATTTTTAAAATACTAGAAACTGTAGCAAAGGATAAGACTATTAAGGTAATTAAATTTCCTAAATCAATACTTCCATTTATATAAAACAAAATCCCAAAAGGTATGATTGTAATAATTCCCATAGGAGAAAGTAATCTACCTATGGCAACCCTATTCATAGATTCACCCATCCAGTTATAATAAAAGCTTGCATTATCATAAACTGCATCAGAATATTTTTTATAAGATGATTCGCTTTGATTAAATGTCTTTATTACTTCTATTCCATTTATATACTCAACAATGGAATTATTCATGTGTTGACCAATGGCAACCGACTTTCCAAACATTTCCTTATAATGAGCATTCATAACAGACATCATAATAGACATTCCTACCACAAATGGAATTAGTGATAGCAAGGTTAAACGCCAATCTAAGGTAAACATGTAAATAAACAATAGAATAGGTCCTACTAAATTTGCAGTAAATTCTGGCACTAAGTGGGCAAGGGATGTTTCCATAGAATCAACTTGCTCAACTATAATATTTTTTAATTCTCCAGATGATCTTGATAATACATCTCCCAGTGGCATCTTGAATAATTTCTTAGAAATATCATTTCTGATTTCACCTAAAGAATTAAAAGTTGCCGTATGAGAAATACTTGTTGATATTCCTGCTGCCACTTCTTTAATAACAAATGTTATTAAAATACTTATACAAAGTGAAGTATATAAACTCGTATCGCTTACGCCATTAATCAAATTTACAATTATTTTTGCCATATAAATATAGGAAAAAAGACCAGCCACCACCCCAACTGTTGCAAGTAGGACGGATATAAAATATGAGCCTTTTCTTTTATTTACATATTCTTTTACTAAATTCACTTTAAAACCTCCTTTAGTAATATTTTTAAATAGTTTATTATATTTTTTTTATTTCAGAGGGCATTCTATTAAGCTCTCCAATCATCATTGCTATTCCAGCTAAAATCATAATTAAATCTACAAGAGGTTCAGCAAACCATACTGCCTTAACTCCAAATGTCATTGGTAGAATAATCATGGCAGGAACGAATAAAAATAATTGTCTTAGCATGACGATTATGCCTGCCTTTTTAGCATTTCCTATTGCTTGGAAGAATGTTATAGACATAACCATTACTCCATATAAGATAAATATAGAATAGAATAGTCTAAAGTTTCCTACTCCCTGAGTTATAATACTTTCTTCTACTCCAAATAGGGAAAGGATGTTTTTTGAAAATAATAAGACTGGTAGCCAAAATATGGCTGCAAGAACAAGTCCTCCAATGGAGAATACCTTCATTGCCTCCTTTACCCTGTCATATCTTTTTGCTCCAAAGTTTGTACCAACAACAGGTTGCAAGCCTTGACTCATTCCCCAAAGTGGAATAAAGGAAAAGGCATATATTCTTAAAGTTGCTGCCATTAAGATAGCATTTGTATCTCCTCCATATTTAAACGACATTTTGTAAAGCATGGTCTGCTGAATCATAAATAAAACTTGCATCATCATGGCAGATGTTCCGACAGCAAACATTTCTTTTTTTACTTCTGGCTCAGACTTTATTTTATTTATTTTTACAACTTTACTCTTGTTTTTGAAATAATGTAACGTAATGGCTGCTTGGACAAATTGTGCTGTAATAGTTGCAAGTGCAGCTCCTTCAATTGCATATTTTCCCATTAATTTCATTAGAATGGGATCAAGAATTATGTTTAAAAAAGCCCCTAGCCCCATAATGAGCATTGCTTTTTTCATTAATCCTTCTCCACGCATAACCATGTTTGCTGATTGAGTAAAGTTTACAAATAAAGAACCAATAAAAATTACTCGTAAATATCTGATACCATATTCTTTAATTTCTCCACTTGCTCCAACCATATCTAAAAAATGTGGTGCAAGTAAAATTCCGCCTATTGTAATAATTGATGAGAATAGAATAACCCAAAAGATTAAATTCCCCATAATTTTATCAACTGTTTTTTGGTCACTCTTTCCTATAGCTCTTGATAAAACCGATGCTGACCCTACACCAATTAGGGTAGATACTCCGCTATTGAAAAAAGTAAGTGGCATAGCGACACCACAAGCTGTCATTGCAGTTTGCCCTATAATATTTCCTGCAAAAATTCCATCCATAAGTGGATAAAGACCTATTACAATCATTCCTATTACAGCAGGGATAGATAATTGAAAAAGTAGGTCTATAGGTCTTTTGCTTAATAATTGTTCTTTCATATCTTGTTTCAAAAAATCAACTCCTTACACAATCAGTCCATCTTTAATAAATTTCAAAATATCTTTTTCATGTCCTTGAACATATACTTTCTTATATCCATCTTCTTCAAGCATTAACACAGAATTACAAACTTTAAAAATAAGTTCTATATCATGAGTTATTATGGCAAAAGGATATATTTTTGAATATCTTTTTATTATTTCAGAAATATCATTCATCCTCTTGTAATCTAAACCTGACGTAGGTTCATCAAGAATTATTAGTTTTCTACCACTTAAACAAGCAGTTAATAGTGCAAGTCTTTGTTTTTGTCCACCAGATAGATTTTGTGGATGGTCATACCTATTTTCCCAAAGGTCAATATGTTTTAATTCGTTTCTAAGTCTATTTAAATATTCAACGTCATTAATTCTATCTTTTTGTAAAAGCTCATTTTCCACCGTATCAAAAAATATTTGGTATTCTACATCTTGCATCATATAATAAGAGTTTCTTAATCTTTCTTTTTTATTTCTCCCAAAGCTTGTTTTGCCTTTAAAGTTTAATAAACCAGCTAAAGATCTTGCAAGAGTCGTTTTACCTACTCCATTTTTACCTATAATCGCCATTATCTCATTTTCACATAAGCTTATATTTAAATTTTTTATTAATTCTTTTTTACCAATAGAAATACCAACTCCTCTTATATCCTCAACTACATTTTTGCAATTATCAATATTTTCAGATAGCAAAAAATTATAGTTAGTTGTTCTTAAAGAGTAATTTTTACAATCCTCTTCTGTTAATTCATCTTTTTTAAAAACTTTTTCGATTTTACCATCTTTCATATACAAAAAACGATCATATAAATCATTTAAATAGAACAATCTATGCTCAGATATTATTATCGTTTTTCCTAAGGATTTTAATTTTTCAAGAATATTCTTAAGTTCGACTATTCCCCTATAGTCTAAATTTGATGATGGTTCATCAAAGAAAATTATTTTAGTATCATAAACAAGAGTAGATGAGATAGCAACTTTTTGCTTTTGTCCACCTGATAAAGAATTGATATTTCTATATTTTAAATTTTCAATTCCCATCACACTCAAAGAGTCATCAACTCTTTTCTTTAATTCTGAAAGATCCATTCCTAAATTTTCTCCAACAAAGGCAAGCTCATCCTCAACAATATTTGCGAAAAACTGATCTGTTGGATTTTGAAATACATTTCCTATATATTTTGCCAATTCTCCATTGTTATATTGCGAAATATTTTTTCCTAAAATAGATACTTGTCCATATAATTGTCCTTGATAATGATTCGGAATTAAACCATTTAATATTCTTGTTAGCGTAGTTTTTCCACAACCAGATAAACCACTTATAACAACAAGTTCCCCTTCTTTAATATTTAGCTCTATATCTTTTAAAATTACCTTATCATTTCCATCATAAGAGAATTTTTTAATATCAGCTTCTATTACATTCATATTGACCTCCACAATAAGAAAATAGCTAAAAGTAAGAATACGATATCAAAAAATTTAAAAGTTATTTTATGATAATTAGTCCTTTCCCCTCTATATTCTGCTCCTTTAGATATAATAGATGAAGTCAAAGTTTCACTCACTTGCAAACATTTATAGATAAGAGGGATGAAGTAAAGTTCAAAAGACCTAATAGGATGGAGGGGACTTAATCTTAGTCCCCTTACCTTCATGCCATTCTTTATTTCTTTAAGCCTTAACCCCATTTCTGATATAAACTTCATTCCTATCACTATGCTTAGAGCAAACACATTTGGAATGTGTAAAAACTTAAGTGAACTCATCATTTTAAGTGGTGATGTATTCACAAGAATACCGCCAATAATAAATATCGGAAAGAGTTTTAATACAATTTCTACAAGACCTAAAATTGCATTTCCACCTATTCCTAAGTCTGTAATAGTTAATGTTTTGCCAACAATTAACAAGATAAGAACTGTTGCTAGTTGTTTAATAAATTGTTTTAAGGAAAAAGTTAAAGTTAGAAACATTGATATTCCTATCATAATATAGTAGCCAATATCATCTGTTATAAATAATATAATCGAAAACGCTAAAATTAAAACAAATAAGATTATAGGATTTACAAGACAGTTGTCATCTCTCCTTATTTTTTCCATTACAATATTCCTGATTTTTTACTCTTTTTAAAAAACTTATTATTTATATATAATCCAAATCTTCCTGCTATTAATACCAAGACGATATTAATGCCTATTGAGATTAGCATTGCCTTTGGTGTAAAAAAGGCATCCATAAAGGCAGCCTGTTCTTTAGTAAATACGCTAAAAACTTCAACAATTTTTTCTGGTCCAAGTAGTCTTACAAATGTCATTGCATGCATTGAAATAACAAACATTCCAGCAGATACTGCTAAGGCAACTCTATTATCATTTTTATAGTTACCTATAATTAATTCTGCTACAATAGCTGCGATGGCATTTACTATAAGCATTGGCCAATATCCACTTAATGCATAAAATACACCAAGCAACATGAAAAATATAAAAGCTATTCCTCTTTTTTGTAATTTTTTAGCCATAATTATAAATGGCGGAGCTACTACAAAGGAAGAAAATCCTGCCGCTATATATAAGGATAAAGTTCCTAACATTCCTGTGGCTGTTGATACAGCCATGTTTAATATAAACGCCACTACTGTAAAAATTGTAACTTGTACGATATCTTTTAATTTCATATAAACCTCCAATTTAAGATATATTTTTTCTTTCTGAGTAAACCCTAAGATTTACTTAGCATTATTATCTAAGATAATTCCTATCATTTTTTTTAATGCAAGTTTGTTCTTCACAAAATTTTCTCTTGCATTTAGAACTTCACAACCTAGAATAAATGTGTTAATCAAATCAGTTATTAATTCGATAGCTTCACTTAATTCACCTCTTACATCTTCATCAAATAACATTAGAATACTATCAGATGATGATTTTTTTAGTTTCTTATATAAGTCTTTTAACTTATCGTCATGATTTAATTCCTGTAAAAACATTGCATAAATTGAAACATAGTCACTCTGATATAGCATTTTTTCTAAAATAATCTCAGATAAAACTTCGCTAAAATCCTGACTTGTTTTATTCATCTCATCATAGATTATCTTCTCTCTGTATTTATTTCCTTCTAACATAATGTCGTATAAAATTTCATAGGTAGAACCATAATGATGATACAAACCACCTCTAGAAAGCCCAGTAGCTTCCATAATGTCATTCATAACTGTATTTCTAAATCCTTTTTTTAAAAATACAGCTATTGATGCTTTTTTTATTTGATCCAATCTATCTTTGACATTCATTCGCACTCTAGAAATACTACCCCCTCCTTAAAGACATCTATGTCGGTATTTATGAATATTATACCATATTTTTATGATAATTAACTCATTTAATTCTACTCTTTATCATCTCAATTATTATTTCTGGATGCTTACTTAAAGCTTCTGAATGCCCCATATCTTTTATTTCTTCTACTTCTAATTCTTTTTTTATTAACTTTTCTAAATAATTTAAAGAATCTTTTGCGTATATTTCTCTACTTCCAAAAGAAACAGATATGTCTTTCGTAGCTAATTTGTCAGAATTTTTATTTGTTATATCATAACTATATGCAGCTTTAAAGGTACTGTATAAAGTTTCATTGCTTATAGACTTAAATAACATTGGTTTTAATACTTCAATGTCGTTTTCATCATATCCCATGTTATCTCTGATTTCTTTTTGAAGATGATTATTTTCTAATAATCCAATAAATTGTTTTGACATTATATTTGAAAATAATTCAATATTTTCTCCCATATTTATATATTGACCACCATCTAGGATTACTTTTTTTATGTTAACTTCTCCACACAATATCGTTTCAAGAACAATACTGGCTCCTAAAGATATACCATATGCTAGTTCAATATTATCAACTCTTAAATCTTTAATTTCTTTTATTATCATAGCAGCAACTTGTTCTACAGATTTAATTGGTTCTTCATTGATATTACTATGACCTGGTAAAACAGGTAATAGAATGCAATAACTTGATTTTAAAGATTCTATTATTTCCCTAAAACAATTTTCCCAATAAAAGCCAGCACCATGAACTAGCATAATTTTAGGATTGTTTAAATCACCCACTATCTTCATTTATAACACACCCTCCTCATATTCCTTTTTTTCTTTTTTGATATTTACTTTAACATTTTTCAATATCAAATCCCTTTCTATATCTTTAAAGTCTAAAATATCCATTGAATAATATAGCCCATTTTTATAATTTTTCTCCAGGATTTTCTTAACAAGATTAGAACAAATTACAGCACTCATTGTACTGCTTTCTTTACTTTCTACTTCAATCTCAATGTTTTCCATAGAATTTTTCGCAGAAATTATTAGCTTGTTAAAATTATTTTTAGAAACATTTGCTTTAAAAAATGAAATTATATTATCTATATCTTTACTATAACTACCCTCAAATTTATCAGATTTTAATACTATTTCCTGCATTTTTCGAATAACTTTATCGTCATAAATTTGATTAAACCAATTTGCAGTGTTAACATTAAATTTTTCTGCTACTCTTAAAAATTCTTTGGTAATATAGTTTGATAGCTTATAAATATCACCATTAACATTTACAAATTTAATTCCATCTTCATATACAAGCTCACCATTTTTGTAATAATATAACGCTTTTCCAAACCCAGATAAATTTGTTAAAACAAAGTCTTCAATTGCTGATTTACTGGGAATTTCTTCACTTACATTAAAACCTGAAATAGAATCAACATTTTTTAAACAACTACAAGCATAACTTGCCATAATTCCACTTAATCCAGGGAAATATCCCGAAGATAAAACAAATATGTTGTTATCTAGTTCTTCTTTTATTTTATCCTCTAAAAATGATTCACCTGATGGATCTATATATGGAATATTGCATTCACTTGCTATTTTAGCTATCTTTTCTCCATTTTTATATGATGCTCCAGCACAATTTATCAAAATATCGACTTGATTACAAAATTCAGCGACTTTACCCAAATCTTTTATGTCCATCTGTACATAGGTGCAATTTTCTGTATCTTGTTTTTTATTGTTCTTGTAGGTAGCATATAAAGGATATATCTCACTTATAATTTCTACACATTTTGAACCAATATTTCCACTTCCACCCAATATTCCAATTATCGGACTTTTCATATATTCACCTCTCTTTTAGTAAATAAAAACCAATATGACTTCAATTTTTAGCTTGAATCATTAAATAATTTTATCATCTTGAATATTCCCTATTCATTAATGAATTTTAATATCTTCGTGCTGTTTTGTTTTAGATTTTCTCCAATTAAACAATCAAAATGTTGTCCTGATATACTGCTGTACACTATATTCCCAGCTAAATACTTCTCCCAAGTTTCTTTATCTTCTCCAAAAAATTCTCCATAAAAACTTTTTTCTGTTTCTTCACAAGAGAAAACCCTTACATTCCCGCTATATTTTGGGGGTTTATAAGTTGATACACATCCAAAATTTTGAGAAAAGATGTTAAATAGTGTATTTAACATTTTTATTTCATTATCTAATAAATTTACCTTATCTCTATTTATTGAATTATAAAGATTATTTAGTCTTTCGGAAATTGGAATTGAAGAAAGTCTTTTAAACTCAAGTCCTATATCCTCATACTCTCCAACAAGTCTCTCAAACGACTGTATTTTCAAGTCACCATCTAGATTTTTTACCATATATTTTATACAATCATCGAGTCTTTCATCACTTACAGTATGACCAGCTTTAAAAATATCAGCATTTATTAGCCTAGAAAATGTTCTTTCTAGCAGTAATTCATTTTCTAAACTTGTCTTTAGTGCTATATCATATTTATTTCTTGATAAACAATGGAAAACTGTTCTTTTTTGTTCTCTTGGAATAGTCGTACTCAATAAAGTTACATCTGATACATTCATATTTTTATTGGTTATATAATTCGCAGTCTCAATAGCTATCAATCCACCAACGCAATGTCCAATAAGTATATACTTGGAATACCCGAGTTTACATAATACCTCTCCATATTTTTCTCCAAGATTTTTAAATGTATCCTCAGTTTTCATAGAAACATATTCTGCCTCATCTCCAAAAGAAAAGCCCAATACATCTTCGACATCATTACTATCTTTTATAATATAATCTAATAATTCTGTATATGCAGATAATGTGCCTGTCCCTGCGTGAAATAAAACTTTAGCAGTTTTCTTATCATTATCTAAATTGGATTTTTTTAATACTGATAAAGACTTATCAATCTTTTTATCAATCTTATCAAACCTGTTTTGAATTTTTTTGGAAATTTCTCTGATTGTCGGCGTTTGCATCATTTCAGTAAGCAAAGAACTCCAGTCCCAATCTTTTGCTTCTTCTACTTTTTCCAAAATTTCACTTATAATTTGTGCTATTAAAAGAGAGTCTCCTCCTACACTATAAAAGTTTTCATCTAATCCAATAAAAGACTTATTTAGCTCTTTACACCATATATGTTCAATCTTTTTTTCTATCTCTGTCATTTGCGATTTATCAATACTAATATCATCATCTTCTACTTTGAATAAACTTGATATTGCCTCTTTGTTAATTTTCCCATTGCTTGTTTTGGGTAAACTTTGTAATATTTTTATATCAGATGGAATCATATAGTTTGGCAAAGAATCATTTAAATGCTCAAATAATTCTGTTTTGTCAATGTTATAATATTCATTTTTAAATCTCGTTACAAAAACATTTTGTCCTGATACTTCTAGTAACTGACTACTTGGAAATGCATAAGTTATGTTGCCATCATTTCTATCTATAATATCTTCCCATTGCTTTTTTGAGAAAAATGTTTGTTCACTTTCTTTTCTTTCATCTTCAAATCCTATCAATCCATCCTTGAATTCCATTGATGTTAATAACATATAACTCATTTTTGTTTCCTCTAATATAATCAATGTCCCAGAATCTACTAATAGATTTTTTAAGTTTTTTATAACGAAATCTATATTTCTAGAATTGTGTAATACATTTGCACATAGTATTAAATCAAATGAGAACGCATCTAGACCCTGCTTATAAAAATCTTCATTTATATCAAATATTTTGTATTTTATCCAATCATATTCATGAAATATGTTTTTTGCATTGTTAAAAAAGAATTCAGAAACATCAGTGAAATAATATTCAACTTTTGAATCTTTCAATTTAGTAATCACATCAATAGTTGTTCCACCTACTCCTGCTCCAACTTCTAAAATTCTAAATGGTTTATTGCTATTTTTCATTTTTTCATTATATAAATAATGTATTTCATTAGCTATAAAACCATTATTGATTCTATTTATTTTATTGTCGTGATATGATGCCAAAGCAGGTTTTAAATCCCCTTTTGGAAAAAGTAAATTTAACGGATCTTCGATTCCTGTTATTAGTTCAGGTAAAGAATCATTGGATCTTTTCAGATAAGCTAAAAAATCCTTACTGTAATTAAATTCATTTTCTACTTTATAAAAATCATTCCATAATTGTTCAAGTGTTTCTCCATTCTCTTCACCTAAATATTGGTATTGTTCCTCATCTAATTGTAATATTTTTTCTTTAACCAATACATTTAGCCATCTCTTTAATAACTTGTCTAACTTTTCAGGTACGTTTATTATTTTTTTAATCTCTTGAATATTATATTTGCTTTTTTGGTCAGTAAAAATTCCAAAATGTTGAAATGTTCCTAAAATAGACTTCAATGATACCTTGTCAGCACAATCTCCCCATTTTATTAATAAATTAAGATTCATATTCTCTAAAACACTTGATTCTAACTCTTTTAAAAACTCAATTTCATCGCAACCCAAATAAAAATCATTAGATATATAACTTTTAATTTTAGGAGTAACCACAGCATTTATTTTACCATCTAAAGATTTCCCTTTTGTATATACAACTTGTGCAGAATCTACTTTGTTATAAGAAGCAATTGCATCCTCTATTTCTGATAATTCTATTCTATATCCATGAATTTTTATTTGTCCATCTCCAGACTCTCTACCAGTAAAAATAATTAAACCATTTTTTAAATAATAACCTGTATCACCTGTTTTATATATAATTTCTCCATCTCTTGTTCTTATAAATTGTTCTTTATTTAATTTTTCATCTCCGATGTATCCCTTGGATATTCCCTTACCGCCAATATACAATCCACCTTTAACATAGTCGGGACAAGGATTTAAATCTCTGTTTAAAACGAAAAATTTTTGATTTGACATAGGGTATCCATATGGAACACTAATATCAAATTTCTCATTTTTACCTATATCATAATAGATAGACCAAATTGATGCTTCTGTAGCTCCACCCATGCTAACAAGCTTCACATTTTCAAAAATATTGTATACTCTACTTGGTAAATTTGTTGGAATCCAATCTCCCGACAACATACATAGTCTTAAATATTCACTCTTTTTTATTTTTTCAGATGCCTCTAAATAATTAACTATCAGTTGCATTTGAGCTGGCACAGAGTTCCAAATAGTTACTCTATGAAGCAACATTAAATCATAAATATACTTTGAATCATTTGTCTTCTCTGATTCTGGTAGTACTAATGTTCCCCCAATATCAAAACACCCAAATATATCATATACCGATAAATCAAAGGATAATTTTGCTAATCCCAAAAACACGTCTGCTTCTTTTATCCTATATCTTTCATTGACATCAATTATTGTATTCATAACTGCATCATGCGTTATTCTTACACCCTTAGGTTCACCAGTAGTCCCAGAAGTAAAGATTATATAAGCATCATCCATGTAATATTTTTCTAAATTCAAATCTTTCATGCTATTAAATTCACTTAAAGAAATATTGTGTAAATTTATATTTTTAAATTCAGAATTACTCAGCTCTTCATCACATGATAGAACCACTTTAACATCTGATTTTTTTAGAATCTTGTTTTTTCTATTAATTGGCTGGTCTACGTCTATTGGAACATATACAGCGCCGCTTAATACAATAGCTAGTACAGATGCAATCTGCCACTCATTTTTTTCAATATTAACTGCTATTCTATCTCCAGATTTTATTTTATTGTTTTTTAAAGCTTCCATTATCGAACTAACATACAAGCTTAATTTTCTATAAGAATAAGTATTTCCCTTGAAAATTAGAGCTGTTTTCTCTGGATTTTTATTTAGCATTTTTAAAAATCCATCTCCTAAAGTTCTTTTTGGAAATTTTCTTTGTGTTGAATTAATATCATGTCTAACTTGCAGAATATTTTCAGGTAATTCCACTGGATTTTTCAAATCTAGGATTTTATACGGATTTTTACATAGTTCCTTAATTATATTTACAAAACCTGCAAACATTTCATCCATAACAACTTGATCAAACACAAATTTTCTAATATCCCAATTTATCCTAGCTCCTGTCTTTTCTTCTGCTAACTGACAATCAATATAAACTTGAGGTGTTTGGCTGATTTTATAATTGACTTTTCGCTTTAACAATACGTCATTTTCATTTGACAGACCGACTGTGCTTGTAAAAACTAATGGCACTACAACACTCTCACCTTTTAATCTGCTAAGCATTCTTAGAACTTCAACTCCAGAAAATGAGTTATGCTCCATATCCATCCATAAATTCTTTTGCAGATTTATTATTCTATCTTTAAATGTTAATTTACTGTCTATATCTATTGCCGATACATTCACATCCGTAAAATCTCCCACTATTTCATTAATATCTTTTATATTTAAAGAACTCCTCTTAAATAAAGTGGTGTTTATGCAAAATTTATTTGTACCTGACCAGTAATATACTATTTCTGACAATACTGACATAACCACAGCCGACACAGTTACACCGATATTTTTTGACAAATCACAGAGTTTACTCCACATGTCTTCATTTAAAAAAATACTTTTTTGAATAAAAGAGCTATCTTCTATATCTACAGTCTTTAGTGTCGGTAAGAATGGTGAGTTTCCCATATTTTCTATCTTATTTTCCCAATATTTTTTATCTTCTTGGCTATTAGATCTTTTATTTTGTTTTCTCTCTTTTTCATATATAACGATATCTCTATAGCTACTAGAATTACACGCTTCTTTTTCGGGGTTATAATAAAAATCTTCTAAATCTTTCAATATGATATTCATGCTTATATAGTCAGCAACTATCATATCAACAGAAAAGTGAAGCAACGTTTTTTCATTTATTTTAGTTATTGCAATATCACACATTGGCCATTCACCAATTTTATACTGTTTGTTAGCTAATTTCTCCCTCAAATCTAATTCTTTTTCATCTATTGAAAAATTCTCTTCAATTTCAACAAATGGTACATCCTTTTGCACTTTTTGTTTACCATTCTTATATATGATTGCTCTAAGCATATCATGCTTTTTTATGACTTTATTCCATGCTATCTCTATTTTGTCCTTATCTAAAAGCTCGTTATATTCAATTTCCATATACCCATGGCAACCCACACCACCCAATTCAAATGCTGTATTCCTTCCCAATAAATATGAACTCTGTATTTCTGTTAAATCAAATTCCTCATAACGATTTATTTCGTCTCTTTTAAAATACATGTTTTTTTCTTTATCCAAATATTCTAAAAGCATTGATTTATTAATCTTAAGTTGTTTTTTTAATTCATCTGTTAAGCTTCCCTTTGGTGCTCTAAATTTTACGTTACTACCCTCTTTCCAAACAACTATATTTTTATTGTTTAAAATATCTAGTAATTCTGTTATACTCATTAGATCCATCCTTTCTTTTACTAAATTGAATAAACTTCTATATCTTCAAGAATTTCATCAATCTTATCCGATATTCTTTCTATTGTTAGATTTGTAAATATTAAGTTCATTGAAATTTGGTTTTCTAATTTAAAAACTCTTTTAATTTCATTGATAATACCCATAGCTTTTAAGCTATCACCTCCAATTTTAAAATAATTATCATAAATAGATATTTCTCTTATATCTAGATGCTTTTTCCATATATCAATCATTTTGTTTTGTGTTACTGTTAGATTTGTTGTGTAAACTCTCGACTTTTCACCTAAAGGTACATCCATGCTTTGAAGCTTATTATAATTAAAACTGCACTTTTTATACTCTCTATATTGTAAATAATTATTTGAATTTTCATTTGTTGCAATCCAATCATCATATTTAGTTAGTCTTAAAAGTTGTTCTTCTAAAGAATTTAACATGTCATCTAACATTTTTTCAGGGAAAATTTTATCTACACTGTCCCAACATAAAATCAAATCTCCATCTTTTATATAAGATTGGAAATCTAACCATACTCCTGGAGTTTGTGAAACCATATATGTAATTTTGCCCAAAGCTTTCTTTGACATTTCAGTCTCTAGTGGATAGTCTATGTTGCACGCAAAAATTACAGGTGCTACATTAATGCTTGTACCCTGTGATTTTGATATATCTCTTTGAACTTGAACTCCACTATAAGATGAATGATTAGCATTGTCTATAAAGGTTTTGCTTATTCTATTCAAAGTTTCTAGAAAAGAAGTATCATTTTTTCTTTCATGCTCTACTAATAAGATATTTGTAAAGTCTGCTACCATAGCTTTTAAGTTTTCGTTTGAAAGATCTCTATTAAATAATGGTAAGTTTATAAAAAACTTATCTTGGTTAGTCCATCTTTCTAGAATTAAAGCATATGCAGTTAATAAAACCATTGATGGAGTAGATTTATAGCTTGCTGCAAGCTCTTTTATTTTGCTCCATTTATCTTTTTCAATAACTCGTTTTCTTCTAGTGAATCTCGTTTCTTTAATTTGTTCAGGAGCTTTCTTTAATGGTAAATTAGGTCTTTCTATCTCAAATGAGTCTATTTTTTCTTTCCAAAACTCTTGGTCTTTTTTATATGTTTCGGGGTCTACTTCAAGATTATTTATATAGTCTTTAAATGTATAATCATTCAGATTATCTAATTCTTTTCCTAAATAAATTTCCCCTAATTCTTTCAAAAGAATACTCATACTCATGACATCGGCAACAAGTAAATCTAAATCAAAGAAAATTTTATTTCTATTTTGTGATAGATTTGCAAGTTTTAATCCTGAGACTTCTCCCATTTCTACTCTAAGTTTTCTATGCGATAAATTTTCTCGTATTTCATCTAGTCTAATTTTGGTTTCTTCTTCATCTAAATTAGACAAGTCAAAAACTTCAATTTCTTCGCTAAAAGGTTTATCTAATATTTCTTGTTTTCCGTCTTCTGTGAATCTTGCTCTGAGCATTGGATGTCTATATTGAAGTTTATTCCATGCATCATTCAATCTTTTACAATCTATTTCGTCTCCGTCTATTTCAATATATGCATGACAACCCACTCCACCTAGAGTTTGATAATCACTTCTGCCTATAAAATAAGAATATTGAACATCTGTAAGATTGAATGAATCTTTACCATCATTTGATTTCTTATTATCTTTTGAATGTTTCTTAATAATTTTTGAATTAGCTACTAGGTCAAACCATGAATTAAGTGTAGGCTTCTCAATGAGCTTTGCGAAGGATATTCTAAGTCCTTCTTTTTTAAGAATTCCTGAAAGTTGCATTACTTGCATGGAACTTAAGCCTTTTTCTATTAAATTGTCATTTTCTTTTATGTCTGATTTCTTCAAGGTATCTTTTAACCATTTTTCAATTATTAGTTTAATTTCTTTTCTCGCATCAAATTCCATGTTCTGCTCCTTTCACTCTATTCTTTTTAATTTATTTCTATCAATTTTCCCCAAAGCAGTTAGCGGCCATGAATCTATATATTTTATAGAATCTGGTAATTTAAATTCCGCTACATTCTTATTTGCTAGAAATGTCCTGATATCTTCTAATGAGAGTTCGTCCTTCTCATCTTTTAATATGAATACTCCTATTTTTTCTCCCAAAAGTTCATCAGGTACTCCTACAACTTGAACATCTCCTATATTCTCATTAGATAGTAAAATATCTTCAATTTCAGAAGGTGTAATTTTTTCTCCAGCCCTATTTATTGTTTCTGAAATTCTTCCCACTACCTGATAGTTTTCATCTTTTAGTTTTCTTGCCTTATCTCCAGTTTTAAAATATAAATCTTTGTCTATACATTTTTTATTTACTTCTGGAAGCTTATAATAGCCATAAATTGTGTACGAACCTCTGACTATAAGTTCTCCGTACTCTTCATCTTTGACCTCTTCTCCATCTTCATCAACTATTAACAATTCATCAAACTCACTTATAGGCTTACCTTGAGTTGTAAATATAGTTTTACTATCATCATCTAAAGAAGTTGTCATAATCAGGCCTTCAGCTATTCCAAAAATTTGTTGTAGTTTGCAACCAAATTCTTTTTCTATCTTTTCAGCAAGTTTTTCTTCTAAAACTGATCCTCCAACTTGAAGAACCTTTAATGAAGATATGTCGTAATCATCTTCCTTTATAAAATCTATACATATATTTGCCATAGCAGGAACTAAGCCCGTTATCGTAACCTCCTCTTCCTCAATTAAAGGCAAGATTTCATCTGGACTTGTTACTGGGCATAAAACAACTTTGCCGCCTATAAAAAATGTTCCTAATATCCCTGGGCAACATAAAGGAAAGTTGTGAGCAATAGGAAGAGAAGCTAGATAAATACTGTCTTGATCCATTTTACATCTCTTTGCAGTTTCTTTTGCTACATAGATATAATCACAGTGTCTCCTTGGTATCAATTTAGGTATACCAGTTGTGCCTCCTGATAAAAGTAATAATCCTATTTCTTTATAGTCAACATCTATATTTTGATATAGATAATCTTTATCATTAAAATTGTAAAAATTTTTATATCCTTGATTATCCCCAAGAATATAAACTCCAAAATCTATATTTAATTCTTCTCTTACTTCTCTAATCATATCCACATATGAAAAACCAAGATATTTATCCTTAGATATATATGCTTTTGCTCCTGATTTTTCTAATATTCCCTTTATTTCATTTTTCCTGTGAGCAGGAAGGGATAATACAGGAATCACACCAATCTTAAACATGGCAAAAAGGATAATAACAAATTCGTGACAATTAGGAAGTTGAAGAACGATTCTATCTCCCTTTTTAAATCCAGCTTTCAATAAACCATTGGCATAATGGCAAGCTTTTCTATTTAATTCTTGATATGAAAGTTCAACATCTCCATCTACTAAGGCAATTTTATCCCCATATTTTTTAGCACAATCTTCAATAAATTCTCCTAAGGTCATATGCGGCCATACTTGTTCATCATAAATTTTTTCTAATTTTTCTTTTAATTCAATGTTCATTAATTTTCCTCCAAGCATATTGCCCCGACATATTTGCCATCATAATTTAATGGCTGTAATCTACTTATTATATTGTTTTTATTATCGCTAATTTCTATAACTTTATTTCCATAAGAAATTATTTCAATTTCTTTCAAATTTCTTATAAGACCAATCCCATAATATTTAAGATAGGCTTCTTTTGCAGTCCAATATCTATAGAAACTAATTATGTTGTTATCTATATTTATGATTTCATACTTAGTAAAACAGTTTTCTAATATATCCTTAAACTCAAATTTATAATTTATTTTTTCAACATCTACTCCTACTTCTCTTTTAAAAAAAGCTAACAGGACTAAGCCATCAGTATGTGAGATGTTAAACTTTAATCCTATAGTGTTTTCTAGGTAAGGCTTATTGTTTTTATCTCGTTTGACTATCAGATCATCAATTTCTTTTTCTAGTAAACATTTTAGGACTAAATTAAGTATTGCTCTTGATACTAGATAATTAATTTTTGCTATTTCTGATTTATAATCCTTTGATTTTATTATCTCCTCTTTAGTTAAGTAAGGAAGTAATTTTTCTTCTAATAATTTATCTGTATAAGCCTTAATTAGTATTAAATTATTACTAGCTAATTTATCTTTTAAATCTTCTAAAGTAAGAAAATCATTAATTTTTCTTATTTCATATTCTTCAATTTTCATTTACTTTTATAAACTCTTTTATCTCTTTAATGACACTTTCAGGAGATGTATTGACAAACATATGCTTGCCATCGATATATCTATAAGTGAATTCTTTTGTGGTATAATATTGCCATTTTATAAGTTCATCTAAAGTCATTTCTTGATCTTTATCTCCCATAAGACCTAGTATAGGTGATTCTAATTTCTCAAATTTTGTGTCTTGATAGTCTTCATCTATTACAAAATCTGCCCTAAGTGTTGGCAAGAAAATAGAAATTAAATCCTTATTGTCTAAAATTTCTTTTGGTGTTCCTTCATATCTTCTTAAGCCTTCTATAAATCCGTCATCATCAAGATGATAAATTGGATGAGGTTCTTTATATAACGGTGCTCGTCCTCCTGATATTATTATTCCTCTTGGATTTATGTAATCCGAATTTTTAATTCTTAATGCAAGTTCATAAACTATTTTTGTTCCCATACTGTGTCCAAATAAATAATAAGGTTTTCTAAAATCAAAATTTTCTTTCATATCTTCAAATAAATTATCCACTAAGATGTTAATGTCACTTATAGCCTTTTCAGAAAACCTGTTTTCTCTTCCTGGATACTGGGCAACAAGTAATTTTATATCTTCAAACTCATCTTTCCATTTTCTAAAGGCAGACACTCCACCACCTGCAAACGGGAATATAAAAAGATTTGCTATTATATTATTTTCATTAATTCCTTTATTTAGTATTTCAAAGTTTTTTGACATAAATTCACCTTTTTATTTATTTTCTGTTAGTATTGGCTAACTCAAAATTATTATATACCATTTGATAGCTTTTATCAATAGCTTTGAGATGTTTTTAAAAATATAATTTTTAAAAAAAATAGCATAGACATCTCATTATGCGAGTCATCTATGCTATTTACTATAAATTATAATCGAAATGTTTTTTTAATTTTTCAAAAGTTTCATCAGAAATAACATGCTCTATAAGACAAGCTTCGTCTTCAGCATTTTTTGCATCTATTCCAAGTCTTATAAATACGTCCGTCAAATATTTATGCCTTGTATACATTTTTTCGCAAAATATTTTTGACTTCTCTGTTAAACGAATTATTTTATCTTCACCATAAATAATCAGCCCTTTATTTTCAAGTTTTTTTAGCATTCTTGTAACAGTAGGTCTTTTATATTCTAAGTAATTAGCAAGATCCATATTTCTTACTTCCTCTTTTTCCAAAGATAAAATATATATAGCTTCTAAATAATTTTCCTCTGCAAATTCCCTGTGTAGAATAGATTACCCCTCCCTCAAAATAAAAATAATTAGATCCAAATTTAGTAAATACGAAATTCAAGAACTTAGAATATGATTTCCTTAATATTTACACTATTTCATTATACTTATAAAAATCCTTATTTAAAAGTAATTTTTAGAATATTCCTCTAGATTTGTCATATATTGTTTATTAACTTCACTTATACTATTAGTATATGAGCAAGCACAGTAAGTGCATATGCACTTACTAAAAATGGAATAAGAATACTACGATTATATCGCTTATTTTTTCCATTTTACTTGTTGGGGAATATCCCCAAACCCCTAAATTTATAATAATTAAATTCAACAACAAACGCTCATAATAGTCCCAACGTAAACTTGAATATTATCTCAAAAAGTGATAAAATATAAGATAATTAGAAGCAAAACTCAGGAGTTTTCTTAAAGAATATATAATAAATTAAACCTGTAAAACAAGTTGCTATACTTGCTTTTACAGGTTTTTCTTTTTTTACTTAACTATATAAAGGAGGTAACTTATGGCAAATAGAACTAGAAATAACGGTATATATCTAATGCTATCTGATGAAGAATTAGAATTACTGAACAAAAAATATAAAGCATCTAAATGCAAATCTCTTAGACAATTTATTATAAAATGTGTTTTAGAAAAAGATATTTTTATTCTAGATATGGATGTTTTTCGTGAAATGTCAACAAATATAAGTCGTACTTCAAGTAGTATAAATCAAATTGCAAAAAGAGTAAACTCAACATCCCTTATATATAAAAATGATGTAGATGATTTGAAAAAATCATTAGAAAAACAAGCAAAAGATATTTTATCCATGCGTAAAAAAATATACTCTCTTACCTATTCCAATAGTTTTAATACGGAGAAAAAATAATGGCTGTTACTAAAATTCATCCTATTAAATCTACCTTAAAAGCTGCCCTTGATTATATTATGGATAGCAATAAAACAGACGAAAGAATTCTAATCTCATCTTTAAATTGTAACCCTATAACTGCTCATTTAGAGTTTGAACAAACAAAAATAGAATGTAATTCTAAGGCAAAAGTTTTAGCTAGACATTTAATTCAAGCTTTTGCACCTGGAGAAACTACACCTGAAGAAGCACACAAAATTGGAATTGAATTATGTGAGAAGGTACTACAAGGAAAATATGAATACGTAATAACTACCCATGTTGATAAGGAGCATATTCATAACCATATTCTATTTAATAATGTTTCTTTTGATACAGGTAAAGCCTATCAAAGCAATAAAAAATCTTACCATCAAATTAGAAATTATAGTGATGACTTGTGTAGAAAATATAAGTTATCTGTTATAGATGAAGACTATATAAAGTTTAAAAATAAATATAAAACTAATGGAAAATCATATAAAGAATATATGGAATTTAAAAAAGGGACATCTTGGAAATATAGACTTCAAATATCTATTGATCATGCTATTCAAAAGTCTAATAGCTATGATAACTTTTTAAAAGCTATGGAAGAATATGGATACGAAATCAAATTAGGCAAGTACTTATCTTTTCGTCATAAAGAACAAGGAGAAAAAGGACGATTTATTCGTGCTAAAGAAAATACTCTTGGAAAAGATTATACCAATGAAAAGATAAAGGAAAGAATCGAGAATAATATGAATAAAAAGTCAGTAAAAATTGATTTTGATTCTTCTACGAAAACATATAAAAAAGTCGACAATATAATAGACTTAAAAAATAATAAAAAGATACAATCTTCTGAAGCTTATGAAATATGGGCAAAGAAACACAATATGAATACTATGGCTGACACTTTAAATCAACTCAGAAAGTATGGGCTGACATCTAATATAGATCTAGAAAATAAACTTCAACAAGAAGCCATTAATACGCAAAAAACTTTAAATAAAATTAAGAATATAGAAAAAGATTTGAACGAAATCTATACTGCAATTGAAGCTTTAAACACTTTACAAATAAATAAATCTATTTATGAAATCTATAAATCAAACTCTAAAGATAAAGAATTTTATGCAGAATATAAAACTCAAATTATCACATACGAAAAGTCATTAACTACTTTAGACAAAAACAAGTATAAAAATTTAAGCATAAAAGAATTATCAAATATTTACGATGAATATAAAAGTAAAAAAGATATTCTTATGAAAGACTACTCTAATAAGAATACTTTGATTTACGAGCTTACTCAATTGAGAAAAAATACCGATAGATATCTTAATAATGAGTTATATAAGTAATACAATTTAAAAATATCTAAAAAGTACTTCGAAGACCTGTAATCATGCTTTTATTTAATTTGATACTAGTATTCATTTAAATACCACCTATATATACTGAATTTTAAATTATACCCTATAATTATTCCTTAAAAGACCAATATAAAAAAATAGAGGAAACAAACTAAAGAATCTGCATCCTCTATGTCCATTCCTATTAGAAATAGAGCTTAGCTTAATTTTCTCGGGCTTAATAAACTATCAAATTCCCATGAAAATTTGCAGCTGATTTTATATCTTATTTTTTCCTTAAATTTAAAAATCCTTTCAAAAATATAGATAATTGAGATAATACTTGACCTCAACTACGTATTCTATAGATTCACTTGCTAGAAGTATCTACCATAACTAGGTTAAGATTTTTTTGCAGAGCATAATCATTTTGAAATATAGTTTTGCTTTTTGCTGTTGCCTATTGAAGTTTTCCATGGCATTTGTTGTATATATTAGTTTTCTTATTACTTATGGATATTTGAAGTATGTCGATAATTCAGTCCAGTTATTTCTCCAAGAACTTACACACATTGAATATTTTTTACCTCATTTATATTCAAAGATATCTAAATTTGTTATGGCTAACTCTTCTGTGGATACTTTATTATACTGTTTTCAAATCTTTTATTAACTTTTTAATATCTTGTATGATACATACTTTGTGGAGTTTCTTATTTGATAGATTATGTACTTTTGTATTTCTGTTTGTGGATATGCTACTTCTATGGCTTGACTAAAGCCTGATAAGTTATCCTTTGAAACTATAAGTATATCTTCTAGACCTCTTTCTTTTAGCTGGTTTAATACTAAAAGCCAATATTACTTGGTTTATTCTTTCTTATCAGAGTCTGCCTTTTTGGTACATTCCTAGTACCTCCTTAAAGTCTTCAAGATTGTATCCTAAAACAATGTATACTGTTTTTTTACTCAATATTATTCTCTCTTACATAGTAATATATAATGTCTAAGAATACCACAGGTAGGCTTTTTCTAATGGTCTATTCTGTCATTCTTCTATGGGTTGTAGATTTTATTTGTTATCTTTGATACCATTATTTTTGATATACCAAATCCATAAATATCTTTTATGTAATTTGTTATATCTCTTGTGCTTAGGATCTGCCCCAACCCATAATATCCAACGAGTTTATAAGCTGTAGATATTATTAGGTTAGGATATACATCTTCGCACATTGATATCATCTAGTTTTCTACGTTAGAAATATCTTTTTCATACATTTTTGGTTCAAAGAATAATTCTATGTCTCTAGGAATGTTTAAATCTATATTTCCGTAAGATGATTTAACTGTTTTTTACTTGAACCCTTTCTTGTATTGAGTTATAATATTTTTTATTCATAGTCTAGATGTTCATCTAATTTTACTTTTAAAAGTTCTTCCAAGGTATCTCCTAGAAGTTCTTTTAATACTTCTTGAATGCCTTATGTATTTTGATGTTTATATTCCTCAATCAGCATTTTAGCTACCTTACTTCCTCTTGATTCCAACATCTTTCTTGACATAAAATTCCTCCTGATTATTATTATCTTATCAGGAGGAATTCCTATACACAAATTATTTCACAGTCTCAAATCGACTTATCTTATAAGATTAATTTCTAACACTAAACTTATGAGATTATCTTAAATCTTCAGCTATTTTTAAGTAAATCCTTTTAAATCTAAATCTATTATATGGCTTGGTAAGTATAATAATTAGTTACAAAGCCGATCAATAGATTCTCTAAACGGTTCTATGTTCCATCGGTTTTTTATTTTTGCTTTGAAAAAATGACATTTGTACTGTTCAAATAATATATCCTCATTATCTTTATATTGAGACCACTGTAAGTCATTTGAAAAATTTTCCTTAAGTTCGTTCCAAGATTTTATCAAAATATCATTACTAAAAGACATTCTTACAAAATTTTTAGGAGAAATTGATAATGACCAAATACCATCTCTTTGAATCCAGGTTACATCATCAAAATATTTAAATACAATCTCAGAAGACACTAAATTTGATATAGGAATATCTTCCAGCTCATCGTTTATTATTGATAGATCTGTAGAACAATTTATTTCTATATTCCCGGAACTAGCTAATGCTTTGTTCGGTATTATAGAAACAATTACCAATAAAATCCCCATTATCTTGCATTGCCATACTTTATTTTTCATTATCTAATCCTTTCTATGTTATAAATATATACAACATAATCACCTTTTAATCATTATAAATAATCATTTATATTAAACCATCTAACTTTTATGAAAATCGTAACTGATTTTACTTTAATTAATTTATTGTTTATCAATGAGCGAACAATAAAAATCACTTCTATCTTTCAATTCTTTATGTGTGCCCCTATCTACTATCCTACCATTATCTAAAAGTAATATTTCATCAGAAAAAATAATGCTTGATAATCTATGAGTAATTAATATCAGTGAAATATTTTCATCTCTCAATTTTTTCATTATTTTATTTTCAGTGATTGCATCTAATTGATTTGTTCCTTCATCTAAAATAATTATTTTTGGTTTTGTTAGTAATGCTCTCGCTATTGCTAATCTTTGCCTCTGCCCGCCAGATAAATTACTCCCATTATCTCCTATTTGAGTATGTATATTAAAAGGCATTTTTTGTACTTCTTCATCGAAACACGCTATTTTTAAAGCTAAATAAATCTCCTCATCAGTATGTTCATTTGAAATATCTAAATTATTTCTAATCGTATCATTAAAAAACATTTGATCTTGAAGTACAACGCCAAAGATCTTTCTATAGGTATCCAAATTATAGTTTTTAATATTTATATTGTTAAGTAAAATATTTCCTTTGTATTGACTATATATTGATAGCAAAAGCTTTACAATTGTAGTTTTACCACAACCAGTTTTCCCAATAATTGATAAGCTTTGTCCTTTTTTTAATTTAAAAGAAATATTGTCTACAACCATATTTTCATAATTATTATTATATGAAAAACTAACGTTTTTAAACTCTAGTTTTTCAAATTCAGATATGTTTCTTCCCTTATCAGTAATTTCATCATCATCTAGGGTTATTTCCATTAACCTATCTATTATTGATATCGTATATTGAGAATCAAAAATTGTTTGCATAATCGTTGCTAATGGATTAAAAAAAATGTTTGTTAATGTTATAAAAGCCATCATTTCACCAGTAGTCATTAAACCACTATTTATAATAAAACTCCCTATAAGCAATATTATAAACGTTGGTAGTAATCTATATGACATCATAAAACTTTGATAAAGTCCCAATATTTTTTCTCTATTATACTCTAAAGATATTTGTCTATTATAAAACTCGTTCCATTTTTTTATACTGCTTTGGTATCCTACTGAGGTCTTTATTAGTAAAACATTAGAAAAAATTTGCATCAAATAACTTTGCGTCTTTTCTCTACTTGCAATAGAATCTATGTTTTTTTTATCTACTATCTTAAGTAAAACGAATACAATTATACATAAAATAAAACCAAGTATAAAATTTATAATAGCAAGATCTCTCGAAACTTTAATCATTGCTAAAGAAGAAATTATTATCGTTAATAAATCAATAAAAATTGCCATAATCATATTTGTAATACTATGTTGAAGTAAATCTATGTTATTTATTCTTGATATAATCTCCCCAGACGGTCTTATATCAAAAAATTTTAACGGCAATTTAAATGTTTTTTCTACTATCTTTCTTTTAAAAGAATAAATATATTTTTTTTGCAAAATAGAAATCAACAATGCTCTAACATAGGAAAATACTCCATACAATAATACAAATATTATTGAACAAATAAATAAATAATTAATATCTTTATTAAGATTATTTCCAATAACGTCGTCTATAATATATCTAGTGAACCAAGGTGTAAACAGTGTCAAAATTTGAATTAATAAAGAAATACATACTAAAATTAAAACTAATTTCTTATCTAAAAACCCAAGTTTTAATATATTTATTGTATTCTTTCCTTTTTTCCTTTTTTTAAATTGTTTAGTGGGTGTAAAAATAATAACTATTCCATTAAAGAACTCATTAAATTCATCAACGGATATTCTAATTCTACCTAATTCAGGGTCTATATATACGACATCATTATTTTTTACTTTTTCAAGCACGATATAATGACTATTATTTTTTATACAAATACAAGGAAAAATTTCCTTTGTACATATTAAGCTTTTTTTATTCTTTAATTGTACAGCTTTAGATTTTAGTCCAAAATCATTTGATAGACTAATTAAACTTTTTATAGATACTCCATCTCTTGAAACATTTATTTTTTTATTCAACTCAGCAATATGAATTTTACAACCATAAAAGTTTAGTATCATACAAAGTGCAGCAACTCCACACCCACTCTCAGATAGCTGCTGTATAAATTTAACCTTTTTCAAATAAAATCACCTCAACTATTCGCTACAAATTTTATCTATTTAACTCGTTAAATAAAAATAATAAGATTTTTTGAGCATATTATAAAGTTTCATTCTAATATCAGGATAGATGGTATTGTTGGATTATACACTTTTAATACTCCATATCCTATTCCTGCTAAACCCACCATGATACCAGGTGAATTATCATATGGAATTCCACATTTCCAATTACCTTTCATGAGATTTTCTTTAATATACTCCATATATATGTCGCATTTTTCTTTTATTTTTCTTTTCTCGACTACTCTGCTGGCATAATTTAAAATTTCTATATTTCCTAAATCACCATGACATAAACAATGGCTTCTACCAAATCCAAACTTTAAGCTAGTTTCTATTGCATTAGAAATATCTGAATCTATACTAGATTTTCTACTCTCTGTTAATGGTATTTCTAAATTTTTTATATAAAGTCTACTTAATAATATTCCACTTGCTCCATGACACCACGCAACTGGTATATGATTCTCTAAATCATCATATCTTATACCATCATCTGTTTCTCTTCTATCAGACCAGTTTTTTACACTATCCCTATATAACATATCTTCATACTTCATACCTTTTTCAATTATTTCTAAATAGCTATCATTTTTTACATATTTATATAATTTTGCAAATGCAAATATTATTCCAGATGTTCCATGTGCAAAACCTCCAAGTGGTTGTTTAGCAAACGAACTTTTCCATGCTAAAGCATTCTCAATTTTAATGCTATCCTTCATTATTTTATCGGCGTAACGCTCTGCTAATGATAATATTTTTTTATCTTTGACATGTTCATAATATTTTAAAAGTATTAAAATCACACCCGCAGAACCAATAATTACATCATGCTCCTGATTATTAATTAAGCTTTTCTCACAACTATTAAAAATTTTTGACCTCATTAATTCTAACTCATCCGAATCAAAGTATTCATTAAGCTCTTTTTCTAAAATAATTAGAGCGTATATAATAGGTGTTTCTCCTGAAAATCCGCCAAACAAAATTTTATTATCTTTATATTTATCCCTTTTATTAAAATAACCCCTTATCGTTTCAAAGCATTGCTCTATTACTTGAAAATACTTATGATTTTTTGTTTCTTTATATAGATATATAAAATATATTAATATACCTGAAATACCATTATATAAATCCATACCTACAGGAACTATATTCCAATCATTAGTTTTTTCTCCTACGATATTCATATCCATCCAACTTATATCATTATTATCACCAATGTATGATAATTCGATTAAATGGTTTGCAATTTTTTCTGATATTTCTATAAGTTCACTCTTTTTTAGCTCCAAATCTGATGATTTCTTTATAATCTTTAGAATTCTATCATGTCTCAATTCTTTATTATTAATAAAATTATATTTTGGATCATAATTTAATGCAGTAGTGATCATCAAAATCTGAAACCTCAAATCTTCTTCTGAAATATCCGCTATATTCTTTTTAACAAGATTAATTGATGTTTCTTTATAAAAGTTTTCAACTTTATTATTATCTTTATCTTCTATACTAAAAGTCCCTATTTTTGAAACGAACATAGGTATATCATTTTTTATAAGAGACAAAAGCTCAATGCCCGAAATTCTTTTCAACTTGTTTTCTTCTTCAACTTGAGTCCATAATTTTGAAAACAACATTTCTCTATCTAAACCACTTCTCATGAAATCAGGATGAAAAGATAGCTGAATAAGAGATGAATAATACTGTGTAGCCCTTAAAATTTGTCTTGATTCTTTATGATTATATTTATCGACATCCTTTAATAAGATTTTCTTTGAATCTTCTGATAAAAACTGCCTGTAACTATTTATAAATCCCTTTTTCAATTCCTGTTTATATTGAAAAGTATCTACCACTTTATTTTTAATAAACGGAGTATTATTTTTCTTCTCTAAAACAGATCTTTTATAATCTATTCTCATCTCATCAGTTAAAATATCTAATATACTTGCTGTTTCAATTGGAATTTCTTTACTTTCATCATTCGTCATTGCACTTACATCTACACCAATATCTTTCCCTCTTCCCCATATAATATTAGGTAATATCCCTACTCTTCTCACTGAATTTTCAATAGTTTCATAAATTTTATCATCAGCACCCCTATGAATTTTATCAACCATTTTATTATGAAATATTGTTTCTATATCTATTAAAACTGGATGTTTCCCATGTGCAATTATGTTCTCATAGTGAACATCATTACCTCTTAAGACATATAAGATAAATAACAGCTTTCCTAATTCATCATAATAATTTTGCATATCTAATTCAGAACTGCAAGATTCATAACTTATATATTCAGACCAACCATAATCTCTTTTATCAATTACTTTATAGGTATATAAATTACTATTTGTTAACCTATTAAAAAGTTTTATTGTCTCTTGAAATTTTTCATCTAATTCAAGAGTTCTAGGCTTGTAAACAACACTTTTCCCATTTTCAGAATGTACTATAATAACAGATTTTCCATTATTGTGAGAATCTGAAATATTTAAGTCAACTTTTGTTATTATATCTGAAATTAAAAAGTACTTTTTTAAATCATGGATATCATCATAAAAATGTTTAATAAATTCAAAAGTTGCAGTCACCCAATTATTTACTGCTTCAACCATTAATCTTAACATTACAGGATATTCTTCCAAAATATCCCAAAAGTGCTCTTCAATATAATGTTCTGTAAAATATTCATATCTTTCATATTTATTTTCACCTATTAGCTTTTCGTTTTCTTTAGCAATATTTAACTCAAGAATTATTGTCCTATATGTTATATTTATTAATTTATTTATAAGCTGAATAGTAAATTGATTAATGATATCTTCCGAAATATTATAAAATTTTAAACATTTTTTTAAATTGATAACTCCAACATTTATAAATGGCTTATAAAAATCATAAAATAAAGGCTTCACTTTTTTATATTTATTGTTCCTAACATAGAATTTAGGCAACTTATATTCCAAATATTCCTGTGATTGCATATAGTATAAAAATTTTTCTATTTTTTTCATTTCTACAGTATTTTTAATCTTAAAGTTTGACTCCTCTAAAATACATTCAAATCTATCACTATCAATATTATATGCCTTCAATAAATAATCTTCATAATTTATGAAATCATCACCCAAAAAAGATTCCCAGTACTTTTTTCTAACTTTAGCTATCTTATAATTTTTAAAATTTAGTTCATAATCTTTTCTCTCAAAAGAATAAGCAAAATTTTTAAATTCTTCAATCGATTTCAATTATACATCCTCCTGATAGTATATTAAAAAACGGGAGGCAGAAATATACCATCCGCCCCCCCATTCACATATGGAAATTTATATCCATCAGCAACAAATTAAAGTTGCAAATGGACATTCTGTAGTTATAGTGCAACCATGACCACATGAATCTTTTCCAGAATAGCAATGACAATGTGTATTTGCTGTTCCACCTGCCATCATTCCATCAAGTTCGCTATCAGATAATTCGCGGAAAATATCTCCTGCTGGATTATCAACATCTTCATTTTTAAAATAGATAGCTTTTTTCCAATTCTCCATTTTTTTTGACATAATCTCTCCTCCTTTCTTTAGTTTTATAAATATAATGCGTAGATTTCATAATAAACGCATCCTATTTATCAATCTCATTCATATATTTTTTCGCAGTATTTACTAAGTATAATTTTTTGCAACATAAATACTAGCAAAACTATTATTGCTGAAATTAATTTTTCTTTGTTTGTAGAATCTATAGCTTTAGAAATGTAAAACATACTATTTACAACATATAAGTAAGCCATATTTAATTGTGAAACAAATACTCCAAAGAATGAAACAACAAATCCAACAATTACTCCTATTTGTAAATTTTGTTTAAAATATAACATAACGCTTATTATTAACCACGATATTAAATAACTTACCAATGAATGAATCATGTACTTAATAAAGTATTGTATTACTACATTAAAATTTATTGACTCTAAGTTTAGTTTGATTTCAAAAAAAAGCATCAATAAAAATGTAAGCAAAGAATATATTAAAGATAATATAAGACTAACGCTTTTTTTGCTTTTAACTATATCTTCTATTTTAATAGGTGAAGTTAATAAATTATTCCATACCTTATCTCTGCTTTCCATTAAAAACAATTCCATTCCTATTAATGTAAATATTGGAGTAAAAATATAATATGAATTCACACTTAGACCATTTTTTAAGAACCAGCCAAAAGTTGATCCATATTTTATATCGTTATATGTCATATTTCCCATCCCATATTGTATAAGAGATGAAATTAGGCAAACTATAAATAAAATGAGTAAAAGTTTTTTGCGTTTAAGTTTTTTTAATTCTATCTGTACCATGCTAATCACCTTAGTTAACCTACACATCTTGTTTTTTTAAAATTTTTATTGATATATAAACATAAATTGCAAATACAATAACAATGTTTGCTATAAAATATCCTATATATGGACTACTTTCTACTCCTTCAAAGTTGTTATACCAAATTACATTATGGCTGCTTGCTAAAGGACTTATACCTTGCAACTTTTTCATTAAAAAAAATGTAACTACTATATAAAGGCTTCCTATTAAATTTGTAGTAGCAGCATTACCTTTTGTAACAATAGTAATTATTGACACTGGTATTACGCTTAAAAAAATAAATATCGAACTTCTAATACATAGTAAAAAAAATCTTGAAACTAACTCAGTTGTCATACTATCATGAAATCTAGTTAAAAAACCTGTAATACAAACTGTTAAGAACACGAAAATCATGATAGCTAGAGATATCATAAATAAGTAAATTAATTTAGATAAAAAATATTTTGTTCTTGAAATAGGTATTGTCCATATATACTTAATTGTGTCATTATTATAATCATTTGAAAATGATGTTGTTAAGAATGATAGTAAAATCATTGGTAATATTAAATAATTCATATAACTTAATGAAAACTTATATAAGTATACGAAACTGTCAAAGAGTCCTGTAGCTTCATTAGTATATATTAATATCATTGTTAGATAAGCTATAACTAATACCAAAGATATATATACAACTTTTGATCTCTTTTGCTTTTTAAATTCTGAAAATATTAAATTACCCAATTCCTTGACCTCCTGTAACTTTTTTAAAATAATCTTCAAGTGTTATTTTCTCTTCAATAATTCCATTTACTTCGAAGTCATTTTTTATAAAAATTTTATTTAAATCGGAAACCTTAACATTTTCATTTTTTATAATAATTCCTTTATTAAAGGTTGCCATTTGCTCAGAATTCACTCCATTCTTAGATAATAAATTTATTGCTTCTTGAGTCTTATCAACATAAATCTTAACTCCAAATTCATTATGAGAGTTCCATTCTTCCAAATTAATTTCATCAATTAAATTTCCATCGTTAATAATTCCTATCCTATCTGCCAAATTTTCTAACTCTGGTAAAATATGGCTAGAAATAAGAATAGTAGTTCCATTTTCTTTTAGAGATTTAATTAAATCTCTAACTTCTGCAATTCCTATTGGATCTAAACCGTTTATTGGTTCATCTAAAATCAAAACTTTTGGTTTGTGCATTATAGCATTTGCAATTGCAAGCCTTTGTTTCATTCCTAATGAATACTTGCCAAAAAGCTTTTTGTCATTATATGGAAGATTCACTAACTTTAAAGCTTCTTTTACTGAGTTTTCAGAGTCGCCTCTTAATTTTGCAAATATCATTAAATTTTCTGTTGCCGTCAAATTACTATAAAAACCAGGGCTTTCTATAATACAACCAACGTTCTTTAATACTTCCTTTCCTTTATCAGTGCTAGTATCAGAACCAAGCAAGATAACTTTCCCTTTAGTTGGTTTAGTTAATCCTAATATAATCTTCATTATAGTAGTTTTCCCCGCACCATTTCTACCTAATAATCCATATATTTCGCCTTCATTTATATTTATGTTAATAGATTTCAATACAGGCGAATCTTCATAATACTTTTCTAAATCTTTTATGCTTAGAATACTATTCATCAATTTAATTTCTCCTTAAATGTTCATTTATAACAGTCTAGTGTTTAGTCTCATAATGTCTACTTATTATCATTACTATAAATTCATCTACTTTTTACAAATTCACATTAGACTTTTTATCATAATAATTGTATAAGAATTTCAAAATTTAATCAGCTAACTTTTGTGAATACTTCCCTTTTTCATCTATCAATTTTACTTTTAATAAAATTTTTCTTCCGTTTTTTTTAAATTATGTATATGTGCCAAGCTATATAAATATTTGTTAATCGTTTCTAATTATAATGGTATTGATCCCATAATAATCTAAGGTCCTATTAAACTCAGCATTGTTAAAATATTCACCTATGTCTAAATCTACAACATTCTTAAATAAATCATGTCTTTCACTTTTTTTTTACTAGCTCTATTCCATTGCTTATATAATGTAAGCAATAAAGACAATCTTTTGATGTTAATAGATATATGCCATCTTTTTTGCCTATATCTTTCCAATCTATTTGATTCAACTGCCTCTTCTTTATTTCATAATTAGATAATTCATAAAATTGTTCATAATTACTAATATTTAAATTAAACAATTTAAATATTGCAAAAATAAGAACTAGAAGATATATTCCTTTGATTATATTTTTACTTTTCACTTTCTATACCAACTACTTAAAAAGTATATTTCCAATGAACATAGTAATTGGGAAAGATAATAGCAATAACAAGTTCAAAAAAGCAAATAATATAGATTTTCTTTTTACGGAAGATATCAAGCCAATTATCCCAAGTATAGGGCATATAAAAATCGTGCTTATACCTAAAGGCTTTAATTCTGTAAATTTATCTAATAAATTCACAGGAAGAATATATGAAATAACAAACACTATTATACCGAGTACAAATGTGTATTTCCCTATATTAGTTCTTAGCATCCAACTTGCCCCACAGTATTAAAATACGTTCTAATTGCCCATGCAACTTTAGCCATTGTTCCTGACATTTCGCTTTTATGTGCATCAATATAATCTACCAAGTCTTTATTACATTTACAATTCTTTCTAAGAGTTGGAGACCACTTGTAGCATTGATCGTGTCTTCTACAACCTTCATCTAGTACATCAGTAACTGGTTCATCTGAATCCTTTCCGCCATAACCTGGTCCACAATAATTTCCCCATATAGGTAAACCTATTGAGCGAGTACTATAACCTTCTGTATTAAATTCTGCATAATTTGAACTAACTGATTCTAACAGTAAGCCTTGGTCTATAACTTCTGGATTTTCGTTGTTATTTTGTGCACTTTGATAATCAAAATATAGCCTATCATTATCTACAATGATGTATTTCTGAACTTCATCTCCTATTTTTTCAATATCACTATAGCTCAAATTTTCTCCATCGGATGCTGCTACATTATTATTAGGTAAGATAAGTACACAAATAGCCAATACAAAAATTAACCCCAAAAATATTTTTTTTAATTTTTCTTTCATTACATATCTCCTTTATGCTACTAACGCTTTTACTGCCTTATTTCTAATTTAATTTTATAGTAGTTAGAAATTTATTTCAGCTAACTTTTGTGAATATTATTTAATTATTCTCTTTGCTATATAATTTTTAGTCATTGAAAATACTTCGTCACTTACTCTTTGAATTCCTTGTTCTAAAAAATTATTACTATAATACTATTTTAAATTTTGCCTTTTATTTTAGAAATTGCTCTTTACTTCAATCTCATGTCAAGCATATCTTTATCTTAGTTAGCCTGATATTTTTGTTCTCATTTTGATGTATAAACCGAAATAAAAAAATCTGTCACAAGATATGAAAAAATGTAAATATTATAAATAAATATCATGAGTTTATAAATACAACAAGAAAAATCCTGAAGATAAACAATTTGCAGAAAAATATTATAGCGAACTTTTCGTCTATAAAATAGCTGCAAAAGAAATCTTAGAAAACTATAAAAAACTACCAAATACAAAAGAAATATTAACAAGACTCGATAAGCTGCAAGAAAAAAAGAACACCCTTATGCAAGAGTATTCTTTGAATAAAGAACAATTTTCTGACCTTGTTCAATATAGGAAAAACTATGAAAATTACTATGGAAAGGAAGTGGAGAGGTAACATCTTCACTTCTTGTTCTTATATCTTTTTGCCATTTTCGATTTCTCTAAAAGAATCCCAAAAATATCTAGTCAATGTTATGCTAGCACCCACAGAAAGTTCTACATGCTTTTTACTCAAAGCTTTAAAACTCATTTCTCTTCCATGTCCACTTCCATAATGATTTCTAAGATCGTTAATTCCTGAAGCAAGTCCATTTAAACTCCCTATAATTTGCCTTACTATTTTGTCTTCAGTTTCATAAATTATCATGCTTTCATTTGGAATTTTTAAACACCTAAAGGTTTCTTTAACTAATTGTGTTAATTTTAAGTTATCTTGTTTATTCTCTCCTAAATTATTACAAATTTCCTTACAACAACTTTCAAGTAATTCCTTTGATTTTCCTATTTCTTCTGTGGGATTTAAAACTAAATATAAAACTAATGGAAAATCATATAAAGGATATATGGAATTTAAAAAAGGGATATCTTGGAAATATAGACTTCAAATATCTATTAATCTTGCTATTCAAAAGTCTAATAGCTATGATAATTTTTTAAAAGCTATGGAAGAATATGGATACGAAATCAAATTAGGCAAGTACCTATCTTTTCGTCATAAAGAGCAAGAAGAAAAAGGACGATTTATTCGTGCTAAAGAAACTACTCTTGGAAAAGATTATACCAATGAAAAGATCAAGGAAAGAATCGAGAATAATATAAATAAAAAGTTCGTAAAAATTGATTTTGATTCTTCTACGAAAGCATACAAAAAAGTTGACAATCTAATAGACTTAAAAAATAATAAAAAGATACAATCTTCTAAAGCTTATGAAATATGGGCAAAGAAATACAATATGAATACTATGGCTGACACTTTAAATCAACTCAGAAAGTATGGGCTGACATCTAATATAGATCTAGAAAATAAAATTCAAAAAAAATCCATTAGCAGACAAAAAACTTTAGATAAATTAAGGATATAGAAAAAGATTTGAACAAATCTATACTGCAATTGAAGCTTTAAACATTTTAAATTTGAATAAATCTATTTATGAGATCTATAAATCAAACTCTAAAGCTAAAGAATTTTATGCCGAATATAAAACTCAAATTATCACATACAAAAGTCAATAAATACTTTAGACAAAAACAAATATAAAAATTTAAGCATAAATGAATTATCAAATATTTACGATGAATATAAAAGTAAAAAAGATGTCCTTATGGTAGAATATTTCAATAAGAACATCTTGATATATGACTTGACCAAATTAAGGAAAAATACTGATAAATATATTGATAATGAATTGAATTATTGGGGTGGAGAGTTTTCTATCTGCATCCATAAAGAATTTTCATAATTTTGCAACAACACCTTTTACTTCAAGTCCTGTCTTCTAAATATGATTTTTGATAATAATAAGAAAAAAAATAATAGCATTATACCACTCACAAAAGATATAATTTCATTAAATCCATTCATATCAGCATATAGAATATCCCTTATTTGTTGAATTGGAATATAGTTTAATATAAAAATCTTATCAAATAATCCCATAGGCTTTCCATATGCTATTAATAATGCAAATGAAAAAATATATACTATAGATAATGATAATGATCTTGCCATATCTTTAAAAACAAATATAAAGAATACGCAAACTGAATACATGGCACTATTTAATATTATTGAAAAGAATGCTATTTTAATAATATGTTCAATATTCAAGTATAAATTTAAATCATATCCAAGACTTAACCCCATTCTAATACATCCAGCTATAGGATATATCAATATCATTAAGTTATAAGCAAACATATAAACAATTATTTTGCTCCAGAAAATATTACTTCTGGAGTTTCCTATATAAACATCATTATTAACCGTTCTATTTTTAAATTCTGTTCCCATAATTGATGTAATAATTATTGTAACTAAAATTACAATTACAGTTGAATCATAAACCATTGCATCAAAAATTCCAATAGCATCTTTTCTTGAATTCAAATCCAATAAATATCCAGAGGAACTAAAAATACCTAGCAATAAAATAGCCACGAAAGATATTAGTAAGAATCTATTATGTTTTATCTGATAAAAATCTTTTTTCATAATATTTTTCATATTTACCTCCATTATCATTTTAAATCACATTTTTTAAAATACTTTATTGTTCCTATTAAAAAAACAAAAAAATATACATTAGCTAAAACTATTGCTTCCATCAAATTAATACTGTTTTCTATCAGCAATCTACCTTGTCCCATTGGAATAAAGTGAGCCAATTGAACTGCGTTATTAGAATTCAATAAAAAAATCACAATGAAATAAATCCCAACAGATGAAGCTAAGGTCTTCCCTATATCTTTAAACAAAAAGGCTAAAAATACAGTGATGACTAAAAAAGATGTATTTAACAATAATGTAACCAGAAATATTTCTAAAATATTTATATTATCTGTTCCATTACCATTTTTTATCATACTAATTACGGTGACTATTGTTGGTTGTAACATCAAAATTAAATTAGAAAATACAATCACAACAAATGTCTTGACTATAACAATATTAGTTCTATCATGTCCACTTACAATGTATCTATTAATTTTTCTATCTAAAAAATTACCTCCTATATATAAAGATATAAAAACATTAACAACAATAAATAACAATGGCATATTATAGAAACTATGGTATATCATTTCTGATGTGTTTTTTATATTCTTGTCAAGCAATAAAACAGATTGTAATATAATTGATATAATAAGTAGAATTAGATATTTTTTATCTCGTATAAATTCATATAATTCGGACTTTAGTATATTCTTCATATTACATTCTTCCTATTCTATCAAATACATAATCTTCTAAAGATTCTCTTTCTTTCTTCATTTCTCTAATTTGAATTTTGTTGTCTGCCAATAAGGAAGACAATAAATCTATATTATCATTAAAATTTCTTATACATACAAATTCATTCTCTTTATTAATCTCTATATTAGGAAATTTTCCCTTAAATATATTTATAGTTTTTTCATTATCGCTTGTTTTAATATAAATATATTCTGTTTTATGCTTTGATAATTCTTTTTTTGTAATAGTTTCAATTATTTTCCCATTGTCTATTAAAATAAAATCGGTAACTGTATTTTCAAGTTCTTCTAATATATGACTTGAAATTAAAATTGTTTTATTTAGATCTTTATTAAGATGATTAATCAATTCTCTAATTTGCTTAATTCCCTCTGGATCAAGTCCATTTATAGGCTCATCCCAAATTAAAAGATCTGGATTTCCAACTAAAGAAAGCCCTATTCCTAATCTTTGTTTCATACCCAAAGAAAAATTACGAGTCTTTTTCTTACCAGTATTTTCAAGATTTACAAGTTTTAAAATCTCTTCAATTTCATTTTCATCATTTATACCTTTTTGAATTTGCTGACTCCTCAAATTTTCTTTTGCAGTCATAAATGGATAAAGCGTTGGTCCTTCCACTAAAGCTCCAATCTTTTTTCTTGAATTTTGTAAATTTTTCTCTCCTTTGTTTCCAAATATAGATATCTCTCCACTAGTTGGAAAAGCTAAACCAGTAATCATTCTAATTAATGTAGTTTTTCCTGCTCCATTTTTTCCAATAAATCCATACACTTTTCCTTTTAATATTCTTAAATCAACATTATCTAATGCAGTATTATTTTTATATTTTTTTGTTAAGTTTTTTATTTCTAGAAGAATTTCATCTTTCATATTAACCTCCAGCATTATTTTTGTTTTCTATCAATAATTCGTGAAAAAACCATTAAAACTGCCAATATAAGATACATCCAAATTTCATTCAAGCCTTCAAATATATTATTATTTCTTAAATAAGCTAAATAAAAATTATATATAACTTGAACTATTGGTACTACGATAATATAACATAATATAACTATCGAAATAAAGTTGTATACTATATAAATGACCCTCTTTTTAAAAGTTTCTTCCTTAAATATTTTTTTTAGTCCCCCAAATGATTTTTTTCTTAAATTTGTTAATTGAAACAAAGTGGTTAGTATATAATATCCGTCTAGTGGCAAAAATGGTATAAAATTTGTTACTACTAATCCTAAATTAGTGTATGCTAACAATAAAAAAACTTTACTAACTGTGCCTGTAGTATAATTTTGGATGATTACTGAAATAAAAAATATAATTAAATTTGATAATATTCCAACACTCCAGACAACTATTCTTTTTCGCTTAGAAAGCGTATAAATCCCATTAGTTTTTATATATGCAATTGGATTTAAATATAAGTATAATACTATTTCCATTTTATTTGGATTTAATCCATATTTTTTAGAAAAAATAGCATGTGAAAATTCATGTACAAGTACACTTGCTGTTGTTAAAAACAAAGATAAAATCAAGCTCAAAACTGAAGAGTCTAATGTTTTATAAATGTTAAAATACAACAATCTTGATAACATTTTTGGTATCAAGGGGAATGAAAAAAAAGCAGCAAATATCAATACTATTAAATATAATCTAGAATACTTTGAAAAAAAATAAAATAAATTTGATAGCTTATCTAATGGTATAGATGCTATCTTAAGACCATATCTTTCAAATTCATTTTTATTTAAATCAACTTGTTCATTTTCAAGTAACCCTGCTTCCAATAATAAGTTATACAACTTATTAATATTTAAATCTATATTTTCTATTTTCTTAAGCTTTTCATTAATTTCCCCTATATCGTTAGTCCCATCAAAATACTTAATAGATTTCATTATAGCATTCTTTTGTTCTTCTTTAACTTCTATATATCTGTCTTTCTCAATACTACCTATACAATATATATCTTCTTTATTTTTGTTCTCAAATAAAATATATTCATTAATATCATTTACTGCTTTAGGTCTATTGTTCTTCATATATTAACTTTCCAAAACAGAGATAATAACCTCTTCTGTCAATTTTCTCATAAATTCACATTCTTCTTCTGCCGATTCAAATATATTTCCAGTTGTATACTGGTTTATTCCCATACATCCATGACATATTGTACGGTTAAAACATTCATTACACTTATCATATTTAAACCTATCATACTTATAATATTTACTCATTGGTCCTTCTTGTATATCCCAAAATTCATCAGTTAATGAATATACATTTCCCAATTTATATTCTTCACAATCATTTAACATAAAACATGGATAAATATCTCCTTTAGCTGAAACTGAAAATACGGTCGCGCCTGCACCACATATTTTATTTGAAATTTTTTTGTTAAATAAACTATCTAATATTTGATTTACAAGCATATATTTTACTTTTTTATTTTTAAAAGAAGATGATACCGCATCAAGAAAAGTTTCTCTGTTTTTTAACCTATAAGATGCATGTTCTTTTGCACTAACAGGGACCACATGAATCGCCTTAAATTTAAATTTATCATACAAATAATCAACAGTATCCTGAACACTGATGCCTTTATTTATGTGCCATTGTGTAAAGGTTACTTCTGCTGCGATCGGTTGATTTGTCTTATTTCTCAACTTTACTATATTATTTTCTATAACATCTGCCGTCTTATATCCCTGTCTATTTAGTCTTGTTTCGTTAGTTATATCCTTATTGCCATCTAAACTAACTGTTACATCAATATTATATTTATTAATCAAATCAATAAAATAATCTGTTGCGCATGTTCCATTAGTAGTAATCGTATAGTTCGGAATTTTACTTATTCTATTTGATTCGTATAAACGTTTAACATATTCACATACAAACTCAATAGCGCCTAAATTTAATGTGGGTTCTCCTCCAAAAAATTGAATACACTCAATACAATCAAATCTATTATAAAATGTATCAATTGTTTGCTTGAGCGTTTTATTAGAAATAACACTACTGGTAGAATTGTAAGTTCCTCCATTGGCATAACAATATATACAATTAAGATTACATCCATTTACTATATGTAACGCTAATTTTGATATTTTCTTAACTTTGTCTATATTTTTTGGTACTTCGATAATTTCTTGATTTACAAGCTCAAGAATTTTCTCGTATTTTTCAAAATCAATATTATATTTATCGACAATTATCTTTTTATCAATCCCTTTTTCAATATCTAAAACTATATTTTTTACAGATTTACTAATTTTAAAAAATCTACATGTATTTGGCAAAAATAATATAAATTCTCCATTTTTATTTTGTATTATGTGTGTTTTCATTTTATAATCCTACTCTAATAAAAAATCAATAATCACTAATCAAAATTTCCCCTTTTCTAGCACCAGAAAAGGGGAATTTTTAATTCAATTATTAATGACAATAAGCGCCAAACCATCCATGTGGACATGAGAATCCAAAACTAGGAGTTGTAGCTTCTTCTAATACTTCACAATCATCTAAATCAATTTTTTCACTATTAAGTTTTTCTTCAACTTGTTCATTAAAGTCAATTTCTTCAATATTAAAATCTTTCATTTAAAGTCTCCTTATAAAATTCAAATTATTTCTCTTTTTTAGTTACGGTTCAATCTAAGTATGTTTAATATAACTACACTATATCACATAATGAATTCTCCTCCCATTTTAAACTATTTATATACTATAAAACAGTATTTAAAACTGTAATAGTATCTAATATAAAAAACTATTAAACTTATTATTGAATTACTTGTTCATTCCTTTTATGATTTCATTTTATAAAATTTCACCAATAAAATCAGCTAACTTTTGTGAATACTTTTATTTATTTCATAACTTTTATAACTAAAACTCACAATATATAGCATATAATCGTTACAATTACCTCATCCATAATTCTTTTTATCCAATATAAATAATGTCTTATCACACCTCTTTATAATTTCTTGATCATGTGAAATAATGATAATAATACTATTTTTGCTTCTTTTCTTTAATTCTGAGATTACTGTTTTTTTAGTCACTTCATCAAACGCTGAAAAACACTCATCCAATAAAATTAGAGGATATTCCTTAAGTAACAACCTGGCTAGTTGTATTTTTTGTTGTTCTCCTTTAGATAATGTATCTTTTATATTCGATCTATTATGATTTTCAACATTCCTTAAATCTAAGTTTTTTATTATTTTTTCTAAATACGATTCATCTACCTTATTTTTCTCTAATAATGTAATATTAGAAGTTAAATCATCACGTAATATAAATGGTTTACTCTCTATAAACAAAACTTCATTTCTTAATTCTTCATCTTTATAGTCACTTATTTCATTGCAATTAATTAAAATTTCACCATCATAATTAGTATAAAGTTTGCTTATTAGATTAAATATAGTTGTTTTTCCAGATCCATTTTCTCCAACTATTCCATATAGACCAGGCTTCGATATTTCAAATGAAAAGTCTTTCAATATGTATTTATCATCATATTTAAATGAAACATTTTTAAATTTAAGGCTAGTTACTTTTGACAATTTCTTTCCATAAGTTTTCTTTTCAATATCATTATCCATAATTCTCTTATAACGCTCTAAATCTACAATAACTTCATTAAAAGATAAGTTTAAATCGCCAATGTTTTTAATTGACGAATGTAACTTTTCCATATAACTACTAAAGGCAACTATATTTCCCAATGTCAAATTTCCTAATATTATTAATTTTGCAGAAATGAATAATATTAGAGAACTTAAAATAATAGTTATTAAATCCTGTAAACTCGTTACAGTCATCTTTATCTTCAAATTAGACATAGATACATTTTTTAAATCCTTAAGCTTTTTCCCATAATTTCCTTTAAATATTTTTTCTAAATTATTTAGTTTTATTCCAGTTAAATTTGAAATCGTATCTATTAGATAATCTGAATATGTATCTAATTTAGTAATATAGTCTCTTTGTTTACTAATAATAATACTTTTGAATATATAGTTAATTCCGTAGGTCAATGGAAGTAATATAATCGCAATTATAAATAACTTTAATGATATCCTAATCATAATATAAGCAGATATAAATATGCTAAACATAATCATAACTATGCTTGAAAAAAAGTCTATATAGAAACTAACTATTTTATCACCTGTATTTTCTATTCTGCTTACAAGTTCCCCTTCACCATACGAATTTAAAAATTCATATCTCGTATCTAATATTTTAGCGAACATCGCTTCTTTTATACTATTTGAACAATCTATAGATAATATATTGCCTATCCATTCCTCCAAAATACTGCTTAAACTTTGAAATATATTTAAAAATAGACTTATGAGAATAAACTTTAATACTAATTGCAATTCTTTTATTACTATCAAATCAATAATTTTCCCAAATAGATAAGGAATCGCCATACTCGCAATTATTCCTAATAGTATGACTACTATTAAATATATAATTTTCTTTTTCTGTGGTAATATAAATTTATCAATTATTTTTTTGTGTTCACTCCAATCAAACATATTATTCATCTACTAAATATACTTTCCTAGATTTAAAATCAATTGACCAAAAAGAATTTTCAATACTTTCCCAAATATATTTATCGGATGTATCTGTCCACCATTTTTCATATTCTTCTACTATGTTTTTATAATCTCTAACTACTTTTTTATAAATTTCTTGACTTTCCGATAAGATTTTCAACAAGTTTTCTAAGGCTATTTTCTTTTCAAGAAGCTCTTCTAAATTTCTACTTTCTTCCTGTGTTAATGTTCCAACTACTTTCAACTTAGTTATCCTCCAAGTATTTTTTATTTAAAATTCCATTTACAGGATTTTTTTCTAAAACATCAACAAATGGATCTAAATAATTTAGCGGCTTTATATGTCTATCAAACTCCATTAATTCTAATAATTTTTTCTGTAATTCATAAGATACTCTATATTCAATACTAGATTTTACACATGACTTCTTAGCCGGTATATTAACTTCATTTGTATTTATATAATTTTCAAAACTACAAGAATTACAATGACAAATACTGCATTTATTGCAAAGTGGAGAATATTCTTCTGAGTATAAATGTCTATTGTATTTCTCTTTTATTCCATCATTTAAACTTCCTATATGATCCAAAGGAAAATTAAAGTAAAATTCTGGACAAACATAAAACTTATCGTTGCTAGCAAGGGTATAAGAATTCAATCCACTATCACATAATTCTTTTTTTTCCATAAACAATTCATCCGTTATTACATTTAGTTCTTTAATTATTCCTTTATTCAAATATTCGTAATAAATATAATCAGAAATATTTATTAGTTGCTTTTCATATAGGGTATAATTAAACTGTTTATCAATGTCTAATATATTTAGATTAATTCTGTTAGTCTTATTGAATAATTTTGTTACAAAATTCTCTATATCACTTAAATAATAAGATGATATATTTAATATTATATTTTCTTCTAATTTCATATTTCTTACAAATTCTACATCTTCAGGATATTCAATTGTAAGAATATAGTTATTAGTTATTTTTCTTATGCTATCTTGATTTCTTATTGAGCAATAGTGAAAAATATTATGTCCTTTTAAGTCTATCTCTTTGAAATTTAAATTGAGTCCATAATTACTATGTATGAATACTGGTCTTAGAAAATTATTTTTAGCATATTCTAATCCTTGCTTTATTGTTTCATTAGACATAATAGAAAGATCACTTCTATCTTCACTACTAGCACAAGTTCTCACAGCTGAATTAGACAATAAAAAATAAAGTTTATCTCTTCCTTCGTTATTAATCTCTCTTTCAATTCCATATCTATTATATAGTTCTGAAAAATAGTAATTATTTGCTCTTACTCTTGCTTTATGCATTTTACAAATATACTTTGCCTTTTGAAAATTTGTGTTACTATCTGCAGAATCATAATTATGACCGAAACATGAAGTGCATCCGCTTGCAATCCTGCAGTTAATACACTCCTCATCAGATTGAAGCTTCGTATTTATCAGATAATAAGGTCTTATTTTATCAAAATCTATGCCATTCTCTACATCACCAATTACAACTTCTTTTTTATTGTTAAGTGAATAATCTTTATATCTCATACATGGATACAATGATCCATCAGGTCCTACTGCTATCATCTTTCCAGCACCACAAGAAGCTATTTCTAATATTTCTCTACTATTTGGAAAACCTATAGATTCATCAAATAAAGTACAAGAATATTTATCAAATAGTCTATTTTCCAGGATATAGTCTGCCAATTCAATTAACTGGTCTTCAAAAATTTTGTCATCTCCATCTTGCCAAACATCTTCAAATACTACATTTGCTGCTACATCATATATTCCTAATTCCCATAAATGAATTACGCTATCTTTTAAATATTTTAAATCTTTACTTGAAAAAGTAACTTTGGTAGATGCTTGAAATTGATTTTTGTACAGTTCTATGTTTTTTATTATTTTATCATAGGAACCTTTGCCATTTGGAAAAACTCTGTGCATATCATGTTTTTCTTTTGTTCCATCTAATGTAATTGCAATTTCAAGTTTTCCTTGATTTTTATTTATAAAATCTTGTACTTCTTTACTAGCATAATTAACCCCATTTGTCGTTATATTAATCCTATAATCCCAATACCATTCATCCTTTAGTAAATATGCTTTTAGTTTAAAGTAATCACATATTTGATCTATTAATTTTATTTCAAGTAGTGGCTCTCCACCTATAAAATCTAATATAACTCCTTTTGGTCTAACTATTTTATCTGAAAGTACATAATCAATAAATTTCTTAGCTACATCAAATGACATTTTCTTATTTGAAGATTTGTGTGTAATATAACAATAATTGCATCTTAAATTACAATCCTCAGTCACAATAAATGTTAATGTTTGAGCAGTACCTTCTTTCCAAATATCAATCTCTTTTCCAAGTTTGTAAGTTATATTATTTTTTATCATCTTTATTTAAATTATTATTAAATGTACTATGTGAATATTTTGGGTGTTTAGCAGCATTCTTTGCTGTACAACTATACCTACAAGTATTACTACACGATAATTTACACACGTTAAAAGGAGTAATTTCTCTTCCTAGCATATTGTTTTTTAGTTTACTTGAATAATTCATCACTTTATCACCTCTAAATATTATTAATTCTATACTTTTTCTTTAATTTTATATTATTTTAATTTAAGTTTCAGCTAACTTTTGTGAATAAAAAAAGCATTAGAATTTTTAAATCCTAATGCTCATCTATCAAAATGAATCTACATAACCTAGTTCTCTTACCTTGTCTATCATTTCTTGATAATTTCTAACATTTAATTTTTGATATATTCTAGATAAAGATACCGCCAAACTTCTAACATTTGTGTTAAGTTCTTTAGCTAATTCTTTCCTAGACATGCCATTTGAATACAATCTCACTATTTTTAATTCATATTTCGTCAACGATTCTAACATATAATTTTCTTCAGGAAATATTATCTTATCTTTCTCTACAATACTTTTAATATATTGTATTAAATTTTTAGTATCTTCTTCTTTAGAAATAAAACCTCTACATCCTATTTCTTTAGCTCGTTTTATATAAAATTCTAATTTATATGCAGTTAAGATAACAATTTTAATTTCCTTATACTTTTCTATTAATTTTTCAGCTAGATCTAAGCCATTTACTGTTCCTTCAATACCCGTTAAGTTAATATCTATAAGTAATAGATCATAACTAAGAATTGTTTTATCTGTATTAAGTTTTTCAATGCAGTCTATTACATCTACAGAAATAGATTGTTCTGTTTCTAAACTCATTTTTAGAGAAGTAGCTACCATTTTATGATCTTCTATTAACAAAATTTTCATTTACAACTCTCCTATCTAATGGAATTTTTATTTTAAATTGCACATACGATTCTTCTAATTCTTCATTATTCTTAAATATTTCATATTCAAATACCCCTCTGTATTGTTTTAAATTCAGCCTTAGAATATTTAATCCTATATTGCCTTCTTTAATTTTATCTTTATCTTTTATATAATCTCCAACGTTTGTAACTGTTAAATAAATTATATTTTTTTCTACTTTTAGACTAATATTAGTGTTGTAACCTTTAGAATGCTTAAACGCATTTATTAATAACTCATTAATACATTTATATACTATCTCATCATAAGGTGATGAAAGTTCAATATCTTTTTTACATTCAAATTCAATAAGCATCTGTTTACTTAAATACATATCTTCTAAATCTGATATAAGTTTATTATATGCATCGTACAAGGAACTGTACTCTTTAATCTTAGGATTAAATGAATCAATTTCATGTCGAATTAAATCATTCAATTTATCTAAATTCTGTAATATATAATTTTTATCTGAACCTGACAAATTATCTTCAATCCATCTACGTATAGCTATTATGATTTGAAGTATATCATCATGTAAAAATGTCTGAATTTTTAAAATATTAAGTCTTTCAATTTCTCTATTTCTATATATTTCAACATAATAACTATCTAATAATTCATCAAAAGTAACACTTTGATGTTTCTTATACTCCTTGTAACTTCTAAATTCGGCTAAATATATAAAAAAATAAAAAGATAATAAAGTAATATCAACTACAGAAATACCAACTAAATATAGCATTACAAATAAAACAATATAACCTAAAAATAGATTCCTCATGGCTTTGATAAATAATGCTAATCCTTTTCTTACATCCGTAATCATAATTTTATACAGTAATGCCGACTCCATTGATATAATTGATAATAGTAGGTACTCACTAATTGAAACAATATCTATACTATTGAATTTTTTATAAATACAAAAAGAAATAATAAAACATATTTGTAAATATAAAATTACCTTTCTATTATTATGTCTTATTTTTTTATCTAATATATAAGAAATACCAGGACTCATTAATAAAAGAATAACTACATATTTATATATAAAATCGGATAATGAATAATTATAATTTATAGTTAAAGCTGAAATAGAAAGAATAATAGTTATAATTAGTTTTTTAATACTTAACCTATATGTTGAACATATCAAGGCTAAATTTTCTAACAATAATAAGCTATATATGATTAATTCTATGTGTTTTCCTATTTGTATGTTAATTAGTATTGTATCTTCTGCACATATAAATATTATAAATATAATAGTTAGAATACTATGCTTTAAAATGAATTTTTTATCAGAATTTAATATTGTAATAACATACGAAATAAAATTTACAGTACTCAGCAAAATTATTACTATAATTCCTATATCTTTTCGTTGATAATACTTTATAAAAGGAATTATAGGTATAAACAAAACAATTTGTAGTATAATGTGAGCAATCAAAATCAAATCTTTTCTTTTCATAATTTTTCCTTATAAATGTTAGATAGAAACAAATAATTGTAACTCTATGATATAGACAATGTGTGATTTTATATCAATATTCTTCTAATATTATTATATACTATATCTCAGTATAAATTAGTTATTTCAATATCTTATATTCTGCCTACTGCTTTCTAGTTATTTTTTACTCTTTTATTTATTGTAACCTAATCAATAATAAATCTCAGCTAACTTTTGTGTATTAAGCATAAATTTGTACAATATTCAAATAATACTTTAATAATCATTGTTTATTCAACAAAAAATAAAGGCAGTCCTAAGACTGCCGATATTTATCTCTCTGTACCTTTGCTATGGTCTTTCTTGTTTGATTTAGTTTTATCGTCTGTCTTCAAGCTTTTTATTTGCCCTAATATAGACTTTTTATCTTTATTTTGAGTTTTTATTTGTTCTTTTGCTTTTAACAACTTGGCAGAATATATCTTTATACTCCTATATTCTTTTCCATTCTTTCCTTTGTTGGTTTTTCCCTTACCAAATAAGTGTACAAAGTCACCTTTCTTCATATTACCTACTTGACTAATTTTATCATTATATGCGTAACAATCAGTAAATTTTACGTTTCCTTCCTTGTCATTTTCTGCTATAGAAAAGGAAGCAACTTTAAAGCTTCTTCCATCTTTTGCTTTTAAATCTTTGATCTCTATATCACTAGCTAAATTTCCATCTATGTTTAATATATCCTTGCTTTCTTTATCTACTTGTTCTCGATTAATTTCTAAATTTTCTTCTAATCCTTGATCATCTATATGATCCATAAACTTTTCATCAATAAGTCCCATTACTGAATCACTCATATAATTATCATAGGCAACATTAAGAACCTCTTCATTTAACACTCCTGTTTCAAGAGATACGATCCCTTTTACAAATTCTTTATGATTATATTCAGCTAGAAAGTCTATTGTATTTTTCATACTTTTAAAATCAATATTTTGCATATTTGCTATAGTTTTTATATCGCTGGCATACCTTACTGATTCCCATTCATAATTTCCACTTTTCTTATTTAGCTTAATTCCTGTAGCTAAAATAAATTGATTACCATCAAATAGTGTAGCTTGATTATCTTTAATATCAAGTACAATTGTTTCTCCAAATTCTGTATTAATTACATTTCCTTTTCGTACATCCATTAATATTCCTCCTATTAATTCTTCTTTTTCTTCATTAATTACAAATTGTTTTATTTCTTCAACTGTCGGATCATTAATTATAGTTTGAATAAAGTCTACTAATTTATCCTCTGAATCTCCTAAATTTTTGATTCCATACTCCACTAAGTTATTAATTATTCTTTGAGTTGCTCCATCAAAAGAAAACTCATCTTGTATAAATTCATTAAATCCATCTTTATCAAATTTCATATTCTATTCCTTTAGCAATATTACTTAAATATTTATCTACCATAAGGCTCACAGTTGTTTATTTCTTTTATGTTATTGTCTTCTTCTAAGTTATTCTTATATTCCTGTAACTTATCTATAATAGATTCCTTTTCTTCTTTAGCATGAAAATTATCTTCAACATCATAAGTAGATTCAAAATAATCAGAATCTTTAAAGTCACTATCATATCTATCAGGAATCCCATCATTATCCAAGTCTAAATTTAATGGATCATAAAAATTACCTTCATCATCTATTTCAAGTCCAAGAATTTCCTTTAACTTTTTTTCATCAACTGCTACAAGCTCACTAAAATCCCAAAAGACAATATCCGTCTTTATTTGTATTACCTCTTCCAAATCACTTGCGTCCAAAGGATCATAGGTGTACTGAAAGCTGTCAATTAAAGTATTGTCTACATAGGTATTCATTTTATAATTTTCCAAATCTAAACTAATTTGTATCTCATGTTTTTCATCTGGTGTAGTTGTATAAGCTATTCTTATGTCATTTAAATCAGGAAATAGGTTATCAAAATCTTCTACTTTGTTATCTTCTTCATATTCTCTATTCAAGAAATTAATTAATTCTTCCTTTACTTCTTCAAGCAATGGATTGTCTTGTTGTATATCTTCACTATCTCCCATATTCAAAAGATTATTTACTTCTGAAAGCCTTAGAGACTTATCTTTCAAAAGCTCAGCTTGTGGAAATGTCTTTTGTACTTCTAGTTTTGCTATTTGGAATTGTTCTTCTGTATCTTTTAGTTTAGATATATTATCTTCTAGTCTTTCTGGTAATTTATCTAGTATATTATCCATTCTTGTAATATTGCCTAGTCCATCTGTTCCAAACTCTCCCGTATAATCTTCTTTTCCTTTCAAAATAAAGTTATACTTATTGAAAAAAGAATCATACTTTATAGATAGATCAAAGTTTCTATACTTCCCTACTTTTATTCCTTCTCTATCCATTTCTCCATTAATTTTCAGTCCCTTAATTTTATTCAACAAAAACTCCCCTGCAATTTTCTTATCCGTATACTTCTTCTCATTAATGGTTATGGAGGTAAATTTATTTTCCTCTTTTGTATTTTTACTTACTTCCCTATAAGGCTCAACATTTTTAATATCTTCCTTTAAGTTCTCTATCCTTTCTTTTAATCTTTCTATTTCCTTTGGATAAAATTTAACTACTTTATCTTCCAGCTTGTAAAGATTTGATTTAAAATTGGACTCTAGCATTTTAAGTTTAGAAACTTCAACATCAAGGTCCATCTTCTCCTTTATTAATGGATTTCCTGTTGCAAGAGCTTTGATTTCGGCATAGTTTAATGTGGCTTCGTCTACATCTTCTGCAACTCTTACAGGAGTCTTTGACGTCATAATTTGGGAAATATATTTTTGTTTATTCTCTAAGGTTTGGAATAGGTAGGCATCAAAAGTATTTTCTGTTACATATCTAAATATATGGACTTCCTTATTCTCATTTCCCTGCCTAACAATCCTGCCTGCCCTTTGAGAAAGATCAGCAGGTCTCCATGGTATATCAAGATCGTGAATTGCAATTAGTTTGTCTTGGGCATTAGTACCTGCTCCCATCTTCTGTGTTGAACCAATTAATACTCGTATTTCTCCCTTTCTTACCTTATCAAAGATAGCGTCTTTTTCCATATTGTTTTTTGCTTTATGAATAAATTCTATTTCCTCTTTTGGCACTCCCATATCTATAAGTTTTGTTTTAATATCATCATAGATATTAAAATCATTACTTGGTGTAGACATATCACAAAATATTAATTGAGCAGATTTTTTATCTTTATATTTATCCCAAATGCTAAATACATTTTTTATACAGGTATTCACCTTACTATTAGGATCATCAGGAAGTAAAGGATTGATTAATCTTTGATCTAATGCCATCTTCTTCCCATCATTTGTTATTAATAGCATATTATCAACACTTGAATCTACCTGCTTATCACGAACCTTATCTGCTCTCTCTGAAAAAGTTTCAAGAATTTCTTTTTGTTCTTCGGTAGGCTTTGTTTTTATAGTTTCATAATGGGCAATTGGTGTAGGGAGATTTAAAACATCAGCTGTTTTAATATCCATAAATCCTTTTACAGTATTCATAAGTTCAGGAAGATTATAAAATTTTGCAAATCTGGTTTTGCTCCTATAACCATTACCCTCAGGATTTAATTCTATTGCCGTTATTGTTTCTCCAAAAGTAGATGCCCAAGAATCGAAATGTTGCAATTTCATCTTTTTTAATTCATCATACTGTAAATATCTCTGCATGGTATAAAGTTCAGCCATACTGTTACTTACTGGTGTACCTGTGGCAAATACTAATCCTTTATTATTAGTTATTTCATCCATATAGCGGCATTTCATAAGCATATCTGATGATTTTTGTGAATCTGTAGAAGTAATTCCTGCTACATTCCTCATTTTAGAAAATAGATAGAGGTTTTTGTAGGCATGGGCTTCATCTACAAATAACTTATCTACTCCCAGTTCCTCAAAGGTTACAACGTCATCTTTCTTATAATCAGCATTTAGTTTTTCTAACTTTGTCTCTAATTTTTTCTTTGTTTTTTCTAATTGCTTTACAGTAAATCTTTGATCCCTTTCTCTTTTATATTCATCTATATAGTCAATGATTTCATCAATTTGACCTTGCAATTCATATTCTTGTCTTTCTTTTGATATAGGAATTTTTTCAAATTGACTGTGCCCTATAATAACAGCATCAAAACTTCCTGTAGCAATACGACTACAAAATCTTTTTCTTCTATCTGGTGTAAAATCTTTTTCTGTAGCACATAATACATTAGCTCCTGGATAAAGTTCATTAAATTCTCTTCCAAATTGCTCTACAATGTGGTTAGGAACAACAAACATTGACTTATTACTCATCCCAAGTCTTTTTGACTCCATGGCTATACCTATCATTTCAAAGGTTTTTCCTGCTCCTACTTCATGGGCAAGTAAAGTATTTCCACCAAACAAACCTCTTGCTATTGCATCTTTTTGATGTGCTCTTAATTCTATTTCAGGATTCATTCCTTCAAAAGTAAGATTAGATCCATCATATTCCCTTTGTCTTATGGAATTGAATCTTTCGTTATAATCTTCTACTAATCTATTTCTTCTTTCCACATCATCAAATATCCAGCTTTTAAATTCTTCTTTTATCATCTCTTGCTTACTTCTTGCAAGCATTGTTTCTTTTTGATTAAGCACAGATTTTTTCTTTCCATCACTGTCTTCTACTTGGTCAAATACCTTAGTATCTCTTAAATTTAAAGTATCTTCTATCAATTTGTAGGCATTTACCCTATTTGTACCATAGGTAAAAGAAGCAAGGTCATTGCCCCTATCAGAGCTTTTTCCTTCAACTCTATATTCTCCTGTAAAGTCAGAATACTTAATATCTATATTCCACCTTGATGAAACTGGTGTTTTCAACAAATCAAACATAAATTTTTTGTAATCTTGTTCCGGTATCCATGTTGCACCCATTCTAACTGTAATCTCACTTGCATCTAGTGCTTTAGGCATTACTTCCACTAGCTTTGCTTTTTGAAAATGTAACTCTTCTAATTCTTTTTTTAAGAGTTTACTATCCTCTAGATTTTCTTCCTTTCCTAACTCTTTTTCGATGTTTTTAATATAAGAGTCTACAACTTCAATTTTATCTCTTATATTTCCTGACAAGTATTCATCAGCACTTACGTAAGGTCTTGAAAAATCTCCTAGCTCATTAGCAGACTTAAATGGATTTATATCATTAGGTTCAAAGGAATCTAAATTTAAAAATATTTCTCCCTTTAATTCTTCTATTAATTTATCTCTTGTTTTTCCTGTCAATTCTTCCATATAATCAAAATTTATTTTACCTTTTTGACTAATAGAGAGTACCAGAGCATCTATTGCCCTATCTGTATGATCTATTATTACAGCTTTTTTTATAGTTCTCTTGTTAAAGATGTCAGATTTTCCTATAAAGTTGCCTTCTTTATCTAATTTTTCCAAAGTTGAAATTAAAGAAAAATTGGCATCTTCTCTAAATAACTTTTTATTGGTTTTTGAATTTAGTCTTCCATGTTTGCTATTGAAATCATCGTAGAATTTATTTAGATTTTCTTGTTCTTTTTTTATCTCTTCATCTGAATAGTCTTCTCTTTGATAGGTTATAACTTTCCTTAGACTTTCATTTAATCTTAAATATTCTTTTACCTTATCTTTATCATTTTGGTTTAAGGATATTCTTTGCATAATTGAATTTTCTCTAAAATATATTTCATCATCCACTAAAGCAAAAGAATAGTTTTTAACACTATCATCAGCTGGTATTGTTTCTTCTCCTAAATCATCATTTATTTGAGCTTCTTCATACCTACCTTGAATATTTTTAATGGCTTTTTTTAGTCCTTCTTCTAAAGAAATATCTTTATTTTCAATACAAGCAAGGCTTGTCCCAAATCTTGACGGTATTTCTTCCATAGTCCCTATTACCATCTGAGGATTATCTACAAAGTATTTATTATATATTAGTCCTTTTGCATCTTTGTCTAGCTTTATCCAGTCTTCATCTATCTTTAATAGCCTATCTCTCTTTTTTAAAAAGATTATATCTGAAGTTACTTCTGTTCCAGCTACCCCTTTAAATGTAGTATTTGGTAGTCTTATTGCTCCTAAGAACTCTGCTCTTTCCGATATATATCTTCTAACATCTTCACTTTTTTTATCCATTGTTCCTGAAGATGTTATAAAGGCAATGATGCCTCCATCCCTAACCTTATCTAAAGTTTTAGCAAAAAAATAATCGTGAATTAGAAAGTTATTTCTTTCATACTCACGATCTGCTACTTTAAATTCTCCAAAAGGAATATTTCCTATGGCCACATCAAATAGGTTATTAGAAAAATTGGTTTCTTCAAATCCTTTTATTTGGATATTGGCATTAGGGTAAAGTTCTTTGGCAATTTGTCCACTAATGCTATCTAATTCAACTCCATAAAAGTTTGACTCTTTCATTTCTTCAGGTAGATTTCCTATAAATCTCCCTGTCCCAGCACTTGGTTCTAATATATTTCCTTTTTCAAATCCAAGATTAGAAAGACTTTCATAGATAGCGTCTATAACTACTTTCGGCGTATAAAAAGCTGTTAAGGTTGATTCTCTTGCCCTATTATATTCTTCCCCAGTTAGATTTTCTTTTAAAAAGTTTCTTGCATCAAGCCATTGACCTTCCTTTTCTTCATCAAATACATCAGAAAGTCCTCCCCAGCCGATATATTTTGCCAAAATTTCCTGTTCATCTTTTCTTGCACTTCTATTTTCTTTTTCTAAAGCCTTTAAGACATTTATAGCTTCAATGTTGTTTTTTAATCTCTGTGATGGTGGTAGGTTTTCTTCTTCATTAATAATTTTATAGTTTTCTAAAGAAACTTCAGAAACCCCTTCTATATTTTCTATATCAGTCTTTTTGTCTTTTTTAACTTCTTCTTCGTTATTATTGTCAATATCTTCAAAGCTGATTTGTTCTACTAGTTCCCCTTTATCAATAGATTGTTTTTCTTTTTCACTAGATCTATATACTTCTAAATCAAGATTTTTATAGTCATTAAAAAGAATTGTTTCACTTCCGGTAATAAAGCCATTCATTAGTCCTGTGCTATCTTCTAGTTCTATAGTTTTAGGACTTGTAGTATCGTTAATAGCAGTTATAGTGTATTCTTTTCCTTTGTATCTAACACTCATACCTTCTTTAAATGGATTTTCTTCTTGCCTTGTTCTATCATTTTCTATTTGCTGATTTAAATATCCATTTAAAAGCACTTCTCTATGTTTGTCATCAAGTAAATAAGGAAAGTTACTTAATATGTCCTTATAACTTTTATATTTTATAGCTTGATTAGAATTTAAAATATACCCATTGTATCGTAAATTTTGTTTAAGAGATTTCCCCTTAACATCTAAGATTAGCTCTACCTTATACCCTTCTTTTCCATCTATAATATTTTCTGGTTTTTTTAATAATCCATCTTCTATTTTCTTTGACAGTAGTAAGTATTCTTCATCTTGAGGATCAAAATAGTATTCTCTTTTTTCTTTGATATCCTTATCTATTAACATGGAAAGAACTTGTTTCTTATCTCTTATTTCTTCAATTTTGGATTTTTCTTCTTGCGATAAATTTATATTAAAAGTGATTTTATTTTCTTCATTTATATGTGCTAAATTTTGATATGCTCCATTGATTTCAAGATTTTTATTAAAAACATATATATCATTATAATAATCTGGAAATTGCTGATTAAAGCTTTGAACATCTATATCATAGCCTTCCTCAAATTTTGTAACTTTATCATCAGTAATTTCAAATAAACCTTCCCTTTCCAATTCTAATACATCATTTAAATTTGTAAGATTTGCTTCTTTCATTTTGGCAGTAATTTCATCAAACAAACTGTCTATTTTTTTGCTATCTTCAAAAGATTTCCCTTTATATAAAGTATAGATCTTTCCTTGTGAGTTTTCCTTTCTTGGATAAACTCTAATTCCTGTTTCTTCTAATTCTATATCCTTTGTTTTATATTTATCTACTAAAGCATAATAAAATCCTACTTTTACTGCTATTTTATCTTCTACAATCTCTTTTGTTAATTTTTCTTCTACTTCATTTCTTAATACTTCTAAAGCTTTTAAATCGCTTTCTTTAAAGGAATGTGAGAATAGTTTTAAGTCCTTATCAAAATAGGCATCATATGAATAATATATTATTTGATTATGGTTATTATCATATCCACTGGAAATATCTTTTATTTTTAAATATTTATTATCCTCTGTTCTAACTATATCTCCCACTTTTATAGAGAGTATCTCCTTATCATCTTCTATATTGTTTTCATGTGAATTATTTAAATATTCTCTATATCTATTTTCTATTCTAATAGCTAATTCTTTAACCTTATCTATTGCCTTCATATCATCCGGAAGATTTCCCTGTTTATCGGCAACTTCTCTCATGATTTTTACATATTCTCTTTGGAATACAGAGTTAAAACTTGCTAAGGTATTATTTCCTAAGTTTTCTCTTGCCTTTATAATTTCATTTTCTAAAACTTTATCCTTAACTAATACATCAAAAATTCTATCTTCAATTTGATTTATTGAAATTATTTTTTCATCTATCTTATTTCCTTCTATAGTTTGATTAAGTTCTATCTGACTTTTTCCTATTTGTTCATAAAGAAATTCAAAGTCTCTTTGGTTGATCTCATTTCCATCACCTATGTCTATCTTATAGTGATCAACTATTTTCCCATCTACTATATGGTTAAAATAGAATTTGGAATACCCCTCCCACTTATCAGTCATCTGCCCATATTCATCTTCTCCTAAGGTCTTATTATGAAGTCTTATCTTTTCATCTATTTCCCTTATTTCATCTAATAGTTGTTTAGTCAGCCTTTGTCCTGCATAATCTTTTTCTATTAGACTTGAACCCTCATTAAACTCAATTATCCAATAATCATCTTTTCTATGGCTATCTAAATCAAAACCTATATTCTCTTTATTTTTATTAGGATAAAATTCCTTAAATTCTTCAAAACCATTTACTATATCATCATCTATAACTTCTTTGTTAGAATTAACTACAATATTTGGAATATCATCATATCGACTTTGACTTTCTAAAAGGTAATATTCTCTTCCTTCTATTTCTTCCTTTTCTTTAATATAAAAAGTGTCATGTATTCCCTCAAGAATAATTCCATCGTCTAACTGGTCTAATGGTATATCTAATTGTTTTTCAAAGGCTATGGAATATATTTCTTCTTTTAAAAAGTTTGGCATAAATTCATCATAAATGATAAGTTTTCCATCATCACCTATACTTGCTACAGACTGTCCTTGATAATAATATATAGAACTATTATTTGTTCTTTCTATATATACATCATTATCAGTTGGAGGCAAATCATCTTGATAATTTATATACTCCTGGCTTTCTTTTTCTGTTTTATTTATTTGCTGATCTGTTTTTTTCTCCCTATTTTCTTCAAAACTTTCTTCATCTATATATCTATTCTTTTTAATAAGGTCATTAATTCTTCTTGCAACATTAGACCAAGATAGTAGTATTTCTTTTGCATTACCTTTATTATATTTTATTCCCTTCGCATCGTGCCACTCACCACTTTCTCTTGCAGCAGATAGTGCATGAGAACTTCCACCTACGCCATATTCATTTTTCAAGAAATCTGCTTGTTCTTTTAAATCATGCTTTTCAGTAAAAAATTCATATATTCTTTTCTTTCCATCAGAAAACCCGCTTCCTCTTTTTAGGCTTTCATCTATTTCATCTTGTGTTATAAAACTCTGAATAGGTGCAATATCCTTTAAATTTGACCTATATAATTTTCTTTCTATTTCTAAATCATTGATATCATTATAGATTTTAGATAATTTATAATGATGAAATCTTAAAATATCAGGATTAATCTTATATTCTTCTAAAAATACCTCGTATTCTTTTCTGAGTTTATTTATAAAATTTTTATCTTCAAGTTTTTTCCCGAGATTTTCTTTTTCATCTGGGAAGCCTCTTCCTTTTATATCATTAAGAATCGCTAAATATCTATCCTTAGTTTCATCAGTAAGATCTCTCTTTAAATACAATAATTTTTCTGCTATTTTTTCTCTTTCATATGTCGCACTTTCTACAATCTCAACATTGCTAGCAAATTCTCCTCTATCTAATAAATTATTAATATTATTAGCTAAATCTTTCCAAGAAACTATTTGCCCTTCTCTATATCTTGCCTCATCTCCATCTTTAAAAATTGCTCCTTCCTTTCCAAACCATGCAGATATCTTTCTTCCTTCAATTTCAAGACCATTGGCTCCCCTATATATTTCTTTCAAAAAGTTTGCCTGTTCTTCTAAAGATTTACCCTTAGAAAATTCTGCTATTACTGCTAATCTTCCATCTTCATGATTTCCTCCATGTATTAAAAATGTATCTATTTCTCTTTGACTTATTGGATTTGAGAAGGATATTTGCTCTCCATGATTTTTAGCAGAAAAAAAGGAAGTAGACTCTACTTCCTCATTTTTTAGATTAGGATTATCTCCCTTTCCCCTATTTCTTGTAGGGTCATATCCATGTTCTTCTTCAATCTCAGATATTTCAGATAGTCCTCTTCTTTCAGTTCTTCTGTCAGACCCCAAGTTTCCATCATTTTGACTTCTTCCCTCGTGATAAAGTCCTCTATCTCTTTTTCCTTTGATAGAAGATGATCCATCAATGTCCCTTGCAAATACATTATCTGATAATCCTCTTCTTTGTTCTCCTTGAGAAAGTTCAATCTCATCCTTCCCCATCTGTTGAGTTTCTTTAAATCTATTTCCTTGGGAATTGCCATATTGGGTATTAGGACTTCCATGCCTTCCTCCAATTCTTCCATCTTGTATGTCCCTCCCTGTCTCTCGAAGGAATTCTCCTTGACGATTGGTGTGTAAATCCCCTCCTCCATGAGGTATTCCTTGCCTGCCAATGTTAATTTCTCTTTCATCTTCCAAGCCTCCTTTAAAATTTATTTCACCGTTTATATCAGAACTTAATTTATTATAACGCTCCTTAAGCTCTTTTGTCTGCTCCAAATCTTTTCTTTCTTGAATTTTCTCTAAAATTTCTAATCTTTTTATTTCACTTCCCAAATCAAGTAAGATATTTTTACTTATATTAGCGCTTATACTTAATACTTTGTCTATGTCCGAACTTGATATTTTAGACAGTAAAGATAAGTTTTCTTCTTTTAGCTGATATGAGACCTCCATTCTCTCGCTTATGGAAATTTTTACGGATTCTTTTAACAAATTAAAAAGGTCTACCTTTTGAATGCTTTTTAAACTTTCGTCAGATAGACTTTCTAAAATTTTATTGAATTTTCCTCTAACATTACTTTCTACTAAGGCATCAATTTTATCTTCTTGGCTTAATAGAAGCTTACTATCTTTTTCTTTAAACTTATCTATCAGTTCATCTAGTAAGTTTAAATGCTTTTTGCTATCATATTTCCATAACTTTACCTCAGAAATATTATGATTAATACTTACTGTTTGCCTTATGTCGAAGATATATTTTATCCTTCCACTATCTATATCTAAAAGTGGTATTCCTTTTTCGCCTCTTTTAACGCTTCTACCTATAGTTTTCCAATAATCAAATTCTGCACAGGCTGTTGCTTTTGGATCCATATTGTATATAGATATTTGATGTATATATGGATACTTATAGTTATTGCCTGATACCTTTAAATATTCCTCATATTTTTTTATATCTTTCTTAAATTCTTCTTTTGCAAGATAGATTGTTCTACTTAAATCTACTATATCATATCTTGGCATTTTATCCCTCCTCATTATAGTGATAAAAATGAACTAAATTTTTATATATTTATTTATTAAACTTTATTTCTTTCTATTTTTTAAATTTCTGTAAGCAAAAGATAACTTTAAAATGTCATTTACGCTATCTTTTTATTGCAATAAAAAAACGATTGGAATTTTTTACTTTTCTAATCGCTTTAACTGCCTTTATTCTATTGCTTCCAATCCAACATTGCTTTTTCTAACTTTGAAAATTTGCAATTTGCTCTTCTTATAATTCCTGTTTTCTTTTGATTTTTGTATATTTTTTCTACCTTTATCAAGATCTTTGTTTTTATTTTTAAACAAAAAGCATATTCTTTTTGAAATAAGTCTTTATATCTGATATCTTCAAGTTCGTTAAAATCAATTCTTTCATAACCATCAGTCGGTACAGGAATCATTTTCTTAATATCCAATATAGATAATATGTGCATTTTTTCTTTATCAGAATAATATCTGTAAATATCTCCATCTATAGTAATACTATCATCGATCACTTCATAAATTAAAAAATGCTCATCAGAAACATTCTTTCATTTTTTGCGTTTTCCTTTGCAGAAGAAATTGGAATAAAAAAATAGAAAGGTTTTAACCTCTCTGTTTGCTTTAATATTTTACCTTTGGGATGTAGGTAGTGATACACCTTCTTTAATGCTCCACCTTTAACGGTAGCGGGACACCATCTTTATCTGATAAGAGTATAACGTATATTTATAGTAATGTCAAATAAGCAAATTTCCTAATGCCTACTCTTTTATCACTTATATTATACCATATTTCTTTCATAAATCATTCCTTTCTTCATTCCTATAATTATATTCAAGTTTTTATAATCAATTTACTTATAATATTTACCTATAGTATTTTCTATTTCTTCTTCAATTTCTTTTAAAAAATTCTCTTTATATTCCTTACCCTTTGCTATATCACTTAATCTCATTTCCCATTTTGCTGTTGTCTTTGGAGATTTAAACTCATCTATAACTATAGTCACTAGGTTTAATCCCTTCCTAGTTGATATTAGGTTTTTCTTTTCTCTTTTTATATAACCTTTGTATATCAAATTTTCTATTATTCCCGCTCTTGTAGCAGGAGTACCAAGTCCTTTTCTTTCAACTTCAACATCCTTAACTAATTCATCATTTCCAGCTATTTCCATAGCTTTTAAGAGTGTGTCTTCAGTGAAGTGTTTAGGTGGTTTTGTATATTTCTCTTTTATATCTTTATTTTCAATATATAAAAAATCTCCTATTTTTACATCAGGAAGTTGTATATCTTCTTTCTTCTTTGATTTATATTCTTCTAAATATTTTGTAAATCCTTCTTCAGCAATTATTTTATAAGTGTTTATAAATTCAAACCCGTCAAATTCAGCCACTATCTTTGTTGTATTTTCTACAAGAGGATATCCAAAACTTGCATAGAGTTTATTTGTTATAAGTCTATATACTTTGGCTTCACTTTCCGGAAGATTTGAAATATCCTTATTTAATGAACTTATCGTTGGAATTATTGCATGATGATCTGTAACTTTTTCAGAATTAAAAACTACCTTAATTCTTTCTGTGTCAAAATCATTTTTTCCTATAATATTATTTACAGTGCTTTCTATCATGTCTACTGTCAAATATCTTGAATCTGTTCGTGGATAGGTAATATACTTCTTTTCATACAGGCTTTGGGCATAATCTAGGGTTTGTTTTGCACTGTATCCAAAATACTTATTACATTCTCTTTGAAGTGTTGTTAGATCAAAGGGCAGATTAGGCTTTGTAATCTTTTCTTTTTTAATTACATCGGTTATTTCAATTTTTTCTCCGATTAAATTTTTAAGCTGCTCTGCCACTATCTTGTCATCAATTCTATCTGTCGAAAGTGTAAATCCATTCATGGAAATCTCCACTGTATAATATTTTTCTTTTTTAAAACTATTTATCTCATCATCTCTATTCACAATCATTGATAAAGTTGGTGTTTGTACTCTGCCTACACTATAATTTTCATTATATAGACAGGAGTAAAGTCTACTTATGTTCATTCCAACAAGCCAATCAGCTATGGCACGAGCCTTGGCTGAATCAAAAAGATTATCATAGTTACTTCCATCTTTTAAGTTGCTAAATCCTTCTTTTATTGAAGAGTCTTCCATTGAGGAAATCCAAAGACGTTTCATTTTCTTCTTACAATTTGCCATCATATATACAAGTCTAAAGATAGCTTCTCCTTCTCTACCAGCATCACAAGCATTAATAATGGTGTCAACTTCATTACTATTCATTAGCCTTTTAAGAATATTAAACTGTTTTTTAGTTGTCTTCGTTACCTCATACTTGTATTCTTTTGGGATAATAGGTAAATCTTCAATTCTCCACTTCTTATATCTTTCATTATAAACATCAGGATTTGCCATTTGTACTAAATGCCCAACACACCATGAAACAATATATCCATTCCCCTCATAATATCCATTATTTCTATTTTTTGCTCCTATAACTTTTGCTATTGATGCTGCAACACTTGGTTTTTCTGCGATTACTAATTTCATTTTTCCTCCTTTAGTTTTTTAATAAAAAAATGAGAGATTAAATTTTCAATCCCTCATCTTTTTATAGCTCTACTGATTTTTTATTTTTTCTATAATATTTATTCCATTATCTATTACATCTTCAAACTTTATGTCTCTAACATAAAGATTTTTCTTCGAATAAGAATTCCATCTGTATAAAAAAGCTTGATTCGTTTTTAGCATTCTCATTAAACTTATGATTTTATCTATATCAAATTCTTAATTATACAATCAATCATTTCAACTTAGCTTCCCTTATATATTAAGTTTGCGCTGTCGTTTTGTTCATCGTTTTTTATTAAAGTTCCAGAATTCTAATTGTACTTTTTTTATAAATTTATACGATAATTGAGTTTATTGTTGTCCTTAATCTACTGCTTAAATCATTGAGAAGATTAAAATTCATCTTCATCTGGAATAATTTCTGTATCTTCCTTATCTTCAAGATCATAATCCTCCCCTTCAGATTCATAATCATCTTCTAATTCATTATAATCTTGCTCCTCTTCAAAACTTTCCTCTTCATTTTTTTTATAGATTTTGAAGTAATATCCTGCACCCATTACACCAACAATAATTAAACCCATAAATAAATAAAGTCCTATCCCTGATTTCTTTTCTTCTTTCTCCTCTTTCTTCGGTTTTTCCTCCACCGGTTCTTCTTTTTTCACTACTTCTTCTTTTGGCTTTACTTCACTTTCTCCTTCAATCATATTTAGTAGATCTTGTTCTCCAACTTCTGTTAGTAGTTGCACATTTTCTTGATTTTCCGAATGATCTACAATGAGGTGCATAGTTTTTCCACTCTTTGTTTGAAAGGTTAAAAATTGTCTAACATCTATTGGATTTTCCTTTTTTTCATCTCTTGATGTTTGATCTTCTACTTTCGGTGTAATATCCTGTCCATTTTTATCTACATTTTCTATAACTGTTCCTCTTGCCTTATTTTCTTTTGTAGCTAATGGATTAATTGCTTTAGTATTGCCACCTTTAACAAGTTTAGATGGCTTTTCTTTTTTATCTACTTGCTCATTTTTTATGTTATTTTCTTGTATTTTCGGCACTTCCTGATAAGGAATTTTTTGACTCTCATTAGATGGTTCATATATATCTTCATCAAATAAGCTTTCTAATTCTTTACTTTTTTCTGGCAAATAAATATCATTTGACTGATTTTTTATTTCATTATCATTGCTCTTAGCTATGGATATGCTTGGCATACTTAATAGTAAAAGGAGTAGCACTAAGGCTACCCCTAATCTTTTTTTCTTCATAGTTATCTCCTTTTCTTACTTTATATTCTTAAAGACATAAACTGCCTTTCTGCTATTATCCCATTCTATACTTTGATCTTTTTCATCTCTTATATCCCCACAGCTTGCATTAAAAGCTTTAGCTATATTGGAAATAGATGCGTGAATTCTTCCATTTATAATTACAGGTTTAGTGTCAGAATGATAAATGTTTCCTTGACTATCTTTCATAACACCAGTATCTATATTTAATCTTAGAGTTTTTTTAGGTAAGGCTGTATTTTCTTTATTTGAAAAGATAGCCTCTCTATTACTATCATCATATTCTACATTAAACCCAAGAGTATAGGCTGCATATCTAACAGGTAGCATAATGCGATTATCCTTAATATATGCTTTTACATCCATATACACAGTAGTTTTCTTTCCATCTTTTATAATGTTATAAAAGTTTTTGTCTACTTGAAAAACTGCAAATTCTTTTTCATCTTTAACTTGTTTTTTACCTTGTTGTTCCTCTTGCTTTTTCATCTTGTTAAGATCAAATTGATTTAGGATGTTCTTATCATCAGCTTTCAAAAGTTCGTCCCATTTTTTATCTTGAGATTTCTTATCTTCTTTCTTCTCTTTGTTTTCTTTTTGGAGTTTTAGAAGTTCATCTAATTTCTTAGATAAGCCTTGGTTTATATTTTTTTCTTTTTCATCTTTAGCTTGCTTTTCAAGTTCTTCTTTAGCTTTTTTATTTGCTTCCTCGATTAACTTCTTTGCTTCTTCAATTTTCTTATCTAACTCTTCTTTTAGCTTTTTAATTTCTTCTTCAGAAGCTTTTTGTTTTCCTTCTAGTCCTTTAATCTTCTCTTCTAATTCTTTTTTTGTATTTTCAGAAGATTCTTTTAAACTATCAATAGCCTTTTGAAGCTCTTCAATTTTCTTACAGCATTCTGACTTAGAATTTTCTGTTTCTTTCTTTTTAGACTCTAAATCTTTTATCTTATTATCTTTTTCATCAAGAGCTTTTTCTAAGTCCTTAATTTTATTATCTTTATCCTCAATTTCTTTAGTCTTTTTTGCAAGTTCTCCTTCTAAAGACTCAAGCTTTTCTTGCATTTCTTTGATTTTATTTTCGTTTTTATCTGTCTTTTCTTTCTCAGCTTCTAACTCCCATTTTGTAGATGAATAATCTTCTTTTAGTTTTGCATTTTCATCTTGTAATCTTTTTAATTCATCTTTAAGCTGAGTAATTTCTGCTATTAGTTCATCATTGTTAGAATTTTTAAGTTCCTCAATTTCTTTATTCAATTGAGCAATCTTATTATCTTTATTTCTAATCTCTTCTTCTAGCTTAGCTTTTTCTTGTTTTAGTTTCTCTCCATTATCTTTGCAAGATTCTAACTTTTCCTTTAACTCATCTATCTTTGATTGATCTTCTTGTTTCTTATCATTTAAGTCTTTGATCTGATTTTCTAAGTCCTTAATATTTTTAGTTAAATCTGTTTGAGTATCAATAGAATATTTATTTGGATTGTAAATAGTCATCTTTCCTTGATACATATCATTGTTATAATCAAATTCAAGTTCTACACTATCTACATTCTTATCAAAGACAAACTCTCCATTTTCATAACTTAATCCATTAGGAATAGATTTGAATCCTTGATTTCCGTTGAAACCAAAATGATTTTCGTAAAATGGATTTTGTTTTGGTCTATACTCAACTTCTTGATTATGGAATACTCCCTTACTGTTAATGTTTGGATTGCCTAAAACTTTTACAGTGTGCAGTTTATTTCTTGAAAAAGCATACTGTTCAATTGTCTTCACAGACTTCGGTATAGTTATTTCTTGAAGGTTATTTCTTTCAAAAGCATTATGTTCAATATTTACCAAAGTATTAGGTAAAGTTACTTCTCTAAGTCCACAATTGAAAAATGCTAAACCACCAAGATAAGTTAGACTATTTGATAGTTTTACTTCATCTATACTTGCTTCGTAAAAGGCAGCATAACCTAAATGCTTAACAGAATCAGGAATAATTACTTTATCCCAATGTTTGCCACGTCCAAATTCTCTTTTATATCTAAGTTCATCGTTTGAATGACTTAAAGAATAATTTCCATTTATAGACTTCGTTCCTTCAGGAAATACTAGAATATTTGTCTTTTCTTTCTTTTCTAAGCCTTTATCACTAAAGGCAATTATATTTCCCTCAGAGGAATACATAAAATCATCTTCCGTCCACTCTACCTTATAATCTGTACTTGCATATACAGGACTTACAGCCACTATATTCACTAGACTTACAAGTAGCATTATCACAGCTAAAATTCCACTGGTTATTTTTTTCATAAATTTTCCTCACTTTCATTTGTATCTTTTCTTTTAAGTTCTTTTCTTTCTCTATTTTCTTCTTCCTTATTTTTTCTAACAATAAATAAAAATTCATCAAGAGATATTTTTCGACTTCGAAATTCCTTGATGACCTCTAAATTTTCTATTTCTTCTTGTTCCTCTACTAATAACTGAAGTTCTATTTCAATTTCTTCTTTTTTCTTTCTTAAATTCTTCTGTTTTTCTATGTTTCTGATTAATTTTTTATTCATAGATTTTTACTCCTTCCCCTTATTTTGGTCTACCAAAGGAATAAAAGTGATTTTTCCAATACCTTGAGTTTATACTGGTATATTGGATAGGATCTCCTGCATGGAGCATCATTCCATTTCCGGCATATATCCCTACGTGAGAAATTGGCGTACCCGAATTATATGTGCCTTTAAAGAAAATAATATCCCCAGGTTTTGCCTCGCTTGGAGATATTGGATTACAATAGTTTTTATAAATAAGCCAAGCTGTAGTTCTTGGCATTTTCTTTACACCAGACTTTGTAAATGACCAACATACAAAACCTGAACAGTCAAAGTTAGATGGTCCACTTGCTCCAAACACATATCTTTTGCCTATGTGTTTTTCTGCTTCATTAAATAAGGCTTTGGCAGTTTCAGAATCAAAAGCAAGACCGGGATTTCCAAAGTTTGGATTGTCTATAATCTCTTCCAAGTTCCCATAGCTTGATCCAAAATATCCACTCATATTTCCCTGACTCTCAAGTAAAGCTAAATAATGAGCCATATTTGTTTCATAGTTTGCAAATTCTTCTCTTGCTATTTCATCAATACTTTTCTTTTTTATAGTTAATGTTAGAATTCTATAGGTATATGGATTTCCTTCACTGTCATATTTTGTAATAGACTTTGAAGTATATTTTTTCTCATACATTTGATTAAATAGTTTTTTTAATTCCTTTTGTATCTCTTCAGCTGACTTAATCTCTCCATATCTTGCTGTTAAATAGCTAAAAAGCTCGTGTAGATCATGACCAACAGAATCTCCTTTTATATGATATTCATCATAATTTGGATAATTTTCTTTAATACTATCTATTTCATCTTGTAATGCATATTCATAACTTGTAAATTCATTATTAATATCCATTAAAACTTCTTCTTTTGATAGATAGCTTGTAGCTATAACATTACTTGTTAATCCTGAAGTAAGACTTCCAACATTACTAATTCCTTGAAATAGCATAAAAAAAAGTCCTAAAATACAAAGGGCAATTAAAATTTGCTTATATCCTTTGTTTTTTAAAACTTCCAATGTTTTCTTTCCAATATTAGCGAAAGATTTCTTTATTCTATTTACTAAACCTTCCCCGTGTTTCTTCCTAAAATCTCTCTGAAACTTCTTTTTCATAAAAAATCGATTCAATTTATTAGAGTTTTGATAAGCTTTAGTCTTCTTCAATTCTTCAAAATTTCTTTGAAAGAGGAGTTTACTTTCTTTCTTATAAATTTTTCCTTCTAAAGATTTTATTTTTCTCTGAGTTTTTAAAGGTTTTTTTCTTCTAAGATGGCTAATTTCTCTGCCAATAGCTTCAGTAGTTCTACTAAGCTTATAAGCAGCGTTAACGCCTGCATTATCATCTTTCCCACTATATAGATAGTTTGCCGTCATAGCACTCGCAAAAGTAATAGGTTTTTCTAAACCCGCTTTTTTTGACTTTTTCTTATCCTTAATTAACTCTTTTTCCTTTTTATTCTTTTTCTCATATAGTTTTGATACTTTATCTTCCTTTTTATAAAACTTATCTTTTTCACTTTTGTTATCTTTTTTAGAATGGAATTTAGTTTTATTTTTTGTATCTACCTTATTTTTTTCAGATACATTTTTAGAATCCTGTACTTCTTTTTTTGTCCTGGTGTATTCTTTCTTTGGATCAAAGTTGCTTTTCTTTATAGTATTATCAAAAGCGTCTTTTATTTGTCTTTTCTTTACCTTGTTTTTATTAGAAATTCCACTATGATTTAAATCAAGTTCATCTACTTCAAGATTCTCATTTTTTATTACGTTTTTTTCCTGTTTGAAGATTTCTTTTTTCGTGCCTATTTTTTCTTGATTCTTTTTATTTATATTATATTTATCTTTATTTTTTTCAGATTCACTTTTAAATCCTTCAGATAGGCTATCCTGTCTAAATTTCCCACTAGAAACCCTACCCATTAGCATATTTTTTTCTTCTAAATTTCTAACTTTGCCTTTGAAATATTTGCTATTTTGTTTTTTATTAGTATTCAGGTCTTGAATTATTTTTTTATCTTCTTCATTTGCCTTATATGATAGACCTTTTCTTCTAAACTTCCCATTTAAAGATTTTAATTCTACTTTTTCCCCTTTATCCTTAAACTGCCTTTGAGATTGATAAAGTTTTTTTAAGGTATTTTTTTGAAAGCTTTCTTTCCCTTTCTTACCAAGAATAGAATAACCATCCCAATTTTTTCTTTGCACATCAGAAGATGGTAAATACTTATAGTCATCTCTTGTATCCCTATAGGATACATTGCTATCACTAAAGTTCATGTCATAGCGATCTATGACACCATCATTATCTGAGTCCTGTGATAATGGATCATATGTCGAACTTACCTCTCTATTAAAATTCTTATCTTCTTTTCTAAATCTCCTTATTTTTTTCTCTGGAATATCATTAAAACTTTCACTCTCAACGTTTTTCTTCCATTTTAAATTACTATTCCCCTTGCAATTTTTTTGGGGAGAAATGCTACTTTTTATATTAGAATTAGTTGAAATTGGTCCATCATTAAAATTTTCTTTAAAATTACTTAGCCTGTATTCTGTTTCTTGCCCGTGATATTCACCATATCTACTTTCCTCATTTTCTTCCATTTTTCTATGCTGCCGTTGCGAATATTCCGGCTGATATTCATTATGATAGGAGGCTTCTGCAAATTTTTCCTCATGGATTTTTCTTTGTCTTCTTTCTCTATTTGGCTTTTCTTTTTCTTTGAATAAATTCTGACTATTTTCTTGCAAATGATCTGAGTAATATTTAGAGTTTTCAACATTATTGTCTATGTTGTTCCTGCTTTTTACTTTATTTATTTCTTTTTTTGAAAAATCTGATGGACTCTCTATATTACTGAATTTTTCATTACTTTCTTCTTTCTTTTCTGATATAAGCTTGGTCTTTGGTACATCTCTTGGGTTTACTTTCCCTTTCTTTTTCATATACACCTCCTATTTAATATTTTTCTCAATCCTTTCTTTAGCTATTTGACAGTAATCTTTGTTTATGTCGATTCCAATATATTCTCTGTCCATCCTAATAGCTACCATTCCAACAGTTCCTGAACCCATAAAGGGATCAAGAATCAAGCCTTTTTTAGGACATCCTGCTTTTATACAAAGTTCTACCAGTTTTGGTGGAAATACCGCATAGTGTTTTCCTTTAAATGCACTGGTGTTAATAGTCCAAATATCTCTATTGTTTCTAAACTTAGGGACATTATCTCCTATATATTCTCCATACTCTCTTGCTTCATTTATGCTCTGTCTTTTAGCTCCTGTACCTTCTTGTAAATACTTATTATTTTTTCCTCTTGCCCTCATATATCTTTTCTTGCTTATTTCTTTTATTGGTTCTTTCATAGCGTCAAAGTTATAGAAATACTTTCTTGCTTTTGATAGTAGGAAGATATGTTCATAAGACCTTGATGGTCTATCTCTACAAGACTCAGGCATGGCATTTTCCTTATGCCAAATAATATCACTTCGCAAATACCAACCGTCCTCTCTTAATTTTAAAGCTAGTTGCCAAGGTATCCCCATTAAGTCTTTTGCCTTGTAGCCACTGAGTTTTTCTGTAATAGACTCTTTTTGACCACTTCTTCCTTCTATGTTTTTAGGATCTTTATATTCTTTTTTGCTTCTTGTCCCTGCATAAGAATCTCCAATAACTACCCAAAGTGTTCCTTCTTTTTTTAATACTCTTTTTACTTCTCTAAAGACTTCAATTAATTTATTTAAATATTCCTCCGGACTTTCTTCTCTTCCAATTTGTCCTTCTGCTTTATAATCTCTAAGTCCATAATATGGAGGAGATGTAATACAGCAATCAAATGTTTTATCTGGAAATTCCTTTAGAGCAGAAATTGCATCTAAATTAATAATATAGTTAGTTTTTAACTTCTCTCTGTCTATCAATTTCTATCCCTTCCTTTAATTCTTCTGGTTTAGTTGTCATTAACTTATACAATTTTGTATCTTTAGGAAATCTATCTACAAAAGGTACTATTGTGTTTCCATAGAATAGTAATCCCTCTCCCTCATTGGAATTTGTGACGTAGGATAACTGATAAAGAGATATATTTAACTTGTTAGCTAAAATTTCCCTATCACCACTAGCTTGATTAAGCATTAAGATAAAATCTGTATTATCAAATATATTTTCTATTTCGGGACTGGCTAAAAGGTCCTTTACATTTTGTGTTAATCCTGTTGGAATCCCGCCCCATTTTCTAAATCTCTTCCAAATTTCTATGGAATATGAGGCTGTTTGTTCTTCTCTTAAAAGCAAATGGAATTCGTCACAGTAATATCTGGTTTCCTTCTTATTTCTATTAATAGTTACTCTATTCCACACTTGATCTTGAACAATTAACATACCTATTTTTCTAAGTTGCTTTCCTAATTCCTTAATGTCATAACAAAGAATTCTATTTCCTGTATCTACATTAGTCCTATGGTTAAATACATTGAGGCTGCCTTTGACATAAATTTCCATTTCTACCGCTAATTTTTTCCCTACATTTTCTTCTTGTTTTAAAAGTAAATTATATAAATCTTCTAAAATTGGCATATTTTCAGAAATTGGATTGTCGAAGTAATCCTTATATAATATTGGAAGACATCTATCAATTACTGAAGTTTCTTCTGCACTTAACCCTTCCTTTCCTACTACAAGTTCAAACAGTGAAAGAATAAAGTCAGACTTTAAAGATAAGGGATTGTCTTCATCGGCATAGTCTACATTTATATCCAACGGGTTTATATAATCCTTACTTGTTGGCGATATTTTTATAACTTCTCCACCTAGTGCCTTAGTTAAATTTCCATACTCCCCTTCCGGATCACAGATAATGATGTCATCTTGTGTGATTAAAAAAGCATTGGTAATTTCTCTTTTAGCTGAAAAAGATTTACCGCTACCCGGTGTTCCAAGTATTAAACCGTTTGGATTCTTTAAAAGCTTTCTATCTGTCATAATGATATTACGACTTAAAGCATTTAATCCGTAATATAAGCTCTCTCCTTCTAAGCACAACTCTTCTGTTGTAAAAGGAATAAAGACTGCTGTAGAGCTGGTTGTAAGTCCTCTTTTTATTTCTATTTCATTTTTTCCAAGTGGCAGGGAAGAAATTAGTCCTTGTTCCTGTCTATAGTTAAGATTTTTCAATACACAATTATGCCTACCTGCTATTGAATTTAGTTGAAAGATTATATTACTCAATTTCTTTCTACTTTTTTCCATATTTGTAAACAAAATAGTTATGACAAACATTCTCTCATTATGATTTTGAAGTTCTACTAATAGTTTCTTAGCATCATTACCGTAGGTAATTAAATCGCTTGGAAGAATATCAATGTCATATCCTGATCTTATAGCCTTCTTATTTTCTTCAATTTTCATTTTATCCAAGTCTGTTATTTTTCTTTTAATCATCTTTATAGCTTCTGTTTGATCAATGGAATTTATATGAAATGTTACAATCATATTTTCTTCAACTCCTAAAAATTCTGATAATAATCTATCTGATAATTCAGGTGCTAGAATTTGTAGAAAGTTTACTTCTCCAAAGTATTCTCCAATTTTAAATTGATTGTTAGATGAAAAGTTAAATGATGCTGGTACTATATAATCCTTAGTAGATAGTCCACTATATTTTAGGTCTTCAAATGAAAAAACAAAATTCTTATTTGGATTTAAGATATCGTGAATAACCTTTAACCTTTCATATCCACTTAATACATAAGCTTTTACTCCCATCTGCTTAAAGTTATTTAATATATCCATTTCCATTCTTTCAAGTCTTGTAGTTGCCTCTTTTAAATCTTGTGCTTGTAAGCTAAAGGTGATATACATATATTTAGTAAGTCCATTATTTCCTTTTTGACTCTGATTTTTTAGCATTTCCCTGTACTCTTTTCGTATTTCATTATATGAATCGTTTCTATCCGGAACATTGATGTTTTTTTCTACTTCTTCATTTTTTCCTATACGATTAATATATGAAAGTTCTATATCGACACTTGGATCAAAATAGTTTAAAAAACTTGAAAATTCATTAAATATACTTTCCTTATCTTCTTCTGTTGAAAGCTGGTAGTTAATATCTAAAAAACGTATCATTTTATTAAATTTGTTCTTCTCAACTTGGCAAATCCCATTTCTCAACATTCTTAAATAAGGGATTGTTTCCTGAACGCTCTTTTTCTTCTTCCCACCAAAAAAGGAAAGCTTCTTTTTGGGCTTTCCTTTTTCTTTAGAAATATTTGCTTTTTTCATATTTTTTTGACTTATACTAATGCTTTTTAAATCTTCTTTTTGTTTTTTTAAATTTCTTTTTTCTTGATTTAATTTTTTCTGTTGTTTTTTCTGTATTTGATTCATTTACTCCTTTCCTTTCTTTGTTTCTTTATATCATAAATACATTCTGTCTTGTATATCCTTATACTTGTCTGTCTTTTCTTATCTATAATATACTTTAAATATTTTTCAAAATAGATCCCGTCATTTTCATAAAGAGTTGCAAATATTATAGGAAAAGACACACCTATCATAATTAACATAGATAGGTCATTAGGCAGCACTTTTTTTACCATTAAATATACTGGAAAGCCTATTAGACCTGCAATTGTAAAGCCAATTAATTGTCTTTTTGTTAGATTTAGAGCTACCTTTGTTTTTACTTTCGTTAAGTCCTTTGGGACATTTACATAAGCCATTATTCTAAACCCTCTAAGTAAAAGCCATATATATCTTCTCTGTTCAGATCTTCTAATGATTTTCCCATATTCACTGCTATTTCTAAGACTTTTTCATTCGTTTCTTCTCTATTATCTAAAACTTCCGATATTTTTCTTATAATCATTCTATTTTGTATTTCTCTTGTAATATATCCCCCTATTAAAAGTATTGGGAGTCCTATTGTTCCAAGTGTTCTTAAATTTATTTTTTTGTCCTTTTTTCTTCTAATTTTCATCATCTTCTCCTTTTTTATTAATGAGCATTTAAAATTGATTTTGCAATACTTCCTGATTTCATCATAGTTATACCAAGTATTAAGGTGTATCCTAGTAATTCAAAAATACTTTTGTGTATGTCTGATATATTTAAAGTCTTAACAAGTACGGCATAAATTCCTACGCATATAAGTAAGAATAAACCTTGCAAGCCAAGTGCGAAGAGCCCTCTTATATAGTTTGTTCCAATACTTCCCCATTCTTTATTACCCATTGTGGCAAAAGGTATGGCGCAAACTGAAGTATAAATATATATTTCTATCATCCTGCCGTATAGAATAACTGTAATGAGTATTGATATCCCTTGAATTATCATCTTTACAATTGATGTCTCTAGTACTATAGTCATTAATTTTCCTATTGACTCTCCTTTTAGGCTATCTACCATATTAGCTATATCACCCGGAGAAACTTTTGCACTAGCATTTGCCACACCTGCTGCCTTTCCTATTAAATTCTGTGCCACATCAAATACTGCCATAGAAAAGTCAAAAGCATGAGATACAAGCCATACTGCTATCCACATTTTTATCATATATTTAAAAAAACCAAAGGTATCTGTGTCATGCATATTATTTTTGTTCATTACCATTTGAATTAATTCAATACATAGTACAGCCGTTATGATAAGACCTGCTATGGGAAGTATAACATTTTCTGAAATAGACTTTATGAAGTGGAAAACCTCCGAGTTCCATCCACTCGGAGTCTTTCCTACCTCATTTGCTATCGTTGATACTTTGTCATTTATATCAAGGAGCATTCCGCTTAAATTTTCCTTGATCATATCAATAAGTATCTCCGAAAAAAACTCTTTGATCTTATCTACTATATTAAACATTTTATTTTAACACGTTTGCTAATAGCGGTATTAGTTTTAAACCTATGAGTACAATTCCCCCTCCAGCCATAAGCTGCTTAATGCCTTGAGATTTAGCACCAGGGTTGTCATTCCCATAACCTTCCATCAGGTTGATAACACCCCATGCTCCAAGCCCTGCACCAATTGCTGTAACTAATATTTTTAATACATTTACTGCTTGTGTAAAAAATTCCATTTATATTTCCTCCTCTTTTTCTTCTTTTTTAATTTTATTTATGTGCTTTACGATAAAATTTTTAAATGTCTTGTCTTCTTTTTTTGTTTCCTTAAAATATCCAAAAATATGGATGTATTCTCCACTTTTAAATTCCTTCACACTTTTTGCCTTTTCCCCGTAGAGATTACAGTAGATATATTCTTTTTTAACCTTTCCTTCTTCTTTGTTCTTTCTAACTATTGTGAAGTTAGCTACCTCTTTTTCTCCTTCCTTTGTATCTATTTCAGTTGTTTTTATTTCTCCTACTAGATTTCCATTAATATTTAGCATTTCTCTCTCCATTTGTTCTATCTCCTTTATTCCATAAAAAAAGCGATAGTTTTTTCTATCGCTTCTACTTCTTATTGATTAATATTCATTTTTCTCTGTATCTTATTTTTTCGGCTCATCTCGTATATATTTCATTCTTCCTCCTTTGGGCATAAAAAAACACCGAAATGTTTTTTTCGGTGTAGATTTCTCTATTTAATTTTATGGTTTTAGTAATTCTTTCCAGTTTTCTATAAAGCCAACATGTCTTAATTCAATATTTTCATATCTTGCTATTAGTACTGTTAGATCATGATAAAATTTTTTGTAATTTTCTTCTTCAGAAACTATTTTAAGATTAACTAATGTAGCAAATATTGTATTGTTTGAAATATTATTTTTTAAATATTCTTTATATAGCTTTGGTGATTTTGTAAGCTTTGCTCCATATAGCCTGCCATAATGGGCACATATATTTCTTATATAGGCAAAATTTTCTATCCAAGATTCAAAGTAATGGTAGTCTGTATGAAAGACTTTTGCAATTTTACTTTTATCTTCATTTTTCATATTCTTATACATTTTAGATAAAGTTCCAAAACTTGCTACTTCTATCACTGCATAGAGTGGAATTTCTCCACCTTCATAATTGTCTTTAAAGTTTTTTATAAATGGTGAGCGTCTATTTCTTTTAACTTCCCTTGCTAATTCTTCTAGTACCCTTTCTTGTTCCTTTTGTTTCTCAAAATTATTCATATCTTTATATGAAAAGTTCCCATATCTTAAAGAAAAATAGTTTGTGATAACTGCTCTTAAAGAAACTTCAATATGCTCTATTGTTTCAAATATAAGCTGTCTAAGTTCTCTATCAAATTTATATAAACTTACAATATCTTCAAAACTTGTTCCTGATATATATCTTCCATCTTTTTTTAATGTGATACTATAAGCTTTAATCAGCCTATAATAGGATATTCTTCCAAGAATTTTCTTAGCATAAGTTTTATCTTCCACTAAAAGTCCTAAGTCTATTAAATTTTTTACTTGATTTTCTATACTAATCGGTTCTTGATAGATTTTTTTCATTTTTTCTCCTAAAATCAAATGACCCGACTTGGTCCGCATTGTTAAGAGGCGTGTCGGGTACTGTTGACATTATTATATGCTATAAAATATTTTTTGTCAAGTAATTTCTTTTAATCTTTCCTAAATATCTATCTTACTTCTAATTTTAAATTTATTCATCTAATATTTCAACTACCATACTCTCTTTTAACTTAACCTCATCTTTTCTCTGCAGGTATTTCTCTATGTCAAATATATTTCTCTTATCATAATCTTCAAGGAACTTATAATTCTTATGTTTGGTTATGTCAAATTTATCTGAAAGAAATGGTCTAACTCCTCTTAATTGGTAGATACATTTCCCACCATCCATTACAGTTATTTCATCTTGACTCATTAATTCTTTTCCAGTTTTTTGATAGTTTAAACCAAAACTCTTTTGATTTGATCTTGTTTCTGATGTGTTATATAGGTCTATGGTTTCTTTGCCTAGGCTTTCAGATAATTCTTTTAATGTTGTTCTTTCTTTGCCTCCTAAAAATAACGTCGAATCACAATTGCCAACTATGGTATCTGCATTATCTTTATAGATACTTTTTAGTTGTGATTGTGCTTGTAATATTATACAAGCTGATATTTCTCTACTTCTAATAGTTGCTATCAGCTTTTCAAATTTAGGAATTAAGCCGATATTTGCGAATTCATCAAGTAGGCATCTCACATGAACAGGAAGTCTTCCGCCATATTCATCATCTGCTTTATCACATAATAGATTAAATAATTGTGAGTACATTATTGATACTACAAAGTTAAATGTATCATCTGTATCCGATATTATTACGAATAAAGCTGTTTTCTTTTCTCCAAGTGTATCAAGCTCCAGTTCATCTTCTTTCATTAAGTCCCTAAGTTCCTGAATATCAAATGGAGCAAGCCTTGCTCCACAGGATATAAGGATTGATTTGGCAGTTTTTCCTGCTGCTAGTTTGTATTTCTTATATTGTTTTACTGCAAAATGATTTGGCTTTTCTTTTTCTAATGCTTCAAACATATAGTCTACTGCATTTTTAAAATTTTCATCTTCTTCTCTTACCTCACTTGCATCTATCATAGCAAGTAAAGTTGTAAAGTTCTGTTCTTCTTTAGGAGCTTCATACCAGATATATCCTATAAGTGCTGTGTAATAGAGTTTTTCAGCTTTCACCCAAAAATCCTCAGTTGATTTTTCTCCTTCTCCCTTAGTATTTGCAATTATTGTTTGTACTAATTTCAAAATATCTTTTTCACTTTTCAAGTATGCAAAGGGATTATATCTCATGGATTTTTTAAAGTTTATTGTGTTTAGTATTTTTATCTCATATCCATTTCTTTCCAACATTTTCCCACATTCCAAGACTAATGTTCCTTTTGGATCGGTTACTACATATGAAGAGTGCATTTGCATGAGATTTGGCTTTACAAAAAACCTTGTTTTACCACTACCAGAACCTCCAATTACCAATACATTTTTATTTCTCGCATATTTTGGATTTTTAGGTCTATTGTTCATGGTAAGTCTTTCAGTTTGAGTTAATAGCACATTGTTTTCAAACTTCTTGTCAATGTATGGCTCAATATCTTTTTCATTTCCCCATCTTGCCGATCCATATTCTCTGCCCTCTCTAAACTTTTTTGCTTTTTTCTTTTTCTGTATAAGGATTAACTTAATAACTACTGATAGAATTAGACCGGGTATCAGATTTTTTATTTTTAATGATGGAATATATTTTAAAGTATCTATTTGACTAAAAGCTACTAGAATTCTATCTATTATATCTCCTCCTACATAAGAGTTGACATGGCTTGCAAAGATATTTCCTATATAAAAAAATAAGAGGTAAGGAAGATTTTCTAATACAAATTTCTTCTTATCTCTTATCTTAAAAACATTTTTTATATCTTTTATTATTTCATTTAGTATTTTCGAATTAATCACTTCCTCTCCATAAAAAAGAGTAGATTTCTCTACCCATTAGTATCTTATTTATCTTTTTTATATATTATTACTGGAACTTGTTTTATTTTTTTACCTATCTTTTTTCTTTCCAAGACAAAAATCATATTCTCATTTCTTTTAAAATATCCTAAATCTCTATGATAGCTTATACCACACTTGCAATGTAATAGACCTATAAACTGTTGCTTCATCTTTGAGTTACATATGGGACATATTCTTTTATTTGTCATTTTAAACCACCATTATACTTATATTTTACTTTCAAAGGTATTTTTTAGTTTTTTCCCTAATGCTTCTGTTCTCATTTTTTATCTATAGATAAGAGAAATTCTTCTACTGGATGATTCCATCTTCTTTTTCATAGTATTCAACAATAAAGCTATTCATGCCTTCTCATCATATATATTATATATCTAAGTGCTTTTATTATAAACTTTGTTCCTGATGCTTATGTTTAACCTTATCTCTGTCAATAGTATCTTTGACTTTATCCTTGAAGTTATTAAGCCTTTCTATTACAGATTTTCTTTTTCTTGACTTATCTTTAGTAAATTTCTGGACTGTCTTTTTAAAAGCTTGTTCCATCACTTTTATATCTTTTGCTTGAAAAAAGATAATGTTGTTTCCATTTTCTAAATCTTTCTTTATGGAAAATTTCACCCCATATCTTTTTAATTCTTTTTTCAATGCTTTTAAGTCTATGTCATTTAATTCTAAGGTTTCTACTTTACCTTTTTTTACAAGATCTTTTACTTTTACTTTTTTAAATTTTTCTAAGGGTCTTGACTGTTCTGTCTGCGCTTTATGTTTATTTATTTCTAATATTTTCTTCATCAAATTTATAACTTGCTTGGCTGTTACTATACTTGCTTTTTTTACTATGGCTATTGTTCTGCTATTTATATCATCATTTTGCATTCACTCACCTACTTTCATTCTTTTTTTAATATTTCATAGGCTAATTTTGATTTCTCCTTCATTTTTTCTATTCTTCTATTTTCTCCTGTAAATATAATGGGACTGCATATTTCAAGTATCCTTGAGTAAATTCTTTTATCTTTTATAGTTTCAGGATTAGTTAAAGCTGATATATTTAAGTTTGTTGTTATAATTAGAGGTTTCCCACTTCTATATCTACCATCTATTATGTTAAAGATATGCTCAGCTGCAAAATCTGTATCTCTTTCCATTCCAAAATCATCAATAATTAATAGTTCCTTTCGATTTAGATTGTTTATATACTTACTTTTATCAATCTCAAAGTTAGTCATATCATTTAAAATTACAGAAAAATTTGTCATTTTGACTGATATTTCTTTTTCTAGTAAAGCATTTGCTATGGCACTTGCAAAGTAAGTTTTCCCACAACCAACATTCCCTGTAAGAATTAGACCTATATTGTTTTCATATATTTCATCAAATTTTTCAACATAGTTTTTTGCTACTTTTTCATGCTCACTGTCTTTGTCCATATTTTTAAAATTCCAATTTAATAGGATAGGATCAGAAAAACACTCTTTTTTTAAGTGTTCAATTTTCAAAAGCCTTTTATTTTCTTTTCTTTTTTCTTCCTCTAATTTTTGTCTTTCTTTTTTACATTGACATAAAATACCAACTTTTTTTATTTCTCCAAAGAAGTCTATTTCTTTTTCAATTGGTGTTTTACATTTTGCACAATATTTTAATCCTGTTTCTTGATCTATATAACTCCTATTTTCTTCATCTTTTGATGGACTATTTGTTTCTGCATTTTTTATTTTCTGTTCTAGGATTTCTTTTATTAATTCCATATGCTCCTCTCCTATCAAGTATTTAAAATTTCTCTCCATATATCCTCATCGTTACTATAGTCAAAGTTTTCTCTTTTCTGATTTTCTCTCTTTATGACTTCTATGTTTCTAATATTTTCATCTGCATTGTATAAGAGAGTCAGTAGATAGGCATTAATGTTTCTAATATCCTTTGGAGCATTTTCTCTTAGGTATTTCAAAACATAGTCTATGTGTTTATAGTTAAGACTTAGAAATTTTTCTTTAAAATTTTCATTGGATATATGCCTCCCTCCTATTTTAATGTTTGTAAAGCTAGTTAAGGCTTTTACAAGTACATTTATCATTACATCTACTTGCTTCTTTTCTTCTATTCTTACTTTTTCAAAGGTTTCATAAGATATATTCTTTTTTATAGTTTCTTTTAATTCTTCCTCCTCCAAAGTTTTTTTTGATTTTTCTCCTAGCTTTTCTAAGGGGGATATGGGGGTGGTATTATTAAAATCAGTATTATTAGTTTCAGTATTATTAATATTAGTATTATTAGAGTCCTCTTTTGAAACTTCTTGAGGTTTGTTTTCTAAACTTCCTGAAGTTTGTTTTTTAAACTTCTTGAGGTTTGCTTTTGAAACTTCTGTAGTTTTATTATTTTCTGTGTAAATAAAGTTCTTTACATAAAGTAAATTTGGCTTTCCAAGTCCTAACCTCTTTTTTTCTAATAATCCTATCTCTTCAATTTCTTTCATTACTTTGACCGATTTATTTCTCCCCCAATTTAATACTTCCATAATTTCTTCTATGGTATAGATGATGTATACCTTGTTTTCTTCATCTAACCATTTATTCTTAATTGACAAGCTCATTCTATCGAGTAGAATTCCATAAAGAATTTTTGCTTCTACGGATAGTTTTTTAAAATTTAAGTCGGTAAACAAAGTTTTGGGAATCCTAAAAAATGAATATTGTTCTGCTTCATTGCCATAATAATATTCAAATTTAACTATTTCTTTCATCATAACCCCCTTTCTTTTCATATAAAAAGAGATAGCTTTGATTTTGCTATCTCTTTTTCATCGTTTTAATCTATTTATTTTTATATTTAAATTGTTTTTATTCTTTCATTCACCTCTTCTATCCCTTCTATAATAAAATATCCTAGCACTGGTAAACCATAAGGACTAAAAAGATATGCTAGTATAATTGCCTCTATAGCAAGTGCTTTTTCTCCATGATAAACAGATCCTAAAAATCCCATAATAGCGATAAATGAAATCAGTTTAAAAAATATTGTACTAAGTCCTAATACAAACGTTAAAAATAGAGTGATGATACTTAACGCTATACTAATAGGAAACAATATGATTTTGAAAAAAACTCTAAATATTATCATATTCTCTTCAATCCTTATTACTTATGTTTTCTTTTCTTTTTTGTTAATTTAATAAAAAAGATGACAGACTTAATCCTAAATCGTCTTGTTTAAAAGTTTTGTGGAAGCCTTTAAACTTTGATTTTAATGGATTTATTGTATCTGTCATCATTATATCACTGTCCCCACAACCACTTTCGCCTATAATTGCGACCTTGTCGCCCTTTTCTATCTTAAAATTAAAATCTTTAATAATATCTTTACCATCATACGAAAAACTCAAATTATCAAAAGCAATTGGAAAAACTTCATCATTAAGATTTATTTTTACATTATCAATATCTTGATAAATGTAATCGTACTTTTTTAACAGATACTTTGATGATGAACGTGTATTATTAAAATATGCAAGTTCTTGGAACTGATATCCTATATTATAACTAACTAAGTAAACACTGATGAATACGCTTGACGATATTTTACCATTAAAACTCAAATATCCTCCAAGAATAAGAGGAATCATAGAACATACTATATCAACCAAATTAATCACAATGTTGTTTTTTGTTCGTATAATTTCATATCCCTTATAAGTATCCACATCCTGCTTTAAATATTTGTGATACAAATTAATGAAAAAGTCGGATACATTGTAAATTTTGATGATACTTCTTCCATTTTTGATGTCTTGTATTTTATTCATAAAAGCATCATCAGCTTTTGATAATTCTTCAGATTTATTATCTAATCTATTACTCCCATAATTACTCATAAGCGCTGGAATGCTGTAGAATACTATAAAAAGCATTCCCAAAAGGAAATTTCTTGTTAGTGCATAAATGATGGAAACACTTGTAAAACCAATCGACGATATAATAATTACAGTTGGTTCAATGTAGTTGTTTTCAATTTGACTTGAATCCTTTTCTATACTGCTGACAATATCATTATCGATATGATTTTCACTTTTTAAAAAATGATTGAACACTTTTAACTTAAAAGATTCTCTAAAATCAGCTATTACATACGAATAGTAAAGTCTCTTTCCACTATCACCTATCAGCATTATAATTCCACACAAAATTCCAAACACAAGTGCTTTCATCAAAAATACTGTGTCTTTATTCTCAAATGATTTTATAATCAATGATACTATTACAGGATTCACCAAAGCCTCTGTCCATGTGAGAACTATCGCAACAAAATATAAAATAAGATTTTTCTTCTTAACATTGTTTTTTATCATATTACCCTCTGAAATTTATATAACATTCTTAAACTTGTACTTGACTAATAATATTTGATTATATTTAGCCTATTTTCTTCAAATAATTTTCGTTAACGATTTCAGAGATTATTTTTTTCTCTAAAATCTATTTATAAATTGTCATGATAATCACCACTTTCCTTTTCTTAGGATAAATCATAAAAAATTTGTTGTCAACTTTATTTCTTGCACTCCCAAAAAAAAGACCACATACCAAAAGATATGTAGTCTTGTAATTTATTTTCTTTTAATAATAACTCTTCTATTAGGCTCATTGCCTTGAGAGAATGTATTCACTTTTTCATCGTTTTGAAGATAAGTGTGAATGATTCTTCTTTCGTATGGATTCATAGGTTCAAGCTTGATATCTCTTCCTGTTTGAACAGCCTTATCAGCTAATCTTCTAGCTAATTTTTGAAGAGATCTCTCTCTTTTGGATCTGTATTGGTTGCAATCCAAAATAACTCTTATATAAGTATCACTGTTTCTATTAGTAACCAAGTTTACGATATATTGAAGAGAATCCAATGTTTCTCCCCTTTTTCCTATGATAATTCCGATATCAGATTCTTCTGAACACATAATATTGAACTTAATCATATTTCCTTCAGTTCTAGATTCGATATCGCAATCAATTCCCATATCTTCTATCATTTGTTTCAAGAAATTCTTGCTTGTGATGAAAAGTTCGTCGTTTCTATCAATAGTAACATCAGGTTCAGTATCTTGTTCTTCTTCAGTTTCTTCAGATTTTACAGATTCTTCAGTTTCTTTAACTTCTTCAGCTTCTACTGGTTTTGCTGTTTCTACTGGTTCTTCTACGATTTCTTCCTTATCATCTTCTGTAGGTTCTGTTTCTTCAACTTCTTCTACAACTTTCTTGTCTTCTATAACTTTAGTATCTTCTTTTTGTTCTGTTTCAACTGAGTTAGAGTCAGAGTTTAGGATATTCTTCACAAAATCGCCTGTTCCCTTTTCTTTAACATCGTCTTTTAGTGACACCCTAACGACAGCGTCCTTTGCTCCAAACAAACCCAAAAAACCTTGTTTAGCTTCATTTATAACTTCGATGTTAACTTCGTTTCGATTAGCTTGAAGCTTATCCAAAGCTTTATTGACACATTCTTCAACAGTCTTCGCACTAATTACTGTGCTTCTCATCTAACTTCCTCCGCAACATCTTTTTTGTCTTTATTTTTAATTATTAACCTTATTAAAACTTCTATAACGTTTGAAAATCCCCAATAAAGGATCAAACCTGAAGCGTATTTGCTTGAAATGAAGAACATAAATATAGGCATGAAATAAATCATTGATTTGTTCATCATTTCCATTTGATCAGGTTCATTTGACTTCTTATCCTTGTTATTAGTAGGCATACTGATCTTTGCTACTAAAAATTGAGTGAAAGCATTTATTAAAGGCAATCCAAACAATACTGGATCTGGCTTAGTCAAATCAGGAATCCAGAAGAAATTACGAGCGATCTCGTTGATCTTAGACACATTATCAAACATGTACTTTCCTGGTTCTCTCATTACTCTAAATAACGCCAAAACCAAAACCATTTGTAAGATAATTGGCAAACAACCACTTAAAGGATTGAAATTATACTTTTTGTATAATTCTTGCATCTTTAATTGTTGAGTTTGTGGGTCGTTCTTGTACTTTCTTTGAATTTCCTTCATTTCCGGTTGCATCAAAGCATTTTGTTCTTGAGTTTTTTGCGTATGAATAGTTACCGGAAGAGTTATAAGCTTATAAATAAGTGTTAATAAAAGAATTGATATCGCAAAATACGATATACTTTTAGGTTCACCCATCACATGTGAGATGTTTTCATATATGAACCTAAGAATAGTTCCAAATACATTTGCAATTATTTGCAATTCTACAACTCCTTTTTATTTTAGTGGGTCATATCCGCCTTTTGAAAATGGATTACATCGTAAAATTCGCCAAATAGTAAGCCCTAACGCCTTAAAAAAAGGCTTTTTCTTGAAAGCCTCCAAAGCATATTGTGAACAAGTTGGATAGTATTTGCACTTCCCATGCCCCAAATACGGCGATATAGCTTTTTGATAAAATTTGATTAAAAATATCATCACTTTCGACATTTTTTATTCGATGCCTTTCTACAAACGTGCAATAATGCAGATTCTAGCTGTTTGTAAGTTAAGTCTTCAGTGTTTTTCTTCGGGATAATAACCATATCCAAGCCCTTGTCAAACTCAGAGAAATTAAGCCTTACAATCTCTCTCAGTTTCCTCTTGATTCTGTTTCTTTCAACGGCATTGCCGTACTTTTTAGTAACAGAGAATCCGATTCGAGTTCCTTTTTTTGAATTGTACACTACCAAAGAGAAGTTTCTATTATAATAAGTCTTTCCCCTCTTGTAGACAACATTGTATTCCCTGTTATCTCTTAACCTTACACTTTTATCCATAATAAATTAAAGGCCACAATGAATGTGACCTAAGCTGATAATACTTTTCTACCTTTTCTTCTTCTAGCCTTTAAAACAGCTCTTCCACCTCTAGTAGCCATTCTACTTCTAAATCCGTGGTCTTTTTTTCTTTTTCTGTTATTTGGTTGATAAGTTCTTTTCATCAATCGCACCTCCTAGTATAAAATAAAGGACTTTTGCCTATAAAAACACTACTCCAATTATACTTATGACAATAACAATTGTCAAGCTTTTTTGTTGACAAATACCAATTAATCGCCAAAAATAATTTAATTATTACATATCAAAAATATTTGATGTATTGCGTGAAAAATGATATAATTGATATATCAAAAATATTTGATGTGAGGTAATAAAATGGATAACAAACAAATAGCAAACACATTTAAAGCATTGAGCGATGAAAAAAGAATAGATATTTTACAATTGTTAAAAAATGGAGAACAATGCGCATGTGTACTTTTAGAAAAACTGAACTTAACACAATCAGGATTGTCTTATCATATGAAGATACTTACAAATTCAAAAATAATAGAATCTAGACAAGAAGGAAAATGGACGTATTACAAAATTTCAGAAAAACAATGTCACAATCTAGCTAATCTATTAATAGAAATCACGAAGTTATAAGATTTTAAAGAAAGGACAATAAATGAACAAACAATACACAGACGAAGAAATAAGACAACAAGTAACAAATTTCTACGATAACATAGCAGTAGGTAAGACGAGCACAGAAGTAAACTCAATAGACTTATACAAATCCTTAGGTTACGATCCTAAATTACTAGAAAAAATCCCTGAAGAAGTGTCATCAGGACTATCTTGTGGAAATCCACTTGATAACCTAGTATTAAAAGACACCGACACACTACTAGATTTGGGGTGTGGAATGGGATTAGATGTATTCATGGCAAGAATAACATATCCTAATTCCAATACAATTTATGGAATGGATAGGCTGGAGTCTATGATACAAAAAGCTAGTAAAGTAAGAGATAAAAAAGGATTCAAAAATATTGAATTTGTTCAAGGAGAACTCATCGACATGCCATTTGAAGATAACTCCATCGACAAAATCATCAGTAACTGTGTAATAAATCTTGAGCCTAACAAACAAAAAGTCTACGAAGAAATCCATCGAATCCTCAAACCAAATGGAATGTTTATAATCAGTGACATAACACTGAAAAAACAACTAAACGATGACATACTATCATTGGATAATATTTACGGATCGTGAGTTGGGGGAGCTCTTCTGGAAGAAGATGTAAAAGAAATCATTAAAAAAGCAGGATTTACAAATTTCTTTGCAAAAAGTGAGGAAGTCACAGACCCGTATGCCAAAAAATGGGGATATGGACTTAAAATAAAAGAATTCATTCAAGAAACTATGTTCATAGGAAATAAATAAATAACGAACACCAACATTTTCAAATAAGAATGTTGGTGTTTTTTTATAAAATTTCCACAAAACAGTAAAAATTGTGGATAACTTTTATCCACAATTCATTCTAAATTTAAAATATTAAACTCCTTTTGGGGATAAGTTATCGCAAACACAAAACCATTTATCAAAATTTTCAATAAATTTGTAATAAAAGATATGATTTGCTATAATTAAAGTATCAAAAAGTATGAAAAGTACGCATTTATTAACAAATTGTGGGTAAGTTGTGGATAATATGTGAATTCTTGTTTTAAAACTTCACGAATTTGCTGTATATTCTAATTTAATATCCACAATTATTTTTCTATAAATTGATGTGGATAAGTTGTGCAAATGTGAATAAATTATATATTTTTTTTGTTTAAATTGGAAAATAGCTATTTGTTCAATGTGGATAACTCATCATTTTGTGGATAAACTTGTTGATAAGTAAAAAAACGAGGTGAAAAATGACCGACAAAGATGAACTCTGGTTAAAAATATCTAACACATTTAAGCAGGAAATGTCTGATTTGAACTTCAACACATGGATTGCTCCATTAAAACCTCTTTATTTAACAAATACTGAATTTATTTTGCTTTCTCCAAATAGATTTACCAAAAAAACAATCTATAACAAATACTACGACGATATCCAAAAATACTTGGATTTCATCAGTAATGTCAAGAGAAAAGTAGTCATCATAGACCGTTATGAAATGGATAATTACAAAGACGAAAATATAATTCAAAACCAAAACATAGATGGTCAACGATCCATTCTAGTAAGTGAAGAAGTAGCAGAAGATGAAAAATACACTGTAGAAGACAAAAAACCTGAAACAAAACTACCAGAAGAAAAAACTGATTTGAGCCCTTACGGCAAGAATTTAATCAGCAAATACAAATTCGATACATTTGTAAAAGGAAAAAACAACGAACTAGCATTAGCCGCAGCACTTGCAGTCGCACAAAACCCAGCCACAGCATACAATCCATTGTTTATTCATGGAAAAGCAGGATTGGGTAAGACTCACTTGATGCATGCCATTGCTCATGAAATACTTAAAAATAACCCAAAAGCTAGGGTTATTTACACTACTAGTGAATCATTTACAAACGAACTTATATCTTCAATAGGGGATAAATCTACGAAAAAGAATTCACAATTTAGACAAAAATACCGAAATATAGACGTACTATTAATTGACGATATTCAATTTATAGCAGGAAAACAAGGTACACAAGAGGAGTTTTTCCACACATTCAACGAATTGTACAACCACAACAAGCAAATCATACTTTCCAGTGATAGACCTCCAAAAGAGATTAAAACATTGGAAGAGAGGTTAGTGTCGCGTTTTGAGTGGGGATTAATGGCAGACATTCAACCACCAGATTACGAAACACGTGTGGCTATTATAAACGAGTATTTAGATAGAAATAATACATCACTTACCCCAGAAATAATCGATTATATCGCTATGAATGTCAAAAGCAATATACGTGAGTTGGAAGGGGCAGTAATGAATGTCGTAGGTCAAAAGACTCTGATAGGAGATGGCAACATTACATTAGATTTGGCAAAAAATGTTCTAAAACAACTTATCGCAGACACTCAATTAAGACCTGTAACTATAGATTTAATCATTGAGAGTGTGTGTGATAGATACAATGTAAGTCAAGATGATTTGCTTTCAAAAAAGAGATCCAAACAAATCGCATATCCAAGGCAAATAGCAATGTATGTGTCCAGAAAATTATTGGATATTTCTTTGGTTAGTATTGCTTCAAGTTTTGGCAAAGATCACTCAACAGTAATGCATGGAATCAAGAAAATTGAGAATGATATCAAAAAAAGTTCAGAATTTGATGAAGAAATTGATAACCTAATCAACTACATTCAAAATTCTTAATTTATTAAACTTTATGATTGTGGATAAGTTTATTTTAGAGTTTTCTATCCACAATTTAATATTAATAACTATGTGGATAAGTTGTTGATAACTTTAAAGTGATAAACTAAAATTGTAAAAAGTTGATAATGTTGATAATCGCACAGCTTGTGCCAATTATATACACATCGTTATCAATATATAAAACACCACAAATTACAAACAAACTAGAGTTATCCACAATACAAACAGCCCTACTACTACTATTACTAACTATTATTATTATTTGTATAAACGAAAGGTAAAATATGAAATTAAAAATATCGCAAAAAGAATTACTTAAACATATCAATATTGCGCAAAAAGCGGTGTCATCTAGAACGACTATTCAGATATTAGAAGGAATTTTGTTCATCGCAGAAGAAAATTGTCTTAGACTTGTTGCTACGGATTTGGAACTTATTGTGGATACTAGAGCAAATTGTGAAATCTACGAAAAAGGTCAAATTGTAATTAATTCATCAATGATAGGAAATATCATTAGAAAACTTCCTGACGATGATATTTATATTGAAGTGGACGATAATAATATCAATATTAAATGTTTGTCTACGGAATTTAACATTCAAGGTCAAGATTCAAACGAATTTCCATCTCTTCCTTATATAGATAAGGATGTTAAATTGACTTTGGAACAATCTGAACTCAGAGATTCCATCAGAAAAACATCATTTGCAACAAGTATGGACCAAACAAGACCAGATTTGACAGGTGTTTTGTTCAATATTATGAACGATAGGATTGAATTTGTGGCCTTAGATGGTTACAGAGTTTCACTTGATTGTATGAGTAATGTGAGTGAGTTTGAAATGAAGGCTATTGTTCCAGCGAGAGCTTTGAATGAAGTTTACAAGATTTTGGAAGAAGGGGAAATAACTCTTAACATTATTACTGGAAATATTATTTTCAAATTGGAAAACACTGATGTTTATTCTAGATTAATCGATGGTCAATATATCGATTACAATCAAGTTATGAAACAAGATTTTTCGACTGTCGTTACTATAGAAAAGAGAGCTTTGCAAATGGCATTGGAAAGAGCGTCTTTGATGGCAAAAGAAGACAAGGCAAACTTGGTTAAGCTTGATTTTTCTGGAAATGAATTGCATATTTCATCTAATACTGATATTGGTAAGGTCGATGAGTATGTGAAGTGCGAAATCGGTGGAGAAGATTTGAAGATTGCTTTTAATGCTAAGTATTTGTTAGATGGCTTGAAGGTTATTGATGATGACGATATTACTTTGAATATGAGTGGAAGTCTAAGACCGATGGTGTTTAAGCCATTGAACGATACCAATTACACTTATCTTGTCCTTCCGGTAAAACTTGCAGGAGGTAATAATGATTAGTGTTAAAATTGAGTCTGAATTTATAAAATTGGAACAGTTTCTAAAATTCGCATCCATCGCACAAACAGGTGGCATAGCGAAAGAACTTATTAAAGAATCCATGGTTAAGGTAAATGACGAGGTTGAAACAAGACGCGGCAAGAAGCTTTATCCAGGAGATGTTGTGGAATTTGAAGGAGAGAAATACGTAGTCGAGTAATGATCGTTCAAAAATTAAAATTATATAATTACAGGAATTTCTGTGAAATAGAATTGGATTTTTGTGATGGTCTGAATCTGATTGTAGGCAGAAATGCCTCAGGTAAGACTAATATTTTGGAAGCTATTAATGTAGCTTTGAAGGGAAAAAGTTTCAAAACCAACACCAATTCTCACTTGATTAAATTCGGTGAAGATGAGGCTCGTATTGTAATGGATGTCTACGATGATGGTTTTGAGGATAAGATAGATATTACTATTAAAAGTAACGAAAAGATACTCAATGTGAATGAAGCTTTTGTGAATACTATTAAAGAATACAATGAGTATTTTGAGTGTATTGTGTTTACGCCAGATGATTTGAAGATAGTAAAAGAATCGAAATCTTTGAGAAGAAAATTCTTGGATGAGTCCATAAGTGGTGTGGATAACTATTATAGGACTGTTTTGAAACAGTACAATCAAGTGTTGGATGAGAGAAATAAGCTGATTAAAAACCACAGGTACAATTCGTATTTTAATGAACAGTTAAAGGCTTTGAATATTCAATTGGCAGACACGGGCTCATATATTATGCACAAGAGAAAAAGTTATGTCGAAAGGCTTCATCTTATCGCAAAAAACGTGTGCTCAAATTTGAGTGATGAGAATGATAAGCTGGACATGGAAAATAATTTTTCGATAGAATATGTAGAGGATATGACTAATCAAAAGAATACTTATTACAAGAGTTTGGTAGATATTTTGGATAAGGATTTGGAAAATAAGCAAACTAATTTAGGTATCCATCGTGATGATTTGGATATTTTAATCAACGACAAATCGGCTAAGTTTTTTGCATCTCAAGCTCAGGTGAGAACTGCTATTTTATCGATGAAGCTTGCACAATTGGATTTGAGTAGATTTTATAATGATAGATTGCCAATTATTTTGTTAGATGATGTGTTCAGTGAACTTGACGATTACAGAATCAACTACATCATCAGATATATCAAGGATTTTCAAGCTTTTCTGACGACTTCAGAAAGAGCTCCAGAAGGGTTGTACACGATAAAAATAGGTGAATGATATGTATTTGGATATTGGCAACAACACATTAATTGATGAAAATGAGATTATAGCAGTGGTTAATGTCTCGGACAAATTCTTCACAGACTTTAAGAAGAATGATTTGGATTACACGAAAAACGTAGAATTTGTGAATGAAGATGAGGACATCACTATAAGGTCTATAGTCATAACTAATAGAGGAGTTTACAAGTCAAATATCAGTGGGAATTATTTGATGAATAACTTTATGAAAGGAATATAATGAAGAAAAATAGAGAATATACTGCAGATCAGATTACAGTATTAGAAGGATTGGAACCGGTTCGTGTAAGACCAGGGATGTATATCGGTTCTACTGATGAAAAAGGTCTACACCATTTGGTGTACGAAGTAGTCGACAACTCAATTGATGAGGCGTTGGCTGGTGTGTGTGATTTGATTAAGGTTACTATAAAAAAAGACAATTCAGTTATTGTAGAAGATGATGGTTCTGGTATTCCAGTTGAAACACACCCAAAAACAGGCAAATCAACGCTTGAAACTGTACTTACAGTGCTTCATGCGGGTGGTAAATTTTCAAACGACGCTTATCAATACTCAGGTGGTCTTCACGGTGTTGGTGTAAGTTGTGTTAATGCTTTAAGTACATATCTTATTGCCAGAGTCAAAAGAGACGGCAAAATGTACGAACAAAGATTTGAAAAAGGAAAAACTGTTACAGAACTTACTGTTATAAAAGAAAATGTCAGAGGAACTGGAACATCAATTGAATTTATGCCAGACAATACGATTTTTGAAACTTTGAATTTCGAAAAAAATGTTCTTGCAAAAAGATTCAGAGAAATGGCGTTTTTGAATAAGGGCGTGAAGATAGAATTTGCTGATGAAAGAGAAGACTACAAGGAATTGTTCCACTACGAAGGTGGTATCAAATCATTTGTAGAATACATCAACAAATCCAAAAAGCCTTTGGATCACGAAATTATGTATATCGAAGGAGAAAAAGAAACTACTAAAGTGGAAATAGCTATGCAATACACTGAAAGCTATAACGAAACTATAGTTTCCTTTACTAATAACATCAAAACAGTTGACGGTGGAACACATGTTGTAGGATTTAAATCTGCACTTACTCGTGCTCTTAACGATTATGCAAGAAACAAAAACATATTAAAAGAAAAAGACGATAATTTGTCAGGTGATGATGTCAGAGAAGGTATCACTGCTGTTGTTTCAGTAAAACTTAACAACCCACAATTCGAAGGACAAACCAAAGGAAAATTGGGTAACTCCGAAGCTAGAACTGTTGTGGACAGCGTTGTATATGAACATTTGAGTTTTTATTTTGAAGAAAATCCAAAAATCGTCAAGACAATTATCCAAAAAGCATTGGCATCACAAAAAGCAAGACTTGCCGCAAGACGTGCAAGGGATTTGGTTCGTAAGAAATCGGTGCTTGACAATACTACACTTCCAGGAAAACTTGCTGACTGCCAAAGCTCAGACATTGAACACAACGAAATCTTCCTTGTCGAAGGGGATTCTGCCGGTGGTTCTGCAAAAGGTGGCAGGGACAACAAATTCCAAGCTATTTTGCCATTGAGAGGTAAAATCTTAAACGTAGAAAAAGCTCACCTTGAAAGAGTTTTGAATTCAGAAGAAATCAAAGCTATGATTACTGCATTTGGAACGGGAATTGGCAAAAACTTCGACATTAGTAAACTTCGTTACGGCAAAATCGTAATAATGACCGATGCCGACGTCGACGGAGCTCACATTAGAACGCTACTACTCACATTCTTGTACAGATTTATGAAGCCATTAGTGGAAAAAGGTCACGTCTACATCGCACAACCACCACTTTACGGAATCATCAAAGGTGTTAAGGTAATGGAATATTGCTACACAGAAAAAGAATTGGAAGAAGCTTTGGAAAAATACGGCGAAAGAAGTAACATCAAAGTTCAAAGATACAAAGGTCTTGGTGAAATGAACGCAGAACAATTGTGGGATACTACAATGAATCCTGAACACAGAATCCTAATCAAAGTCGAAATCGACGGAGAAGATGAAAACGAACTCGACAACACATTCGATGTTTTGATGGGAGACAACGTAGAACCAAGAAGAGAATTTATAGAACAAAACGCTGTTTATGCACAAAACATTGACGCTTAGGAGAATAATATGACAGAAAGAAAAATCAATATAAAACCAGCTGATTTGAAAAAGGAAATGGAAAGTGCATATTTAGATTATTCTATGAGTGTAATTGTATCACGTGCACTTCCAGATGTAAGAGACGGATTGAAACCTGTTCACAGACGTATAATTTACGGAATGCAACAACAAGGATTGTTCCCAGATAGAAAATACTCCAAGTCTGCAAGACTTGTAGGGGAAGTAATGGGTAAGTATCACCCTCATGGTGACATCGCAATCTACGATGCAGTTGTAAGACTTGCACAAGATTTCAACATGAGATATCCACTTGTAGATGGCCAAGGTAACTTTGGTTCAATAGACGGTGACGGAGCTGCCGCACCTCGTTATACGGAGTTACGTATGGCAAAACTATCACTTGAAATGTTGCGTGACATCAACAAAGATACTGTTGATTTCCAAGACAACTATGACGGTGAAGAACAAGAACCAGTTGTACTTCCATCTAGATTTCCTAACTTAATCGTAAATGGATCCAGTGGTATCGCTGTTGGTATGGCGACAAATATGGCTCCACACAACTTAGGTGAAACTATAGATGCATTAATCGCATCAATCGACAATCCCAATATTACAATAGAAGAATTGATGAAACACATCAAGGCTCCCGATTTTCCAACAGGTGGAAACATCATGGGACTTGAAGAAGTCAAAAACGCATACACAACAGGACGTGGAAAAGTCAAACTAAGAGCAGAGGCTAGGATTGAGGAATCAAAGGGAAGATACAAAATAATCGTCACAGAAATTCCTTACCAAGTTAACAAATCCAATTTAATCAAAAAAATCGCAGACCTTGTAAAACAAAAGAAATTAGAAGGTATCAGCGATTTGAGAGATGAATCGGACAGAAAAGGTATGAGAATTGTCATCGAAACAAAAAGAGATGCCAATCCAAATATCGTGCTTAATAACTTGTACAAATACACTCAAATGCAAACTACATTCGGGATAATCAACCTTGCACTTGTAAATGGCGTTCCAAAAGTTTTGACATTGAAACAACTAATCGACCATTATCTTGTTCACCAAGAAATAGTCGTTAGAAGAAGAACGCAATTCGATTTGAACAAGGCGAAGGCAAGAATTCACATAGTCGAAGGATTGTTGAAAGCAATCGACAATATCGATGAAATTATTCACATTATCAGAACAAGTTACGATGATGCGCTTGAAAAATTGATGCAAAGATTTGGCTTTTCAGAAATTCAAGCCCAAGCAATCTTGGATATGAGACTTAAAAGATTGCAAGGTTTGGAAAAAGAAAAACTACAAAATGAATTTGACGAATTGAGCGCATTGATTGAACAATTGACAGAAATTTTGAATAACAGACAATTGCTTTTGAATATCATCAAAGACGAATTGACAGAAATTAAAACAAAATATTCAGACGACAGAAGAACTAAAATTCTAAGAGATGACGGTGATTTTGAAGATATGGAACTTCTAGAAGAAGAAGACATGTTTATTACTATCACTAACAAAGGCTACATCAAACGAATTTCAACCGATGCATACAAAGTTCAACACAGAGGTGGACGTGGTGTTAATGCAATGGGAATGAAAGATGGAGATTTCATCAAAGATATGTTCGCAACTACAACTCATCAAGATTTGTTGTTCTTCACTAATAAAGGAAAAGTTTACTCACTAAAAGCTTACGAAGTGCCAGAAGCAAGTCGTACTGCTAGAGGATCCAACATCATTAACCTAATCCAAATCGATGCCGATGAAAGTGTTACACAAGTATTGGCGTTGGATAAGGACAAAGAAGACGATCAATTTATAATATTTATCACTAAAAATGGTAAAGTGAAGAAGACTTCGTTGGATTTGTACGAAAATATTAGAAAAACTGGTATCATAGCTATCAAATTTGACGAAGGTGACGAACTTATCGATGTTAAACTTGTCGAAAAAAATGAAAATGTAATTATCGTCACTAAAAAAGGTATGAGTTTGCAATTTAATGTAGATCAATTGAGAGATTTATCCAGAAATGCTATCGGAGTAAAGGCTATAACGCTTAACAAAGACGATGAAGTTATTTCATTTGATTTGGTAAAAGACAATGAATTCTTGGCAGTTATCAGTGAAAATGGTTACGGTAAGAAGACTGAATTATCCAACTATACTACACAAAACAGAGGTGGAAAGGGAATCAGAACTTACAAAATCGCCAAGAAAACAGGAGATGTAGCGTGTGCTAAGGCATTGAAAAACGAAGATGAGATACTTTTGATTAGCAAAAAAGCTGAGGTTATCAGAATTAAGGCCGAAGGAATATCTACACTTTCAAGATCAACATCTGGTGTATTATTGAAAAATACAGATAAGGGCGAAGATGCGATAGTAGCTGTAGCTAAGTATTTTGAAGAATAAGGAGAAAATTATGCAATTAAACTACGATATAGTCACAAAAGACGAAATAATTGTAAGAATCCAAGGTGATTTGGACATCAACACTTGCGACGAATTCAGAGATGATTTATTGGAAGAATACAAGAAAAATCCAAATGACATCAGAATTGATGCGACAGATCTTTCATTTATAGATTCAACAGGACTTGGTGCTTTGATAAAAGTGTACAACGAACTAAGAGATAATAACCACAAAATCTACATCGACAATATCAAAAAACACGTCAACAAAGTGTTCACTATAACTGAAATGGACAAGATTTTCGTAATAAAGGAGATATAATGGAAGAATTCAGATTAAGTTTTCAAAATGAAAAAGAAAATGTATCTCTCATAAGACTTTCAGCATCTTTCATTGCGATGAAGTGTGGATTTTCAGTGGACGATATTGAAGATATCAAATTGTGCGCAAGTGAATGCTTGAATTTACAAAGAAACAGATCCAAAATCATCGACTGTACAATGACTATTGACGATGAATCTTTAACACTAATCTTCAAATTAGATGGATTTAATCCACGTGAAAACAACGAAAAGGATAAAATATCGGAAATGATTATCCAATCTTTAATGGATGAATACGAAATCAATGGAAGTGAGATAAAAGTAATCAAGAATAGGAAATAATATTATGGCGAATAAATCAATTAGTAAAGAAGAACAGGAGAATATTAAAGAATTATTCTTGAAATTCCAAGAAACACGAGATAAGAAAACAAGGGATACTCTCGTTGAAAAAAACCTGTATATCGCTGAAATATTAGCTAAAAAATACACAGGAAGGGGAATCGAATACGATGATTTGTACCAAGTCGCATGTATCGGACTGATCTATGCGATTGACCGTTACGATCCATCAAAAGGCTACGAATTCTCATCCTATGCAACTCCTACAATAGTCGGAGAAATCAAAAAATATTTCAGAGACAAAGGCTGGGTCATCAGAGTTCCACGCAGAATTCAAGAACTCAATAAAAAAGTTGCCAACGCCAAGATTCACCTTGCACAAACCATGCAAAAATCTCCAACAGTTGAAGACATCGCAGATTACTTGTCGATATCTAACGAAGAAGTTTTGGAAGTGTTGGAAGGGGCGAAGGTGTACGCTCCACAATCATTGGATCAATCAATCGATCAGTCAAGTGACGACAGGGATACTAATCTTAGCGATTTGATTGGAGAAGAAGACAAGGACATGCTGAAGTTTGAAAACAGAGATTTAATCAACAGATGCATGGAGGATTTGAACGAAGTTGAAAAGAAAATTCTTCTTGGAAGATATTTTGATAAGAAAACACAAATCGTGATTGCAGAGGAATTGGATATTTCGCAAATGACTGTCAGCAGAATGGAGAAGAAAATTCTCAAAAAATTCAAGGCGTCACTCAAGGAGCAACTGGAATTTTAAATGGAAATTTTGAGATTTGAAAATGTAAAATTCATCAAAGAGTACGATGATTTTTCTATAGATAAAAACGAAGTAGTTTTCGTTGTTGGTAAGAGTGGAAGCGGTAAATCCACTCTTCTCAAACTTATCAACAACACATTACAAATGAAATCGGGCAGAATTTTCTACAAAGATAAGAATATTTTGAATATCAAACCTGTTGAATTGAGAAGAAACATCATAATGACTTCCCAGGAAAATTTCTTGTTTGATATGACTATAAGAGAGAATTTCCATGAGTTTTACAAGCTACGCGATTTAGAAGAATTAACTGACGATGAAATCACGAAGTTTTTGAAAATCACTAATTTCGATGTCGATTTGAACCTCAATGTTGAGAAACTTTCCGGAGGAGAAAAGCAAAGGGTGTTCTTGGCTATTGCACTTAGCTTAGATCCTGAGGTTTTGTTATTGGATGAGCCGACAAGTGCTTTGGATAATAAGACTGCATTTGATATGATGAAAAATATCGTGGATTACTGTAAACACAACGACATCACACTTGTAGTTGTGAGTCACGCTAGACAATTAGTCGACGAATTTGCAGATAAAATAATCGATTTGGGAGATTAAAATGGGAATAATTAAAATACCATGGACAAGGTTCGTTCTGATTTATTTGCTTTTGTTAGTTGTGTTATTCGTAATGAAGAAATGTCGTATCAACAAAACAAAAATGCTAGTTGTAGCAAGTGTTCGTATGACTGTCCAACTTATTATCGCAGGTTTCATCCTAACTTATGTTATAAATGCGAACAACAATTTATTTGTAATAATTTACATATTGGTAATGGCGACATTCAGCAGTTTAAAAGTTTTCAGAGGAAATCATTTATCTGACAAATTCAAGGTGATAATAGGACTTAGCATACTATTTTCGGGATTACTTGTGGAGTGTTTCTACGTGGGATTTGTCATCAGAAAACCGATTTTGGATGCACAATACGCGATTCCAATTTCTGGAATGCTTTTCGGAAACACAATGACTGCTGTGAATTTGGGAGTAAATTACTTAAACGAAAATCTGAAACTAAACAAAAACAAAATCACAACACTAATTAATTTGGGAGTAAGTGCAGACACAGCACTTATTCCTATTGTGAATCAATCCGTAGAAATGGCGATACTACCTAATTTGAACAGTATGATTGCGATGGGAATTATAAGTCTTCCTGGAATGATGACAGGACAAATCTTATCCGGAGTTAGCCCAAACACTGCGATAATTTATCAGATTTCTGTGATGATAGCCATCTGCGCAAGTGTAAACATTGCAAGTTTCTTGTCGCTTTATTTGGGATACAAAAGTTTGATTAATAATAGAGAACAAATAAATTTTGAATTATAATTGGAGGAAAAAAATGAGAATTGAAAAGGATTCTATCGGTGAAATCGAAGTAAGTGACGATGTTTTGTGGGGAGCACAAACTCAAAGAAGTTTCAACAATTTTAAAATTGGAACAGAAAAAATGCCACTTGAAGTCATCAAAGCGCTCACAAGATTAAAAAAAGCGTGTGCGATTTCTAATAACAAATTGGGAAAACTTACAGACGAAAAAAAGGATTTAATTGTGGGTGCATGTGATGAAATCTTGGATCACAAACATGACAGCGAATTTCCACTAGCTGTGTGGCAAACTGGATCTGGAACGCAATCCAACATGAATGTGAACGAAGTTATCGCACACATCGCAAACAAAAAGATTGGTGACAACATCATTCATCCTAACGATGATGTAAACAAATCCCAAAGTTCCAACGATACATTCCCATCTGCAATCCACATTGCACTTAAACACATGATTGATTCAGAACTAATCGAAGAATTAGAAAACACTGAAAAAGTCTTGGAAAAATTGATGGAAGAAAACAAAGATATCATCAAAATAGGACGTACACATTTGCAAGATGCAGTGCCTCTAAGATTGTCACAAGAAATATCGGGATGGCTTTTCATGATTAGAAAAGGCAAACAACACATTATTGAAGCAAGCAAAGCGTTAAACGAACTTGCAATTGGAGCTACAGCCGTTGGAACAGGACTCAACGCAGTTAAAGGATTCGACCAAATGGTAGTAGATGAAATAAATGCCCAAACAAATGGAGAATTCATCACTGCAGAAAACAAATTCCACGCACTTACATCAAAAGATGCAATAAGCTATACTCATGGAGCAATCACAGCCCTTGCTAATAATTTGATGAAAATTGCAAATGATGTGAGATTTTTGGCGAGTGGTCCAAGATGTGGAATCGGCGAATTATCAATTCCAGCAAATGAACCGGGCTCATCAATCATGCCTGGCAAAGTAAATCCAACACAAGCAGAAGCGTTGACTATGGTTTGTGTACAAATAATGGGCAACAATACGACAATTCAAGTCGCAGCAAGCCAGGGAAATTACGAACTAAACGTATATATGCCTGTGATTATATATAACGCGTTGCAATCAGTACGACTAATCAAAGATGCTACAAAATCTTTTACAGATAATTGTCTAAGAGGACTCAAAGCAAACAGAGAAGTCATCGATTATTATTTGAACAATTCGTTAATGCTAGTCACAGCCCTTAACACCAAAATTGGCTACGACAAAGCTAGTACAATCGCAAAATATGCACACAAAAACAACACAACACTTAAACAAGCTTCCCTTGATTTGGAAATTCTAACAGAAGAAGAATTTGACGAATACGTCGACCCTACAAAAATGTGCTAGTTAAAAAAATATTTTATATTGAAAAATAATAATATAAAATATATAATAAGTATGAGGGTAATGGGGGGAGAATATGAAAAAGAAATTAACGATATATGTGGTAGCAGTGATGACGTTTCTGATGCATATTGGATATGACATAAGCTACGGCGAAACAGAAAATAATATAATGTTGGCTAGTACACAAACTTTGCCAAAAGCAGGCATAGACAACGAGCATATTTTAATAAGCATCGCTTGTTTAATAATCATTACTGGTGCATTTTTTGTGTTTTTTAAAAAAAGAGAAAAGAAGTAAGTTATTGATTTACTTAGATAGGAAAACTCATGCAGTTAAGCATATCGCAAATATGCTTAGCTGTTTTTTTGTTGCTTAGGTAGGTGAATAATTGCATTGCTAACATAGGTAAGTTTACGCAGTTAAGCATATTGCACGAATATCTAGACTACAAAAATAAATAAATCCTAAGCTCATAAGCCTAAAATCGCAAACTCGCTGACGCTCAAACAGTGCGATTTTTGACGGCTTATTTCACTTGGATTTATGTTTATTTTCTCCGTATGATATTCTTAGCAATAAGGCTTAACTGCTTTTTTTGTTGCTTATTAAAATACTTTATAGGGAAGAATAAAGATGTGTAGAAAACCAAAATTACAGGTAATAATCTACGGAAAATTTTTAGAGTCAAGTTGGTCGGATTTTTCCAAGGAAAATCTGAATGTAATTTTGGTAATCTACTTTTTATAATTTATCAACATACTTGGTTTTGAAATGGGGAATTTTGTGTAGAAGAAGTTTGTTGTTTGAATATTTATTGCTTAGATAGGTAAACTCACGCAATTAGGCATATTGCACGAATATCTAGACTACGAAAATTTGTTATTTCTAAATCTCGAAACCCTAAAATTTGAAGCTCACTACGTTCGGCGGTCAAATTTTAGCCGGGTTTCTTCGATTTGAAACAACTTGAATTTTCTCCGTATGATATTCTTAGCAATAAGGCTTAACTGCTTTTTTTGATGCTTATTAAAATACTTTATAAGGAAAAGAAAAGATGAGTAGAAAACCAAAATTACAGGTAATAATCTACCTTGTATTTTTTAGAGTCAAGTTGGTCGGATTTTTTCAGAAAAATCTGAATGTAATTTTGGTAATATACTTTTTGAATTTATCTACATAGATTGTTTCAGCTCTAAATTTAAAAAATCATCAAGCACGAATATCTAGACTACGAAAATAAATAAATCCTAAGCTCATAAGCCTGAAATCGCAAACTCGCTGACGCTCAAACAGTGCGATTCTTGACGGCTTATTTCACTTGGATTTATACTTATTTTCTCCGTATGATATTCTTAGCTTTGGATGATTTTTTTATTTGCCAAGGAATTTTATATAAATTTGGCAAGGGTTCCATTCATCCCACAAATCTGGGAATACTTCTAGTTTTTTATAGCCCATGGCTTGGTAAAAGCTGTTGGTTATGTCGTATTCTTCGTAGTGACCTGTTTCTACTGTTTTTACTTGTGAATAGATGTATCCTAGTTTTCTAGCCAAATTTTCATAGGCTTCATTTAATTTTTTTCCTAGCCCTTGACGGTGGAATTTCTTTTTGATTCCCATTACAAATATATCCGCACAATCTGGGCTTGTATTATTTAAAACTACAAAACCAACAGGATTTTCTTCTAAAAAGCACGCTAAAAATGGCTTGTTTTGGGAATCTACGATATATTCTTCAGTGCTTTCTGGCATGCCGAACCATTCTGGCAAGTCATTCAAGACTTCTCTCGATATTTTTTCTTTTTCTTTTTTATCTACTATTTCTTTTATAATAAATTCCATATTTTTCATTTCCTTTTCAATTATATTGTATCAATTAATTTTTACAAATAATCTATTAAATTTTCTTCTGATATATCTATTGGGTCGTCATGGTAGTATACTTTGACTATCATGTCTTCTGTGATTTCCCAGATGTTTCCTTGGACTGCGAAAATGTTCCATTCATCGATGTCGAAGATTCGTTTGTAGCTTTGGTAGATTTTTTTGTATTCTTCAGGATACAAATATCTATAATCTTCGGAGCCTATTATAAATGGGTTGGGCATTTTGTTATCTTTTAAATATTTGTAGTACTGTTTCAAATCTTCTTCATTTAATGGTACATAGTGGTTGTTGAGGACGTAGTCCCATTTTGCTCCATCTAGATAGACTATCTTTTCTGCGGGTACTTTGAGGCAATACGCTACGGAGTTTTCGTCTGGTTTCATGCAGTTTTTGTTACTAACTGAGCACCATATTGGTAGTTTTACATCATCAGGTTTTGGGACGATTTGTTCTGCTTGTTTGACAAAATAGGTGTATTTTTCTCTAAAAAACTCATAGATGTCTCCCAAATGTTCACTTGCGTATTCCAATTTGTTTATGAATCTTTTTTCTTTTTTCAATACGTCTAGTGATCTTTTATCTTGCATTGTGTAAAGCATTACATATCCATTTGTTTCATTTGGGTTTTTCATTTGTTTCATTATTTGTTCCTTTCTGTTTCGTGCATTATGATGAATGCGATGAGTATTATGACAGGAAGTATGAGTATTGATTTTGTTGAGTAGACAATTGATGTTAATGTTCCGATTATACAACCTAGTATGAATATCAAGATTGCAGAATATGTCGTAAATGATGCTTTGAGTAGGTTGTTATCTTTTGTGTAGAAGTAGTCGATGAGTCTGTCGGTTGCTTTTTTCAAATTACCTGTGCACATTGTGGTCATTAAATCCACTCCATTAAATCTTCGAAACGCTTCGATTTGCATTGCGCACACGAATGATATGAGAAGACATGCTAATTTGTTCAAATTTTCTGGGATAAATCCAACTAATGCAAGGATTATTCCTTCAAAAACTATGATAACTTGTCTCCAATGTACGATTTTCATGTATTTGTGCTTTTTTTCAAATATTCTAACCAGAGTTGTCCCCAAAATGAATGCGATAATCGGCATAACATAGCGCACTATTTTGTCCAAATTCCCGTAGCAAATATTAATCGAGAGTAGTACGAGATTTCCTGTTTGTGCGAATGCGAAAACTCCACCACGTGTTACGTAGCTATAACTATCCAAGAACCCTCCGATTAGTGTTAGTATGAACATAATTTGTAAACTTTCAGATTTTTGTGTCATTAAATCACCTGCTTATTTGATTACATTATACCATTTTTTCATTTATAGAAAAAACCAATAAATGATTTTAAAATAATATGGTAAAATAAATTTGTAACAAATTAATTCTAGGAGGAATTATGAAAAAACTATACAAATTATTGCTATTAGTTGCCGTTGTTAGCATGGCTTTCACATCATGTGCTAAAAATGACGACAAAGATAACACTAAACAAGAACAAAAGACTGAACAAAAAACAGAAGAAAAGGTTGATGAAAAGAAGGAAGAATCATCAAATAAAGAAGTTGACAGAGAAATCTTCGTCAATCCACAATATGTAAAGGATGTAATCGACGGAAAAAGCGATGTAAAAGATTACGTTGTAGTTGAAGCAACTTGGGGAGAAGCTAAGGACAGCCCAGATTATTTGAAAGAAAATGGTCACATCAAAGGTGCCATCCATGTTAACACAGATTCAATCGAAGTTGGTCCAGTGTGGAATTTGAGATCTCCTGAGGAAATCGAAAAAGCATTATTATCACAAGGAATTACAAAAGACAAGACAGTTATAGTTTACGGACCAAATACTGGAGCAACAAGAGTTGCATTCACTTATATGTATGCAGGCGTTGAACACGTTAAGATTTTAAACGGTGGAATTAAAGCTTGGAAAGATAAAGGATTTGAAACAGAAACTACTGAAAACAAACCAGTCGCAGTAACTGATTTTGGAACAAAAATCCCAGCTCATCCAGAATATTTGATTTCTTTGGATCAAGCAAAAGACAAGCTTGAAAACGACAAGAACTTCCAATTAATTTCAATCAGAAGTGAAAAAGAATGGAAGGGAATTGAATCAGGATATTCTTACATTCCAAAAGATGGTGAACCAAAAGGCGCATTGTGGGGTAAATCAGGAAAAGACAACTCTGATATGTCTTTCTACACAAACCCAGATGGAACTTACAAATCATTTGATGAAGTTAAGAAAATGTGGGAAGAACAAGGAATATCTACAGACAAAGAAATGTCATTCTACTGTGGAACAGGTTGGAGAGCAACTTTGCCTTGGTTTATAGCATTTGAAAACGGATTGAACCCAACAATCTTTGATGGTGGTTGGAACGAATGGCAAATGCATAAAGAACTTCCAGTACAAGTTGGAGATCCTAAAGACAAGGACGTAGAATTCACAACAGTTGACAAATTACCAAACGACAAAGCAACAAAATAATGAAAATATTTAGAAGAATTTTATCTGTAATACAAATCATAGCTTTGTTTGCGATATTTATCGTGCATTATTTCACCAAACACAAAATGGGAATGCAACGACACGTAATGTACAAAAACATGATGTTCGAGCAACTTGTCGACATGAATATCGTAATTCCAGTTATAATAACAGTGTTTATACTGATGTTTGTGTATTTGACTTACAAAATCATCAAGCACAAAACATCCAAGCTAGAATACGTGCTGTTCGTGAATCTTTCAGTATTTGCAATATTAATGGCGGTATTTGCCAAAAATATTTTCGAATTGGATTACAACGTAGCAATCATCCTATCAGCAGTCGTTGCGCTACTACAATTTATAAAAGCAACAAGCTCATCTTATTAGGTGAGCTTTTTGATTGGGAAAAATTATCCATAATATTGACACGTGTTTTATACGTGTTATAATAATTATGGAGGCTAACTATGACGTCAAAAACCTCAAGAGAGATAATAAAAATGCTCAAAAAAGATGGCTGGTATTTGGTTAGCGTCAATGGCAGTCATCACAAGTTTAAACATCCTGTGAAAAAAGGGATTGTAACTGTTGCACATCCACAAAAGGATTTTACAACAAAAACTTTAAAGAGCATATACAAACAGGCTGGTTGGTAAACCAGCCGCTATCTCTCGAAATTTAGGAGTGTGATATTATGAAAAATGATATTTTGTATCCAGTTGTAATGAGCAAGGAAGATGGAGGATATTTTGCTCAATGCTATGATTACGAAGAAATTTATGCTGAAGGAGATACAATTGAAGAAGCATTGAAAAATATCAAGGAAGTTTTTGGATTAATTTTTTATGATCTTGAAGAAGATGAATACAAGAAAGCTTCTAATATAGAAGATATAATGAAAGAACTCAAAGAAGGAGAATTTGTCGTTTATGTCAATGTGTGGTTACCTTACGAATTTTCTAAAGTAAAAGTTGTGAATACCAAAAAAACACTTACTATTCCGAATCACTTGAACATGCTAGGACAATACAAAAACATTAATTTCTCCAAAATTCTCACCGAAGCACTAGAAAAAGAATTGAATGTGAAATAATACTACATCAATCTAAATACAATTTATAAAAACAACAAGCTCATCTTATTAGATGAGCTTATTTATTTTGTGGGCAATTATTTCCATGTATTTAAACAGTTTTGATATTTGATATAATCAGCGAACGGCTTTCTTGCAAGGTAATTGTGATTGTCGTTCATGTTTTTTTCTTTTTCTAATTTTTTATCATAAGCAAAACAAAACATCTTATTGTAGTTGTTTTTTCTAGGGTTCAAATAAACATTGGAGTACAAGAAATATCGGTACTCGTATTGTGTATTGGGATCGTCTTTGAAATATATCGTAAAACTTGTAGTGTTCTTACTTGGTTCACTATTTTGTTCGATTGATTTGATGTTCGATCTGTCTGTTCCTTGTAAAGCGAGGACTTGGTCAAGCTTTTTGTTTGCGAAATGGTTTTGAATTGGATGATCAACAACCCACCACACAACATTGTAAATTACAAAAATACAGATCACAATTTTGACAAATTTGAATAATTTATTTTTCATATTCACCTCTTAATACCATCCATCAGTGTATTTCATGTATTTTGCCTTTTTGAAATAAGTGTTTCCAATAGGACTTCCAGTAGCGTATTCGTAAATTGAAACATTGATTTTGTCGGTATCTTCAAACAAATGCGGCAAATTAGACAAGCTAAAATAAGTCAAATGATAACTGTAACGGTATTCAACCAATGGATCATCCTTGAAAATCACATAAAAATCATAATCTCCATTTTTATAATTATATCCCGATGAAATCTTCAAAATATTATCTTTGCTTGTTCCTTGCTTTTCCATAAAAGAATACAGCTTGTGTTTGCCACAAAAATATTGAACTGGGTGATTGTAAGTCCATCCGACAATTAAGTAAACGACTACAATTGTAAGTAGAATTTTAAATAACCTTTTCATAAATTTCACAACCTTTCTTGTGTTAATTACATTATACCCAAATTTTTCAAAACAGAATAGTAATAACGCCATCGTCAATGTATGTATAAATGAAAGGGGGAGTGAAAATGAAAAAATTAAAAATCACTTCAGTATATGATGCAAACGGAACACAAAAGAAAAGTTCCAAAACATTCAGTAACTTAAAATCAGGAGTTACTAACGAAAACTTGAAAACAGCAGCATACACTATCAATTCATTAGTAGATTCTAATGAAAAACACGCGTATGTAGTAGAAGAAACAGAACTTTAGGAGGTATTTAGATGCAAGAATATTTACAAATCAAAATAGGCAATGATTCAAATGAAACCATGACTATCAACTTAACCAACTATGATCGTGCAAAAACTGATGAACAAATCAAAAACGCAATGGATCAAATCTTACAAACAGAAGTATTCACTGGCAAAACAGCTGTCTACAACAAGAAAATCTCAGCAGATATCGTAACTGTAGACAAGAAACCAATGAATATACAATAAGGATAACACATGGACGAATTCTTAAGTTTTGTCGGTAACGTCGGCTTTCCCATTTCAGTGACAGCATTTCTTCTAATCAGAGTTGAATCCAGATTAGAAGACATCAAAATTTCCATTGAAAAGCTCAACGCCATCCTCACTAACTTAAACAGATAACCTTAATTTCATATATCATTTCCTAAAATTTTTCTAACAAAACGGTAAGTCTCACACGAGATTTGCCGTTTTTTGGTATGAAAAAAATCGGCTCACTAAGAGCCGATTTTCTTACTTAAATATACAATTTATTTTGCTTCTTCAAATTTGATATTATATTCAAAATCTGCTGGATTGTAATAATCAAGAGCTTTTCCTTCTACTTCAGCGTATGGATAACCAAAGTTATTAAGTGGTTTGTCATCTTGTTTTGGTTCAAGAGTAAGATCACGACCTGTAGTTAATGCTACACGAAGTGAATCCATTCCGCCCCAATAATAATCAGCAAGTTCTTTTGTTTTTTCATCAGATTTGTCTAATTTTTGTTTCAAAACAGCTTTCAAAACATCGCCTGGATCTGCTTTTACCCAACCTTGACCTTGAAGGTAGAATTCAGACCAGCAGTGTTGACCTTTAGTCATATCATCAGAAGCTTTCTTGCTCATTCTTACACCGAAGATTTCACGTGCAGGAACGCCAGCAGCTCTACACAAAGATACGAAAACTGAGTGGATATCAGTACATTTTCCTTGTGGATGATCCAATAATTTTTCAACTTCACCAGTACCGCAACCTTTTACAGATTCGTCACGATTCATATTAGCGATAGTCCAATCGTAGATTGCTTTTACCTTGTCCAAATCAGTAGTCTTGCCTTCAGTGATTTTGTCAGCAAGTTCTTTTACTTTGCCATCAACAGGCATCATGCTGTTTGGTTGTAAGAATTCTTTAAGTTCGTCCTTCTTAGCTTGGTCTTCTTTTTCAGTAAGTTCTCCTCTTTTGATTTCCTTACGGTCAGCATCAAAAGATAATGAAACCTTACGATCAGTAGCTTCATTGTCCCATTCAACATAAAGCATTTTGTTTCCTAACTTGTCAGTAGTTTGTTGTTGTTTAGCGTGAGCTTCATCCAAATCTACCTTTACATTAGTAATTTTTTGGTATTCTGAATCTTGTGGAATTGGTAACCATAATTTTACAGATTTACCCTTATCGTATTTTGACAAATCAACATTTGTTGTCAAAGTTCCTTTTCTTTCTGCGAAGTTTTCTTCTTTCTTTTCTTCGTCTTTTTTAACTTCTACCTTATTAGTGTCTTCCTTTGCAGTTTCTTCCTTCTTAGTTTCAGTAGTTTCTTGTGAGTTATTCTTAGCACAAGCTGATAAACTAACCACAAATACCAATAAAAGTAAAATCTTTAATGCTTTTTTCAAAAAAACATCCTCCTTTATATATTTTTACATAAAATTAGGCAATATATGAAATATTGCCCAATTAAATATCTTATTTTGCTGCAGAACCTTCGATTTTATATCCTGCATCCATCCAAGCAACAATTCCACCTGGTTGACGATATACATTTGTAAAACCAGCTTCTTTTGCGATAACTGCGCCGACATCACTTCTTGCACAGCCAACAAAACCACAATATACAACTACAGTTTTGTTTTTGTCTTCGCCCAAAGCTTTCAAGAAAGCTTCTTTTTGTTCTGGTTTTATTTCGTCAGCTTTCATAGGCAATTCAGCATTTACAGCTCCAGGAATTCTGTTTTTGTCAAAAGATTTAGCAGGCATAGTGTCAACTATAACCATGTCTTTCTTTTGATCAATCCATGAATTCAAATCTTCTGTAGATACAAGTTCATATCCACCTTTATTGACAGCTTTTACAAGTTTCATACTTGCAGTTTCAATTTTTTGTTCGTTACCGTCTTTTGCAGTTCCAGGACCTTTGTTATCAGCTCCAGGAGCAGCCTTTTGGCAACCAGTTGCCAATACTAAAATCATTGCAAACAATGTCAAAGCTTTAATGAATTTCTTCATTATGTAATCCCTCCTAAAATATTCTATATACTTATTATATCGTAAAATTTGTATTCCATTTATTGAAATAATTTATAAATGGGCTGTTTTCATGGTAAATTTGTGTCATTTTCTATAAATGACATACAATTAATAGATTTTTTATACAAATAATCAATTTACGATTATGATATACTATAATTAATTTATCATTCATTTATAAATTTCCCAAGGAGGGTTTATGTATATTTTAATCGTGGCAGTTGTGCTTTTGTTGGCGCTTTTGGCTGTTAAATTTTCAAATAGATATGGTATTCCGTCGTTTCTATTGTTTATTATTTTAGGAATATCGTTTAATTTTTTAGGAAAAGATTTCAATAATTACAGGTTTGTGGACGAATTTTCAAGCGTTGCGCTTTTGATTATTATGTTCTACGGTGGTTTCGGTACGAATTTGCAAATGGCAAAATCAGTGACAACACAGGGAGTTATCATGGCAAGTGCAGGTGTTGTGTTAACGTCTGTTCTTACGGGAGCTTTTTGTTATTTTGTACTTAGAATCAGTTTCGTGGAATCCATGCTTTTAGGATCCGTTGTAGGTTCCACGGATTTTGCTTCGGTGAGTTCGATTTTACGAAGCAAGAATTTGAATCTCAAATACTCCACTGCATCCATGCTTGAGATTGAAAGTGGTTCTAACGATCCGACAGCTTACACTATGACGATGATTTTCTTGTCGATTTTGATGGGGTCAAAGACTTCTGTGTTCAAACTGATTTTGCTTCAAGTTGGAATTGGGCTGTTGGTAGGATTTTTGATGGCAAAATTAACCGAAAAATTGATTTTCAAGATAGATTTCTCACAAGACGGTCTGTTCACTGTTCTGATTATTTCCTGTGCACTTCTAACTTTTGCGATTAGCAAGAATTTGGGAGGAAATGCGTTCTTGTCAGTGTATGTACTGGGAATTATGATTGGGAATTTGGAATATTATAGGAAGAAAGAGGTTGTGTTCTTCTTCGACGGTTTTTCGGGAATAATGCAGATTGGTTTGTTCTTTTTGCTGGGACTTTTGGCAGATCCTAAAAGCATCGTGAGGGCTGTTCCTGTGGCTTTCTTGGTGATGGTTTTTATCACAATTATTGCAAGACCATTGGCAAGTATTTTGCTTTTGAAACCTTTTGGCTATAAGAAGAATCAACTTATTGTAATTTCTGCGGCGGGTTTCAGAGGCGCAGCTGCGATTGCGTTTGCGATTATGGTTATCAACAGTAACGCAAAGTTATCTGTGGATTTGTTCCACATAATTTTCGTGATTTGTCTGTTGTCTTGTTTAATTCAAGGCTCACTTTTTCCGATTATTTGTAGGAAAACCGATATGATTGATCCCGACGATACTGTCCTTAAAACTTTCAATTACTACAGCACTAAAAGCGATGTTGGTTTTATCGAAACTAAAATAAATGAGCACAGTGAACTTGTAGGAAAAAAGGTTAGCGAGATTGGGCTTCACTTCGATATAATTGTTGCAAAAATTATAAGAGATAACAAACTTGTAGTTCCACGTGGTGATACTGTGATTTGTGCAGATGACACTGTTGTAATTGGCGGCAAATCTTATTTTGATCCGACAGGTTACGGTTTGGTTGAAATCACAATCAGCGACAAAAACAACTGGAATGGTAAAAAGTTAAAGGATATCGACATGATTGATTCTGAACTTGTGGTTATGATTCAATCAAAGAATGGCGAAATCATCGTTCCTTCGGGCAATGTTACGCTTAATGTTGGGGATAAGTTGATTATTCTAAAAGAAACGGTAAGATTGTAAATATTTTGTTAATTGTGAACATTTGATATAAACTCTGATATAATAATAAAATAATTACATTTTAAGGAAGGATTTTATGATAGATTTTTTGATTCAAAAATTTGTTAAAAATTACGAGGACACGCAAAGCTTCACTACGCGTAGATCATACGGGAATTTGAGCAGTGCTGTGGGATTGTTCATTAACTTATTTTTGTTTTCTACTAAACTAATAATAGGATTACTCACTAATTCCATAGCGATAATGGCTGATGCTATCAACAATTTATCGGATTGTTTCAGTATTATTCTGATGGTTCTAAGCTTTAGTATGAGCACGAAACCCGCCGATGAAAAACATCCGTACGGTCATTCACGATTGGAGTACATCTTCTCGTCATTGATTACGATTTTGGTCATTTATATCGGGGTGAAATTGGTCGTTGCATCATTTAAGAAGATTATTCATCCAGAAATTATCACATTCAACATATATTCGTTGATTGTTCTAATAGTAGCGATTGTGGCGAAGTTTTGGCTAAGCAAATTTTATTACAAAATTTCCAAGAAAATCGACTCAGATTTGTTGATGGCGACATCTGTGGATTCAAAAAGCGACTGCATATCCACATCCATCGTACTTATTTCTGTCGTAGTATTCAAATTGACAGGACTTAATATCGACGCATACATCGGACTTTTGGGTGGTGTTATCATCATCAAAAACGGATTTGAAATGATAACTGACACTGTGGACAAACTTTTGGGAACGGGTGCATCTAGAAAATTCGAGCGAGAAATCATCGATTTCATCACATCTTATGACGGAATTTACGGTGCACACGATTTGAGAGTTCACGATTACGGCCCAGGTCACATCTTCATAACTGTGGATGTGGAAGTGGATAGTTCCGAAGAATTCATCAAACTACATTCACTGGCAGATAGAATTGAAAGGGATTTGATAGAAAAAAAGGGCGTGTATTCGACGATTCACATGGATCCGTTGGCAGTAAACAATCCGAAAGTTCAAAACTTGCACGAAATTGTCGAGAAAATCATCACCGATGTCAACGAAGATTGGATATTGAACGATTTTAGAATTTGTCCGAAAAAAGAAGGCGACGAGATGATTTTTGACATCAGAGTAGATATAGATGAGAAAATGGAAGACAAGGAAATAGTTGATATTGTGAAAGGCAAAATCCTATCGCAAATCACTGACTATAAGCCAATTATAGCTATTACAAGAGGATATCAAAGAAGAAACTTTTATTAAAATGAAAAACATTAAACGAATTTACGATCAAAACCCACTCAAATTCATACTTGAAGTCTATGCAGTTTATTTGGTGTGGTTTTTTGCAATGGAAAAAATACCCAATAGAAATTATCACATAGTATATTCTAAACTAGACGACTACATTCCTTTTTATAAACCAGCGATACTTATGTATTCGTCGTGGTTTCTGATGCTAGTGATACCATTTGTGTATCTATTAAAGAGAAAATCATACGATAATATGTACAACATAATCATTCCGATGTTTTTGGCGATGTACATATCTTTGATAATTTATGTGATATATCCGACAGCACTTGACATCAGAGTAACAGACATCACTGGAAATGATATTTGTGCGTGGATAATAAAAGGAATTCACAAGATAGACCCGCCGAATAACGTGTGTCCAAGCATTCACGTGTCGACAACCGTGATAATCGACAATCAATTTCGAAAAATATTGAAAAATAATGGAAAACTCAAAGTATTGTTCGTGTTGTGGGACGTTGGAATCTGCATAAGCACAATACTTGTAAAACAACACAGCATCATCGATGTGATGTGTGGAATTATCCTCGCACACGCGATACTTTTCGTATTCAACAAAAAACAAAACACAGCCTCATCACTAAATTAGTGACAGGCTGTGTTTTTTGGTTTGTAGAATAATTTATTTGTTTGAAACTGGAAATACAAATGATAATATCATTAAAATCGCAAACGCGAAAATTGATATTACATTGATTATAATGTGAATTAGTCTGAAATTTTTGTTGGATATTTGATTTCTTAGAGCCAAATTCAAAATAGCAAACGGAATCAAATACAACAAACAGAATCCTTGTTGACCGAATCCATCAAAAAATATCAGTCCGATTAATACAATAATTTGTGCCAAATAAGAAAATAGTATTAGTAATTTCTTCATAAAATGCTCCTAGTTTTTCAACATAGACTCAGTTATTTTCAAAAATCTCTTCCAAATAAGAGCAAATATAACGAAATTCACTGCGGCTTGGACTGAGTTTGGAAGAATTGTAGCGATTGCTGTTTTGTTTCCGTAAAGAATTACAGATGTGAAGTAATATCCCACAACCATCACCAATTCACAGATAACTCCCGCAGTTAGAACTGTGGATGTTTTTTGGTTGTTGATTTTTTTCAAGAACAATCCCATTACAAGCGCCATCAAACCTTTGACTACGAATGTAAATGGTGCAAACGCTGCATATCCAAGCAACAAATCTGCCAAGCTTGAGCCAAACGCAGCGGCAATCATTCCGATAACTGGTCCGAATGCGACAGTGGATAATAATATAATGAAGTCTCCAAGATTAACGTAACCCATCGCAGGGGACACAGGGATTTTGATTACCATTGTAAAAAACGTTGTAAGCGCGATGAAAATCGCTGCTGTAGTTATTTTTCTAGTGTTCATTTAATCCTCCTCATTATATATTATAGAGTATTTATGTGGTGGTTAATAGTAACAAATTCTGAAAAATTTATGGTAACAGATTTGATAATAAAATTTGTTTGAAAAAATATTTTTGAAAAATAATGTAACAAACACGCTGATTTTACACATTATTATTCAATTAAATAATAAAAAAACAATGAACAATAAATGTTATCAGTAATTCGTCCAAATAAAACGACTTAATTTGCGAAATGCGTGGATTATTATCTTTATTTTGATGAAAACGATAGAAGTATATTTATTAAATGCTAATTTCAAAATTAGTTTGACATTTACTATTTTGTTAAGTAAAATTATCTTATGAGCAAAAAGCAATTATTTTGCCGTTTTTGCGTATAAAAAAGTAGGAGGGAAATATGAAACCATATTCCAAAAAGTTTTTGGCTGGTGTGTTATTGTTTTCATTAGTATTGCCAAGTGCAACGACATTCGCAACTAATCAAACAGATAGCACTACATATGCTAAACTTCAAGAACAAGGCGTAAAGGCAGACCAAGAAGTCAAAGTTATCGTAGAAACTAGTGACAAGGCTGCTATCGAAAGAGAACCAAACGTAAAGAGTGCGAGATTCTCAAAAGCCGTGAAGGCATCTGAAGCAGAAGTAAAGAAAACTTCAGAAAACATCAAAACTAAACTTAACAAAGAAAACGTTAAAGTTGACAAAGAAGATGAATTTTCTGCAGTTATCACAGGTTTCTCAGCAAAAGTTAAAGCAAAAGACATCGACAAATTGAGAAAACAACCAGGAGTTAAAAAGGTTACAACTCAAATGAAGGCTGAAAGACCAAAAGGAGGAGCATCTCCAAACTTGGCTTCAGCTCCAGGAATGATTAAGGCAGATACTTTATGGGATCAATACACTTTCTCAGGACAAGGAATGTTAATTAGTATTATAGATACTGGTGTCGATCCATCTCACAAAGACATGAAATTATCTCCTGATATCAAATCAAAATACAGTAGCGAAGACGAAGTAAACAAAGTTATTAGAGAAAATGGATTAAAAGGTAAATGGTACAACAGAAAAGTTCCTTATGGATACAACTACGCTGATGAATCAGAAGAAATCAGAGATTCTGGAATCGGTGGATACCACGGAATGCACGTAGCTGGTATAGTTGCTGCAAATGGTGATGCAGAAAATGAAGGAGTAAAGGGAGTAGCACCAAACGCACAATTATTAGCGATGAAGGTATTCAGCAACGATGCATTAGTATCTACAGTATACGAAGAAGTATGGTTGAAAGCGATTGACGATTCTGTAAAGCTTGGCGCAGACGTATTGAACATGAGTTTGGGAATGGGTTCAGGCTACAGTAGAGAAGGCGTGTCTCCTACTAACGAAGCATTCAATAAAGCAAAGAAAGCCGGAGTTGTATGCGCAGTTGCCATGGGTAATGACCGTGTTACAAACTGGGGTGGAGAAGGTAAGACTAACTTAGCTATTAACCCTGATTTTGGTACTACAGGACACCCTGCAGTTGCAGATCCATCTTATGCAGTAGCATCAATGGAAAACACAAAAATGAGAGGAAGAGTTGTAGAAGTTGAAGGAGAATCTGCAATCTCAGCAGGTACTGCAGAAGGCGAAAACGAAAAGACAACAACAGGAAAGCTACCTTATGTTTATGTTGGATTGGGAAATGATCAAAAGGAACATTACGATGGCAAAGTAGTTGAAGGTAAAATCGTCCTTGCGGAAAGAGGAGGAGCATCTTTTAATGAAAAAGCTCTATTAGCAAAAGAAAATGGTGCAAAAGGTATCGTAATTTTTAACTCTGAAAATGGCAGTCAATTATCTTTCATGTCTGGAATGGAACTAACAGATTTTCCTTCTGTATTCATTAGTCATGATGACGGATTAAAATTAATAAATTTACAAAAAACAAAACCAAATCAACTAATCAACATCACTAAAGTACATTCTGTTAATAACCCAAAAGGTAGACAAATGAGTGAGTTCTCATCTTGGGGAATCACACCAGATTTGAGATTGAAACCAGACATCGCAGGTGTTGGTGGACAAATCTACTCAACAATTAACGATGACAAATACACTACAATGAGTGGTACTTCAATGGCAACTCCACAAGTTGCAGGTGCAAGTGCATTGGTAATGCAAAGATTGTACGATGCTGGTATGTTGAAGAGAACTGCTGATGGAAAACCAGACCCAATCCAAGAATACTTGACAGTTTTGGTAATGATGAATACAGCAACTCCTGTAAAAGACACAGAAGTAGATGAAGCTTCATTGTACACTCCAAAACAACAAGGTGCAGGTCTTGTTAACCTTGAAAATGTAGTTAAGACATACGCAACTGTTACAGCTACAGGTGGAAAAGATACAAAAGAAGACGGTAAATTAGAACTTGGAGAAGTTAAAGAACAATTTAATGCAACATTTAAATTGAAAAACTACTCTGACAAAGACATCACATTTACGCCAAAATACATCTCATTAAAAGATGAAGTAAAAGATGGAAGATACACAGAACATTCATCTGTAGCAGAAGAAAAAACTTTAACAGACGTTACAGTACCAGCAGGAAAAGAAGTAGAATACACTGCAACAATATCTACAAAAAATATTGACAAGAATCAATTTGCACAAGGATATGTAATGTTCGATTCAAAAACTAATCCTACACTTTCAGTTCCTTACACTGGATTTAAGGGAGATTGGTCAGAACCACAATTCTTGGATAACATGCCTGATTTCAGCGACAATGTAAACTACAAACCAATAGAATATCCTGATGGTGGAATCGATAAAGCTGGATTTATGAGAAGACAAGAAAAAGGTGGATGGAACTACTGGAATGCTTGGAATGTCGACGGCAAACCAACTGTATTCGTAAATTCACATAAACAAGAAGGAATGAATGTAGAAGTTGCACCAGTAATCACAATCATGAGAAACGCCCTTGATGTAAAATACGACATCTTAAATAAAGATGGCAAAGTATTGAGAAACTTATTCATCGACCCAATTCTTCTAAAAGTAAATGGATTGTACAAAGGTGGAGATAGTCAATACAACTTCGAATACGTTCCAGGTGGAGCTGCTTGGGACTTCAAAGACATGAATGACAAAAAAGTTGATGAAGGACAATACATCTATCAAATCACAGGTCATGTAGACTACAAAGATGCTAAGGAACAAAAATATCAATACAATATATTGTTAGATGACACAGCACCTAAATTAAGCTACAAATACGAACCAGACAAAGGAACTATAAAAGTAATTGCAAAAGATAACTTATCAGGTGTATTTAGTGTAGGATATGAAAACTTAAAAACTGGTGAATATCACGAACAAGAAGTTAGAAAAGATCCTCAATTTAAAGATATTGATATAGTAAGAGATTATTCTTATGAATTCAAAATAGCTGATGGATTTGACTTGGCTAACTTAAGCATTTACGCTTGGGATAACTCTAGAAATGTTGAAGGAATGGATATTGAAACTAAAGTTAAATCTTCTGATGTAGAAATTGCTCCAATCAAATTAATGGTTAATGACCCAGTTCCAACAGAAGAACAAGTTGAAAAACAAATCAGAGAAAAAGTAAAAGATATTCCTGAAAATGCAGAATTCAAGATTGTAAGAAATATTGAAAACACTAAAAAAGCTGGCGAATTTACGATTGTAGTTTCAGTTAAAAATGGCGAAGAACAAACTAATTACTCAATTCCAGTTATTGTTGAAGCAATCAAACCAATTGAATTAAAAGTTGGTGAAGATGTACCAGATGAAGATGGAATCAAAAAACACCTTGATTTCTTACCAGAAAATGCCGATATTTATATTATGGACGCAGATTTTGATAATAAAAAACCTGGTGAATACGAAATCAAAGTAAAGGTATATATTGGCGACAAGGAAATTTACTACACAATCCCTGTAATCGTAAAAGATGAAGAAAAACCAGATGATAAGCCAACACAACCAGAAGAAAAACCAGAAAAACCAGTTTACACAATGCCTGTAATCACAGTGGAAAACCCTGATTACTATGCAGCATTTGGTAAATACGAAGACAAAGAAAACCCAGAATCTTACAAGAAGATTCACGTACAAGGTAATGTTACTCATATCAATCAATTAGACAAGTTAACATTAACTATCACTAAAGATGGTAAACAAGTTGAAGGAACTGAAGTTCAAGGAATCAAAGTTGAAAAAGATAAAGATGGCAAATTCGTATTTGATCACGAATTAGACATCTCTGGATTAGAAGATGGATTTGTTTACGAATTGCAACTAAAAGTTATAGGACAAAATATCGAAGGACGTCCTCTTGAAGATACTATCATCAGAAGAATCAGAAAAGACTACGTTGCTCCAGAAATTAAATACACTGTAGAACACGAAGATGAAAAAGCTCCAATGGCTAAGATCAAAGTAAAAGGTCATGAAAACATGACTTATTTGGAAATGTATCTTAACAATTCAATGCTTTCAAGAATAGACAAAACTTGGGATGCCTTCGAACTTGAAGGAGGCGTTGACGGAGAATTCGAAATAGAAGTTCCATTGGAAATCGGCGAAAACACATTCCAAATCAAAGCATACGACGATGCAGGAAATGAAACAATCGAAGACGTTGTAATCAACAGAAAAGATCCTAACGTAAAAGATCCTGCTAATACAACAGACTTATTGAACAACTTATTAAAAGCACATTCAATAGTAGAAGTTCCTGAAAAATACGAAGTAACTGATGAACAATTAGCTGAACTTAACAAATTAGTCGAAGAAGCAAGAAAAGCTATTTCTGAACAACAACCACAAGACAAGGTTGATGAAATTAACGACAAATTAAAAGAAGTATTAGCTAACATCAAAGAAAAAGAAGCTAAGAAAGTTGATAAAACTAAACTTATCGGTCAAAAAGAAGATGCAGAAGAATTGTTGAAGAAGAAAGATGATTATAAACTTAACGAACAACAAGAAAAAGCATTGCAAGATTTGATCAAAAAAGCTGATGATTTAGCTAAGAAAGAAGACGCAACTCAACAAGAAGTTGACAAATTAGCTAAAGAAATCAAAGATGAAATAATTAAAATTAAAGAAGCTGGTAAGGAAGATCCAAAAGATCCAGAACAACCAGGTGACAAACCAGGTGAAAAACCAGGCGACAAACCAGGTGACAAACCAGGTGAAAAACCAGGCGACAAACCAGGCGAAAAACCAGGAGATAAGCCAGGCGAAAAACCAGGCGACAAACCAGGCGAAAAACCAGGCGACAAACCAGGAACAACACCAAGTCTACCTGGAACAGTAATACCAAGTGTACCTGGAACAACAACTCCAAGCACACCAGCTGAACAACCAAAAGCTACAACAAGAGTTGCAGGAGTTGACAGAATCAACACAGCAGTAGAAGTATCCAAGAAATACTACGAATCTGCTGACACAGTAATCGTAGCAAACTACGAAAAATTCGCAGACAGCTTATCAGCATCAGCATTATCGAAAGCATTAAAAGCACCAATCTTGTTAGTACAAAAAGATCAATTAGATTCAGTAGTAGCACAAGAAATCAAGAGATTAGGCGCTAAGAATGTAATCGTAATAGGTGGAAACCACTCAGTAGATAAAGCTAAAAACAGCCTAGCAAAATACAACGTACAAACAATAGCTGGATCTGACAGATACGAAACAAGTGCTAAGATTGCACAAGAAATCATCAAACGTACAGGAACAAAACAAGCAGTCATCGCAAGTGGTGAAACATTCGCTGACGCATTGACAGTGGCACCACTAGCAAACAAACACAACATGCCAATACTACTTGTACAACCAAACAACATACCAAAATCAACACAAGAAGTATTGAAACAAATCAACAAAGTAATAATCGTAGGAGGAGAAAAAACAATCTCCAAAGAAGTAGAAAACAAACTACCAAACCCTACAAGAATTGCAGGAGCAAACCGTTACGAAACAGCAAAGAAAATCTACGAATACGACTTCAAAGACAGAAAAGAAGTTAACATCGCAAACGGAACAAACTTTGCAGACAGCTTAGTAATAGGCTCCATTGATTGCCCAATATTATTAACAGAAGCAAATGAAATTCCAGAAGCTACAAAAGAAGCTATCAAAGACTCAAAATTTGAAAAAGTTAATGTATTTGGTGGAGAAAACTCAATAAGTGAATCAGTTGTAAAAGAATTGATAAAATAGAGTAAGGAAAGTCGCACGATAATTCGTGCGACTTTTTTTGCCTAAAAATAGCAAATAGCACATCCTTTGTGATATATTATTAAATAGGAGAAGTGTTATGAGAATTTTGAAGAAAATACTATTCGTTCTAGTGGTGATAGTTATGATACCGCAAATTGCCACTGCATCGGAAATAGATAAAATAGACAATATAATCAATCCAAATAGAGAACAAAATGATAGTGTCAGCAAGAAAATAATGCAAAATTTCAAGGCGAATTTGTCATTTGCAGTAAAACAAGCGCTCGATGAAGACAATGCGACATTCAAGATTACGGTCTTGGACAAAAAAAGCAATCCAATACCAAAAGTGGAACTCATCGTTACGGATGTTGAGACGGGAAAATCGCGTGAGAACCAAACCAACGAAAAAGGAGAAATCCAATTTCGAGGACTTGCTCCGACTGAACACACGATAAAAGTAGTGTCTGCTCCGTCTGGATATTTCTTCGACGAAGATGTAATCACACTAGAAAACAACGTCGTAAACACCAAGACTATATTTGGCAAGACAAAAGAAGACAAGGACAAAACATACAAAGTAACTTACAGAATTACAGACAAATACGGGATTGCCTTAAAAGAAATCGACGTCAGATTACAGTCCAGAGATAAAAAGTACATCGCAAAAACAGACGTGTTCGGCTATGCGCATTTTGAAGTGGAAGATAGTGGCAAATACGAAGTTTACGTGGATAAAATGAGCGAATATTTTGAAGAACACGACAACTTCAAGATAGATGACATCGAAATCAATCCGAATTCCGAAGAATCCATCTACAGCTCACAAATAAACGAACAAATCAAAAAAGAATTCGAGTCGGCTTTGATAATCAACGTGAAAAAAGGCGACAAACCAGCTAAGAAAATCCTCGTTTCATTGAAAGACAGAAGAAAAGAAATGTATGTGCATCAATACACAAATGAAGAGGGAAAAGTCGTGTTCGACAATTTATTTCCTGGAAATTACGTGCTTACGGTGAACAATGAAGATAGATTGACAGAAAATGGAGTCGGCGCAGTTCATTTGATAGAAGGACAAGTTCGTGAGTTCGATGTAGTATTGTCGCAATCTGATTTATCCAAGAAATCGCTCGTAGTAGAAAAGAAAGAACCGCAAGATGAAAAACTCCCAGAATCAGGCAGCAAAGACGAAAGAATGATGATTTTATTCTCGTTGGGAATAATAGTGTTGGCGTATTTGTATTTGAATAAACAAAAAGATGCGAATTAAAAATTACCTAGAAAAAAGTGAACCACAAAATTTTGGTGGTTCACTTCAAATCTAGGTAATTTTTATTTATTATTTGGTAATTTATCCTCCCAATCAAAAGGCAAAGGAGGATATTTGAATTTTTTTCTTTCATTTACATCTAATGACTTATATTTGCCATTTAAGTTGTATTCTATTGAATACACCATGATTTCTTTATAATGAGTATAAATATAGTTAATTGAGTATCCTTCAGGATCTTTTAATTTAACTTTGTAATCATAAGAACCATCCAGATAGTTTTTAAAAGATGTTATCTCTTTTATGTTATTTTTTTTTATCCCTTGAACTTCCATGTATTTGTACAACTTTTCGTATCCATAATGTCTTTGAACAGGAACAGCTATAATCCATTTTATAGCTACAAAAACTACAAAACATATTAGTAGTATTTTGAATATTGAAAACTTTTTCTTTTTCATTGTTTTATTATCCTTTCTATGATATTATTATACTATAAAATACAAAGGAGGCAAAGGTATGAAAAGATTTTTTTCTATTATTTTATTGTTAACGTTTCTATTTATGGGTAATACATCATTTGCTTATGATGAAAGCAGATTGCCAACTAGAGAAGACTATAATAAGCTTGTAGAAGAAGGAGTATTAGGAGAATCGGTAACTTATGAACAATTTTACGAGTTACAAAAAGAATCTTTAGAATTAGAAGAACAACTAGGAGATGATTGGGAAAAGATAACGATTACAAGAGCGGATGCAAGCTCGTACAGAATACTAGGAGGAGATATTTTTGTTACAAATGGAACTATTAGCTCTGGCTTGATTGGTCATGCAGGAATAGCTATAAATTCCGAAGAAATACTTAGCACTAAAATTGGCCAAAATCCAAGCACAAAAAGCTTACAATATTGGATAAAATACTATGTAAAGCCAGATGATAAAGTATGGTTAAATGTGTATAGGTATAAATATAGCACTGATGCACTTGATGCAGCTAGATGGGCAGAAAGAACTTATAAAGGAAAAAGCATTCCTTATCATATAAATGGTAATTTTTCAACCACTTCTTATACTTATTGCTCAAAAATAGTGTGGCAAGCATATAGATATGGTATTCCAAAAACAGATATTGGATATCCACCAAATACAGCTGGTTTTTATGCGCCAATATCACCATTAAAATTGTCACATTATATAAATCCAACATCATTAGCAAAGGCTTATAGATAAATTAATCTAAAAAAAGACCTTCACAGGTCTTTTTTGATTGCCAATTATTTAATCACATTCAACACTCCCATTGTTGAAAGCATCACGATAGTTCCAGCTGTGATGACTCCAAGTGTTATAGGAAGCATGCTTTTTTTAGGACTCAATCCCAAAAATGATGCCACCAATGCGCCAGTCCAAGCGCCTGTTCCTGGAAGTGGGATCGCCACCAAAATATACAGCCCAAGTCTTCCGTATTTGTCGATAGTCTTGCTTTTTTCTTGTGCTTTTTTGTTGATCCAATCCACAAATGGCTTGAAAGTGTCGATAGTATCCAACCATTGCAATACTTTTTGTGTCAACAAAATCAAAAATGGTATCGGCAAGATGTTGCCAATCACAGACAAGAAGAACGCCAATGCCGGGTTGATATTATTTGCAAGTGCGTAAATCATCGACCCTCTGATTTCCAAAACGGGAAGCATGGACAATATGAACATGTAAATTATTTTATTCATTCCATCTCCTATTTAAACAAATCGTAGTCCAAATCATCGTACGATTCGATGTATTGTTCCACTTTTTCATCAATCACATCGTAATCATTAACTGTCGATTCGTCCGTAATTCCCACGATTTTAAATCCCATTTTGTCCACAGTGTCGATGCAGTAAAGCGCATCTTCAAACACAATCGTGTCATCCACACTAGAGCCCAATTTTTCCAAAGCACTATTCCAATATTCGTTTTCGTATTTGTGGTATCCCACCGATTTACAAGTTTGCACGAACTCAAAATAATCCAATATCCCTTGTTTTTCAAGAGCAGGAATAGCCAATTGGTCTTCTGTGGCTGTTGCAACACACATTTTAATTCCCATTGATTTTAGCTTTTCGAGCATATCCAAAACGCCCGGTTTCAAATCAAATTCGTTCATATATCCGTTTCTGATTGTGTAATATATAAAGTTCAAACCATCGTCTGTGGTTTTTTTGATATCAAAAGTTTCGTGAATGTAATCAATAGATGTCAAAAGTGTTTTGGTTTTGATTGTCCTGATAAAATCATCGTCAGGTTTTATTCCCAAATTTTCAATGTAATCTAAGATAACTCTGTTCCATTTGTACATGGAGTCGATCAAAGTTCCATCCATATCAAAAATTGCGTATTTAATCATAAATTCATCCTTTCATTTATATTTAGATTTTAGTATATGGGGTATGTAAAGTCAATCAAAATCTAGGATTTTTACGTATTTTACAAATATTTTATTTTTATAAAATTGAAAAAATATCGGGAAAACCATATAATATTATTAGTGATATAAGGAGGAATAATATGGAAAATTTTGACAAAAAACTAAACAATTACGCAAGACTAATTATCGAAAAAGGTATCAATGCAAACGATAGACCGATTGTAATTCGTTGTGCAGTTGAGAGAGCTGATTTTGCAAGACTTTTGGTAAAATACGCTTACGAAAGAGGCTGCAGCGAAGTTATTATGGAATGGAATGACGATGAAATCAACAGAATGTACTACGAAAACGCATCAGAAGAAGCTTTGAAGGACTTCCCAGATTTTATCGTTGAAAAATCCAAATACTATTTTGAAAAAAAGGCAGGGGTGATTTCTGTATCTTGCCAAGATCCTGAAAACTTGAAGGGAGTGGATGCCGACAGAGTTCAAATGAGATCCAAGGTTTCTGCTGAAAAGATGAAGCCAATTCAAAAATACACAATGAATGACATCAACAGCTGGTGTGTTGTCGCAGCTCCAAGTGTTGGCTGGGCGAAAAGAGTGTTCCCAGAACTTTCAGAAAAAGAAGCTGTAGAAAAATTGTGGGATCAAATCTTCAAAGCAACTCGTTCTGATACAGAAGATCCTATCAAAGCGTGGGATGAACATTTGGACACAATGAACAAACACGCAGAATTTATGAATAAGCACCAATTTGTGAAGCTTCACTACACAAACTCATTGGGAACTGATTTGACAATCGAACTTCCAAAAGGACACGTGTGGATAGCTGCACAATCAACGGACAATTACGGAAATGATTTTGTGCCAAACATTCCAACAGAAGAAGTGTTCACAGCACCTCACAAAGACAAGGTAAACGGCGTTGTTTACAGCACTAAGCCTTTGAACTACGGTGGAAACACAATCGACAAGATGAGATTTGAATTTAAGGATGGAAAAGTTGTGGACTTTGATGCAGAAGTTGGCAAGGAAACTTTGAAGAATATGTTCGACACTGACGAAAATGGAAAATACTTGGGAGAAGTGGCACTTGTTCCTTACGAATCACCAATTTCCAAATCAAACGTCACATTCATCAAAACATTGTTCGACGAAAACGCATCTTGTCACCTTGCATTCGGCCAAGCTTATCCAACTTGCGTAGAAGGCGGAGTGGACATGAATGAAGACGAATTGAAGGAAAATGGAATCAACGATTCATTGATTCACGTGGATTTCATGGTTGGTTCAGAAGATATGAGAATCGTTGGAACTACAGCTGACGGCAAAGAAGTAGAAGTATTCAAGGAAGGGAACTGGGCAATCTAATGGATATACTAAAATACTGCAAAAGAGAAGAGGCAGACCCACAATACATGTGGGATTTGTCTGCATTGTATAAAACAGGAGAAGAATTCGAAAAAGCAGTGAAGACAATAGATTTGATGGCAGATGATTTCAAGAAAAATTACGAAAACAAACTCAAATCAGCAGACATCATAAAAAACGCAATGGACGATTACAGAGATATTGTGGCTAACATCGACCGCATCGCACACTACGCATCACTTGATGTAGAAGCAGATGGCCACAACGAAAAATCCCAAAAAAGAGCCATGGCGACATTCACAAAAATCGCAGACATCGAAAACAAAATGAGCTTTTTTGAAACAGAACTCGTACAAGTTGATGAACAAACACTCGAAGAAGTCAAAAACGACACCAACAACACAAGATACATCGACGATTTGTTGAAGAAAAAAGAACACATCTTATCCAAGGAAGTGGAAAATGCGATAAGCAAATTCTCACAAACATTCAGCTCATTCTACGAAATCTACAACACAACTAAAATTCACGACATCACATTTCCTGATTTCGAAGTAAATGGCAAAAAATACGAAATGACTTACAATTTGTTCGAAGGAGTCTACGACAACGACCCTGACACAGATTTGAGAAGAAAATCATACGAAGTGTTCTACAATGAACTTGCAAAATATAAAAACACAACAGCGATGATTTATCTATCACATTGCCAAGCAGAAAAGGCAGAAAGTGAACTAAGAGGATACGATTCAGTGATAGATTTCTTGTTAGACAGACAAAACATTTCTCGTGAATTGTACGACAGACAACTAGATGTAATCATGCAAGAACTTCCTAAACACATGAGAAAATACGCCCAAATCATCAAAAAAGAATACGATTTGGACAAAGTTACATTCATGGACTTGAAGCTAGATATGGAAAACTCATTCTCCAAAAACATTTCAGTAGAAGATGCAAGGAATTTGGTCAAAGACGGACTTTCAATTCTAGGTGAAGATTATTCAAAAATGCTAGATTGTGCATTTGACGAAAAATGGATTGATTTTGTAAACACATTTGGAAAATCAACAGGAGCATTCTGCGCATCTCCATTCTTGGCACATCCTTATGTGTTGATATCTTGGACTGGCAAACTAACAGAAGCTATCGTATTGTCACACGAATTGGGACATGCAGGACAATCCTACATCTCACAAAAAACACAAAACGTGTTGGACAACGACCCATCAATGTACTTCGTGGAATCACCATCCACAACAAACGAACTCATCATGAGCAGATACTTGCTAGAAAAAGCAACAACTGACCAAGAAAGAAGATATTTGTGTGGACAAATAATCTCCAGAACCTACTTCCACAACTTCGTCACACACTTTATCGAAGGATACTACCAAAGAGAAGTATACAAACTAATCGATAAGAAAGAAGGATTCACAGCAGATGATTTGTCAAGAATCTTCAAAGAAACACTACAAAAATTCTGGGGAGAAGACGTTGAAATCAACGAAGGATCAGAATTGACATGGATGAGACAACCTCACTACTACATGGGATTGTATCCATACACTTACTCCGCAGGACTAACAATCGGAACACAAGTATCCAAAATGATTGTAGAAGAAGGAAAACCAGCAGCAGACAGATGGCTTAAAGCATTGGCATTAGGCTCCACAGAAGATTCTGTCGGAATCGCAAAAGCTGCAGGAGTAGACATCACAACAGATAAACCACTCAAAGACACCATAGAATACATCGGTAAAGTAATCGATGACATCGAAAAATACGACAAATAATATAAAATTGGCACCGTTTTGGTGCCAATTTACATAGATAAGAGGCAACAAATGTATATACAATTTAATAATATTAAAAAATCATTCGACGGAAATACTGTACTTGACGTTGAGAATTTACAAATAGAAAAGGGCGAAATAGTTTCAATTATCGGGAAAAACGGATCCGGTAAAAGCACATTAATTAAGATTTTGTGTGGATTATTGTACCAAGATCAAGGAGAATGCAGAGTTGATAATATATCCAACAAAAACTCTAAAATCAGAGAACACACCAAACTTGTGCTTGAAAGTGGTGGAGGATATTACGATTATTTAACAGCCACTGAAAACATCATGTATTTTCTCGGACTAAACCACGTCAATTACAATGAAAATGAAGTGCATAATTTGATGAACAAACTCGATTTTACAGAATTCAAGGACAAAAAAGTATCAGAATTATCGCAAGGAAATCGTCAAAAACTTTCACTAATAGTCACACTTCTAACCAATCCCGACATAATTTGCCTAGATGAACCTACAAATGGATTGGACATCAATAGCATGAATATTTTGTTGAATTTCCTACACAAAATAGCAGTTGAAGACCAAAAGACAGTCATCTTCACAAGTCACGACCTATCATTTATGAAAAACATCAACTCCAGATTAATTCTAATAAATGAAGGGAAAATCGTACTGGATAAACCATCCAAACAGTTGTTTGATTCAAAAGACTTACAAAAAGACATTATTGAAATAGAAAACACCAACAGAAATCTACTAGATAATTTGAAGAAAACGAAATACGAATTTACCGATAATTCAATTATATTGTCAGTTTACGACGAAGCTGAGAAGGAATTTCTACTGAAAAACTGTGACATTATAAGTATGAGAAAAGAATCTTTGACGGCAGAAGATGTGTACTTCAGGGTGATTTCAAATGTTTAATAAATTGTTATTGGAATTTAACAGAGATTTCTCAGAAATCAAAAAATATAAATTCAACGTCATATTTGCAAACATCGCAGTGCTTTTGATGTCACTTTTCATCATAGATGGACTGTTTGTAAAAGAAAAAGAAATCGTGTTTTTGATGATGATATTGTGGTATTATGCGACTTATGCGATTGAATCACCAACGTTTTTGATACAAAACGAAATAACAGACAGAACACTGATATCAATTGTCCAATCAAAAACAGGGATACTATCAGTTGTTTTGTACAGAAATTTAGTGGAATTTTTGATGAATACGATAAAAGTAATAGTGATATTCACACTGATATTTGTATCAGTAAACTTTGATTATTCGAAATTCAACCACATTCCTATAATAATTTTGGTGATGGTTGTGTCTGTGTTCATACTTTATCAACTGGGAACATTCTTATCAAGTTTCACACTACTTTACAAAAGGTTGGGAAGTTTTGTCGCCTTGGCAGAAACTTATATGTTGTTTTTCGGAGATATTACCGTAAAAGTCAACAACAAAGCACTTGTACTTATCAACAAAATATTGTTCCCATTTAACAATGCTCGTGAAATCTTTACACAATTACAACTGAATAATGTGAGATATGATTTGATAATACAGCTTTTGATACAAGCTGTTGTATTGTCCGTTTTGGTCAAAATTTCATACGATAAAAACATTCAAACAAGCATGAAAAGAGGTAATTTGTATGGGATATAAATACGGAGAATTACGAAAATACATCGATGAAAACAAAAACTATAAAATCGAATATTTCTCAAAGCTAATATCGGATATTATCATGCTTGCGGGCGTTTCATTTATGCTAAAATCAACGGATAATTGGAACAACGAATCGTTCACGTATTTTTTGATATGGTATTTGTTACAAACAGTGTTATTTGAACTCGTCAAATCAATAGAATTTGAAATCAAAAGCGACGGGCTGATTAATATGATTTCATCTAGAACCAGCATCACTATGATTTATTTCAAAAGAAGCATCGTTTGGTTAGTAAAAGCGGTGATTTTGTTTGCGATTGTAATATTTTTATCGGGAAATGGATTGAATGGGATAATACAATTCAAGCCTAATTTAATACTAGCGATAATCTTTTCATTAATTCTAATGTATGGTGTGTTCTTCTTATTCATGGCACTTACATTAATTTACGAACGTGTAGCATCATTTACTGGATTTATCACAACAGCGTTTTTGATATTTGGCTATAAACTCACAATAACACAAGAAATCAGAAAAATAATTGTGGGAAATCAAGCAGATATGAAGAAAATTGTGTTGAATTTGATACTTTTATATGCTGTGGCGTATCATTTTATGAAAAAAGCAAGAATGAAATTACAGTATAGGGGATTCTAATGAACGAAAAATTTAAAAAATTTATGGTGGTATGGTTTGGGCAATTTGTGTCTATGCTTGGGTCGGGGATTTCATCATTTGGATTATCGTTGTGGATTTTCATGATGACAAAAAGCGCCACGACTTTTGCGATGACGTTTTTAGTTCAAATTTTACCGGGAATTATATTTGCGCCATTTGCAGGATCAATGGCAGACAGAAAACAACGAAAACATATTATAGTGGTAACAGATTCTCTGGATGCAGTACTTAAAGTAATACTTATGATTTTGCTTGTAACAAATCACATGAAGGTATGGATGGTGTATCCATTGACTTTCTTGTCGCAAACTTTAGGAACATTTCAAAATCCTGCATTCAACGCAACGATTCCACTTTTGGTTGAGAAGAAGGACATTCCAAGAGCGAATGGGTTTATGCAACTTATCAGAGCAATTCAAAATATGCTTGCTCCGTTGATTGCAGGTGCGTTATTTCCATTTATAGGATTGACGGGATTGTTTGCAATTGATTTTGTAACTTTCTTCGTGGCTATTTTGACGATTTTACCACAAAAAATCGAGCAAGAAATAGAAGAAGTTAAGGAATCTAATTTTACCAAGACAATTGTTAGTGATTTGAAAATAGCTTTTGAAGTGTTAAAACAAAAGCAAGGATTTATACAAATAATAGTCGTGTTTTCAATTTTGAATTTTGTGGCTAATATTGCAATGGTATTGGTTGGTCCGTTGGTAATGAGTAATTATGACACAAAAATTTACGGACTTGTGAATTCTGTGTCGGGAATTGCAATGGTGTTAGGTGGAGTAATTTCTGGTGCAATTCCAAGCGAAAAAAACAAGGTAAGATCGATTTTCCTTAGTTTAATAATTTGTTCAATTGGATTGATAGTAATGGGGATAAATTACAGCTGGATTGTTATTGCTGTGGGATTTTTCTTGTTTATGATTCCTACTCCTTATGCGAATGGAACTTTCGGTTCACTGATGCAATTGAAAATAGAGACTAAAATGCTTGGAAGAGTGGGCTCACTGGTAGATTGTCTAATGAAGATTATCACACCTATAGCGATTATTTTGGCTGGATTTTTGGCGGATAATGTGTTCAATCCACTTTTAGTAAAGGGAGGCAAATTGTCTGACACTTTCATAGCAAAAATAATTGGAGTTGGAAATGGCAGAGGAATTGGGCTGTTATTTGTGATTTGTGGAACAATTTTATTAATCATTTGTGTGATGATGCTTTTGAATAAAAATATTAACCGACTTGAAGAACTAAACCCAGATGTAATTAATGATTAGTTTAGTGTATTTGGGGTATAAATACTTTGTAAGAAATTTTATAGGGGGTAATATTAATGGCTAAATTAACAGAAACAGTTCAATCTGGAGATTGGAAAGCAGAAAAACACGTTCCAGTTATTCATATTGATAAAAAAGACGACGGATTCAAAGTATGCGCAATTGTAGGTGAAGAAATCGAACACCCAAACACTTTCGAACACCACATTGCATGGATTAAAGTATTCTTCCAACCAGAAGGAGAAAAATTCCCAGTAGAAGTAGCTTCTTACCAAGCAGCAGCTCACGGCGAAGGCGAAGTATTCACTAAACCACACGCTCACGCTTATGTAAAATCTACAAAACCAGGTAAGGTATTTGCATTAAGTTATTGCAATATCCACGGTTTATGGGAAAGCGCAGAAGAAGTAAAATAGTTTGATATAATGAGAGCTCTTAGTGGAGCTCTTTTTTTGTGTAAACTTTGATAATACGATTTATTGAGTATTAAGTAAATTTTACAAGTTTTTTATATAACTTTTGAATATTTGGGTAATTATATAATAATAAAGAGGAGGTGTTAGATGAAGAGATTAAGGTTAAGGGGAATTTTAATAATTGCGTTTCTTATAATGCTTGTGACTTCTAAGGTTTCTCTTGCTGATTCTATAGATTCTATCGATACTAATGCTGTGATAGAAAAGGATGGTTCTATTTCTATTACGCAGGTGTGGAAGGCAAATCCAGATTCTGGTACGGAATTTTTTATTCCTATGCAAAATCTAAATCATATGCAGATTGAGGATTTTACGGTTTCCGATGAAAAGGGTCCGTATGGACGTATGAATCCGTGGAATGTGGATTCGAATTTTAGCGAAAAAGCTAGAAAATACGGGATAAATCAGACGTCAGATGGTATTGAATTATGCTTTGGTAAGACTGAGTTTAAGGATAAGACTTACACGATTCGTTATAAATTTAAAAATGCTGTGACATCTTTTAATGATTATGATGGTTTTAATATAAGATTTGTAAATGATCAGATGGATCCTTCGCCTGATAAGGTTAGTTTGAAGATTAGCCTATATGATGGGAAATTAAACAAGGATAATGCTAAGGTGTGGGGATTTGGTTATGATGGTAATGTCAATTTAGAAAATGGCAAGATTGTTGCCAAAGCAAAAAAATTTGATTCATCTAACTATATGAACATTATGTTATCCTTGAATAAGGGAATTATTAGCCCAAATCATACTTCGAACAAGAGCATTGATACTTTGGTTAATAAGGCTTTTGAAGGGTCTGATTATTCGTATGATGATTACAAGAACGGTGGAGTTTACGATAAAGGCGGAACTCCTACAAGCATTATTGATAAAATTTTTGGTGTATTTACTGCTGTAATGGGCGTAATTGGTGTATCTTTAGGAATATTTGCGATAGTTAATCCAAATAGGAACAAGAATATCAAAAATGTCGGCAAAGTTGATAGAAAAAACCCACAATATCACAGGGAGATTCCTTTTGAAAAGAATTTAATGGCAAATTTTTATGCATATAATGGAAAAGAAAATATGGTTGAAAATATTTTGTCTGCAACGCTTTTGGTGTGGTTAAGAGATGGCAATATTGATTTTACAACTTCACATGAAAAGTCAGCCATATTACGCAGAGATATCGAAAAATATAATATACAGATTCTCAAAGAACCTGAGTTCAATAGCGATTACGAACAATTGTTATTTTCAAGTTTACAAGAAGCATCAGGAGATGACGTGACTCTGACTGAAAAAGAATATAAGGATTTTCTGAAGGATGACGAAGAGTTTTTGGAAAATATTATTAAATCTATTGAAAAAGATGGAAATAAGTTTTTATTAGATAATGAATATATTGAAAATTCACGCGGAATGTTCAGAAAATATTCATACACTCAAAAAGGACTTAAGGAGGCAGCGTTAATTCCTGCTTTTGAGAGATTTTTAAAAGATTTTACTCTGATTAATGAGCGTGAACCGTTAGAAGTAGCGTTATGGGATGAGGTTTTAATAGGAGCGACGTTGTTTGGAAAGGGCGAAGAGACTTTGAGACAGTTCAAAAAGTTTTATCCAGATTACACGTTCGGAAGTTTCGATAGAGATATTTACACAAGTTATTGGTATCTAAACCACTTTTCAAATAACACTTACAGTAGTGCAATTGCAAACTCACAATCAAGTGCTGGATATGGTGGTGGAGCATCAATTGGCGGCGGTGGCGGATTCTCAGGCGGCGGATCTGGCGGCGGCGGAAGATAAGTTTTAAGGAGGAAATTATGGTAACACTAGGAATATTGATTGCATTAGTTGTGATAATTGCTGTATATTTTATTGCAACTCAGAGAAGTCTTGTAATGGCTAAGGAAAATATCGCTAATGCTTTTTCACAAATCAAAGTAAGCCAACAATCAAGATTTGACGCTTTGACAGAACTTGCAAAGGCGACAAAAAGTTATTCTGAATACGAATATAAAACTTTGATGGAAGTTATATCTAAGAGACAATCATCAAACGATGTCAAAGGAATCGAAAATAATGAAGAAATCCTAAGAAATCTGTCGGGAAGAATTAACGCATTAGCAGAAAACTATCCTGATTTAAAGGCTTCAGAAACTTACAAGGAAACAATGCAAAGTATAAATAAATACGAAAACACAGTAAGAACATCGAGAATGGTATTTAATGACACTGTTACTATTTATAACAGAAAAGTTAAACAATTCCCAAGTTCTTTGGTGGCTTCAGTGTTAGGATACAGAGCTGAACAATATTTGGAAATGGACGATTCAAAATCAGATATGCCTAACTTGGAGTATTAGTTGAAAATTTGCCGGGCACTTAGTGTCCGGTTTTTTATTTGGTAAAATTAGATACACACAAATTCATATTGCAAACACATCTTGTGTTATAATACTTGTAAAATATCAAACAAAGGTGATTAAATGATTGACGGATTTTACGATAGATATATGTACACTCCGATGCCCGAAATGCACAATGAAATGATTCCCGTAACGGTTGGTTGTTCTTACGGCAAATGCATCTACTGTGATTTGAATGTTGGAAAAAGGTTCAAGGTTTTTGACATTGAAGATGTGAAAAAATATATACGAGATAGGAAAATTTTTTATGAGGACAAGAGGTTTACTCCGAAAAAGTTCACGCTTTTGGAGGGTAACGCCTTGTGTTTGAATAATGATTATTTGACGGAGATTTTGAAAGAAATCAGAAAGAATTTTCCAAATATGAAATACGTGTCGTGTTTTTCCAGAAGTGATGATATTCTCAGGAAAACTGATGAAGAATTGTTGGAGCTTAAAAATCTGGGGCTTGATCGTATTTGTGTGGGAATTGAGTCGGGAAGTGATTGGGTGCTTTCTTATCATAAAAAAGGTGTCACATCACAAGAACAATTGACGGCACTTCACAGACTCGATAATCTGGGAATAAAATATTCCACATACATTATGCTTGGTCTTGGTGGAGAAGCACATTCATGTGAACATATAATGAAGACTGCAGAGTTTCTGAACAAGGTGAATCCGTTTGAAATTGTTGTTGTGAATTTGGTTTTGTTCAAGAATGCAAAGCTTGTAGAAAACGTGAGAAATCACGATTTCAAAAGAGTGTCCATCAGACAGCAAATCATTGAGGAGATAATGCTTGTGGAAAATTTGAATATAAGATGCATCTACAATGGAACTCACAAGACTAAGGCAGTGGCTGTGACGTCTGTAATTCCAGATAAAAAGGATGAAATTATCGCTGTTTTGAAGCAAAGACTAGAAGATGACGACAAGGAAATGAACAAAAAAGAACGTAAAAAATGGGATAGATGGGATGAAGGTTAATGGATACGGAAAAAATCAAAGAACAAACTGGAATAAATAAGGTGATTTTTAAAAAGGAAGTCACTTCAACAAATGATGAAATTCTGAATGAAAAGCAAGACGATACGTTGATGATTGCATTTTCACAATCAAAAGGCAAGGGACGCTACGGAAGGAAATTCTTCTCGCCTGAAAATGGATTGTATTTTTCGTATTTAGTAAATGAAGAAATGACATTCCAACAATCGCAATTCATCACACCAATTATGGGAATTGCTGTAAGCTATGCAATTGACGAAATTTTTGGCGTGAATACGTCGATTAAATGGGTCAATGATATTCTACTTGACGGTAAGAAAATCTGCGGCATACTCACAGAATGCAAGGTGGAGAAAAATATCTGCCACGATATTGTGGTTGGTGTTGGAATTAACGTCTACAAATCTGATTTTCCAGAGGATATTAAAGATACGGCTGGATTTATTGAAGAGAAAAAAGACTCAGATAAAAGAGAAGAATTGGTAATAAAAATAATGCAGAATTTCCTAGAATTTTGGAGCGAGGATAGGGATAGTTTGGTTGAAAAATATCGAAAGAAAGCTACGTTCATTGGTAATGAAATCAAAGTACACAAAAACGGAGATTATATTCCAGCTACTGCAATGAATATCAATGACGATTTTAGCTTGAAAGTAAAATACAACGACGGAACAATTGAAGATTTAAATATAGGAGAGATTTTTTTATAAAATCTCTTTTTTTTGTACACTTAAGTGTGTTGAGCGAACGAAGTGAGCGAAATAAAAAACCACCTGCTATGCAGGTGGAAGACATTAGCTTTAGCTTCAAGCAAAATACAACCTCCTATGATAAAATAGTTACGCCTGA
>NZ_NDYF01000016.1:0-193592 GCF_002243175.1 Finegoldia magna
TCAGGCGTAACTATTTTATCATAGGAGGTTGTATTTTGCTTGAAGCTAAAGCTAATGTCTTCCACCTGCATAGCAGGTGGTTTTTTATTTCGCTCACTTCGTTCGCTCAACACACTTAAGTGTACAATAAAAACAGTAAACCTTTTTGATTTACTGTTTCTCGAATTGCTATGTTATAGCTGTTTATTTAATTTTGAGCCTTACAAACTTGGATTTATGCTATTAAGCATGTTTATATTTCTTCATTACATATTTTAATCTTGGATGCTGTATTGTTTCTATTATTTCAAAACCTAACTTTTCATATAGTGCTTTAGCGTTTTTATTAGAATCATACACAGTTAGAGAAACACTGCTAGCATTTTCAATTGTAAAACAATAATCAATAAATTTATTTAGTGACTCTTTCCCTAATCCTAGGCCTACTTTAGTTGGAGCAATTATAAACCTCCCAATATGGATATTATTATCTTCTTTTTTTACTTGCTGTATAACACCTATGAATTCTTCTTCATTCATTATTGAAAATAAGTTCTCTAAATCTTTTAATTTTTTTAAGCTTAATGGATATGATATTTGTGGTCCCATCCATTGTTCTTGAAATTTTTCACCTTTTTCGTTTGACCACGATAATAATAAATTACCATTAGTTTCATTTATACCTTTTTCAATAAAAATACCCATCTTTATCTTTCTCCACAAATTCGATTTGTTTTAATCAATATTTTTTGTATTATACCATATTTTAGCACAATTTCACAGGGCTAACTCTTATTTTTTATCTGTTTTAGTTCTCTGTTTTCATACTATAATTTCTAATAGTTTCAGTTTATTCCATTTTTTCTCGTATATTTAATATTTAATTGTAAATCCTATTTCCCTCTTTTTTAAAGACTGTTACTTCTGATCTACATTTTGATATTTGATTTCACGATTTACATCTACATTACCTTTACAATATTTCTCTTCTACATTTGTGTTACCGATATTCCTAAATGAATAAGTAGTACTTATTCTATTACCAGTCTCTAATAGTATCGATGATCAACTTTTCCCTTTATGCCGCCTTCTTCAAGATATTTGCTTGTATATCTGTTCATATTTTCACCAACGCCCTGCTTTGTCTTATTTATTCCAGCTGTGATATTATTTTTTCGTATTTTGTAATTGCTGTTTTTAATTTTAATTTCTAGGCATTTTTGCCAAGGATATATTATTTTTCAGTTTTACTCCCATCCATGTTGTATCTTCATTTAATTATCATATAGTAAGTAAAATATGTGCGTGTAAAGGTTCTGTTATTTTTATCATGTAAAGCAATATCCACACATACGACTTTCACAAAATTTTCTTTTACATAGAATCCTTTACAAGTTATATATGTTTTTCTTGGTTTAGTTCTTTAGGCAGTGTAATTTCTATTTTCCCTACAATCTGTGAGTTTTTCTCCTTTCTCGACACTATTTCATAATTTCCCTCTATCTTGAAATTTCTGTAGTATGTTTTCTAGCAATAGGATTTATACAATCTATTTCATACCATAATATAAATACATTTTTCGCAAATTCTTCAAAGCTTTACTTCTAGTATTATAGAATGTAGATTGCTTCATATTCAACTCCTTGCATATTTGCTTGGCTGGTTTTTCTCTGAGATAATTTTCATATATAATCTTCTGTTGTTTCTCTGGCAATTTCCTGACTTTTTCGTACAAGTTTTTGATTTCTAATCTATCCTCAAAGTCCTGTTCGATATTCTCTCCAGATTCAATAAGATTCATAATTTCTTCCCCATCTTCTTTTTGATAATTCAGTGATTCAATACTTTTTCTGGGATTCTTCTTCAAATAATAAAACCTAAGTCTTGATTTCAGATAAGCGTTGAATGGAACTTTCTTATTCTAATTATATTCCATTATCGCATACATTATTTCAGTTTTTCCTTCGTCAATCAACTCATTAAATATATCGGCCCTATCATAGTAGTTCTTAATGCTTGATATAATCAAAGGTTCAAATGCCTTATAGATTCTAACATCATCTGTGATTTTATTATTTACAATATAATCTATCATTTCGTAGTTCATAATTCTCAGCTCCTTTTTCTCAATTCTACATTCGTATGAATGAATTTATTAATCGAGAATAAGAGTAAAAACCCAGAATTTACCTGTAGTAAATATGAATTGGTTATAATTTTGATGGAAATGTACCTAAATTCATTTGAATTTTAACTAATTCAATATAAATAAAATTTTAATACGCTCGAAATAGAACGTACGTTCTGTTATGATAAAATTATCATAAAATAAAAGCAGCACACATGAATATAATACACGCGATAATTCCGATATACGTAGACAATATCGGCAATGCAGTAAAACTTTATTTTAATGATATCACCACTACTAAGTATTATTCATTGGACTGTTGCATCAAAAAATTGCAAAAAGCGAACTAATTGATTTGACAGAAACAAGAAAAATAATCAAGAAAACATTGAATATAACAAAAAATCCTCCTATATGCTTAAAAAACGTAACATACTGCATAATCAAAGTAAGAAAAACAATATTGAAAAATGACGGAAGCTATGGAATATTCAACATAGATTCCATCCAAGAAATCCAAACAGGGAAAATTATACTTACCAATTTCAAAAGCATTACAATCTCGGAATCCAAGAAAAATATTGAAGACAAAATTCAAAAAGCAAAACTGTCACGACTGTTAATTGATGACTACACCTCAAAATTGGACATTTAAAAATCGGATTTAAGAGGGCAGTACAGCCCCCTTAAATCCGATTTACTGGTTTTATTGCTTTGTTGAAATATATTTTCCCTTGTAACGTTGAAAATAATAAAAGAGAATACCCTATAAGCGTAATTAACCAAAAGACAAATGAAGGGTATTCTCCCTATTAACTAGTATATATTATTTTTATTGACATTTTATCAATATGAATACAAGGCATACAATGTTAAATGCTCTAAATCCAATATATGTTACTAGCCTTATATATTTTTTACCTATGTTCTAATCTCTGGTAAGATACACTCGAATGTTTTATGACTTTATATTAATCTCTTCTATACAGATCTCTCGTATACACTTTATCTCTTACATCTTCAAGAAGTTCTTCGTCAAATCTATTAGCTAATATTACATCTGATTCTTTCTTAAATTTGTCGATATCATTTACTACTAAACTATTAAAAAATTCATCACCATCATCAAGTGTAGGTTCATAAATTATCACTGGTATTCCTTTTGCTTTAATTCGTTTTATTATATCTTGAATCGCTGAAGCTCTAAAATTATCTGAATTTGACTTCATCGTTAATCTATAAACTCCAACAACATTAGGTTCCTTTTCAATTATATGATCAGCTATAAAATCTTTTCTTGTTGTATTTGATTTTACTACTGCTTCTATCATGTTTTGAGGAACATCTTTATAATTTGCTAAAAGCTGTTTTGTATCTTTAGGAAGACAGTATCCACCATATCCAAAACTAGGATTATTATAATGCGATCCTATTCTAGGATCCATACAAACTCCTTTAATAATCTTATCTGTATCTAATACTTTAACTTGTGCATACGTATCTAACTCATTAAAGTACGCAACTCTAACTGCTAGATAAGTGTTAGCAAATAGTTTTATAGCTTCGGATTCAGTTGGAGGTGCAATAAGAATAGGTATTTCTTGTTCTTTTACTCCTCTGCGCTTTTCTTCAGTACGAGCTCCTTCTAATAATAAATTAGCAAATGTCCTAGCTTGATCAGTTTGATTTTCTTCAGCACCAACTACAATTCTACTTGGGTGAAGATTGTCATAAAGAGCTTTTGATTCCCTCAAAAATTCTGGACTAAATATTATATTTGAAGTATTATATTTCTTTTTTATCGTTTCCGTATATCCAACTGGAATTGTGGATTTTATTACCATTAAAACATCTGGATTATATTTTAATGTTTGTTCAATTGCATCTTCTACAGCAGATGTGTCAAAAAAATTACCTTTATCATCATAGTTTGTTGGTGTTGCTATAATAACTAACTCTGCTGAAGAATATGCTTCTTTTTTATCTGTAGTTGTCCTCAGATTTAAATTACGGCTGCCTTCTTTCACCTCTTTAAAAAAACGTTCAATCTCATCGTCTTGAATAGGACTTATAAATTTATTTAACTTTTCTGCCTTTGATTCTGTTGTCGTAATTGCTGTTATTTCATGATTTTGTGCTAGCAGAACCGATAATGATAACCCTACATAACCTACACCCGCTACTGTAATTTTCATAATATCACCCTTTCAAATTTATATTTATATTTTTATTTTCTATAAAATTCCTTATACCATACCGCGAAATTTCTTAGACCTTCTCTGATATTTGTCGTTGGTCTAAAATTAAATTCATTTTCTAATTCACTACAATCAGCATATGTTATAGGAACATCACCCTGTTGCATACCTACTAATTCTCTATGTTCCTCAAAATTATAATCTTTTGCCAAAATTACACAGTTAACTAAGTCTTCTTGTAATATTCTGATATGATCTAAAAATTCACTATTCCTTTAGTCCCTCTATTATTTTATTTATTCTTTCATCATCCAAGTATTCCTCGTATGGTAATCTTAATAGATCACCTACATAAATTTGAGATTCGTTACCTTTCCACTTATCTATGCCATTACATGGCGTAAATGTTAGTTCTCCAAAAAATATCTTTCCATTAATTTGATATAAATCTACTCTAACATATATAAAGTCTTCTGCTAATATTTCTGCTATTTCCAACATCTTATCAAGTTGTTTCGGTCTTTCAATTTCATTTGGATGATTTCTATATGTAGATGAATCCATTGTAATATTCAATCTACTCCAACTTGTATTGTACCATGACTCTAAAACATTATGTCCAATTCTATCTGATAAATATTCAATGATTAGCGGTTTACCATTGAAACAATGGATTTTATAATCTGCTAAGCTTGGTCCATCCATATCTAGAAGTTTCTCACATATTATTTTTCTTTCAATATCGATATAATGAATTTCCATTCCAGCATATCCAAAAGGCAATCTTCTCCAAGTATCCATAGATTTTTTTAATTCTGGATAATTTATATCTTCTTTATTGTGTATTATTTTATATCTTGCTGATCCTGTCGTAGACTTAAATATCATTCTATCTGGAAGATTACAAAATTCAATTTCGTCAAATGTATTCCAATATCCATATAGAGGTACAAGGTACTCTTTTCCAATTTTTTTAATTATATATTCTCTTACAGTATATTTATCTGCACATTTTGTCTTTAATGATGAATTATCAAATATTTTTAACCATTGAATTTTTTCATTAAAAGTCTGTGGATTAACCAATGGATTCTTATTCTCTTCTGTATTGAACTTATACCATTCTATTAGCTCATCTTCATAGTCTTGTTTTTTTAGCTTAGAATAATACCTTTGATATATATATTCATATATATCAAATTCAATTATTCCTAATTTATTTAAAATTCTTTTTAAAACTCCAATAATTCCTAGCCTTTTAATATAATACTTGACTTTAAATAGTTTCATTTTACCTCCGATGATATTATATCCTTTACTACAATTATTACTTTAGCTTTCTTAATATTATAGATGAAGCTAATTTAAATATTTTTATTGCTTTTTCATTATATGCAATAATGTTTAATATTATTGTTATTATCGTTGTTAGCGTAAATACAACGATGGCTTTTATTATCCAATTTAAATAGTTATCAGCAGAAAAAAGATTAAAATAATTAGACAGTAATGAAACCATTAAAATGATAAATGACATTAACATTATTTTTTTCATGCTATTAAAAGAATCAACCTTTAGAATTCTCCTATTTGAATGATAAATAAACTCTATTGTTCTTATTACCATTGCAATTATGGTTCCAATTGCCACACCAACAATACCAAATCTTTTAACTAATATTAAAGAAATAATTATATTTGACAAACACTCAACCCAAGCTCCCACTCTAGTTTGTCGAAAATCTCCATTTGCATAAGCCAAAGTAAGATAAGGAAGTCTGACAGACCATATTAATTCACTTATTACTAATAAAATTGCAAATGTTGGCCTAATATAATTTGCATCGTGTATGTTTTGAGTATATATTTTTACAAATGGTACAATTAAGACAAGTGAGCAAGAAAATAATATTGAACATATAATAAAATATACAATTTCATACATTTCAAATTTTATTCGTAAATTCTCAATTTCTTTTTTGCTTATCATATCTCCAAATGCTGCATCAAGACCTGATGAGAATGATGAGATTAAAGCTTTAACACCTTTTACTATTAACATATATACAGAATATACAGAAACTTCTGAAAGAGTTGAGAATATAGATAAAATTGTTATATCTGTATTAGAGTGAATTACATAGGCAATATGTTGTGCTAGGCCATCCCATTTGTCCTTTAATACATAATCTTTATTAGCATCTGCTAATTTAATATTGTATTTTTTCTTTACATATAAATTTTGGATTATTGGTCTTAGAACAAATATTAGACTTGTTCCAAGTTTCAACATATGCACCGATACCTCTTTATTTGCCATAAATAGAGCTATAATTATTGCTAAAAAGTATGTTCCTATCTGAATAACCGAAATCACATATGTTTCCTGATTGGCCTGTAAAAATATAGAATATACCATTCCAAAAAAATACTCACAGAATATACTTACTGAAATTATTATTATCAGTGACGATACATATAATGTACTATTATTCAGACTAATCATTTTTGGGTAAAAAAGCAAAAGTATTAATATATATGCAATAAATATAAATGCTATCTTTTTAAAAAACTTTTCAGTGGCGTACAATATATTTCTAATTTCTTTTGTATTTTTATCCGCTATTGGTTTATATAATCTAGACTTTACCACTGGTCCCACTCCAGATTCAAGTAAACTAATATAAGCTAAAAACTGTGTAATAGATGAAATAAGTCCATTAACATTTGATCCATAGTTTGACATTATAATTTTAGGTAATATAAAACCATAGGCAAATATAAAAAATTGCAATATTAAATTTGAAATAACATTGTAAAATGCTTTCTTGCTTCTCATTATTCTTCCTTTTTTAACGACTATATCTTTTATTTAAAATTATCTCATCATTATTTTTCTCATTAATAAAATATATTAATGAGAAAAAAATAGGGATTATGAATTGTTCTTTATTATAAATAGGCTCAGATAAGAATATAAGTTGGCAAAATATACTATATCCTAGCAACATATCTATTACTACGTTCCTTTTTCCTTTGTATGAAAAAATAGGATATAGTATTATCATTATCAATATAGACAATCCTACTAGCCCTCTCTGAAATTGGATATCCAAAAAATAATTATGAGCACCATAAAAATTACCAATTAACCTTACTATTGTGTAGTCATCCAACGCCCCATATCCTAAGAAAATTTTATCCAGTATTAATAGCTTTATATTTTCCCATAATAAAGTTCTATTTGATAAGTTGGTACTTTTCCTAAATAATCTTGAAATTAATTCTGAAAAACTTGGGCTAAAAACAAATAGAATTTCCATGATAAAAATTACGAATACTAATAGTAAAAATACTTCTTTTAGTTTAATTTTATTCTTCTTTATCATGTATATCCATAATATTAGAAATATGGTAGCTATTACTGATGTTGCTGTAAAATATATTTTAAATGCCTGATAAAATATACCAAATAAGAAAATTAATGATGCAAGGGAGACGTTCTTATGTTTTTTTGCGTCGATAATTGTGGAACAGCACATTCCTGCAACAATGTGCTTGACAGTTGAATTTACATTTCCATATAAAAAATTTGGAAATAATGGATCATATGTTAAAGATGGTATTCCATTTGGATATATGAATAAAACAATTATATTTATAACAAAAAACACCAATGTAATATCTCTTATAACATATAAAAACGCTTCTCTTTTAAGTTCATCTTTTAAGATAATCGTCATATTATAGCAGATTAAGATAATTATAAATGCATGTATGATTCCATCTCTAATATTTCCCTTATTTATTATAGTCGCAACAATTAACGAAATATTGAAGGCTATAATTAAGTTTAATGATTTATTATAAATTTTCTTACTTATTATTGGATTAATTACCAATAGGCTATATGAGACTATCTTTATAGAATCCAATAATGTTCCAGGGTATAATTCATTAAATGCTGGTGGAATTAAAAATATCAAAAACATAAAGAAATAGTATATATAATATTTTACTTTATTTCTGTTGATTCTTATGTCTAATAAATTCATGGCAGCTCCTATCGATATTTACAAGAGATTCGTATTATTTTCTCCTATTTTTTATTTTTGATAAATAATTATATAGATTATAAACATAATAATATGTTTTTAATTTTTTCTTTTTTAAGAAATATATCATTATTTTCAGTCTAAATGGAAGAAATTTCTCTTCAACTTTATTTATCGCCGTTTCATATTCTTCTACATTAATTAAATCTTTTAATAAATCTACTTTGACTTCCAATTGAGCACTATTATTTTTATTAAAAAAATTGTGATCTATATTCCACATTATAACTTGTATATATCTAAGATATAATGCTTCATAAAAACTATTATCTTTATTCATCACTGTTATAAATTTTAAATATTCTGATATAAGATTGTTGAACTCCATTACACTATTTCTTAAAAATCTTTTCCCAGAACTTATTGAATTAATGGATATTCTATAATTATACAGACACATATCTAGATAGTAAATTGATTCTATGTTTTCTGTAGCATTTAGCCAAAAAATAGTATCCTGCGCTTTTATTAAACCTGGTTTGAATCTTATTTTATTATCAAGTAAAGCCTTCTTTTTTATAACCTTACACCAAGTTGTTCCTGATGAAACGATTGTTTTATTATCTCCACCACTATAGTACTGCGAAATCATTCTCTTCTGAAACAAATTTTTTTCTTCAGTAATATATTTACTGTCTGAAAAAGGAACGGTTCTGCATTCATAATTATTATCAGAATCTATATATGCACGATAGTTGAATACAAGCATATCTGTATCTTTTTCGTTTATGCAATCTATTATCTTTTCAATAAAATTTGCTTCAACAAAATCATCACCATCTACAAAAGTTATCCAATTTCCTGTTGAGTTCTCAATACCTGTGTTTCTAGCCACAGAAACCCCCGAATTCTTCTGATGAATCACCTTAATATTCTCATATTTTGAATAATTGTCACATATTTCAGATGATTCATCGGTGCTTCCATCATCTACAAGAATTAATTCAGAAAATTCATTCATGCTGCTTAGCAAAGAATTTATGCACTTTTCAATATACTTATCAACATTATAAACTGCAACTATGACGCTTAATTTAATCATTAGTACTCCTTAATAATTTATATTCTTTTTGCATTTGAAAGTTATCCTTACCTGTGAATGTCCTATATATTTGTTTGCAATCATTCAACAATTTTATTCTATCTGATTTTTCACAATTGAAAAGATCATAAGTATCTGCGACTTTCTCGAACGATTTTTCTTTTATTGTTTTTGATATAGAAAATGAAATTTCATAGTCGGTCTTATTATTTATATCTATGTGTAAAACGATTGAATATAATGGTAAATTTTCATCAATTAAATATACAGTATCTGGTGATAAAAAGAAGTTTCCTAATGAATATGCTACAAATTTATTCTTATTAAATTCACATTTTTGAACAACGTGTGGATGATGACCAATAACAAAGTCTACACCTATTCGTTGTAGTTGTTTAACTAATTCTAACGTATACATTCCGGGATTTCGATTAAACTGACCTCCAGAATGCATCATTAATATTACAAAATCAGAATTTTTCTTGAGAAATTTCACATCTTCTAATAATTTATTATCTAATGGTTTTAGCTTCTTGTTGTCCACTCTTGGTCTATTATATGTTTTCTTTAATTTCTTTAATATTTTTACTCTGTTTTCTGCTGAAATAAGTTTTTCTTTAACTATTGAGTAAAAATCTTTTCTGCTTTCATCTATCCAGTCTTGTTCTTCAAAGAAATTAACCATATATTCATCATTTTTTGATAATTTTTGTTTATTGATACTGTAATTTGATCCATATGTGTATGCTAATAATCCTATTTTTAACCCTTCTAATTCTATTATTCTATATCTCATATCCGTATTGTACTTATTTGTCCCGATATATTCAATATCATTATTTTTTAGTATATCTATAGTACGTGTTAATCCTTCTGCTCCTCTATCTAAACAGTGATTATTAGCAGTTGAAAGCATATTAAATCCGGATTTTTTTAATTCATTTACTATTGTATCAGGAGTATTATACGAGTAAATATCACGAGAATATTTTAGTTTTTTACCAGCAAGGACTGTCTCTAAATTTCCAATAAGGTAATCTGTTTTTGAAAAGATGTTTGTTTCTGAAAACATTCCATTAAAATTAAAGTTATTTTTTTTAATCTTTCTTAATGTTGTCAACTCACACATTATATCACCAGTAAAACTAATCCTCATATAAAATTACCTCCTATATTTTATTGATTATTTCTTTGTATTTAATCCATTTCCCTATTTGATCAGGTATTTGAACAACATCTGGATCTGACGCGCTATTACCTTCAATGATACAAATAGTTCCATCATTTTTTATAGCTATATCCCAACCTACATATCTTATATTTTTATTAACATCAGCTGCACACTTTACTGTTTCAAGCACATTTTCCCAGTATGGGATTTTAAATCCTACTATTTGTTTGTTTGAAATAGGATGGATTATATATCTATTATTTTTTTTATCTATTGCTTGTGTATATACTATTCCAGTATCTATATCTATTAGTGCAGCAAGTCCTAGATGATGAAAATTATCTGTGCATCCTTTTCCATTCCCACATCTAAATACAGCGTTCATTATTTCAATAGTTTTACCTGTATTTATAGTAACAACTCTTAATGTATTTACTGATGACGGATTGAAATCTGACATTTCTTGGTTCTGTATAATTAATTCTTCTAAAATTACATTCATGGCACGTAATTCCGAATACTTTTGCTCCAAATCTAATATTGCGTTATAATCTAGTATTCCTATTCCATTTCCACCGCTACCATCTTTTATTTTATACATAGAAACTGGGAATTTAACTACAAACTCATGAAACTCATCATATGTTGCATTGCTTAAATCTATCCAATCTCTTCCAAGAAATTTACTGTAATTTTGATAAAATATGCTCTTATCGTCAAACTCTTTAGTTTTTAATTTCCCATTACAAACAGTCACAATTTTTTTCCATTTACGAGCTACAATAAATTTTTTTCTATCAAATGATCTTCTATAGAAAAATTTATATTGGAAATAATCATTTATTCCACATCCGTATCGTAGTATACACCATATAAAATCTAAAATAATATAAGTTTTTTTAAAAAAACCGACATTTTCTTCTATAAAATACTTTTGCAATAAATTATATTTTTTAAAATGAACAGTTATATATTCAAGTCCTCTTGAACTATTATATCCTGTAATTTTCTGAGTATGATTGTCGGTTTTATCATTTCTTTTCATTTTACAATCCAATTTCCTTTATCGTTTTCAACTGCCAATTCATATAAACTATTTGCTAGATACACATCTATAAGAGCTAAGCCTACAGAATTGAAGTAAATAAATTCATTATCGCTTTCTCTACCTTTTTTCCTTCCATTTATTATGTCAACAAGGTCAGCATATATATCGATATCTTGTAATAATCCTTGTTTATACATTTGTGAAATTGTCTGAGTCCTATGTTTTACACATTCCCAACTATCACAAATAATCTTATTTGCACTTAATGCTACATCAAACTCATCTTCAAGACCTGCAACATGAATGTACAAGCTTCCTTCTTTTATCCATTTTTTCTTCAAGACATTCTCTTGGGAACTAATGGCTGTAACTATTATGTCGCTGTTACTAGCAGCTTCTTCGTAATCATTCGATGAATTAATAAATTTTACATCTGGATAAAGTTTCTCTAATTCATTAATTAGATCTGCAATTTTAGCTTTTGTTCTTGAAGAAAAATAGCATGTATCTAACTCTGGAAGGACACATTTTATTAATTTAAAGTGAGCTTTAGCTTCTTCACCTGCACCAATAAATCCTATAACTTTTGAATTTGTTCTTGCTAAATACTTTGCAGCAATAGCTCCAACTGCTGCTGTTCTTAGACTAGTTACTAATGTTGAGTTTAATATTGATTTAAGCTTTCCTGTTTCTGTTTCAGACAACAAAGTAAATCCTTCAACATTATCTATTTCTTTTTTCTTATTAGATGGAAATACTGATATCCATTTTATCCCTGAAATGTTTTTATCTAAAATAGTAGCTGGAAGACAGTTAATTCTATTCTGAGTTCTTTCATCTATTATTAAAGATGTTTTATCCGGTTGCATTACTGTTTCAGATTGAGTTAACAATAACGCTTCTTGAACGGTAGATAATATATAATCATAATTTTTGTTTATCAACGAATTTATATCTTCAGATGATATATACAGGAATTTATCTTTCATTATATCTCCCAAATTGTAAACAACATATTTACATCATTTTCATCTCTTACATCTAGTACATCTTTCGACTTTTTAAATGTATCATTAATTTCCTCAATTGTATTTCCTGTAACATGCAAATATCCAAACACCTGTAGTGTAGTACCTGAGGCTGGTATAGTATCTTCTATTGAGTGTGATTGAACAAATTCATGAACTCCTTGTATTTGTCGCAATCTATCTATGCCTCTTATTTGTTTTATAGTACAAGGTTTAATTTGTATAGGTAAAATTGAATATAATTTGTTCTTATCGTGATTTACTTCAGTAATATCATCAAAATTCTTATATAGTCCATTTCCATATAACGAATGATTAATAAGTATTTTCATCTGATTTATACCATAAAAATACTCTACTGGATAGTAAGTCAATGATCCTCCATATCTAAATCCTATCTCATTAAAAATAAATTTATTTTCATAATAAAAAGATTCAATCCATATAGCACCGTATTCGATTTCCTGATCTTTTATCATTTTTATAGCTTTCGCATTTGTGCTCTCTAAATATTCTGCCTCATAGATGGATGGAAATACTTGTAGTGCCATAACAGGCGCCGCGTTTTCTTTTATTTTTTTTGATTTCTTATCACTCATACCACAATATTTCACTATTCCATCTTGAATTGTATATTGTATGATTATGCTATCTGATGGAATATATCGTTCTATCAAGATGTTCTTTGATTTTGAATTATCTAGTGCTTTTTCAATGCCTATCTTTAGTTGTTCCTTGTTTTTACAAATACTTATTCCTGTTGATCCGTTGTTATCCACAGGTTTGGTAACTAAAGGATAGTACTTCATATCATCTAGCTTATCGTCCCCGATATCAAATGTCTCTGTTACATTAATTCCATGTTCTATACATTTATCTTTGAATATTCTTTTATTTGTAGACATTTCCCACTGTTTCTTATTTGTGTAGTATGGCAGTCCTAATCTTTCACATAATTCTATTGCTACTGGTATGTTAACTTCGCTTGCTCCAGCATATATACCATCTACATTCTTATTAATGCACAGTTCGTAAACTCTTTCGATGTCTATTGTGCTAATTGAATAAGATTCATCTGCGATTGATTTCACTACAGCTTTTGGCAATTCTTGATTGTCTACAGCTATTAATTTATATCCTTTTTCTTTTACGTATTTCGCTGCATCAAGAAAATAATTAGAAGCACCTAAAAAAAGTATAGTTTTATTGTTCATTTTCAACCTCTATCTTAATCATCTTAATTGCTCTTTCAGCATTTGCAATAGCTTCAATTTCGTTATCTCCCTCTGCTATTACATGACCAATTCTGTCCCTACTATTTTTTATTTCTGAAATATTGTCTCCTTCTTTTACACATATTTCAATTTCTACTATCCCTGGTAGCTTTTTTGCATCGTCTAACCTTGTAATACTTTTTATCTTTCCTGGATTTATTTTAAAATAACGAATAGCAGAACCTTTTTGTTTTTTAATTGGTAAAACTACTTTTTCATTCAGTGATATTTCTAACATTAATTCTATCATATCTATTCCTGTACTTAGTGGTACTAAATTGCTCGTGATGAAGTCTCCTCCCATCCTAGCTCCCATTTCTATAACTTTAGGTCCTTCTTTGGTAAGCATGACTTCTATATGAGCCGGACCGTTTTTTACACCTATAGACTCACAGGTAGCACTTACTAAGCAGCTCAACTCATCCATTAATTTCTGTTCAATATTTGCTGGTTGACTATGTCCAAGCTCAACAAAATACGGACTACCCGTTGTTTCCTTTTTGGTAACTGCTAATATATTTGAAACTCCATCAATACACATAACTTCTATACTGATTTCTTGTCCTACTAAATACTCTTCAACAATTACTGATCCGTTTCTGCTAAAACCCTTACTGTATATAATAGCATCGTTTAGTTTGTCTACTGAATCTACTAGCTTTACGCCCCTACTCCCAGAGCTATCTGTTGGCTTAATAACACATGGAAACTTTATAGAATATTGATTATAATCATAATTATTCTCCTTTTCTAAAACAAAGTACCACGGATGTGGTACGCCGTCTTTTTCAAAGGACTGAATCATAAGCGCCTTGTCGGTAGCCTTAAGAGAGGATTCATAACTTATTGAAGTTAAACCTAGTTTTTCAGATGAATAAGCTATTGATCTAACCGGCATATCTGTAGCGGTTGTTACAATTGCATCAGCCTTGAATTTTTTCGCAACTTCATATACACCTTTTTCATCAGTCGTGCTAACACAAAAAAACTCGTCCGCTTGTTCAACACAGACTGCATTTTCATTATAATCAACTATTCCTAAATAATATCCGTCTTCAATAACCTTGTCAATTAAAGGTTTTTGCAAAATTGAAGCTCCCAATACTAATACTCTCTTTTTTTTCATACTTATAGTAAACCTCTAGCTATTATAAATACCTGTTTTGAACAGAACAATTTTAATTGTTTTGATTAAAATTTTTAAATCAGTACTGAGTGAAATATTATCTACATACCAGCAATCTTTTATTATTTTTTCTGATTGCGATATTGTATTTCTATAATACGCTTGACTGTACCCTGTTATTCCAGGCAAAACATTTAATCTTTTTTTTCTATATTCATCTAATTCATCATATCTCATACTTACCAAACTTGGTCTTGGACCTATGAAAGACATTTCACCCTTTAACACGTTGAAAATTTGAGGCAACTCATCTATTGATAGTTTTCTTATTATTTTCCCTATTTTCGTTAATCTTTCATCTTTTTTGCTGTTATAGGTTGATCCGTCAGGATTTCTCAAGTCAGGTGAATTTATTTTCATTGATCTCAATTTGTACATTTTAAATACAGTTCCATTTATTCCTCGTCGTTCTGATATGTAAAATATATCTCCTTTATCTTCCATATATATAAGTATTCCAAAAATAATACATACAATTAATACTATCGGCGAAATAATTAAAGATACAAAAAAATCAATAACTCTTTTTAATATTTTTTGATAAAACAAAATTTCCCCCTACAACAATTTTCTTAAACTATTTATAATATATTCTACGTCTTTTTCAGAAAGAAGAGTGTGTAAAGGTAAAGTTATCTCGTTTTTATAAAAATCATAAGCATTGTTATAATCCTCTATTTTAAAACCTAATTTCTTATAAGCCGTTAGCATCGGCAATGGTTTATAATGAACATTACATGCAATACCTTGTTCTCCCATTTTTTTAATAATTATATTTCTCTTATTTTCATCATCTTTCATCAATCTTGTTATATATAAATGTCCTGATGAACGATAGTCGTCAGTATAATGATCTAAGTAAAATATTCCTAATTGATTTAGGTAATTGTTATATAGCTTTATCAGACCTTCTCTTTTTAACAACATATCATGATACCTCTTCATCTGAGCTATCCCTATTGATGCCAGAACATCTGTCATATTACACTTATACCACGGTCCTATTACGTCATACTCCCAGGCGCCAACTTGCATTTTAGATAACGCATCTTTTGATTGTCCATGAAGCGAAAATAATTGATACTGCTTATAAATGTCTTCATCACTAATTCCATTTATCGATTTCCAAGTCACTGCTCCACCTTCTGCTGTAGTAAAATTTTTAACTGCATGAAAGCTAAAACATGTAAAGTCAGACACACTTCCTATCTTCTTGTCTTTATAACTTGCTCCAAATGCATGTGCAGCATCTTCGCATATTACTATTCTTCCAATCGCTTCTTGTATCTTATTGCAAGGTTTAAAAATAGTTCTCTTTTTCTCCACTATTTGATGGATTCTATCATAATCACATGGTATTCCAGCAACATCTACTGGGATTATCGCTTTTGTTTTCTCAGTTATTGCGTTCTCTAATTTATCATAATCCATTTCTGTTTTATTTGGATATGAGTCAACAAGAACTAACTTAGCACCTACGTGACATACTACTGACGCTGTAGCAGTATATGTGTATGCCGGAACAATAACTTCATCGCCTTCACCAATGCCTAGCAATCGTAAAGTTAGTTCCGCGCATGCGGTTTGTGAATTTAAACAAACTGCGCCATCTGCTTCGCAAAAACTTGCAACTTGTTTTTCTAATTTTTTTGTTTTTGGTCCTGTTGTAATCCAACCTGATTTTAAAGCATCTATCACTTCATTAATTTCTTCATTACTTATATCTGGTGGTGAGAATTCAATTTTCATGTCTCTCCTTTTATTATTCTGGTTTTAGTCTTATTGACTTACCCTAGTCCATCCGACTTAATTTTTTAATATGTTTTCTATCTTGTCTTTTACTTCTTTCAAACTACTATCATCTGCTACCATCATATATAGTCTATATCCTGGCATGGCATAAGATGGAAGTCCAATTTTGCCTATACCTTTTAGATCTTGTGATTCAATGTTATATCCTTTTGGTGCATCTATTTCTTTGTTTATCATTTGAACCATAAAATCTTTGGACATGTTGGTTTGTGCTGATTTTTCAGCTATTGATAGTATTAGTGATGTTTTGAGTAAGCTTTCCGGTCTGGAAGCTTTTTCTATTATGGCTTTTAATACTCTTTCTTGATTTCTTCCTCTATCATGGTCACCATCAGCTAAATGATATCTTTCTCTAGAGAATACTAATGCTTTTTTCCCATCTAAGTGAACTTTTCCTTTTGGAAAATTATATCCAAATGCACTGAATGTTTGCACGTTGTCAACATCTACACCGCCTAGCACATCAACTACTTCTATTAATGTATTGAAGTTAACTTTTGCGTAGTAATTAATTTTTGTGTCCAAGAAATTTTCTAGTGTTTTGATTGACGAATCAATACCATATATTCCAGCGTGTGTTAGTTTATCTTTTTGATTGTTGCCTCCACCAGCTATTGGAACATAAGTATCTCTAGGAATAGTTGTTATCAAAATTTTTCTTGTTTTTTGATTTACTGATACTATTAAATTAACATCTGATCTTGATACTGTTTCAATAGGACCATATGTGTCTATACCAGAAATATATAGGTTAAACGAATTTTTGTCTTCAGCTTGATTTGAAAGCTTGTTAATTCTAGTAAATTCTTTATCCCCTACTACTTCTGTTAATTCATCAAATTCTGGTATGAAGTCTTTAATTACAGACCTATATGCTTCATTTAAAACGATAAAATCCGTTTTTTTTGTTATGAGATTTTTTGCTGCTAACATATATGAATTAACTTCCGTTGTTTTTAGACTTTTATTAATTTTCCCATTTATTTCATCAACAAATGTATTAATATCTGTTTTGTTTTCTTTTTCATATACCTGTGTCACCAAGTCATCTTTTTTGATTAGCTCTTCTAGGTTAGATGATTTTAACTTTACTAATGATAGTTTGACTTTTGTTTGTTTAATACTTTCAGTATTGGAAACTTTTTCAAGTGCTTTCATTGATTTTGTTATATAAAAAGTCCCTGTAATTGTTGTAGCGATGATTATTGAAAAAAGTATTATCCCAATAGTTTTGGCAACTATACTTTTTCTAGATACTAATAGTACTACTAACAATGTTAATAACACAAACCCGGCTATTATAATTATTTGATACTTACTAGGCAATAATTTGTTTGATAATAAGTTGTAAGAAAAAAGTGCTGCTGCTATTAACGAAATTATTCCTAATACTGATGCTAATACTTTGTTTTTCATGCTATTCCTCTGTTTTTACATTGATGTATTCTGATAGGACGAATCCTTCCATATCATTGTATTTTACTTTTGTCCACTTGACTCCATCAACATCTTTTTCTTCTAATACTTCTAATTCTGTGTTTTGAGGAATAGATGCCAATAGTCTTTGATCAGCTCCAGCTTGTTCTCTTAAATTCAATGATTCCACGTTTACTGTGGCCATTTTCTTAGCTGGTGTTTTTTCTGTATTTTCGGTTTTTTCTTCGTTATTTTTTTCGATTCTTTCTGCTACTTCTTTTTCTGTTTTCTCAGCCTCTTTTTTATCTTTGGATTTTTGGGTTCTCACAGAAACGTAAGTTTCTTGTTCGTAACAGCCAGTTGTAACTACAACTAGGCTCATAAGAATGATCAAAAATTTAACTTTATTTTTCATTTTTATTCCTTCTTAATATTTTTTTCCAGAATGATTCTTTTTTTATTTTAGGAATTTCATCAACTAGTTCAGTTCTTCTAATAAATTCATCGTGTATTATCTTTTGTGGATTTCCTATTACAACTTCATTATACCAGTTTTGTCCCATTTTGTTTTTTAAATAGTCCAATTGTTTCTTAACATCTGGGTTTCTTCTTTCTGGAGAGTGGGTATCCGTTCCAACTATTTGGACCATATTTTTGTCAAGCAATTTGTTTGCCATTTCATATTCTTGGCTGTTTTCGTTTTTTAACGAACTCAAATTTATTTGAAACAATGCTCCTGCTTTGTAAATTTTTTCAATAAAATCAAATTCTTCTTTTGTAACCTGGTATCGTTCGACATGCGCAAGTACAGGTATGTATCCTGATAATTGAATTTGATATATGAGAGAAGGAGCATAGTTAACTTTCCCCAAGAATGGAAATTCTATTAAAACATACTTTGAATCTGCTAATGTGAATACTTCATGATTTTCCAATTCATGTATTGTGTTTTCATCAAGAAATATTTCATTGCCAAGATAAATATCGAAATTTATGTTTCGATTTTTGAGTTCGTTTAAGATAGTTTGTCTGCTTTCAACGATTTCTTTTTTTGATGGTAAGTACTTACCATTATAGTGATGGGGCGTAGCTACTACACCATGATATCCATTTTCTATATATTTGTGGATGATTGCCATGGATTCTTCAAGGCTTTGAGCTCCATCATCTAATCCAAACAATACATGTGTGTGAATATCTATCATAATCTTCTCCAATTTTTTCTATATTATATATTAGGATTGGCTGCTTCCGTATTTGTATCCGTAGCCGTATCCATATCCGTACTTGTGTTTGTTTTTAACTTCTACTTTATTCAACACTGTTCCCAACACATTGGCTCCAACATGTTTAAGATTTTGAAGAGTTACGTCTATTTCTTCGTATTTTGTTTCACCTTGCGCTACTACAAGTAAAACTCCATCTGCCATTGTCGATAACACTTGTGCATCTGTAAGTATTCCTGCAGGAGGTGTGTCTAATATGATGACATCGTATATTGTTTCTAACTTTTCAAGCATTCTCTTCATTCTTTCAGATCCAAGTAACTCTGATGGATTTGGAGGCGTCGGTCCTGTTATTAATATGTCTAGGTCACTTTCTTCGCTATCTTTCATCTTCACTTGATCAAATTCTAATCCTTTTACTAGAAGATTAGTTAATCCCAAATTAAATTGAGTTCCCATAATTTTCCCAATTGATGGGTTTCTAAGGTCGCAATCAATCAACAATACTTTTTGGTGATTTTTCGCCATTGATCTTGCTAATCTTAACGCTATTGTTGATTTTCCTTCACTAGGGTGTGAGGATGTTATTACTATTTTTTGTAATTGTTTATCTATAGATGAAAATGACAAATTTGTTCTTAATGTTCTGATTGCTTCGTCAATCATAGATGTATTGCTATAATAAGCGTGTTTTTTCGCCATACTATTTCTCCTTAATTTCTGGTATTACACCAAGTACTGGTATGTTGAATTTTTCTTGTAATTCTTCTGCAGATTTTATCCTTGTGTCATTGATTTCTATGAATACTGCCATAAATGATGAAATAAATAATCCTAGCAAAGCTCCCAGTGCTGTATTTCTCTTTATTTTAGGAGAAGATGGCTTTTGTGGAAGCACGGCTTCATCCAAAATCTTTACATTATCTATTTGCATTATTGTTTTGATATCTTTTTGGAAAATCTCTGCTGTTTCATTTGCTATATCCATCGCTCTTTGAGGAATGTTGTCTCTTACTTTAACTGATATTAACTCTGTGTCTTTTACTGGTTCTACTTCAACCTTTCTTTGATATTTTTCAATGTCAAAATCAAGTTGTAGGTTTTTGATTACTTGTTCTGCAATACCTCTTGATTTAATTATTTCGCTGTATGTAGATACTAATTTTTGGTTTAGCATTACTTGATTGTATTGCGATCTTTCATCCTTAATGTCGTATTCTTTTGGTTTTCCTATTATCATAGTTGTAGAAGCTTCGTATTGTGGCCTTATCAAAAATTTGCTAACACCAAAAGCTAAAAGCCCTCCGAGAATCATGAATAAAATAATCCACTTTATTCTTCTTTTTATTCCTTCTATAAGTTCTAGTAAACTAATCTCTTCCATAAACTCCTCCGAAGATTTATTTGTAATAATTTTATTAACATCTATATAATTTTATATCATATGCTTTTTTTTTGTAAACAATAAAAATGTAAATTTTACTCTTATTTTACAAATCAATAATTTCTCAGGAAATTTTCTTCCATAAGCAAAAAACTCCGAGATATTTCCCGGAGTAAATTTCATTCTGTTAGAGCTTGCATCAATATTTCTCTGAATTTATCTATGTCGATTTTAGTAATCACTTTGCAGTTGAATTCACCATTTTCTTCTTTGATTAAATCTCTGTAGCTCATTCCTCTTGTTTCGTCGTTTTGCACATCAATTTTGATGTACATATCTTCCGTTTCAAAAACTTCTGGGTTATCCAATACGATTACTGAGCAAGGGTCGTGAATTCCTGCATCGTTTGATGCGTAGTATTTCAAAATTCTGTGTGCAAATTTCGTTCTTTTCGTTTCAATTGTGTCCAAGAATTGGATTTGCTCATCAGTTATGCTGGCTTTTTGTGTTACGTTTAGTCCTGCCATTATGATTTTAACTCCGCTTTCAAATACGATTTTCGCTGCTTCTGGATCGACGAAAAAATTAAATTCACTGAGACTTGTGACGTTACCTCTTGTGATGGAGCCACCCATGATGCTGATTTGTTCGATTTTTTTCTTGTCTTCCGGAAAAGTTCTTAACAGTAGTGCAATGTTTGTAAGTGGGCCAACTGCGATTATCGTGATTTTTTCAGTTGAGTTTTGGATAATTTCGTGCATCATTGTAACGGAATTTTCGCTTGTAAGTTCATTCACATCTTCTGATTCGATCATATCTCTGAATCCTGCAATTCCATCATCTCCGTGAACCGTTGCAAAGAAAGGCTCTCTTACAAGTGGTACTTCTTGTCCTTTTCCCATCGCAACATTTATGTCCAAAAGTTTTGCCAAGCATTGCATGTTTCTTGTTGTGTGTTCGATTGATACGTTACCGTTTACTGAAGAAAGTGCCAACAGCTTTAAATTTTTCGAATTTTTAATTGCAAATAAAGCTGCTGCATCATCAACTCCCGGATCAAAATCCAATATACAATTAATCATTAGCACCTCCAAAATTTTTGATGTAATCTACAAAATCATCCACCGACAATAATTTTTCGTTCAAATTAATTGAGTTGCAAAGTCTTTTGACAACAGGTGGTTGGATGTATGCTTTTTGTAAGATTTCATCTTCATCAAAAACTTCCTTCTTATCAGCATCTTTAATGATTTCTTTGTTGGACATCACGACAACTCTGTCGAAGTTTTCAACGACGAATTCCATATCGTGAGTTATCGTTATGATTGTTTTGTTCAAATCGTGCAAATGATCGATGACTCTTTTTAAGCAACTCATAGAATATGCATCTTGTCCTGCTGTCGGTTCATCAAATATGAAAATGTCGCAGTCATTTGCAATTGTAATTGCTATCGTGATGAATTTTCTCGTACTAAATGGTAAATCATAAGGATGGTCGTCCAAATATTCTGAAAGTTCACAGATTTCACAAGCTTGTCTGACACGTTTGTCCATTTCATCTTCGTCGACTTTTAATGCTCTCAACGAAAAAGCGACTTCATCGTAAACTGTGGAGTTGAAGATTTGATCGTTTGGATTTTGGAAGACGTAGCCAATTTTTCTGGAGATTTGCGCTGTTGTCATATCTTTCGTGTTTTTCCCGTCTAGCAAAATCTCCCCAGAGCTTGGTCTCAATAATCCGTTCATTAGTTTTGCACAAGTTGATTTACCGGCTCCGTTTTGTCCTACAATTGCAACTTTTTCTGAAGAATTCACGACCAAATTCAAATCGTTAATCGCTTTGAATCCGTTGGGATAAGTAAAGCTTACATTTTTAAATTCTAATTTGCTCATTAATTTTCCTCCAATTCTTTCTTGCATTCATCCAAAGTTATAGGAATATTTTTGAAAAATCTTGGCTTTTCTGCATTCATCTTGTAGGCAAGTTTTGAAACTATCGGCATGGATCCGTTGTGCTGTTCGATTTTATCGTTGGATAAAACTTCGTGAGTCTCATCGTTGAAGATGATTTCTCCATCATCCATCACCACAACTCTATCGGCATACTCTGCTATCAAATCAATTTTGTGTTCAACCAATATTATCGTTTTGTTTTGTGATTTCAAAAGTTTCAAAATATCGAAAATTTCTTCCGTTCCAAGTGGGTCAAGCTGACTTGTCGGCTCATCGAATATCAACACTTTTGGATTCATTACGATGATTGAAGCTATCGCTACTCTTTGCGATTGTCCACCTGATAATTCGTTAGGGTTTTTATCTTGCAAATCTTCTATTTTAAGTAATTTAATGACATCAGTTACTCTTTGTCTGATTTCTTCTCTTGGAACTCCAAGGTTTTCCAGTCCATAGGCTATTTCTTCGAATACAGTTTTCTTTATTCCAGAGATTTGGCTGAATGGGTTTTGGAATACAAATCCAACTAATTCCGCCATTTCTCCACGTTCAATATCGTTGATATTTTTATTGTCAATGATTATGTCACCTGTGATTTCTCCTTGAACGAAATCCGGAATTATTCCTCTTATAATATTGCACAAAGTCGTCTTGCCGGAACCATTTTTCCCAATAATTCCCACAAATTCTCCTTGTTGTACGTGCAAATCCAAGTTTTTTATCGTCTTTTCTTCTTGAAGTTCATATTTGAACGAAACATTTTTAAGTTCTGTCATTATTTAAACCTCCACACCAATGCCAACACAACCAAAGCAATGAAAACATAAAAAATTATTCTGTCCGTAGTTGTTTTCTTGATTTCCTTGAGGCATGTTTTTTCGTTTTCAGATGCAAATCCACGCGCTTCAAGTGTAATTGTCTTTTCGTCGATTTCTGAAAGTGAAGATATAATCAAAGGTCCAAGTGACGGAAAGAACGCCTTCGCTCTGTTTTTAATGGAGCCTGTAGTTTCAATTCCACGCGCTTCTTGTGCTTTGATGATTTTGGAACTTTTCTTAATCATTTCTGGAATCATAGTCATTGTCGCCATAATAACGTAACTTGTAACGTGACTTACTCTTTTTTGTTGAAGAGCTATCATCAAATCTTCAATATCAGTTGTTTCGAAGAACAACAAAAACAAAGTTATAAGTGTAAGAATGAACTTTGTTTGTTCCAAACCATTCAATATTCCGTTAAGTGTCACTCTCATAAATCCTAAATTCAAATACACGTTTTCTGTTGATTTGTCCAAGAATAATTGGAACAAAAACATTATTAATAATACTAATAACAAAACTATCCACAATTTTTTTACGTATTGTTTGAATTTATTGTCCACTAAAGCCAAAATCAAACTTAATGGAAGTACGAAAAGATACGCGAATTGCCATGGCAAAACTAACGAAATAATAACTGTAACTATGACCATAAAAAGTTTTGTTGTTGGGAAAATTTTAGATATCATTTTGCACCTCTCACGTATTTGTTCTTCTTTTCTTTTATGTATTGAATTCCATTAGGATATCTCAACAAATTTCTGTTAGGGATGGATTTTATAAGGAAATAAACTGCAAATGAAGTCAAAAACTTGTCCAAAGTTTCTGTAAGAACAGTCGAACCAATAACAGATTCCCATAATCCTTTTCCTGTTGCAACCAAAAATGTCGTGATTGCGCTTGAACCACTCGCTCCAGTAACACCACCAAAAACCAAAACAGTAATTGGCGCAGACGTAATCATCGCCACAAGCCAAATAATAATTCCTACTACGAATGTCTTTGCTGGAGTTTTAAACATTCCCTTCTTGCCGCAAATCCCTGCAACCAAACCAATCGCACCACTTACAACCAAATAAGGAAGTTGTGTTGGATTAGTAACAGATGTCACTATATTTGTAACAACACCTGTAAGAAAACCAATCCATGGACCGCACAACACACCTGTGAACACAGTTCCTATAACATCCAAATAAACGGGCAATTTTAATGCTGCAGTCAAATTTGCACCAACAAAATTGATAGCTATACCAAGTGGAATTAGTAAAATTACCGACAAGTTATAGCTCATCTTAGATTTAGATTTCATAAATTCCTCCTATAAATTTTACGAAAAAACTTTTCGCGTTGAATAAATTTTATCATAATACGACTAATTAATAAATCATTTTTCGTTAAAAATATTAACAAAGATTTTGTGTTACTAAAATATTTAATTCAAAATCTACAAAACTCTCAGCATACCCTTCTTGTTAGGAAATTGTTGGAAATGAAATTTTTCGTAAAATTTGTCGTAAGGAGTGTTCGCCAACAAAATAATATACGCATCTTCATCGTAATTTTCGTCCAAGTAGTTGCTAACCTCATTCATCAAAACCCTTCCCAAACCATTTTTCTGATAGCTTGAATCCACCATAACATCAGTAACCACAAGACTAATTGCCCCATCCCCGACAACTCTTGCCATCGCAATCAACTTCTCTCCATCGTAAATCGATGTAATGAAAAGGGAATTTTCAATTGCAACCTTCGCATTCTCCTTAGATTTTCTATTTCCAATGCCAGATTTTTCACGCAAATCGTTGTAATCATCTGGACTAACAGCTGCATTTTTTATAACGTATTTTGTATTCATAATTCACCTCACAAAAATAAGCGCTACAATAGCGCTCATTTTATAACTTCATCGACAAAGAAACTAATCCTCTTTCTTTATCTATTCCAATTATTTTTACTTTTACGGTGTCACTTACTTCGCACACTTCTCTTGGGTTTTTGATGTACGAATCGCTCATTTTAGATATGTGGCAAAGTCCATCTTCTTTTATTCCGATGTCTATGAAGGCACCGAAGTCCACGACGTTTCTGACTGTTCCTGTGACTATCATTCCTTCTTCCAAATCGTCGATTGACAATACGTCTTGTCTTAGAACTGGTTTTGGCATTTCGTCACGTGGGTCTCTGCCTGGTTTTTTTAGTTCTTCGATTATATCACGCAAAGTAGGTTCTCCTACTTCCAATTCTTCGGAAAGTTTTTTCACATCGATATCGTTCAAATCGTATTTCATGATTTGTTTTGCGATTTCATAGCTTTCTGGGTGAACTTCTGTGTTGTCCAATATTTCTTCGCTTTCAGGAATTCTCAAAAATCCTGCACATTGTACGAATGCTTTTGGTCCAATTCCTTTTACTTTCAAAATTTCTTGACGATTAGTGAATGGTCCGTTTTCTATTTTGTAATCCACGATGTTTTTCGCAGTTGTTTTTGTAATTCCAGATACGTAATTCAAAAGCGCAGAGCTTGCTGTGTTGATGTTGACACCAACTGTGTTAACGCAATCTTCCACTACTTCTTCAAGTGATGATTTTAATTTCTTTTGGTTGACGTCGTGTTGATATTGTCCGACTCCGATAGATTGTGGAGAGATTTTTACCAATTCTGCCAATGGATCTTGGATACGACGTGCGATTGAGATGGCACCTCTGATAGTTACATCTAAATCAGGGAATTCTTCGATTGCAAGTTTTGATGCAGAGTAAATACTAGCTCCCGCTTCGTTTACGATTGCGTAGAAGATTTCATCGTCGATTTGCGCTAACAAATCAGATACGTATTTTTCTGTTTCACGAGAAGCTGTTCCGTTACCGATTGCAATTAGCTTTACGTTGTATCTGTCGATAAAATCCTTCAAAGTTTCGTCTGCTCTTTGGATTTGTTTTCTCGCATCAGTCACATAAATTACTGCGCTGTCCAAGAAATCACCATATTCAGATATTACAGCCACTTTGCAACCAGTTCTAAATCCAGGGTCAAGTCCAATAATCGCAGTTTCTTTTATAGGTGGTTGCATCAAATACGGTTTCAAATTGCTTTTGAATACGCCGATTGATTCGTCGTCTGCCATTTCTTTCATACTTTGGCGCACTTCTGTTTCGATTGATGGAACGATCAATCTCTTGTAACTATCTTTGACTGCTTTTTCAATCAAATCATAAGTTTCAAAATCATTTTGTCTGGCGATTTTTCTCATAATTTTGAAAATATTGTAATCGTCATTTAATACGAATGAAACTTTCAAGAATCCTTCCTTTTCTCCTCTGAAAACTGCAAGAATTCTATGCGCTTTGACATCTTTTACTTTTTCTGAATAATCGTAGTACATCTTGTATGTGCCGGATTCGTCTTCGTTTTTTTCTTCAGTTTTCATAATGCCGTCTATAATGAACGAATTACGAACGATATCCCTGAACACTTTTTGTTCAGATACGAACTCAGCTATGATGTCCAAACTTTTCGCGATAGCATCATCAACTGTTTTGATTTCTTCTCCGTTGATAAATTCTGAGGCTTTTTTCTCAATCTCAGATAAAGAGTGAGTTTTCTCCATTATCATATCTGCTACTGGTTGAAGTCCCAATTCCACAGCGATTGATCCACGAGTTCTCTTCTTAGGCTTAAATGGAAGATAAATATCTTCTAATTCTGTCAAAATAGTCGCTTCGTCGATTTGTTTTTTCAAATCTTCTGTGAGTTTTCCTTGTTCATCGATAAGACGTGTGATGTCGTCTTTTCTTTCTTGCAAGTTTCTCAAATATGTAAGCCTATCGTTTAATTGTCTCAACGTTTCGTCAGTCAAATTCCCAGTGATTTCTTTTCTGTATCTGGCTATAAAAGGAATTGTGTTTCCCTCATCTAATAATTCAACCGTCTTAACAACGTTATCATATTTTATGTCTAATTCTTCTGATAATTTTTGTAGTATATTCATTCTCTTCCTTCTCTTTTAATAAACTATAATCTATATTTTAACATTATTTTATTTATTTTTCCACATTAAAGCAATTTGCACCAAAATTTCAAAAACCATCAAGCAAAACACTTGATGGTTTAATTGATTACGATTTAAATAATTTCGCCTTTTTTTCTTTTTCTAATTGTTCCAAGAAAATCTCTTTTTGAATCAAGTGAGTTTTTCTGATGGAACCTGCAATGTCTGCTACTAACATAAAAATCGTCGACGCCGACACGTAATAAAAGTCGATAAATGAGTATTCGATGAATCCTCTTGATGGAGGTGTCATTTGCCCTATGAAAAGCATCATGAATATCGCTACGAATACAATTGTGAAATTGAATTTGAAAATAAATCCATGAAAATATCCAAGTAATGCTGCGATAGCCAAGAATATCATCAAGCAATGGTCAATCAAAAATCCATGCGCATGAGACAATGTGTATCTGATGATTATCATGAACAATATGTAAATCAACGAGTAAATAATAAGTTTGGTGTTTTTTGACATTTCAAATCTCCTTTTGTTAAAACATTTTCCGTAATTGTGATTTGCTTGAATTTTTTGTAAAGTTTGCAATAAAATTTACAAAATAAAACATATCAATATTATTTTAGCACAATTTATAATTTTATTCTACAAATCATTAAAAGGTTATCCTAATTCACAGCCTTGAAAAATTGTAAAATTTATATTAAAATTAACTAATAACTAGGAGGCTAATATGAAACCGTATATTGTGGGAGTCGCAGGTGGAAGTGCTTCAGGTAAGACTGAAATCGTGAAGACTTTGAAAAAACATTTTGAAGATAAAATAGAAATTATTGAACACGACAATTATTACTTTGCTCATGATGATTTGACAATGGAAGAACGTGCGTGTTTGAATTACGATCATCCTCAAGCTTTTGAAACAAATTTGTTGATTGATCACGTTAAAAAAATTATAAATAATGAAGAAATCGACATTCCAACTTACGATTTTACAATTCACACTAGAAGTTCTGATACTTTGAAAAAATTCCCAAAGCCAATTGTGATTGTAGAAGGAATTTTGGTTTTGGAAAATGAAGAGCTTCGCAATTTGATGGATATGAAAGTTTTCGTCGACTGCGACGGAGATGTCAGACTCAAAAGAAGAATTACAAGAGATGTTGTGGAACGTGAAAGAACTATTGAATCGATTTTGACTCAATATATGGAAACTGTAAAGCCTATGCACGAGCTTTTCGTGGAACCTAGTAAGAAATTTGCCGATTTGATTGTGCCAAAAGGTGGCAAGAACAAGGTTGCTATTGATGTGCTTATCAATCATTTGGCTACGAAATTATAAAAAAACCATTTTGCTATTGACTAGAATTAGATTCTAGTATAAAATTTTAATAACTCAATAGAAAATTATGATTGTGACCAGTACCGATTATTCGGGAATTACAACACATGAGTTTTCAAGGTAGTTTCATACTTTGCATGGAACATAAGCTTTTGATTAGAAAGGTGGTACCGCGTAGATTCGCCCTTTCGTGTCAAGAGTTTTTTTATTTTATAGGAGGAGTTTATGATTAATTACGAATTTGAACATGAAAATGTGTATGACGAATTGGTAGCGCGTGGATATTTTGAACAAGCTACATACGAAGATGAATTGAAGGATTTACTCGGAAAAGAAAGAGTTCCATTTTACATTGGATTTGATGCGACTGCAGATAGTTTGACTATTGGCCATTTTATTCAACTTATGGTTATGATGAGAATGCAAGCTCACGGTCACATTCCTATTTGCCTTTTAGGTGGCGGGACTACAATGATTGGTGATCCTTCTGGTCGTAACGATATGAGAAGTATTATGACTAAGGAAGTTATCGACGAAAACGCCAGAAGATTTTATTCTCAAATGACTAGATTTATCGATTTTGGTGAAGACAAGGCTTATATTGAAAACAACAAAAATTGGTTGTTGAATTTGAATTTCTTGGATTTCATGAGGGAAATTGGCGTTCATTTTTCTGTAAATCAAATGTTGACTTTGGAAAGTTACAAGAACAGAATGAAAAAAGGTCTAACATTTTTTGAATTTAGTTATATGTTGATGCAATCATACGACTATTTGGTATTGTACAGAAAATACGGTTGTAAATTACAAATGGGCGGTTCTGATCAATGGTCTAATATTTTGGGCGGATACGATTTGGTTAGAAAATTGGAAAACGACAAAGTTTACGCTATGACTTTCAAACTTTTAACTACTGCTGACGGAGTTAAAATGGGTAAATCACAAAAAGGCGCCGTGTGGTTGGACGAAAACAAAACAACTCCTTACGATTTATTCCAATACATGAGAAATGTAGACGACAGAGATGTGGAAAAATTCTTATTGATGTTGACATTCTTGCCAACTGAAGAATGTAAAAGACTTGGAAGCTTAGAGGGAAGTGACATCAATAAAGCTAAGGAAGTTTTGGCATTTGAAGTGTGCAAATTAGTTCACGGAGAAGAAAAAGCAGAAGAAGCTCGTCAAACAGCAAATGCATTGTTCAATTCAAATGCTGTTGACGAAAATATGCCAACAACTGAAATGAAAGCTTTGGATTTTGAAAATGGAATTGGTTTATTGAATTTGTTGACAATGACAGGACTTACTCAATCAAACAGTGAAGCGCGTAGACTTGTAACTCAAAACGGAATTTCTGTTAATGACAAGAAGGAAGCTGATCCAAAAAGAATTGTAACAATTCACGATTTTAACGACGATGAACTTATTATAAAAAAAGGTAAAAAAGTATATCACAGAGTAAAATTAGTATAATATTTTTAAAAATAGACCTCGGCGATTTTGAATTGATTTTCAAAGTTTGTCGGGGTTTTTGTGTTATAATTAAGTAAATTTAAAAATATTTGTGGAGGTGCAAATGAAAAAATTATTCAAATTTTTAACTAGTAGAATAATGCTTTTGGCAATTGTATTTATAATTCAAATTTCCCTATTAGTTTATTTGATTTTAAGTTTCCAAAGAAATTTTGTGTATGTATACACATTAAATATTATAATATCCTTCGCTTTTACTATAATGGTGGTCAACACCGATGTAAACCCGAGTTTCAAACTAGGATGGCTAATTCCTATATGGATATTCCCGTTGTTTGGAGCGGTGTTCTATTTGTTTTTCAGAAGAAACAGATTCGTTCGTGCACAACAAAGACGAATGGATAAGATTAGTTCATCGTTTAACAACCATATATTGTCGAATGGTAATGTAATTGACGAACTGGAGGGTGACTCCAAGTCAATCGCAACTTACATAAACACGACAGCTCACGCTCCTGTATTTTCAAAAACAAGTTCGAAATATTTGAAAAACGGCGAGGTTTTCTTTGAATATTTGATGGAAGATTTGAGAAACGCAAAAGATTATATTTTCTTGGAGTTTTTCATTATCGAAGAAGGTTATATGTTCAATAATATTCTGGACGTTTTGGAACAAAAAGTAAAAGAAGGAGTCGACGTCAGGATTTTGTACGACGATTTCGGCTGCATCACCAAACTTTCTCGTAGATATTACAAAAACTAGAAGAAAAAGGCATCAAGGTTCAAGTTTTTAATAAAATCAGAGTTCTACCGATGCCCCGTCACAACAATAGAGACCATAGAAAAATCGTCGTTATCGACGGAAAAGTTGCTTACACTGGCGGATTTAACTTGGCAGATGAGTACATGAACAAAATCCAAAGATTTGGATATTGGAAAGACACTGGTATCAGAGTCACTGGTGATAGCGTGTGGTCATTTACGATAATGTTCTTGTCAATTTGGGAATTGTACGACGATAATGAGCTTGACTACAAATATTATTTCGAAAAAACTGTTCGTGATGTTTCTGAAAACGAAGGCTACTGCCAACCTTACACTGATTCCCCACTGGATAATATACCCGTTGGAAAAGGTACGTATATGCAATTATTATCACGTTCCAGAAAATATTTCTACATTACAACACCGTACTTAATTCCTTCGGATGATATGATAGATTCGCTTAGAGATGCTGCTTTAAGTGGTGTCGATGTCAGAATCATAACGCCTGGAATTCCAGACAAAAAATTGGTGTATATGGTTACAAGAACTTACTACAAAACGCTTTTGGAAGCGGGTGTTAGAATTTTCGAATATACTCCGGGATTTTTACACGCAAAAAGTTGTGTTTCAGATGACAAACACTGCGTCATCGGCTCAATCAATTTGGATTTTAGATCATTGTATCTGCATTTCGAAAACGGAGCGATGTACTACGATTCACACATAGTCGATGATTTAAAGGAAGACTTCTTGGAAATGCAATCACAATCACAAGAAATATTTTCAAGACAATTGGAAAACCAAAGCGTATTTAGAAAAATACTATCCGTAATTCTGAAAGTATTTTCGCCAATGATATGATGAAAAGAAATAATTTGATCGATACGTTAAGGGGATTTGCAATTGTCAACATGGTAATCTACCATTTACTGTTCGATTTGGTCTACCTGGAAAATTTCAGAATCGAATGGTTTGAAAACACGCCAGGCATGATTTGGGAGAGATTCATCTGCATTAGCTTCATTCTGATTTCAGGCTACTGCTTCAACCTATCTCACAATCACAGGAAACACACCATAACGCTTTTTATCGTAGCTATGATTTTGAGCGTTGTGACGTATTTCTTCGCAAATGAGTTTTTCATAGTTTTTGGAATAATTCATCTGTTGTGCTTGGCATCATTCATAACGATATTTGTCGACAAATTAACCCTTAACAAAAAAATATTGTGTGCCCTATCATTTGTAATGTTCATACTAACTTACAAACTAAGCTCTCACCCAATGGATATAAGTACCAATCTGTTTAGTTTCGTTGGATTCTACAACAATAAGTTTAACAGCGGTGATTATTTTCCATTACTACCTTGGTATTTTATGTATTTAGTTGGATATTGCGCAGGTGACTTTTTAGATATACAATTAAATGTAAGAGAGAATGTATTATCTAAAATGGGCAAAAAAAGTTTGATGATTTATTTAATTCACCAACCTATCATAATTATAATCGTACAAATCGTAAAATTTTTAGGAGGATTTAATGAATAAATTCAAAAAATCAATCGTGATGTATCACGATAATTCAGGACAACAAGACATATTTGAAGTATTATCCAAATGTAGTCCTAATATATTAAAATTATCAAATGAAACAGTGTTTTTCCAAAGCCAAGAACAAGGTGATTTCTACAAAAAATGTGAAGAATTAAAAGATTTTGATTTGGTAATCGTAGTCGGAGGAGACGGAACGATAAACGAAGTCATCAACGGATTGTACGATTACGATATGGATCCTGTTATAGGAATTATTCCTGGAGGATCGTTCAACGATTTCTCAAGAACTGTTAACATCGGTGCAAATCCTGTCCAAGCAAGTGAAAATTTGTTAGATGCAGAAGTCAAAGAATACGACTGCATATTAAATGACGACAAAATCGCTCTGAATTTCTGGACAGTAGGAATGGCATCAGAAAACGCACAAAAAATGCAAGACGCTGACAAATCAACATTCGGTGTGTTGACATATATACCAAAAGTTTTTGAAACATTGACACAAGATAATTCCTTTGATTACGAAATGGAAATCGACGGCGAAACAGTAAAAGGAAATGCAGTTATGGTATTTGTCGCTAACGGATTGTACTCAGGAGGAGTTGAAGCTCCAATCTCAGACATCAGCCCAAGCGATGGAGTGTTGAACGTATTTGTAGTTGAACAATCAAACATCGGAGCATTCAAAGCAATGTTCGGACAATCAAACAGCTTTGATTTTAACGAACAAAACGAAGGCGTCAAAACATTCAAAGCAAAAGAAATAAAGTTCATCTCACCTGAAGGATTGGTCGCAGATACAGACGGCGAATTGTACCAAAAAACACCATCAAACATCAAAGTAATAGAAAAAAGATTCAAATTCTTATCCAAATCATTTGAGCAATAAAATTATAGAAGAAAAGCTAACTCAAAAATGAGTTAGCTTTTTAGGTTAAAATTTTAATATAAAAAAGAGACCATCTGAGTGGTCTCCAGTTTAATCTAAGGTTAAAACAATATTAAGGGAGGAGATTGTTTCTTGAGATTAAACTTACTTTGTTTATGCTTATATAATAGACTATGAATGTGTACTAATTATGTTCAAATTAGTAGAGATTATGTTTTAGTGTAAAAACGCAGCACAATATTTTTGATGTGCTGCGTTTTAAATTTATTTAATCAATTTTTTTACAACTGATTCACTTATTGAGTTTTCTCCACCAAATACATTAACTTTTTCAAATTTAGCTTCTTCAAAAGCTTGTTTTGTAGCTTCTGGAATTTCATTTGCTTCTGTTAATAATATTGGGCAATTAATGAAGCCTATTACTAAGCTGTCTGCAAAGTTTGTTCCGTTTGCGATGTTAACTTCTTTTCTGTCTTTGAAGTCGTATTCGTAGATTTTCTTTGCTGTTTCGTAACGGTTTGCTCCTGCAATTCTTGTAGGGTTTGGAAGTTTGTTTTCTACTTCTTTGGAGATTGTTTTTTCTCCTCCTACAATTATTACTTTGTCGATTTGTTTCAATACTTCTTGTGTTGCTTTTGGTATGTTGTTTTGTTGTACAAGTAGTATTGGCATGTTGTGTTTGTTTGCGAGTGGTGCTACTGTTAATGCGTCAGCGAATGTTTCACCACTTGCGATGACTGCTTGTTTAGTTCCTGTACGTTTGATGATTTCTTGTGCAATCTTAGCACTTGTTTCGTATCTGTCAGAACCAGCTATTGTTTGAACGTTGTATTGTGATAGGCTGTCTTTTGTTTTGTCGATTGATTGTTCTCCACCTATTACGATTACATTCTTAGCGCCTAATCTCTTGATTTCTTGTGCTACTACTGAATCTAATTGATCTTTTTGTACTAACAATATTGGTGCTTTTAATGCTTTTGATAATGCTGATGCTGATAAGCTGTCTGCGAATTTTTCGTAGTTTGCTACGATTACTGTGTCAGCAGATTCGTAGTATTTCTTGGATACTTCTACTGCTGTTTGTATTCTGTCAGCTCCTGCAACTCTTGTTGTAGCTTTTGTTGTTTGAGCTGGTGTGCTTGGTGTTGTTGTTCCAGGTACGCTTGGTGTTGGTATTACTGTTCCAGGTACACTTGGTGTTGGTGTCACTGTACCAGGCTTTTCTGGCTTATCCTTTTCAAAATCTTTGCAAGCATCTTTTATTGCTTTAAAAATCCCTTCTCTGTGATATTTTGCTCTATCATCAATTTTTCTAATTTTTCCAAGACTATCCACATTTGATTTCAAAATATCTGAATAATTTAACCCTTCATAATCATCCAAAGTTTCCAAAGCCAACATATGATAACCTTCATTATCTTCATCAACATTCAAAATCTCATTTCCGTACTCGTCTTTTTGTCCTTTTCCAATAGTATAAGACATATCTAACACATACAAGATTTTGCCGTTTTTGTCAAAATACACATTCATTCCAATATGATAGGATGGAATCGGAAGTGGAGTTTTAAGTTCAAAATGGCCTTGTTTCATAATTGAATTTGCCATATTCTCTTTGTTTTCAACAACATTAATAAGACTTTGTAATTCTTTTGTTAAACGAGTTAATTTATTGTCCGCTACAGCCGAATTATTATAAGATTTTTTAGCATATTCAAGTTTATCTTTCAAAATCTCAGAATTTTGTGGATGATTTTTAATAGTTAGTTCTCCTTTTTTTATTAATGAGTCTAACTTATATCGATTTACAAAAAATTGAGTATCATAGATGTATTTTAGCTTCGCTCCCTCAGATAATTTGTCTTGCTTTAACAGCTTTTCGCCTTCAGTCTTCATATCTTTGAATTGCTTTTGAGTATCATCTCTAAGTGCGGTTAAATCTAACTTATTTAATTCATCCAACAATTTTTTCAAATCATCTTTGTTTTTCGTAATTTCTTCAGGATTAACAACAAAATTATTTCCATCAGCTAGTGTCTTTCCTTTTATTCTAACTAATACTTTTTTGTAGTTATCCTCAACTTTGTTATCGTCAAACGCATTAAATCTTATTTCTTTGATTTTATTTGAAAAAACAACCTCTTTTAAATTATTGTATCTGAACGCTTCTTCTCTTACACTTTCTAAATTTTCTGGCAATGTAACCTTTGTAATGCTATTCTTGTAAAAAGTTTGAACAGATATTTCTTTTAATTTTGTTAATAAGCTCAAATCTAACTCAGATATTTTATTATTACAAAAAGCCATTTCTCCTATTTTCTCAACTTTATCGCCCATAAACATTACTTTTTGTGCATCGTTATTTCTAAAAGCTGAAATCCCAATTTCTCTAACATTTGGATAAATCACAATTGCAAATAATTTATTAATATGAAAAGCGCTACTTCCAATTATTTCAGTATTTTCACCTAATTCAAGCATTTCTATTTTGTTATTCATAAAAGCTCCATCTCCAATGATTTTTAGAGCCTCTGGTGCTTCAAATTCTGTCAAATAATTAGATTGAAATGCAAATTTTCCGATTTTTTTCACCGTTTTCGGAAGTTTTACGCTTTTTAAATCGTATTTATTTAAACTACTATTTTCAAAATTCACATTTCTGAAAGCATCATCGCCAATTTCATCAACAACATATTTCCCATTCTTTTCAGGAATCACAAGATTTTTGTTTTCACGAACTTTTAATTTCCCGATACTAGAAAATCCTAGAACCTTACCCTTATCAAATACAAAATCTTTTTCATCCCATTTTGAACTATCCACATCCACAGAAGTTGTCTTGTCTTCTTCTGTCGGATTAACAATGGAAGAAGAATCTTTGTTGTCAACATTACATTTTGACAAAAGCACAACTTTCAATGCATAATTTTCATCACCAGGATTTCCACTAAATGCACCAACCTCAATTTTTTTCACACTATCTGTAAGTCTCACTTGCTTAATTTTATTATCTTGAAAAGCTTGTTCTTTTATAATTTCCAATTTTTCACAATTAAATTCTAATTCTGTAATTTGATTAGATTTAAAAGATCTTTCTCCTAAATTTGTTAAATTTTTAGGTAAAATAAGTTTGCCTTCTATTTGATTATCAAAAAATACTTGATCCCCCAAAAATTTCAAATTATCTGGTAATTTTATAGTCTTTAAACTTAGATGTGCAAATGCATAATCACTAATTTTAGTGATGGTCTTTGGTAAATTAACGCTTTTAATATTACTATTTTCTTCAAAAGCATCTTGCCCAATATAAGTATATCCTTCTGGAATCTCTACAGATTCTATGTCTAATTGATGGAAATCCTCTCCTAGCTTTTTAATTTCGTTTCCATCAACATCTAAGTTGTTAACCTCTCCATTTTCGCCTTCTCTTTGAGTATACTCATCTATCGCACTACTCTTGTTGTAGACAAAAGCAAAACTTGCTATTTTTTTCAAATCTACATTTTCTTTGCTTTTTGTTGGTAGCACAACATTTCGATTTCTTTTTAGCTTTTGCACTCCGCTTTTCGAAAAACCGTATACAGTATCTCCCACAATTTCAAAATCATCCGCTGTATATTTGTCATCAACTGCTTTAGAATTAATATTTAATCCAAAAAGCAAAGCAAATACAAAAACTAAAGAAAAAATGATCTTCTTTTTGTTCATACGAACCTCCTATTAAGTTAATAATGATATTCTTTATCATCTAAAGAACTTTTTTTATTTTACTATAATCTCAATTCCTTTTCAATGATATTTGTTATCAAATTAATTTTAAAAAAAGTTTCGTGCTTATCAATATCTTCAAACACATAATATTGAGCTAGCTAAAATTTTATACGTTACTTTTAGCAATCTTATATACACAAAAACAGCTCTTAATAAATTAAAAGCTGCATTCAGTAAATTTTATATTCTATTGTAAATTTGCAATCTCCATTAACTCATTCTCGATTTCAAGCATTATGTGATCCCAAGAATGTTTTAATACTAATTCGTGAATTTTTTCTGGTATTGGTTCTTTGTTTTGTACTCTGATTATTTGTTTTTCAATTCCTTTTGCTAATCTATCAACAAATGGTTCGATTTCTGAATCATAAGGTTCATCGATTGATTTGAGTCGTGGCATTTCGACAAATTCAATTGCGCTACTTTCATTTATATCATCGCCTAATGTTTCTATGAGTCCTTCTATTTCTGTGACTACGACTCTCATTCCACAACCCAATGCTTCGATTGCAATGAGTCCCAATCCTTCATAATAGCTTGGCAAAATGTAGATGTCAGATTCTCTCATTTTATTGGAGAGTTTTTTCTGACAAGATGTGTTGTGCAAATCAAAGTGAAGTGAATTTCCTGTGTTATCCCACAACTCAACTTTTGTTTCTATATCCACATCTCCAACTAATGTGAGTTCCAAATTATCGTATTTTTCTTCTAGTTTTTTAAAAGCTTTGCAAAGTTCGTACACTCCTTTTGCGTGCGATAATTTCCCTGCAAACAAAAGCCTTATTCTGTCGTTTTGTGGGTCTTCTTTTCTTCTGTAAAATATGCCGCTGTTGTAGCCTCCACCCGTTACAACGATTTTTTCTTTGTCGATTCCAAATATACCAGAGATTGGTTCTACGTCTTTTTTGCTTAGTGCTAGGACTTTTTGTGCGCGGTTTAGATTATCCACACAAGTCATAAACAATTCTGGGTTGAGGTTTGTTTGTCTGATGTCGGTTCCATGATTTAGTAATAAAACAGGAGTTTCATCGAAAATATCTAACACGAGACTGCTTAGCATCCAACAATGATGAGATACGATGACATCTGGCTTGAATTCTTGTTTTGCTTTTTTCAATTGTTTTGTGAATTCACTTGTCCAATCTTCAATCATATCGTGTGTCATATCGCTGTATTTTGTGGAATCGTACGGCATTTCATCGCTCATTCCAACTATTGGGAAGTTCAACTTTTCGCTTTTAAATTCCACTGGATATTTGATTATATTGTCGTCCAAATTTAATTGTATATTATCTTGTATTCCATATATAGCAGCATTTTCATGATTTTGTCGCATAAATTGAATTACGTTTGTAAAATAAACGCCGCTTCCTGTTTGTTTCGGAAGTTGTGCGATTACGTGTAATATTTTCATGTTATCATCCTTTTTATTATTATTCTTACTTCTATATTATCATAATAAGATTTTAATTGCTTTAGTTATTTATTGAAAGTTTTTATAAATCATTGATTATGTTTGGTATTTAATGTATAATAGCTTGTATTATTTTGATTAGGGGGCGATTATTATAGAAAATTTAAACGAACAACGATCAAATCTTCTCGGCAATGAATCCATTCCAAAATTAATCTGGAAGTTTTCAGTTCCAGCGACTGTTGGAATGTTAATTCAAGCTTTGTACAATGTTATAGATAGAATTTTCCTTGGTGCCGGTGTAAATCAAATGTCCATTGGTGGCGTTTATTTGATTTTCCCGATTTTTTTATTTTTGATGGCATTCGGAATGTTGATTGGAGTGGGTGGCAATTCCCTTTCTTCAATCAAATTCGGTGAAGGTAAGAAAAAAGAATCAGAAATCATTCTTGGCACATCTATGGTTCTATCTATTATTTTCGGGGTTTTGATATCAGCGATTTTTCTTTTAAATTTAAAATGGTTTTTGAAAATTTTCGGCGCAAGTGACACTTTGATGCCTTACGCTTATGGATATGGAAAAATTATTTTGTATGGTGCACCTTTTCAGATGGTTGGTTTTGCAATGAACAACTTCATTCGTGGCGAGGGTAATCCTAGAGCTGCGATGGTGACGATGTTCATCGGCGCGATCAGCAATATTATTTTGGATTATGTGTTCATTTTCCCTATGAAAATGGGAGTACAAGGCGCTGCTTGGGCGACTATTATCGGTCAAATTTTGTCTTGTATTTGGGTTGTTAGATATTTCCTTTCAGATCGTGCACTGTTGAGACTTAAAAAAGAAACATTCAAGCTTGATTTGCACTACTGCAAACAAATTTTTGCACTGGGCTCTGCTCCATTTGCAATGCAACTTGTAGCTAGTGGTATTAATATTATTTTCAACAATTTCCTTAAAATTTACGGTGGCGACTTGGCGACATCATCAATGAGTGTTATCTATAGTGTTTCACAAATTGCATTCATGCCGATTTTTGGTATCAACCAAGGTATCCAACCAATTTTAGGATTTAATTTCGGAGCGCACAAATACAGACGTGTTCAACACACTCTTAGAATTGCAATTGTAGCTGGAACTGTGTATATGGTTTTAAACTGGGCATTCACTATGCTTAGACCGGATTTGTTGGTGAAGATTTTTATTTCAAGACCAGAAGATTATGCAGTCATCAAAGACATCGCAATTCCTGGACTTAGAATATACAATTCGATGATTTTCATGCTTGGATATTCCATAATTGGATCGTCATTGTTCCAAGCAATCGGCAAACCAAAAATTGGTTTCATATTGACAATGACAAGACAACTTATTTATTTGTTGCCGTTGATGTTGATTTTTCCAAAACTTTTCGGACTTACAGGCGTGTGGTCAGCTATGCCGGTGTCTGATGTTTTGTCGACAATCACTACGACGTATTTCTTGGTTAAATCAGGATTTTTGGTTAAAACAATTCACAACGACGACGAATTTGTTCTCGGAATTTAAAAAAGGTTTGAATATTGGATTTCCAATGTTCAAACCTTTATTTTTTTAGAATATAAATACCGAAACTAGAATAGACACTACAGCTGTTATCATTATCATAGCTAACTTGTAATCAGAAGATGCTTTTTTGAATGATCCTTTATTGAAAATAGCAAACGTAGCCGATGCTACTACAAATATTGTAGCTGCTATTTTCAAAAATCCTACAGCATCAAACTCATTTGTCCTGAAAAATCTGTAGATTGATATCAATAAAATGTATCCAATACAATACGCATATAATTCCAACACTCCAAATCTATCTTTTTGTTTCAATTTTACCTCCTTATTTTCCTGCAATAGTCACATTATCGAATGCAATGACTGCTGGAGCTAAGCTGTTCTTTCGAGATTTCAATTCTTTTGAGAAAATCATAGAATCTTGTATGTCTTTTACATTTAATGAAATTGATCCACCTGTTATGAATGATTCCACGCCATCTTTTACAAGTCTTGCAAGTCTGAATTCTCCACCGAAATCTCCTGTAGCGCTGTCCATCAAAAATGATGAGAACGCCAACACTTCAATGTAGTCTTGTGATTTTAATTCTTCGACAGAAATATCTCCACCACACACCTCGAAAACTGGCGATTGTCCCATATTTTTAACGTTCAGATAGTAACTGTACTTTGCGTTAGTAACCAAGTTTTCTACGACACCATTCTTGTACAAATCATATTCCACAAGTTTTTTACCTTCTGAATCGACAGGTCTTTTGTTGATTGATGTCTCCAATGTTGGATTGATTTTCATGTTGAAGTTTACTTTTGGATTGTCTCCGAAGAATCTGTCGCCTAATTTTGCAGAGCTGATTTGTTGATAAATCATGGCATCTCTTGCTTGGTCGTAATAGTAATACAAGAATTCTTCCACAGCTTCGTTTGATAAAAGTACTCTCATATTTTCCATTTTTTCATTTCTAACGGCGCTGGATCTTTTTTCAGTTTCTAAAAGTTGTTTGTCGACGATTTCTTCGATTTTCGAATAATCGATACTTGTCAAATCATATCCGTTGAATATTTCGACAGGTTCATCTCCAACGTTACAATCAGTTACTATTTCGAATGTAAACTTGTTAGATGGATATTCTACATCCACTCCCTTTGATGTAACGACATGCTTGTGGTTTTCATAGGCGAAAATCTCACAAGAATTCACCTTTGATTGGTAGCCGTAATCTTTGTAGATTACATCGTGAACTTTTTTGAAATTGTCTGTCAAATCTTCGCACACTTTGATGTCTTTAAGAGTGGAATAACCTTCTTCTTTTTCTGGAAGTTCGTAGTATTTGTTCTTGACAAATTTCGCTGCAAAAGCAGTCCTGTCGATTTTTTCTTTGATTTCATCGTCACTGTCATTCAAATTCAACACTACTGTGCTGTCACCTTTGAATTTGTCTCCGTTTTCTTCAAAATCAACGAACACTCTTACAGATGTTTCATTAGTCACGCAACTTCTATTCATGTCCACTTTGTCTTTGATCAAAAATACTTCGTTAGATTTGGACACAGTGTTGACAACTATCCAGTCGGTAATTTTTTCGTTTTGTTTTAATATATTAATTAATCTTTCCATTAACTTAAAATCCCCTTTGCCTTAATGTATGATCCACCAGTTGATGTCTTAACCCATTCTTTCCAGCCTTTTCCACAATATCCTCCGCCAGAAAGCACAAGTCCGTTGGAAACTTGTGTGATTGATTGCAACAAATCAGGCACATATCCTGTCAAATAAACAGGGCTTACAATTTTGCCAGTTAATTTGCCGTCTATGATTTCACGTCCTTTCATTGCAACGCATTGAATTCCCCAGTTTTTTGGATCTTCCATTCCAGATGAGAAACCTTCCAACAAATATCCTTTGTCGACTGATTTAATCATATCTTCAACAGAATCTTCTCCTTCTTCGAAGAAAGTGTTCGTCATACGAGTGTATGCTTTTCTCTTGAAAGATTCTCTCTTGCCATTTCCTGTGGATTCTTGTCCCAACAAAATCGCAGACAATTCGTCGCACATTCCATGACGCAAAATTCCCTTGTCGATAATCACAGTATCTCTTCCCAAGTTTCCTTCGTCATCAAACAAATAGCTCGACACTTCATCGAAAGCTGTCGCACCATCGTGCATGATTATCTTGTCACTTGCAACTCTCTTGTCTTGGTATTCTTTTCCTTTTGCACGTTCTTTTACATACATATCCATTTCAGCACCGTGACCGAAAGCTTCGTGAGCGATTAATCCTGTAAAATCAGGGTCGCAAATTATGTCGTATTCTCCAGGAACAACTCTGTCTGCTGTAAGTAATTCTTCAGTTCTTCTACAAGCATCTTCTGCCGCTTGTTCGAATTCAGAAATCAATTCACTTCCACACAATCCAGAATTAGAAATGAAATCTATTTTAGTATTGTTCCCATCAGTTGCTGCTGCCATTGCAAATCCTGTTGAATAAGCGTAAGATTGGTACAAATCTTTATTCTTCGATAAGAAAATTTTATTAACTTGCGTAATATTCAATCTCAAAGAAAGTTGAACGATCTTTTCGTATTTTGCTTTAACTTCATCGTGAACTTTTTGCAAAGTAGTGATGATTTTTTCTGGATTATCTTCTTCTGGCAAGTTTTCAACTTCAGTGATTTTTTCTTTTGTGATTTCGTCATCATTTGGAAGTCTGTCGTATGTTACTCTATCCAAGCCTTCGACGATTTTTTTACGATCTTCAAGTGCGATTTTGCGGACATTTTCGCACACTTTTTCAACGTCTACTTCGTTAAATGAATACTCACTAAATCCCAAATCAGTGTACACTCTGATTACAAATCCACGTTGGTAATCAGGAGAAGGATTCAATGAAATTGCAGATGTCGTCACAGAATAACTTGCACCATCAACATCGCAACCCAAAATAGAAACGTATTTGAAATCAGTTTCCAATTTTTTTATAATTTCTTGTAATTTAGATTTATTATCTAATAAAAATTTTGATGTAGTTAGTTTTTTCATGTTCTACCCCTTTCATTAATAATTATAGTAAATACCGGTATCTATTACAATGAATTTTAAGAAAATGATATCATAAAAAATGGCTACCAATTTTCAGGTAGCCATTGTTTAGTTTATTTCGTTTTATCTATTAGCCATGATTACTTTTATCTCATCTGGATTAATTCCAACCATTGCTTCTCCCAAATCTTTGCTCACTTCAAGCAAAACATCTGGATTGTTGTAGTTTTCCACAGCTTTTACGATAGCTTTGGCGCGTTTTTCTGGATTTCCACTTTTGAAAATTCCACTACCAACAAAAACACCTTCAGCTCCCAATTGTCTCATCAACGCAGCATCAGCAGGAGTAGCTACTCCACCTGCAGAAAAATTAAGTACAGGTAATTTACCATTTTCGTGCACGTATTTCAATAATTCAAAGCAAACTCCCATTTCTTTTGCTTTGTCGTACAATTCATCTTCCTTCAAAGACTTCACCAATGAAATTTCGCCCATGATTTGTCTCATATGTGTAACAGCTTGGACAACATCTCCAGTTCCAGCTTCACCTTTTGTTCTAATCATCTTGGCGCCCTCTTTGATTCTTCGTAAAGCTTCCGATAAATTTCTCGCTCCACAAACAAAAGGAGTGTTAAATTTTGATTTGTCGATGTGATATTTGTCATCTGCTGGAGACAAAACTTCTGATTCGTCAATGTAATCAATTCCCAACGATTCCAAGATTTGTGCCTCAACAAAATGACCAATTCTAACTTTTGCCATCACTGGAATTTTGACAGCTTTCATGATTTCCTCAATCATTTTAGGATCGCTCATTCTGCTAACCCCACCAGCAGCTCTAATATCTGCAGGAACTCTTTCAAGTGCCATTACGCTTACAGCTCCAGCCGCTTCTGCAATCCTCGCTTGTTCAGGATTGATTACATCCATTATTACTCCGCCCTTTAATTTTTCATTTAAATCCATTCAAATCACCTCGCTTCTATAATATACGCAAATTGCATCTAATTATAGTAGCAAAATAAAATAATTTTATGGGTACAGATATGTTACTTGAAATAAGTTAAATCTTCATATTTTCCTCGTTCAACAATTTTTCCTCCAACAAGGACAAATACTTCATCATATTTTTTTAAAATCTTTTCGTCCAATTTATGAGTTATAACAAGTGCTGTTTGCTTCAATGAAAGAATAGTATTTTCTATTAATCTTGAGTTCTTAAAATCTAGTGCTGATGTGGCTTCATCTAGAATTATCATATCGCAGTCTCTTATCAAACATCTAGCAATGCTGATTCTTTGCTTTTCACCACCTGAAAAATCCCTCATATTTTCTCCGTAAATAGTATTAAGTTTATTAGGCAACGAATCAATTAATTTGGATAATTCTGACTTTTGTATTGCATATTCAACTCTATCATCAGAAAATTCATTATATAAACAAATATTTTCTTTTATCGTATCATTGAACATAAAGACTTCTTGATTAACTGGAACTATACTTGAGTATAGAGATTTTCTATTGATATCTTTAATTTCGTCTTGTCCTATTTTTACACTTCCTTTGTAATCTTCTAATCTTCCAAGTAAAATCTTAGCTAATGTAGACTTTCCGCTTCCGCTTTCTCCAATTATTGCATATTTCTTACCTTTTTCTAAGTCAAAACTTATATCACTTAATACTAAGTTATCTCCATATGAGTATTCTAAGTTATTTACTGAAATTGTGTCATTATAGTTAAACTTAGCATTTCTCGTATCTTTATTCGTTTCATTAATCATTTTTAATTTAGAAGACACTTGATCTTCCATACTTTTCATAACACTATACATTTCAGGAATCACAGATAGTGGTTGTTGAACAAAGTTAGATAATTGTATCACCATCATGAATTGTCCAACGCTTATAACTTTGAATATTACAAATGAAAATGCAGCTAATTGACTCGCTACATACACAATTGAACTTATAGAAATTGAAACGCTTGAATAAAATGATCTATCTTTGTCAGCAGTATATCGCGCATTTTCATTTTTTATATTTAGATTCTTAAAAATATTTAAAATTCTATTTTCAATCTTAAAAGATTTTATTAAATCATATCCATCTACTATTTCTTTTGATTTTGAAATAAATTGTTCATTGGTTTGAATATATTCTCCTCTAGATTTTTGTGTTTTAGAAGATGAAAGCTTAGAATAAATCAATGGAATCCAACCTACCAAGAACACTATCAGTAAAACGGCTTTTTGATTCATAAATATCGCAAATGCAGCTCCAATGAACATTATAATCATTCTAACAATAGTCAAAAAAGGTTTAACGTACATCTCAGAAATTTGTTCAGATAAATCAGTTACTACATTTAAAATATTTGATGTGTTCATTTCGTTATCTTTGGTTAAGTATGAACTCATCATATTTAACTTAAAATCTTCCATAGCTTTAATGCTCAATCTCTCTGTTTGAACTTCAATAAAATATGTTGCTAATATCTTGAACAACAATGAAAGAATGATTATAGCCGCTACTTCCTTCACACTATAAACTGTACTTCCAGTAGCCAAATCAAATATAACCTTAAATGCAAACGCAAATGACAACTCTGCTAGAATTTCTATGACAGCGGTTATAATGAATACTATAAATTGTCCTAAATTTTGTTTAATTAATAAATCTCTAATGTTTTTCATTATGATAACACCTCATTAAAATAACTTATATCTGAATAATCTCCACTTTGTGTAATTCTTCCGTCTTCTAACAAGAATATTTTATCGTATTTTTTCAGAATGCTCTCGTCAATTCTATGTGTTATCACCAAAATAGTTTGATTTAAAGATAATAAAGTATTCTCAATAGCCCTCGCTGTTTTGATATCCAATGATGAAGTTGCTTCATCCATAATAACAAATGATGAATTTTTAATAAGTGCCCTAGATATACTAACTCTTTGCTTTTCTCCACCCGAAAGTGATATGCCATATTCTCCAAGAACTGTATTCTCTTTTTCTTCTAGATCCTCTATAACACTATTTAATTTTGATTTTTCAATAGATCTCTCAAAATCCGACTTACTGTAATCATTGTATAAACAAACATTATTTTTTAAAGTATCATTAAATAAAAACACATTTTGACTCACCAATGAAATATTGCTATAAAAATCATCTTCATCTATGCATTTTAATTCTGTATCATCAAACTTCACAGATCCATTTTCATAATCAAGTCTTCTCAATAAAATATTAGCTAATGTACTCTTACCACTTCCGCTTTCTCCTACAACAGCATATTTTTTACCCTTTTCAAGATCAAGTGAAATACCTTTTAAAACCTCATTATCTCCATATTTAAACGATAAATTTTTGATAGATATTTGATTGTTTAATTTGAATTTTTCATGCTCTTTTGAATTAGTATTCTTTTTAGCAATCATTTTATCTATTCTCTTCATTTCCATTTCAACAGACTTTATACTAATAACATTAGCTGGAATTGTTGTAACAGGATCAACAATATAATTAGATAATTGAATAATTGCTCCTATTTCCCCTGCTGTTATCAGACCTTTGCTTGACAAATATGTAGCTGTTACAAGTGCAGATACAATCCCAAACATTGATATAAAGAATGAAAATACCATTTGAAAAACATTGAATCTGTTGGCAAGAAATAATTTTTTTTGATTTTTTTATTTAACTTTTCAAATAGATTTATAATTTTATCCTCAATTCCAAACGATTTTATTGTTTCAAAACCATCTGTAATTTCTTTTGATTTAGCTATGAATTGTTCATTTTCTCCTATGGAATCCATCCTTAATGTTTGATTTTTCTTATTAAAAATCTGCGGAATTATAAGTGGCAACACAGAACAAACAACAATAAGCAAGAAAATTATTTTGTTTATGTACAATAAATAGATACTTGCTCCTATAAATAAAATTGCGTACCTAATGTTTTTCAAAAAAGGCATTACAAACATATCTTTTAACTTGGTAGTCGTCTGATTAACAGTATTCAAAAAATCAGACGATAACATTTCTCCTTCATTCAAAACATAACTATCAATTATAGATTTTCTGTAATCTATCATAAAGCTTTTTGCAAAGTTATATGACGATTTATTGACAAGATACGTTCCAAAAGGTTTGGTCACGGAAATAATAATAATTGTCACAACTATAACCCATAAATTAAAATTCGTTTTCCCAACCGCTGCATTTATTAGCTCCTTTGATATATAAGCTGAAGCCAAGTTACAAATCAAACTTACGATAGAGGCTAAGACAACAAGCACAAATTCTTTTTTATACGATTTTACAAGCTTAAATTCATACATTTAAATAAATCTCCTTTCATTATTAAAATTCAAATATTCTTGTAATATTTGCTTTAAAATTATTATACCACTAAAAAAAGATAAATGTTTTCAAATTTCAATTCTTATTATCATAAATATGGTTGTATTCTCGTTTTGAACATTGCAATTTAAGTAATTATTTCTTTTTCTTGTGTTATACTTAATCCAACGGAGGATTTTATGTTCATAAATTTAAACGACAAAGATTATTTATATAATCAAATTTACGATTCTATAAAAGAAAAGATTAACACGAAACAATTGAAGACTAATGACAAGCTTCCTTCTATTAGAAAATTATCGAATGAGCTAAATATTTCGATAAACACTGTTTCAAATGCGTATTATCAATTGGAAAAGGAAGGATACATTCGTTCCAGTGAGAGAAGTGGATTTTTTGTGGAAAAATCTGGTCATATTTTGCAAAACGATGCAAACTTTGATGATGAGGATATGATTGTAGAAGAAAAGAATACTTTCAAGTATGATTTTTCATTTTCAGGTGTGGATAAATCGTGTTTTAAATACAAGCAGATCAGAAAAGCTTTCAGGGATTCAATTAACGAATATGATGATGCTATTTTGGGAAAGGTCGATGGACTTGGACTTTTTTCGTTGAGGTGTTCTATTTCAAATTATTTGAAAGATTTTAGAGAGATTATCGTGAATCCCAACCAAATCGTCGTGAGTTCTGGCAGCAACGAGTTGTTGATTTTGATTAAAAATCTTCTCAACAATCCCGTATTTGGTTTTGAAAATCCAGGATATGCTTATCACGGAATTGGTTTTTACAATAATTTTGACAGCAGGGCGATTGATGTGAATGAAGATGGGATTGATATAGATTTTTTGAAACAAACAGATGCAAATGTTGTAAGCGTGACTCCTTCTCACCAGTTTCCTACTTCTGCGATTATGCCGATTAATAAAAGGATTGATCTGTTGAATTGGGCATACGCTGATGATAATCGCTACATAATTGAGGATGACTACGATGCAGAATTCAAATACAAGCTTCGTCCTATCGCTCCACTGAAGACTTTGGATGTTAATGATAAGGTGATTTACATCGGGAATTTTTCGCGTACGGTGACTCCAGCGATGCGTGTGAGTTTTATGGTTTTGCCTAAAAATTTGATGAAGAAATTTTATTCTGTACTAAAATCTGAGAGGTGCCCTGTGTCGATTTTCGTTCAATCTGCACTGTCCAAGTTCATAGACAGTGGAGATTTTGAAAAGCAGGTCAATCAGATGAAGAAGGTGTACGCAAAAAAATACGAAATTATTTTTTCAAAAATTAATGGCTGTAAATTCATTGATTTTGAGAAAACTGATTGTGGCACTTCTGTAGTAATCAAGGTCGATAAGAGAATTGACAGTGATGTTTTGTTGAAAACTTTGAAAGAAAATTCCGTGTATGTGATTCCTATCGATGATTTTTATTTGGATAAAAATATGAACACTAATGTGTTTTTGATTGGGTTTGCGAAGATGAGCTACGATGATATCTCTAATGGTATGGATATTATCGTAAATGTTGTAAATAATCTTGTCAATTAGATTACAAAATAATGTAAAAGAGTTATAATAAAGTAAGAATATATATAGGAGGTTACTCATGCAAAAATATGAAGATTTAGAACCAAAGAAAGTGTTCCATTGGTTCAAACAATTAAACGATATTCCTCGTGGTTCAGGAAATGAAAAAGCTGTATCAGATTTTTTGGTTAGCTTCGCAAAGGAAAGAGGATTGGAAGTGTACCAAGATTCTCTTAACAATGTTATTATCAAAAAAGATGCTACAGAAGGTTACGAAAATTCAGAACCTGTTATTTTGCAAGGACACATGGATATGGTTTGCGAAAAAACTGATGATTCAGACCACGATTTCTTGAAAGATCCTATTTCAATGCACGTTAAGGACGGATATGTTTATGCAGATAACACAACTTTAGGAGCAGATGACGGAATCGCTGTTGCTTTTTGCTTAGCTATTTTGGATTCTGATGATGTGGCTCATCCAAAATTGGAAGTTCTTGTAACTATTGACGAAGAACGTGGAATGGACGGAGCAAATGGCGTGACTGCTGAACATTTGAGTGGAACTCGTTTGTTAAACATCGACACTGAAACTGAAGGAGACTTCATAGTAAGCTGTTCTGGTGGAGCAAATGCTATAACTACTTTCAAGAGCGAAAAATCAGATGGTTTGTCAAAGGCTATTGAAATTTCTCTTTCTGGATTAAATGGTGGTCACTCTGGTCTTGAAATCCAAAAACAAAACAAAAATGCCATCAAAGTAATGGCAAGACTTTTGAACAAAGTTGCTTTGGAAATGGATTTTAGATTGCAAGAAATCTCCGGTGGTTCAAAACACAACGCCATTGCTAAGAACGCTCACGCAGTCATCACTGTAGATGATTTGGATAAAGCGATGGATATTTTAAACGAAATTGGAGAATACGTTCGTCACGAAGGTAGAAAAACAGATCCTAACTTGGTTTTGGATATTAAAGAAACAGAAAAAACAGAATTTTCTTATTCAAAAGAAACTTCCCAATCAATCGTTAAATTCTTGTATTTGTTAATCAACGATGTTATCTCAACTTCACAAGACATCGAAGGTTTGGTTCAAACAAGTTCTAACGTTGGTATTGTTGAAGCAGACGACGAAAAAATCAAGGTTACTTGCTGCGTAAGAAGTTCTGTAGAAAGCGAACTTCACAATATGTTCGACAAGATCAAATCATTAGCTTATTTGACTCACGGAACTACTGTTATCGAAAAAGAATACCCAGCTTGGGAATTCAACACTGATGGAGAATTGGCAAAAGTTGCTCCAGCATTGTACGAAGAAATGACTGGCAAGAAAGCTAATGTTACTGCAATCCACGCAGGTTTGGAATGCGGTTTGTTGAAAGGCGTACTTCCAGACTGCGATATGATTAGTTTCGGTCCAGATATTTTCGGAGCTCACACTCCATTGGAACATTTGGGAATTGAATCTACACAAAGAATGTACGATTACACATTAAAATTATTAGAAAAATTAAAATAACAAAAAAATTAAGGAAAGTTCTTTTTTATGAACTTTCCTTTTTAAATTATTTGTATTCGTGATTTTCTAAAACATGGATTAAATCTTCATTAGTTTCTTTACTTTTTTGAACTTCAAACATTCCCATATATGAATAAAAATCGAGCGAATACATATCTTTTATATCCTTATCTATCTCTGAATCCGATAAATTTTCTCCATTCATTACCAATGATTTTTTAAGATAATTTTTTATATCTTTTTGGGATAGTTTAGTTTTATAATTTGCTGATTCTATCATATCTTCAGCAACTTCTTTTTCTACAATATAGCCTTTATTATCCTTATGCAATAAAATTCTTACAATTGCGCCTTCTCCAGATTTCTTATCCCTAGTAGAAATCCATGTCTTCACTAAAACTAAAATTTTGTCTTTACTTTCATACTTATCCAATATTTTCAACTCGGATAATTCATAATACTTATAATCTGGTTTTTTGGCTAAAAATTTTTCAAGACTTTCACTCAATCTAATTTTATTTGTATCTTTTTCTAGCTTGTAGTATTTTTGCGTAAAAAACATTTTTACAGTTTCGTTTATATTAGCTTTTTCTTTTTCATCAACAGAAACTTTTACCGTTTCTTTTGGAGTCTCTACACGCTTGTCGTTTCTAATTTCTTGTTTTTGACATGAAGATAAAAGTAAAACCATAATAATAACAAGAGTAATTGTTTTTCTTAATTTATCGATTACCATATTTCCCCCTAATATACATTCCTAATTTTGATAGTGAAACATTCATTCTAACTTATGTATGTGTTGAAACACCACATTTTTATCTATATTAATATTATATCATCAAAAATTCAATCTCATGTTACAATAAGTCTACAATTGTGAAATTTTTAAAAACATTTGCCCAAATCTGTTATAATATTAGAGTCAGGGGGAATTTATGAAAAAGAAATTTACATTAGTGTTATTATCACTGCTTATGATAATAACTTTAAGCGCTTGCTCTCAAACAAAAGAAAAAGTGAGCCTATTAAACGATTTTAGAAAAACAACTGAATGGAAGAACCAATCTTACGAATTTAAGAACGAAACTTCCAAGCTAAAGGAAATGAAGGTCACTGCAACACAAGACAAAACGACAGGCGTTGCAATGGCAACTGTAACAAGCGATATCGCACAATTAGCTGGTCAAGGCAATAATTTGGGAGAGCTTCACTTCGCAATCCAAGATGGAAAAGCGTATTTGAATTACGATGCATTCGCTAACAATCTTCCACCAAAAATGAAGGAAGCTTTGATTCAAAAGAATTTGTACTTCAATGTTACACAAATTTTGCAAAAATTAACTGAACAAAACTTCCAAGCTACAACTGTAAGAGATTTCACAGTTTTCATGCCACTTTTGTCATCAAATGCGAAATTCCAAGTTAGAATTGCAAAAGACTTTGTAATTGACAACCAGGAATTGAAGGTTACAGATGATGGCAACCACAAATATTCTGTGAATTTGACTGGTGAACAATGGGCAAAAGTTATGGAATATTCAAGAAAAACTTTATTGAAAAACTTCAAAGAATACGCCAAACTTGCCAAGGGAAGTGATCTTACAGAATCCGAACAACAAAAACTTCAACAAGTTGAAGAAAACCTAAAATCAGAACAATCACAAAAAGAATTCGAAGACAAAATCAACACTTTGAAGACAACTAACAAAGACGATATGTTTAATTTAACATTCGAATTCAAAGACAAATCATACGATGTTCATTTGAAGTCCACTCCTAAATCAAAGGATGCTGAAAGCTTGAATATTTCATTAAATTCAAAAGAAGACACATCTATCAACAACCCAAAAGCACAAGTGGATAATGGTCCTTTCGAATTTATGCAACAATTTTTAAATATAAAATAATTGAACTTAAAATAAAAAATCCCGAAGCTCAATTGAGTTTCGGGAAATTTTTTGTCTATTTGTATATTTCTTGTAGCAAATTATCCAATCTAACTAACGCGTCTTTTACAACTTGTGTTGGAGCTGCAACGTTAAATCTTACGAATCCATCGCATTCACCGAAGAATCTTCCGTCAGTAAAAACCAAATCAGCTTTTTCGCCCAAAGTTTTAAGCAACTCATCGCTATTTAATCCCAAACATCTGAAATCCATCCACATAACATAAGTCGCTTGAAGATGATTTACGATAATTTTAGGATATTTTTCTTGGAAGAAATCGTACACGATTTTTTGGTTGTTGTCGATAACTTGAATCATTTCTTTAAGCCAGTCTTCAGCTTCATCAAAAGCTAATTGTGTAGCTTCAAGTCCCATAACATTGACAGTGTTGCTTCTCATTACATCCAAAGTTTTCTTGTATTGAGCCATCATTTCAGGATCCGAAATAATCGTATATCCACAGCAAAGTCCAGCCAAGTTAAAAGCTTTTGTAGCAGATTGGCAAACAACAGCTTTTTCGATTAATTTTCTATCCAATGAAAGCACAGATGTGTGTGTATTTCCCGGCATAACAATATCTTGCCAAATCTCATCAACCACAACAATAACATCATTTGCATTTGCAATCGTGATTACTTTTTCCAAATCATCCTTGCTCCACAAAATTCCGCCTGGATTGTGAGGGTTGCAAAGAATGACCATCTTGTTTTCAGCTTTTTTACATTCTGATTCGAATTTTTCAAAATCAATTGAGTAATTGTTGCGTTCGTCAGAAATCAAAGGAACATCAGCCATAACTCTGTCGTTAAATTCAATCGCAAATCTGAATGGACCATACACTGGTCTCATAATCATTACAGAATCACCTTTTTTCGTAAAAGCACTTACTGCAGCAAAGAATCCATCTACAACAGTTGGAACTTCGACAATCCATTCTTTTTTGATATCAGCATTATGGTGTTTCTTGTCCCAATTTATGATACTATTGTAAAATCTGTCTGTAGGGGCACAATATCCCAAAACCAAATTATCTAAGCGTTTTTTCAATCCATCGATAATTTCCGGCGCATTTTTGAATTCCATATCCGCAACGCTGAATGGAACAACATCTTTTTTCATGTTTGGAAATTGTTCGCTTCTTACAGCCCATTTTCTAGAGCCCATTTCGTTTCTGTCACTAATCGTTTCAAAATCGTATCTCATCTGTATCTCCTTATTATAAATTATTACGTTTTCAGTATAACACAAAACCAACAAAAAAAGAGGATACAATCCCCTTTTCAGTCAAATTATTCTGTTAATTCAGATGTACAGTGTGGACATCTAGTAGCAGTAATGTCGATTTCGCTCTTGCAGTATGGGCAAGTTTTTGTAGTTGGATCTGCTGCTGGTTCTTTGTGCAAAGCATCACGTCCCTTGTTGATAGCCTTAACCATCAAGAAAACAACGAATGCTATAATAATAAATTTAACCAAAGCATCTAAGAACAAGCCGTATTGTAGCTTAACTCCTGCAACTGTTACAGCCATTTCTTTCATATCTATACCAGCTGTCGCTGCTCCAATCAAAGGTGCGATAAGACCGTTGATAAGTCCATCCACCATTTCCTTAACTGCAGCGCCCATGATAACGGCAACTGCCAAATCCATTACATTACCTTCAGTAATGAATTTCTTAAATTCTTTTAACATAAATCCCCCTTGTAAAATTATTCATTCATTAAATACATTTTTTCCTTTTGTAAATTGTACACTTCTTTTTTCAATTGTTTAATTGCATTTTCGCAGTTCTTCTTGTTAGATAAAATTTGCATTTGAATAACAGAGTCGAAAACTTTGTTATCAAAATAATCCGCCAAGAAAAATGGCTTTTTATATCTGAAACCAACGCTTGGTTTCTTGTCCAAATCAATCATAATATTGTTGAACTTTCTAATCGCCAAATCAGCCTTCTTCGCTTGATTCTTCGCTTTTTTCAAATTCGATCTTTTAATCATAGTGGTAATAGTCTTACCCTTGAAAATATCGAAAATTCCCCAACCTGAAGCTGTGCCCAAATAAGATTGCACCTCATTCAAGCTAGCTATCGCGATTTCTCCAAGCTTAATAGCTTCATTTACATTATATAATCTAGATCCTACTTTTGCTCTTAACATAAAAATCTTCCTTTCCTTAATTATTTATACCCTTAAATAATATTTTTAAGCAAGTGATACGCTTTGAATTTTGTTTTATACAATCTTATTTTTTAAATAAATCTATTATCTTTCTGATATAATCATTAAACATCGAAATTCCTTTGTCAACATCTAAAACTCCAGAATTAACTCTTCTGAGTAATCCTTCATAGGTAAAAATTAGTATATTATTAATATCATATAAGTCTTTTTCTTCAATTATTCCTTCAGCAACAAAATCTTTCATTATATATATATTTCTTGTGAAAATTGCACTTGAATTCAACATATCAATAACATCGTCAGGATAATCTTCAGTGTTCAATTCCATTGGAAAAATCTTGTAATATTGCTCAATGTAATACTCTATTTGATTTTCCAAATTTGAAAAAAACAATCTCATATACGCATCGGAACTATTAAAGGAATATTTTACAAAACAATCCCATATAGCGTAAAACTTATCTAATGAATTATCACAATCTTTGATAGCATCTGGTAATGCTTTAATGTAATCTTCTAATTGGTCCATTATTGAAAATATTATAAGATGATCCAAGTTTTCAAAATAATTATAGATTGTAGCGCTATTCATCATACTGCATTCAGCTACTTTTCTTATTGTAACAGCATCTATTCCTTGTTCACGAATAATTTTTTTCGTACAATTCATGAATCCATTTATCATATTTTTTTTGTGTTTTGTTAGTTTTTTCTTCGTATCAAGCATCAGTATCCTCCCGTTAATTTATAAATATAATTATATCATTTATGTAGTTGTTTATTAAGTGTCAAACAAAAAAGCTTGCCATTACGACAAGCTCTTTTTGAAATTTAAAACTATAATTTTTCCGTTTTGAATGCTTTTATTATTGCAACGCAAATCAAAAGCATTATAAATATTAAATGGAAACGCCGCTGCAACGGACGCTGTTTGCAATGCTTTAAGCCCTCCTGAAAGTAGTAATGCGTAAGCAATAACCGCTTGTAAAATTCCCCATACTAATTTTTTGCTGCTGGCCGGATTCAGATCACCATCTTGGCTAAGCATACTTAATACGAAAGTTGCTGAGTTTGCTGATGTGATAAAGAATGTGCACAACAAAACCACTGTTACAATTGAAAGGAAAGTTCCTAATGGATATTCTGCAAATACTTTAAACAAAGCTAGTTCTGAATTTGCTGCCAACTCTTTTACCTTATCAAACGGCATCTTTTGGGCTAAGTTCAATCCCAATGGTCCAAAAACTGAAAACCAAACTATTGATGCAAATGCTGGTGCAACTGAAACCCCAAGTATGAACTCTCGAACAGTCCTTCCTTTGGAAATTCTCGCTATAAAAGTACCAACAAATGGAGCCCATGCAAGCCACCATGCCCAGTAGAATATTCTCCATCCTAGAATCCAATCATTTTTACCAAATGGATTAATAGCAAGTGAATCTGTGAAAAAATTGTTCAGATAAGCTCCAATACCACTTGTAAATGAATTTAGCATCAAAATTTTAGGTCCTACAATAAATGATACCAAAAGAACAGTCCCTGCAAGTACTAAATTGATATTAGAAATCAAGTTAATTCCCTTGTCAATTCCTGATACAGCAGTCCAGATATATATAACCGCAATTATTATTATAATAATCAACCAAGTCATTTGATTATTTGGAATATTAAACAAGTGAGTTAATCCTGAATTGATTTGTAAAGTTCCCATTCCTAGAGATGTTGCAACTCCCGCAATAGTTGCAATAATTGCAAAAATATCAATAATTTTCCCTATAGGTCCATTGACTTTTTCCTCACCAATCAAAGGAATGAAAAGCGTTGAAATCAAACCAGGTTTGTTTTTTCTAAATTGGAAATATGCAAGTCCAAGTCCTATTATGGAATAGTTGGCCCATGGATGAATCCCCCAATGCATGAAAGATGCTCTCATTGCGAAGTTCGCAGCTTCTGCACTCCCTGCTTTTATCGATTCAATCGGAGCAACGAAGTGTGCCATTGGCTCTGCAACTCCATAAAATACAAGTCCTATTCCCATTCCAGCACCAAACAACATTCCAAACCAAGAAAGCGTAGAATATTCTGGTTTTGAATCATCAGCTCCCAATTTTATATTACCATATTTTGAAAATGCTACTATTAGTGCAAAAACTACAAATGTAAGCATTGCTATTAAGTATAGCCATCCCATATTAATTGTTACTGCCTTCATCAAAGCGTTTGCAGCATTTTCAAAACTTTTTGATCCTAAAATCCCCCATGCAGCTATAGCAACACTAATAATTATAGATATAATATATACTGAATTTCTTTTTTTATTATTCATATCAATTCTCCATTATATAGGAGGGGGAAATTAATCCCCCTTCATTTTCTTAAACCGTATAAACTTTTGGTTCTTCTATTTTTTCTGTCAAAGCATTTAATGCTACTTCTACTCTGTGATGTCTCAAATTCCATTGAACATCTTTTCCTGTAGCTGGATCTCCTAATGGATAAGGAATTGAAATTGTTGGTACAATTTTGTTTACACCAACTGATTGAGCTACTGGAACCAAGTTACACATTTGAACAATTGGAATACCAGCTTTTTCAATCACATTTACCATCGCTGCACCGCAGCGAGTACATGTACCTCAGGTACTAGTCATTATAACTCCATCAACATTAGCTTCTTGCAATTCTTTTAGAATTTCAGATGACATTCTTTCTGCTTCTGCTTGAGTAGTTCCAGTTCCTACTGTTGAGTAGAAATATTTGTGAAGTTCTCCGTAAACATTTCCTTCCATATCTCTTAAAACGTCGATTGGCATGATTACGTTAGGATCGGCATTTGCTGCAGCAGGGTCAAATCCTGCGTGAATTGTTTTGAATTCGCCTGATTTTAACCTGTCCATTCCAGTTACATCGTATTTTCCCCATCTAGTAGCAGATGCAGATTGAATTCTATCTGGGTTATCTACAGGAACAATACCACCTGTTGTCATCAAAGCTATTTTCGCATGTTTCAAATCTTTGATTGGTTCTGCTGGCTCTACTACATCTTTAACAGGAATTGGAAGCTCAGTTACAAATTCTTCCCCGTTTAATTTTTTAATAAGCATCTCAACTCCTCTTTGAGCTGCTGGTTTCATTGCTGAATTGAAATATTGATTTCTTATTCCTTGAGAGAAATATCCTTCTTCCGCTGCAGAGCCTAGTTCTTCTCCATTCAAATATTTATTTGCATAGTTTGAAATAGCTTTTACATCTACTTTCATTTCTCTGGCAGACTTACCACCTTTGAAAATAACCATGTCTTTTCTATACATTTCAACACCAGGATTCTCTGGATGCATAGATGTGATTACTTTTGCGCCGAATTTTTCTTTAACAGCTTTACAAATTCTACCGCAAGCAACACCGTAACGACCAGCTTGGAATGCTGGACCAGCTACGAACAAATCAAAGTCTAATTCTTCTAAAAATCCTAATATTTCTTCTGTAGCTTCTTCTGGGTTAGAACCAATGTAGTTATCTCCACATATAATTGTATGTGTAACTTCTGCATCAAGCATAGAATTAAATGCTGTTGCTGGACCTACTAATTCATTTCTTATTTCCGGCTTATAATCTGCCTTATCTTCTCCACCAATACCTGCGAAGAATTGATTTATATATACAATAGCTTTTTTCATAGCTTCACTCCTAATATTCTTTCATAGTTTTTCTTGACCAACCTGCTATTTGATCTCCACAGAACATAGCATTGTTTTCCATAATTACAGATCCGTCTTCTTTTACAGATGGTCCTAATATTTCATCGCCTGCCCATCCGCCAGACAATCCGTCTCTTGCCAATGCTTCTAATTCACCAATTACTTTCTTCATTGGTTTTAATCTAATCAATTGAGAAACATTTCCTGTAGATACAAGCGCATCAGTTTTTTCATTCATAACTACTAATGGTTGTGATTTACCGTCACGTCCTGTACATTCGTTGCTGATACCGACAACTTTTACTCCAACATCTTCCAATGCGCAAATGCATCTTACATAGTCTGCATCTGGGTTACCATATCCTTCTTCAGTTACAATAGCACCATCTGCTCCCAATGATTTCGCCATATTTGATACAAAAATAGCCGCTCTTTCTTTTTGTTCCAAAGAAACGTTTAAGTTGGACATTATAACTCCCAAGAAGTTAATAGATTTTCCATGTTCTTTGAACAATTCTTTTATTGTTGGGAAGTTTTGTAAATCATATGTCGCCCATTTTGAAGAGCATGGCATGAAGCTTCCGCCAATAATACAACCATCCAAAACTTCTGTTGGACTCATAAATGTTGGAAGATATTTGTTCATATCCCAACCATAAATCAAATCATTATATCCTAATTCTTCCATTTGTGATTGTGGCTGCATAACCAAAACGACTGAAGGAAGTTTGTTTACCTCGTCACTTCTTTTTGTAACAGGAGTAAATTCATATTTTTCTATTTCTTCTGGTTGTTGATCTATAACAGTTTGTCCTAGATATTCAGCAAATAAATGGCAAGCCCATCTGATTGCATGATTTTTCTTTTGTTGTTCGTGTCTTTCAAATTCTTCGTCAGTATCAATAACTAAGCAAACGTTTATTAATTGTGAAAAGTAAGAATAGTTGGCGCCTTCACCTGACATATCTAAAAGCCCATCGCCAAAACTTCCCCAATGCATTCCAACACCTAAAACGCTTATCCCCTTCAAAGCATGAACTCTACCTTCACCAGTTGGAACTAATTCTCCAGTTACAGATGGAAATACCGCTCTCTTATCTGGTCTAATTCTAGGTTCAACAGCTTCCTTAATAGGAACTATACGAACTTCATCGCCTGGTTTTGCAATCTCAATATCACATTCTGTAATATGTTCATCTCTTTTTATGAATTCGATTGCCTCTTGTTTGTTAATTGTCAAAATGTTATTCTCGAATTTTGTCTTATCTCCGAAAACTACATCCTTGACATTGAAATTACCAATTTCAAATTTCATAATCTAACCACCTTTTCATTTTTTAATCTGTGCACTGATTTCCAAGATTCTTTATCTTGTTAAATTCATTGTAATACTAATCATGATTATTTACAATAAATTTTTAACGTTTATAATCTTGTTTATCTTTTTGATTCTATCTCAATACACTTTATTGCAATAAAAAATCAACCACTCTAGTGATTGATTTTACTTTATTTGTATTTTTGTTGTTGTTTATTAATCAATTCCACATCTTCAAAGTAGTTGATTCCCATTGCAGCTTTTACTTTCTTCAAAGTTTCTGCTCCAACTTCTCTGGCATCTTCTGATCCTTTTAACAACATGTCGAAAATTTCTGGAATGTTTTGTTCGTAGTGTTTTCTTTTTTCTCTGATTGGTGATAATTCTTTTTGCAAAATATTGTTCAAGAATTTTTTGATTTTCACATCGCCAAGTCCACCACGTCTGTAATGGTCTTTTAATTCGTCTAAGTTTTTGTAATCTGAAAGAAATTCTGAGAAATCATCGTCTGTACAGAAAGCATCTAAATAAGTGAACACAGTGTTTCCTTCAACTTTTCCAGGGTCTGAGATTTGAATGTGGTTAGGGTCTGTGAACATGCTCATTACTTTTGATTTGACATCTTTTTGTGAATCCGACAAATAAATACAGTTACCCAATGATTTACTCATCTTAGCTTTGCCGTCTAATCCTGGAAGTCTGGAACAGATTTTGTTGTCAGGAATTACAGCTTTTGGCTCAACCAAAACTTCTGAATAATAGTTGTTGAATGTTCTGACTATTTCACGCGTTTGTTCCAACATTGGAAGCTGATCTTCTCCGACCGGAACTATGTTTGCGTTGAAAAGCGTGATGTCTGCCGCTTGGCTGATTGGATAAGTCAAGAATCCAACAGGAATGCTCGCTCCAAATTCTTTTTGTTTGATTTCAGCTTTAACTGTAGGATTTCTTTCGAGTCTTGAAAGTGTAACCAAGTTCATATAATAAAACATCAATTCTGTTAGTTGTTCAACGTGTGATTGTACAAAAATCGTAACTTTATTTGGATCGATTCCGCAACTTAAATAATCAAGCGCAACTTCAATGATATTGTCACGGACTTTGTCTGGATTGTTAAAATTGTCAGTCAAAGCTTGTGCATCGGCAATCATGACATACATCTTGTCGAAATCCCCTTTGTTTTGCATGATAACTCTGTTTTTTAATGAGCCTACGTAATGACCCAAATGTAATTTTCCTGTTGGTCTGTCACCTGTAAGTATTATATTTCCCATTTTTACTCCTTGTTAAAAATTTTCTCGTAATGTTGATTTGCTCTGTTTAATTTAGATATTATTTTGTCTTTTCTTTGGTAATTTATCTCTGAATTGAGGACTTGTTTTACTGGAACTACGACATATCTTGTAGTCACGCTATCAGTGTATTTGTCCACATAGTATGGCTTATTTTCAAAACTTTTTACAGTTGTCTTGTCGCCAATTTTTTCTATTTTAATGTCTGAGTACACTCCGATTTCTACGCCGTAATATTGTCCGTAAGATTCTCTTTGATCTGATACTAGATTTCCCATTGAATATACGCAGTAGGATTTCTTGCCGTCGTTTTCAATCACATCAGACTTTTGTATTGTGTGTGGATGAGATCCTATCACCAAGTCCACTCCCATGTCCGAAAGTTTCTTGAACGTATTTTTCTGATATGAATTGGGATAATCGGAATATTCCTCTCCCCAATGCATGTAGCACATTATAACATCGGCGTGATTTTGCTTCAAATAATCCACATCTTTTCGGATTTGTTCCATATTAATCAAATTCACCGCAGTATCTCGTCCGGAATTAAGCATTGAATTTTCAAATCCATTTAGCATTTGTGTATATGAGAAAAATCCAACCTTTATCCCTTTCACATCGATAATAAGTGGATTCGTCGATTCGTTCTCCTTGAAAGTTCCAGTTCTTTTCAAACCGTACTTTTCAATAGCTTCAATCGTGCGGTCAATCCCTTTCAATCTTCTGTCATAAGAGTGATTGTTTGCAGTACTCACCACATCAAATCCCGTATCTTTTAAAGCTTTTATAACATTCTCGTGCGTTGCAAATTCTGGATAACCACTCATATCTGATGCATCCTTCGCAATAGTCGTCTCCAAGTTGACTATGGACAAATCACTTTTTTGTACAATATCTTTTATAACTGCAAAAGAATCCGTGAAATCATAATTTGTCGCTTTCGCTTGGCGTATTTGCGTGATGTGGTTCATATAATCGCCCCAACAAGTTATAGTTATCTCTTTCTTTTCCAGATTTTTATTCTCTTTTTCTGATTTGTCACTAGCTTTTACTTTTGATTGAGATTTTGATTGTGCAGCATTTTTCACTTGAGAATTTTTGTGTGATGCTTGAATTGGAGATTTCCCAGAAATTTCTGAATATCTAAAGCCAATCACACCAACTAAAATCACTATAAGAAAAGCCAATGCAACGGTCGTCTTTTTTCCCTTCATTTTATCCTCACTTATGATATGGTAAATTGTTGATTATTCTGAAACTTCGGTAAATTTGTTCCAACAAAATCAGCCTCATCAGTTGATGTGGAAATGTAAACTTCGAAAAAGAAAGCGCATAATCGCTCCTGTCAAGCACACTTTGTCCGAGACCCAACGATCCACCGATTACGAAACAAATATTGGAATGACCTTGTACGGTTAAGTTTTCAATCTTGGCGGCTAATTTTTCACTAGTAAGTTGATTTCCCAAAATCTCTAGCGTTATCACATAATGATTATCCTTGATCTTGGACATGATTTTCTCCGCTTCCTTGTCTTTTACGATCTCCTTTTCACTATCTGACAAATTCTCCGCAGCACTCAAATCATCAACCTCAATTATATTTAGTTTGCAATGCGCAGATAACCTCTTCGAAAATTCTGCAATACCAAGTTTTATGTATTTTTCCTTAACCTTACCCACCGAAATAATATCGATATTCAAAATAATCACAACCTTTTTACTTTAATAAGTATATCATATATTTAATTAAAATTTTTGTGGAAATTCACAAAAACTCAAATGTTATTTGTCAATTCATAAAATTCAAAAGATATCATTATGTTTATAGTTAAATTATTAATAGTTGCTTTTCTTACACAATAATAGTATTATTATTTATAAGAAGATCAAACTCAAAATTATTTTTTTATCTTAGAATGATAAATTTTTAATTATTAATTTGGTATTGACAGAACTAGCCTTGTGATTTATTATTATAGTATAACAAATGTTATATTTATCAAATACATCCTTGGTAGTAGATGTCCCACCATATGGGAACTTTCGAAACCAAGGATTTTTTAGTTTGGAGGAAATATGAAAGCAGCAATTTTAATCGATGGTGGTTACTATAGAAAAGTAGCATTAAAAACTTTAAGAAAAAACAACTCTCCTGAAGATGATGCCAAAACTTTAATAAAATATTGCATGAGACACTTAAAAGAACGAAGAGGTAAAGACGAAACATTTTATGATTTATATCGAATTTTTTATTACGATTGCCCACCTTTAGATAACAGTGTTTTTCATCCATTATCTAATAAGGTAATTAATATGAAAAAAGAGCATCACTATACTTGGATGAATACGTTTCTAAAAGAATTAAAGAAAACCAGAAAAGTAGCATTGCGATTAGGAAGACTGTCAGAAAATGAAACAAGATATACTTTAAAATATGAATCAGTAAAAAAATTATTAAATAAATCTTTAACTCTAGAGGAGCTAACCCCTCAAGATTTTCAGATAACATCAACTCAAAAAGGTGTTGATATGAAAATAGGTGTTGATATCGCTTCTTTAGCGTATAAAAAGCAAGTTGATAAGATAGTTTTACTTGCGGGTGATTCTGATTTTGTACCAGCTGCAAAATTAGCTAGAAGAGAAGGTATTGATTTTGTACTTGACTCTCTTGGAAGAAAAATAAAAGATGATTTATTTGAACACATAGATGGACTTAGATGTTGCGATGATAAATTAAAAAACCAAAATAACCGGTAAAATGATAAATGCAAAATAAAAAATCTTTATTCGAGTTTTTAATCCTTTTATAATACAACTATTCACAGACAAAAATCTATCGGAATAATTTTGTAAACATTTCCCCTGGAGAACTAGTATATCATAAGCTTATTAATAATGATGGTGTGAACTTTGGTGTGAATTTTGATAAATAAGCATAAAAAAAGCACTTGATGGTGTGAACCAAAAAGTGCTTTTCCATTGATATATAATTGTTTTCTATCTCTTACTGAATTGTGGAGATTTACGCGCTTTTTTCAAGCCGTACTTCTTTCTTTCCTTTTTACGAGGGTCTCTAGTTAAGAAACCTGCTCTTTTTAATTCAGCTCTGTAGTCTGGGTCAACTTCTAATAAAGCACGAGCAACACCATGTCTAATAGCACCTGCTTGACCAGTGTATCCGCCACCTTTTACATTAACAGTAACATCATAGCTTTCAGCATTGTTAGTTAATTCCAAAGCTTCTTTAGCTATAACTCTTAATGTATCGAAGTTAAAGTATTCACTTATATCTTTTTTGTTAATTGTGAATTTTCCACTTCCTGGTACTAAAGTAACTCTAGCAACAGAAGTTTTTCTTCTACCAGTTCCTTGATATCTATTATTAGCCATTTAATTACCTCCTACTTAATTTCCAAAACTTCAGGGTTTTGAGCGATGTGATCGTGATCAGCGCCTCTGTAAACTCTTAATTTTTTAGCCATTTGACGACCTAAAGAGTTGTGAGGAAGCATACCAACGATAGCATGAGTTACAGCTCTTTCTGGATCTTTCTTCATTAAGTCTTTGTAGGTAATTGATTTAAGACCACCAGCATATCCTGTGTAATGTCTTAATTCTTTTTGTTCTAATTTTTTACCTGTTAATTTAACTTTTTCTGCATTAATTACGATTACGTAATCTCCAACATCCGCATTAGGAGTAAACATTGGTTTGTTTTTTCCTCTTAAAATAGAAGCAACTTCAGTAGATAATCTACCTAAAACAACATCTGTTGCGTCTACTACATACCATTTTCTTTGGATGTCATCTTTCTTAGGTATATAAGTTTTCATTCAATTCATCCTTTCCTTTATTTACAATATTTGGCTACTTGGACATCGCTGCCAAAAAGCGATTGTTTTCTCACCGGGAATTTAGACACGTCGCACACCCGGCCATCGGCGACTTTCTGTATTGCATAAAAGGAAATGACTCCTTTTACATACCAAAATATTATATACTCTCTTGATATAATTGTCAACTATTTTATTGTAAAACACAACCACACACATTCATCGCTTGTGCTTTTCACTTCGTGAACGACATTTTTCGGAATAAAATACGTATCCATTTCCTTAAGTCTCACATCTTTTCCTTCTACATTTAACATCGCATCCCCCTTAATCACGACAACAAATTCGTCAAAATCCTGATTGTACGGCCCAGATGTTTCGTTTTTTGATTGTATTCTGTGAATATCAAACTTTTCATTTCTAACAATTGTATCCTTAATAATATGATTTTCATCAAAATTCAAATCTTCTAGTAAATTCATAAAATTCTCCTAATATATCTTAATAATTTCCCCAAAACTCATCACAAAAATCTTCACATCCACATCAATTCTCTCAATAATATCCATCGCATTTTCAATGTCTTGTTTTGTGTCTGCCTTATTCAAAATCAAAAATTTTTTCGCATCGTACGAATTTTTGAACAGACCACAATTAGAATTGATGATTTCTGCGTAGCTTTCTGTCGTCAAAGTATTGGGATTTCCAATAATTTTCTCCATATATTCTTTTCTGTGACAAAATCTCTCATCAAAAGGCTTGTCCACACTATCAAGTCCCATCACACCAACGCAATGCGTGATATTTCTAGGATTTACAGGCTCATCTTCACGTGGAGCTTTGATTGATCTTGTCTTTGCCCCATCCGTTTCCAAAATTATATTGGAAAACAATCCTTCATCAAAAATTTTGTCGAAAAATTCCGGCTCAAATCCTATTTCTTTTGTGTCTGTACGTGATTTTGATGCAAAATATATTTTCCCGTCCACAATTTTCGCATTATCATCGAATTTGTACAAATAATCAAATTTATCTTCACTCACAATCCCCATCTTCGTCGTCGTACTCACAATGGATGCTTCATTCATTGATTTGAACTCATTTGCAAGCAAAAAAACGCTCGAAGTTTTCCCACCAGCACCTTGAATCGCTATCATGTTTTTATCTTTCAAACTCATAAACTCCAACATAATATCACCATTTTTATTATCTCACAAAATTTTCAAATACAAAACCCAATTGAAAATCTGCACCAATGAATTATAATTAATATATAATAATATATTAAGGAAGGCATTTATGAAAATAGGATTTAGAACACCAAGCTTGAAGAAATCATTCAAAGCAAGAACAACTTCAAAGTACAAAAGAAAACTAAAGTCTGCAATTGACTCAACTTACGGCAAAAAAGGAGTTGGCTGGTTTAAAAACCCCAAAAAAGCACTTTATAACAAGATTTATAACAAAACTACAAAAAGTATATTTGATATTTTCAAGTAATTTAACGTAAAACAGAGGTACACATGAAAAAATTTCTAAAATTATTTGGCATAGCATTTGCAATCGGGATAACAATGCTGATAATTAGCATCGTATTCAAAATCGACGACAAAGTCATGCTTAATATTATTGGATAATTGGAGCAGCAGTCTTGGCAATTATTCTTATATTCAACACAATTTATTTCTTCTATAAAACAAATGATTTGAAACATTCAATGAAACTTTTTGAAGAAATGAAATACAAAGATTTCGTCAATGAATTAGAACCAAAAATTTCCAAAATCAAAAACAAACACATCCAAACAGTGATGAAAATGAATTTGGGAGCAGGATATTTGGAGTTAAATGAACCAAATAAAACACTGTCAGTTTATGAAACAATCGCAACAGATCAATTGAAAAACCAAGATCTTCAGTTGATATATTGGCTTAACACAATGATCGTCCACTTCAAATTAAACGATGAAGAAAAGTTTAATGAGCTGTTCGCAACACACGAAAAACTTTTAAAACAATTTGAAAACAGTCCAAATTACGGCGAAAACATCAAACAATTGTATATAATGAAAAACATATTCGACGATGATTTTGCGTTGGCAAGAAAAAACTTAAACGCTTTGAAAAGCAAATCCACAAACCCTAGATTCAAAAAAGAATACAAAAGATTGGAAAATATAATAAAACAACACGAAAAATAAAGGCTGTGAGCGTGAACTCATAGCCTTTTTGTTGGTTTGACTATTCAAAAAAGGGTGTTTTATTAAGAACATCTGCTAGGAAATTGCCTTTAACAAATTAATTATTTTGTCTTTTTTGTCTTGCTTTTTCGATTTTTTTCTTCTTTTCTTCTTCTAGATATTTTTTATACCCTTCTTCTAGCATTTTTTTGCCTTTAGATTGTTTTCATGTGTGTTGAGCATATTATTCCTCCAACAATTCTATTTCTTTAACTTTCAACATCTTAGATTATTAATATTTGGGGTTTTATTAATTTTATGCTAAAAGATAATCTTTAGCTTTCTTGTATTTTTCAACTCTTTTAAAGTCTTTTTCTGAAATACATTCCAGTCTGCCTAGATTCATATTATCTTCCAAATCCATTAATTTTACTTTTCTTGCAATGCTATTACTTTTTATATTTTTTACATAATCCATGTATGCTACATTTTCTGGATGCGTAAGTTTAATCAAGGCATCCTTTTGTTCAGAGTCAAGAAAGCCAAAATCATTAATTGTGTATTTGTCAGAATCTTCTAAAACATCGTGCAACAATGCAACTATCTTGTATCGTCTGTCACTTATTCTCTTAGAAACTCTTAGTGGATGTAAAAAGTATGCGTGTCCGCCTTTATCTTTTTGTCCTTTATGCGCGCATTTAGCATAATAAAAAAAGCTTTAATATAGTTGAGCATAGTATTCTTCCTTTGTTATATCTTCGGTATATATCGACTCCAAATCAATCTTAGAATAGAAATCATTAAATACTTCCTTACCATCTTTTATGCAGTAATACATGCCACCTTCACATTTTACATACTTTTTATAATCTGGACAATAATAATATACAGTTGGAGTTTTAAACTTCATAATCATTGATCCTTTCTTTTTTATGTTCCCTTTCTTTTACAAACCATGTACCAACTTTTATGTAAATATTCGATAAATTGAAATATATTTATATTATATCTTGTATCTCCTAGAGATCAAATATTATGATGATGATTTGTAAAATCTCTATTAAACACCTTTTCGCTTTTATATTGTATAGAAATTTTCAGTACTTTTTATACAATAATGATATATTTACATTCCATTCTGGTTTGATTTTAATTAAAAAATAGACAATGGCAAGAGGCAAGAGATCCTCAATTTACATTCCATTTTGGTTTGATTTTGATCAGTAAGTTGCGTTGTTAGTTACTTTTCTATGAAGATTTAAATTTCATTATGAGTAGGTTTTAATTGTCTTTTTAAGTCCATAGAACTCTGCTATCGTATATTTACATTCCACATAATATCATTTACATTCCACTCTGGTTAGATTTTAATTGAAGTATTGTATACTTTTAAATCTATTAGCTATCACATTTACATTCCACTTTGGTTAAATTTTAATTATATTCTTGCCAAGTAAATACTTTAAAAGTTCAAAATTCACATTCCATTCTGGTTAAATTTTAATTCATAAAGAATTTACCAATATTTATATAATCATTAATTTACATTCCACTCTGGTTAAATTTTAATCCCTCATCTGTGATAGGGTAAATAAAATAACTGTAATTTACATTCCACTCTGGTTAAATTTTAATATATTTACCACCATAATTTACATAAGTTTGATTATAGATATTTACATTCCACTCTGGTTAAATTTTAATTCTACATTTAAAACCTCTTTATATATTTGCTCTTGTGATTTACATTCCACTCTGGTTAAATTTTAATATGGTTATTGAAAAAGATGACGGTGGCTCTGGTGGTATTTACATTCCACTCTGGTTAAATTTTAATTGAGGATAAGGTAATGTCGAATTTAGTATTGATATTATTTACATTCCACTCTGGTTAAATTTTAATAACAATCGTGACGTACCCGCACAGCTTAGAGTGAAATTTACATTCCACTCTGGTTAAATTTTAATCCATATTCTGTCCCCTTCGCCATTATCCCAAGGAAGATTTACATTCCACTCTGGTTAAATTTTAATAATGAAAAAACAAAATCCTAGACGTTATCAAGTCGCATTTACATTCCACTCTGGTTAAATTTTAATTTGGAAGGTAAAAGCATTGCTAACATTACAAGAGATTTACATTCCACTCTGGTTAAATTTTAATAAAGCTAAAAGCGGAGCAATAACAGCCAAAATAACATTTACATTCCACTCTGGTTAAATTTTAATTCTTTACCTGGCATACCATTTTCACCATCAGCACCAGGATTTACATTCCACTCTGGTTAAATTTTAATAATATAATCATAACTTGTTACTTTGTTAATTTCAACATTTACATTCCACTCTGGTTAAATTTTAATTTTTTATATAAAGAAGACGGTCAAGGTGGTTTGACATTTACATTCCACTCTGGTTAAATTTTAATCAAACTTTTAAAAATTTGACCTTTTCGTATTGCCATATTTACATTCCACTCTGGTTAAATTTTAATGTGTCTTGATAAATTTGTGCATAATCATTAACTAAATTTACATTCCACTCTGGTTAAATTTTAATTAAATTGTTTTATTATTTCATTAAATCCAGTTATTAATTTACATTCCACTCTGGTTAAATTTTAATTCACCTAAAAAATGTTATTTAAATCATCTATTCTTATTTACATTCCACTCTGGTTAAATTTTAATTATCAAGTTTTTTCATTGCCTATTTCCTTTTAGTAAATTTACATTCCACTCTGGTTAAATTTTAATTGGAACAAAAATTGGCAGTAGAAAATTTGACGGAACATTTACATTTACATTCCACTCTGGTTAAATTTTAATTTTCCAGTTGGTAGTTTATAATTTAACATAATAGCATTTACATTCCACTCTGGTTAAATTTTAATCAATAAAATTGTCTATATGTGATATTTCGTTTACTAAATTTACATTCCACTCTGGTTAAATTTTAATATTGTTATTAATTTCACCTTGCATTTTATCAATGATATTTACATTCCACTCTGGTTAAATTTTAATTTATTTATAACAAGTTTTTTACTTAAATTTTCATAATTTACATTCCACTCTGGTTAAATTTTAATTAAGCCATTCTTTTAGGTCTTTGATGCCTCAAGAGAATTTACATTCCACTCTGGTTAAATTTTAATCTCATTATATGCAATGTCTATTTCTTGTTATGTAAATTTACATTCCACTCTGGTTAAATTTTAATCTGAACTCATAAATTGAAATAATAGGTCAACTTCGTTATTTACATTCCACTCTGGTTAAATTTTAATGTAGCTTTTCCATCTCTGTAGAGTTCTACTTCTATTATTTACATTCCACTCTGGTTAAATTTTAATCTTGGTTATTATCAGAAATACTTCCTCTAGCAACAATTTACATTCCACTCTGGTTAAATTTTAATTCATTTGCAATTGCTCAACTTTACGAAGAAAGTTTTATTTACATTCCACTCTGGTTAAATTTTAATTCAGTTTTAACAACTGCAAGAAAATCATCCCACATAAATTCATTTACATTCCACTCTGGTTAAATTTTAATAACATTTTCTCCAAGTAGATTGGGTCTATACTGTCATTTACATTCCACTCTGGTTAAATTTTAATGTTGTACTTTCTTCTACTGTATCAACAACTGTTTTATTTACATTCCACTCTGGTTAAATTTTAATCCCAATGTTTCGTGTGTCCTCCAACTGAATAATTATTTACATTCCACTCTGGTTAAATTTTAATATTTATATTACCCTTGATTTCTTTATTTTGGAAAACATTTACATTCCACTCTGGTTAAATTTTAATGTTGTACTTTCTTCTACTGTATCAACAACTGTTTTATTTACATTCCACTCTGGTTAAATTTTAATAGGTGTCCGTCTATGGCAGCATTTTCAATGCTTACAGACGGTGTTTCTGTCTATGTTATTTTTAAGTATATCAAATTTACGATTTTTTTGAAAATAATTCAATTCAACACAAAAAAATGTGTGATTTTAGGCGTTGTCGATCTACGTGTATTTTGTCTATACCGGTGATCGACAATTGTCTTAGATAAATTGCGGATCGTCAATTTCTGTTCCCAATATATCTTTTTCAAGCCATCTTTCGTTTCGACTTTTGAATATTATTACTGAATCTATTTTCTCATCGATTTCTTTTTGGATTTTCTTCTTCAACTTAAACAAATCCGATTCCAAGATTTCTCCTTCGAACACGGAGTTTTGGATATGGTTTAAGTATTGTTTGCATATTTTGAATACTCTGTTCCACCTTCGTTGTCCATTATTTTCATTTGAGATGTCATACACCAAAATTATATACATTTTTACCACCAAATTATAAACGGTTCATATCCTTTTTCACCAATAAAATGCTTCACCAATTTATAACATTCTAATCTGATTAGATATCTGTAGCTTACATTTCTAGATAAATCTTTGTGCTTTATCGTCCTTTGCAAAGTTTTATTGTATTCTTGCAATATTACCTTAGACCCTGATTCTTTCATGTACAAATAGTTTAATTCTTGACTAAAATGTTTGTCTTGTATCTGATTTTTGTTTAATAACGAAAATATTAATCTGTCAGCTATCAACGGTTTAAATATTTCCGCAATATCCAAACTCAGTGAATATCTTCTATCGCCAGGTTCATGGAGAAAACTAATCGTAGGATCAAGTTGAGTTTTGTAAATTTCGCCCAAAACAGTTGTGTAGACCAATGAGTTCAAATACGAAATCAAAGTATTCACGATATTATCTGGTGGTCTTTTGACTCTTTTTTCAAAATCAATCTCTTGATTAATAATTGTGCTCCACGATTTGTAATATGTTTTGTGAATATTACCCTCCATACCCATAAGTTCTTGCACATCTCTTGCTTTGTCTAAGTTTTTTAAGTAATAATTAATCTCATTCATATACTCTTCAAGATCTTTGCCTCTGCTGTTATAATATCTAAGATTTCTGTATATATTTTTACCTGCACCCTCCACAAATTTCATCGCTAGTCGTAGTCTTTTTTCATCGTCCAAATAAAATTGGGCTTGTTTAACTGTTACTTTCCCAGAAACTTTTGATTTTTTGGGCATCAAACTTGCACTGTAGAAATCATAGTAGTTAAAAAAATGAACGATTATATCATTATGAGACAGAAAATCTATTAATTTAGAATTAATACTAACCTCTCCAAAAAGATAAATCTCTGATACCATATTGACTGGAATGTCCCTCTTCTCGCCATCAACCGTGCAAAATTGAAGAGTATTATCTTTTCTTTTCAGTTCCCCATTTTGATAAACATACAAACTATTCTTCATAAAATCTCCTATATTTTGCACAAATCTTCAAATGCGCAACTCTTACAAATATTCTTAACTTCAAATTCAGGCGGAAATTCACACGAAACTATCCTTTTTATTTCCTCGATAGATTTATCTAAAATAATCTCATCCTCTTTGGATAATTCAACTTCCACCGTTTTCCTCAAAAGAGGATAATCTATTTTCGCATTCAAATTATCGATATTACGTTTTTTCAAATAATACAAATAATATTTGACTTGCCAAATCGAAGCCTTCTCAATCTTTCTACTTTTCTTAATCTCGTGAATAGTATTTGAATTCTCGATAAAATCCAAGTTAATCTCGTTATTAATCATAATGTGTTTTCTGTTTTTTATATAAGAAGATTCATCTACAAATTTACCAACAGAAACATTCTCGTTCTCCGATTCCATAGATATGTTTTGGCAAGAATACCACAACTTCCTTTTGCAAACAAAATAATAGTAAATCATGAGCCCAGTAACCTTATCTTCTGTCATATAAATATTCCTCCTGAATTAGGTTGTGCTGCCGAAATTCCAAAATCATAACTATAATTACAATCTACAACTTGAATTTTTTCATAACTACTTAATTCAATAATATTTGTGATACTATGCTTATAAACATTAGCAAATTCTTCATAACCTAATGTTAATGTGTATTTGTAAATATTTTGTCGTGCGATAACTCTCTTTGAAATATTATTCTTGAAATCATTTAATTCCTCTAAACAGTTGAGAATCTCTTCTTTGTTTTCGTCATATACTGTTTTAGGCATTACAGTTACAGATGCTATTTCTCTAAAATTTTGTTGAGCTTCTTTTTTGTCTGTTTCAGCTGGAAGATATAGTTCTGGTTTGTCAATAAAATGAGTTATTGTTTTATAATATTTTGTATTCTTAATATTTTTATAAGAATAGATAGATTCTACCAATTTCATTTTTTCTTCTTCAGTGATTTTAGAAGAATGAGAAGCAAAAAATCGTCTTAGATTTTGCTTAGAAATGTTAAAAATTTCCTCATCTATAACACTTGAGACTCCTGAACATTTCTTTTCTCCTCCATCAAACACGTAGCAATTATATCCTTCATCTGACCATTCTCGTTTTCTGTAACACCTTCCAAACCTTTGAAACAGGCTATTAACATCGGATAATTCAGTTATTAAGATGTCAAAATCAATATCCAATGATGCTTCTGCTACCGATGTTGTTATCCATATCCCTACATCAGTATTTCTTTTTCCGTTTTTAAATAGCTTACCAAATTCTAATATGTCTGCTTCTTTTTTCTCTCTGTCTTTTTTGATAAATTTCGAATGAAACATATTTACAGGAATTTCTCTATCCTTCAATTCTGTATACAAGCTTTGACATTCTTTTACCGTATTACAAATTACCAAAATTCTATTATCATAATATTTTTGTTCAATAAAATCAGAGTTTATTTTCTCTTCAATCCATTTAACGCTGTGTCTAATTTTACCTTTATCAACAAATGGAGCCGGACTCATTTTGTATTTCAATCCATATTCATTCATTAATTGCTTCAAAAATCCAGGAAAAGTTGCCGTTACTATAGCAAACTTTCCCCCGATATTTTGAATCATCATAAGCCCTGCAATTAAATAACCTATCAACTCAGGTCCATACATTTGTATTTCATCGATTACAACTTTTGAATAGGACAATGTCGCAAGTACACTTTCGTAATTTCTATATTTAAATACTATCGTGAATAATTGATCCAAAGTACTTACAGTTATTGGCAATGACAGCTGCCTAGTTTTTGTAAAGTAACCTTCTATATCTGCGGTTGTCTCGTTTTCTGAAGAGTTATTGTAATAAAAAGATTTGGTATCTCCATGAAGCAGCGCTATCCTTTCATTAATTTTTTCTCCATTTAATATATCGAATTTAAGACGATTATATATAGCATTGTTTGCTGTTCTTATCGGTAATGTAAAAAAACCCTTATTATTACCAATCCATAACAATGAACCTTCTGTTTTTCCCATTCCTGTTTGTGCTATTATCACTAAGTTTTCATTGCTATTCTCTTTCATAAAAAGTTGCAAATCATTCCATTTGGGTTCTGGATTTCCTTTTTCAATTTCTTTTTTCTTTAATTTTTCCATAAAAAGTTCAAGATATTCTTCCAAAAAATCATTTTTATTTTCAACTTTTATGTGTGCACTTGCTGCATAATCTAATCGATTTAGTAACCCTTTAAGGATAATATACTTTTTCAGAAACTTTGTCTGATCTTCAATTGTGCTATTATCTAATAATCTTTCCTTAAATTCCACTAATTTAATATCGTCAAGTTTATCGTAACGGAAATTTTCTAGTTCTAATTTTAAACTATCAATTTGATTTGTAACTTTACTTTTATTTACATTATCCAAAGATTTTCGATGGTGATGATAATATACACTTTGATAAAGCAATGAAACTTCTTCCGAAGAAAAACCTAGTTTTCTGAGTTTTTTAGTATCAATAAATAATGTACTTAGTACTCCGTGTGGAAATTCTTCATTATTCGTTATACTATCAGATAAATTTTTGTCTACTTTTTTCTGGAAGCTTATAGAAATTTTACCCAAGTCATGATATAAACAAGCGTAATACAACAAATCAAAATTAACATTTATATTAGGATATATCGATTTTAAAATTTCCAATTGTTTTAAAAGATTATCTGTATGTTGTTGTATGGTTTCTTCTGGATTTGATTTTGCCAAATATCTGTTATGATGCATTCAATTCTCCTTTTATGCAAAAAACACCAAATCTCCCGTATCATCCATTAAAATCTCAAAATCAGAATCTGCATAAATATGGGATGTGTACAGCACTTCTATTTTATTCCATATTCTAAATTTTTTAGGATTCTTTTTGTTTCCGTAATCTACGCTCTCGTAATCTTTGTTCAAGATATATTTTGTACCTCTATGAGGAACTCCTGATTTTGCTTTTGATCTGTAGATCGAATTATTCAAATAGTTATACTTATCCGAATCAAAATCTTTACTGCTTTCAGAAAATTTTAAAGGAATATATGCATACATATCTTTATCCAAATACACACTTCTCTCTACATCGCATTCTTTGACTTCAACAATTTTTACATCATCTATTATTACTAAGTCCTCTCTTCTTCCTAAAGATGGATACTCCCATGGTCTTTTAAATGCTTCATAAATTTCTGTTACTTGATCTTGATTTTTTGGCATTACGTGAATAACTAGTTCTACTTGTGAAAGCAACTCAGTTGTAGATATACCTCTTCCTACACCAAATCCATCAACGTTTATTTGGTGTCTTGACGCTTCAAATTTGTATCCATTTTTGAACTCATATCTTGTGTACAAGTCATTAACCTTAGAAACATACTTACCTTGAACACTTATATTCATATGTTGGTATTGAGAGTATCTGCACATATTATGAACCATTCCAATTATCGTAGAATAAGGCGGAAGAGGATAAGTTTCTTTTATTTGAAAACTCATTGGTTTTCTATAATTTACTAAATCTTGAGATAAATGTAGTTTAACAGCCTTCATAATATTCATTAACCTTATCTTTAATAACCTTAAAGAATTCAGACATTGATATAGTATTCAATTCGTTTTTTATTTGTGAATCATTTTCGAATTTCTTTGATAAAACCGCACAATAAGTTTCTTTTTCTACGCTTTCTGGCATTGCTTCTCTTATTGCTTCAACATCAATGTTTTTATCTTTTACATCTACCAAATTATGGAAAAATGGATTTTTAGTATTATAAACACCACCAATAACGAATAATGGTTTTAAGTCTTCCCTTCTTCCCCTTATATCTCTGTAAAGCATAGATACTGTATCCAATAGTTTATTTACTCTTCGTGCTTTTTCTTCTTTTGGAAGATTAATATCATAGACTTCATCTATCCCAATTTGGTCCAAATCACAAGTGATAGTATATTTATATAATGATTTATGGATTTCAGATTGCGCTAAATTCATGTTTTCAGATAATCTATCTGCTAAACCCTTGTTAGTTAGAAAATCCAAATCTCCCTTGTATGTTTCTAATGATGTTGCATTTGATAACCTAACTTTAGCGCTTCTCTTTTTACCGCCAGTATTTTTTTCTGTTTTTAAATATCCAAAAAAGTCTATTTCAGGATATTTCTCAATAGTTGCATCCTTACTAAATTGTACAACCTTTTTTTCACCTTTTCCTTCAGCACTTACTGGGGCTAAGTCTTCTCCTAATTGCTCAACAATATTATATCTAATGGCTTGTCTAGAAATGTATGAATATTGTTCCCCGTTATTTCTCGCAACTTTCTTTAATGATGCCACATTTCCAATTGATTCTCCATAATTAGCACTTTCAGCCTCAAATATTATTGTTAGTGTTAATCCTTTTGGTTTTAATTTACTCATTTGTATCCTCCTATTTATTTTCTTCTTTATCTTTGCTTTCTTCTTTTATATAGCCTATCATTCCAGTAATAAAAGCATATCCAATATTTTTAAATACTAAATCATCTTCCAAATTTTCAGCAAATATTTTTGGGATACTTTTACCAACATACATATAAGCATTAATCAACGTATCCATAAAAGAATGCTTGTTATTAGTTTTAAGTGCATTTAACATTCTGTAAGCTATGCCGTTAAGCTTTTTATTATATGCTAAATTATTATTCTTTTTATTATCTTCATTTTCACTAGATTCTTGTTGTAATACTTCGTCAATTTCCACTTTACCTTTTCCTGAAATATTGTATGCTTTTTGAAGATAGTGCCCAGCAATTCTAGCTTCGTCAACTAAATTATTTTCTAGTTTTTTCACGTAACCTGCCTCCTCTAAATATTTAATATTAATTTTTAATATACTTGAAACAATACCCGCCTTATAATATGTGCTATCAGGCATTGATAGCTTGTAATGAAGTAATTTTTGTACTAACAGGAATTGATTTTGATTATTTAATAACTTTTCCATTACATCATTGTAGATATACTTATCATTAGAATTTTCGCTATATTTCCCTTGTTTTATCGTGTTCAATTCAGTTTTGCAACTGGATATCGTCTCCACTACAACTTTGTTAATTATGCTGAAGTAATATTTTATAGAGTCTTTATCTACATCTCTATAAAACCTAACCACTTGAACATCTGATAGTTCATACTGAGAGTTCTCATTTAAATTCTCATTCATGTTATCTTGTATTGATTTATAAATAGATATTCCTGAGTAACTATTTTCATGTATCTCAAAATTTATCTTCTTGTTAATTTTAATTAAATCGTTCAAGTCCATTGAATAGTTAATAAAAATTCCTTTATTGAATGCATAATTAATACCAGCTGGTACACATGAATACACCAATCTACATATCGGACAAATAGCTACATAATTATTAAAATCCCATACATGAGATGTCTTTCTATTTGTATCAAATCCCATTTCTCGTATGAAACCAATATCTGAATTCAAGTCTTTTATTTTAGAAGAACAAGCCAAACATTGATACTTATACTTTGTTTTATTTTCGTCTATGTCTTCTATATATTCTATTGCTGGATTAACAAAATAATCTTGGTATTCATCATACATTTCTGGATTTTTGCATTGACGATTTAAAAAGCTGACTCCGTCCCATGCATTTCTAATTATGTTATAAATCGCATTTTTCGCTCCAATGTATTTAATTGCATCATCGCTTTTAAAATAGCTAATTATTTCTTTCATTGTAGCTATCTGACTCTTTATATCTTCTATTCTATCTAAAATCTTTTCTTTTTTCTTTAGTTTGATTTTTTGAAGATTTTTTTCTAATAATTCAGGATCTACATTTCCCCCTATCAATTTATAAGCACTTTTGTAGCTATTACTTTTTATATACTTCTTGAAATTTTCAATGTGCAAATTAAGTAAATCAAGTTCCTTTTTCTCAAATTTTCCGTAGTCATTTTCAATCCAGTTGTCTAATAATTTTTCTGCGTTTATAATTCTGAATAATGAGAAAGTATCCTTGTAGGTTTCTATCAAATAATTAAAAAACATATCTGAGAATCCTTTTAGCAATTCGACAGGAAATTTTATTTCATCCGAGCTCACTTCTATCTGATCTTTATATCCAGCTTTTTCCAATATATTGTATAAACCACAAATACCAGCATTTTTTAGCCAATCATCAGATCTTATTGTTATTATTTCTCCCAAACTAACCTCCTACATTAAATTCAACATCCCAAAACCTGCTGATTTTAAAGATCCTATTCCGCTTTTATGCAAATGATTAAGAATATATGGTTTTGCTTTAATATCAAATATGCAAAGATTTGATTGAATCCAAATGTCATAGTATTTTATTACTGTTTTCTTATTAGAAATAATTCTCACATCAATATTATCAACATCATACTTAGATTCTGGTAACTCTTCTAAAAGTTGATTTTTTAAATTTCTTATGAAAATTTCCTTCCCTTTTTGGTCGCAAATATCATAGTACCAGGTATTTGAGTTGTCTTCGTGATCTCTAATCACTAAAGGTGACATAGTTTTAAAAACTACCTCATTGTCTATAATATTTTTTTCCTTAATCATTTCAATTTGTTTAATACTTAATTCAATATTTTTGTACAAATAAGGATGTGATTTTCCTTCAACCATAGCATTGTAAAATTCAATGCCAAAAATCATATCAGATGTTGAAAAATACAAAATTATGGTTTTATCTGGAATATTGATGAAATCATTTTCAAACTTTGCGTTTTTTAAATAAAGCGAGAAAGTTGATTTTTTTCTGTCTACATTTCCTTTTTTGTACATTTTTTCATAGAATTCTTTATTGCTTCGTTCTAGATAATGTTTTAAAAATGATAATATCATCCTGTTTTTATCTATTGGGATATTTGAAGTATTTAAATCAATACTTATTTTAAATCGCATTTTGTTTCGCCTCCTTTTTATATCGTCCCTGTATTAGTAATACTATCACCGAAAAATTAAAAAGTCAACTGGTTTTTAAAAAAATTTTATGATAGAATATTTTTATCAAAATATACTCATACTGAAATGTAAATGTATTTGTAATTATTAATTCACAATAAAATCTAACCAAAATGAAAAAAACAAGCCTTCCGGCTTGTTTTTTAATTTAATATTGTATTTTCATTTCTAACTTTTCTTCAAGTTAAATGTTTTATCACCTTTAGCCAACACCAAGAAATATCCTACAACTGTATAAATCACGCAGATTGCCAAGGCTACTAATCCGATGTTCCATTTTAGTTTTATTTGAAGGAACATTATTGCCCAGAAAAGTAGTGATTCAACGGTGTTGAGTATTGAGTAGACTATGTTTTTGCTTTTGAGTCCGACTGTGAACGGTTGAAGCAGCATATACATGTAGAGTTGTTTGACTGATTGATACAAGTATATTATGATGACTGCAACTACAGCATTCACTAACAAATTTGTTGTCAATATTTTGGCTGCAAACATCCAGCTTAATATCAATAATAACAATAGCGAAAATTGTAGTGCGTTGTCTTTTAAATTTTGTTTTATTCTGAAATTTAGTGTGTCCTTGATGTTTTGTTTGTGTGTGTAGATCATTTGTTTCATCAAGTATCTGTCCATATTCAAAAACATAAATCTGTTAAATGATTCTGGCACTGCTATTTGAATTCCGAAATACAACAAGATTATTGGAAATGTTGAGACCAATATCTTCAAATCACTTGGTTTGGGATTGATTGTGAGTCCTTTTAATACGAAAAACCCAATTACACCAATTGCTAAAATAATTCCCGAACGAATTAGAATCATTTTTTTGTATTTGTGTTTGAATCTATAGCGGAATAATTTGTTGATGTATTCTATTCCGTTGTAATTATCGTAAATTTTCCCGTTTTCTTGCGCTATTTTTTCGTCGTCGATTTGGTATCCGACTGTGTTGATGTCTTTGAATGTGTTGTCGCGGTCGATTATGGATTTATTCGTGATTTCAATTCTTGCAATGCCTCTGATTTTGTCAGTTTTTGAAATCAGAACAGCTCCGATAATGTATGCAACAATCCCGAAAATTAGCGCATAAGTTGAGTAGAATATTTCTACAAAGGTTTTGGATTTCGTGCTATGCAATACCAAAATCCCCATTCCCAATAGCAAAATTGCACACATGCAGAAGTAGTTTTCGGTTAAATGTTTTTTGCTTTTTGTAGAATACACCAAGATATTGATGTATTTGATTAATTTTCTAAATCCAAGGCAAAACGCGCACACATTAAGCGCATACATTGGATTGATATCGAAGATAGCGAAAAATATCGCTACGATTATTCCTGTTACAACTAAGCTAATATCTGACAAATAATCCTGTAAAATCGTATATTTCTTAGCGTCAAGCTTCAATGCTTTGACACAAATCGAATCGCTATTATCGAAACTTACGTACATAAATTGAGAAATCATACTTCCGATTACAACAGACAAATAAAACAGCGATATAAGTATATTTTCTTGAATCGTTCCTTTGAAAATCTTCGCAGCTGCTATAGTTGCTATTCCGTAAACTGCTGCGCAGTACAAAATTTTGTAAAATAATGTTTTAAGTACAAATGAAATGTAGAAAATCGCAGAATAGCCAAAGCTCAGTACGTCATTTCCGTAAATATCCGCAGGTATGATTTTCTTGAAAATTTTGAGTTTACGAAGCTGATACACTGTCTGATTGAGCTTCATCTTCATAATCAGTTTCAAATAAGTTTTAAGATAATTACTCATCTGAATCATCCTTTAAAATGTCGTAAAGTTCTGCGTCAAATTTCTCATCGTTTTTGTCCAAATCCAATTTTTGTAACTTTTTGTGATGAAGCAGCACGATTTCTTCGCTCATTTGTTTTGCCAAATCCAACATGTGTGTCGACAACACAATGATTCGCCCTTGTGATTTCAGTTCCATCAATAATTTTTTGATTTGTGTGCTGATTACAACGTCCAAGCTTGTCAATGGTTCGTCCAATAGCAAAACTTTCGGTCTTGATATGAAAAGTGTTATCAAAGATATTTTGCTTTTCATTCCGTGCGAATAATCTTTGATTAATCTATTTTGATCTTTTTTCGAAAATTCCATCATATCCATGTAATCTTCCACAGTTTTTATATCGTTTGGAGAATTTATGTCACGATAGAATTTGATGTATTCATATCCTGTCAGAAATTCCGGCAAGAAATTTTCAGAAAAAAGCATTCCTATATCTTCTTTTTTAAGTTTCTCAGTTACACCTTCGTTTTCCAAGTAGAATTCTCCCGAATCAAAATCTATCTCATCGTATAAGACGTTGAACAAAGTTGTCTTTCCGGCTCCATTTCTACCCAAAACAGAAGTGATGACTCCTTCTTTGAATTCGTAATTTACTTCGTCTAGCACCAATTTATCGTCGTATTTTTTAGTCAAATTTTTGATTACTAATTTCATAAACGTCCTCCTGTTTACTAATGTATTAATTATACCATACATTGTAATGTCTGAAAAATATGCTATAATTATTTTACAGAGGTGCGTATGCAAGAATATAAGAATATAATTTTGGTGTCACATTGTTTATTGAACGAACTTGCGGTTGTCAAAAACGATGCTGGCAGAAAAGATAATTTGAGTTTGATCAAAAATTTAATGAAAATGAACGTGGGAATTTTTCAACTTCCTTGTCCAGAAAACAGAATGTACGGGCCCAATCGCTGGGGAAGCGTGTATGAACAATTCGACAATAATTTTTACAGAAATACAAGCCGTGAATTGTTAAATCCAATTGTCGACGAAATCTTCGATTACATCAAAGACGGCGTAAACTTTTTGGGAGTTATAGGAATTGATGGCTCTCCAAGTTGTGGAATTGGACTTACTTGCAAATCAGAAGAATTCAAAGGAGAAATCTCCGCTATAAAAGACATTGCTCACTGTGTAAATTCCGTAGAAATGACAGATGACAAGGGCGTTTTCATGGAAGAATTGGAAAAATTATTCAAAAAGAAAAAAATCGATGCGAAATTTTACGGCTACAACGACGAGAACGTAGATGAAATAACAGAAAAAATCGAAGAATCAATAAAAAATAACGCATAATATACGCATTTTTTAATTGCAAATTTGAATTTCTACAATTTTTCAACTTGCGTTCTTTCAAAATAAAAGTATGATATAATTGAGATATAGAATAAATAAAGGAGATTTGTTATGAATTTAAAAAAGAAATTATTAGTAGCAGCTCTTGCTACATCTATGGTTTTGCCTACAGTATCTATGGCTTCAAAATTAAACGTTCAAAGATACTCTGGAAGTAGCCGTGTTGAAACTGCAGTTAACGTTAGTAAGGATCAATTCTCATCAGCAAAATCAGCTATCTTGGTTAACCAATTAGCATTCCCTGATGCTTTGAGTGCAACAGTTCTAAGCAAAGGAACTATGCCAGTATTATTCTCAGAATCAAACAACATCAGCGCTGATACATTAAACCAATTAAAATCAATGGGCGTTGAAAATGTTTATGTTTTGGGTGGAGAAAAATCCGTATCAAGCGCAGTTGTAAATTCTGTAAAATCAGCTACTAACGCAAAAGTTGTTAGAATTAACGGAGCTGACAGATACAAAACAAACGCTCAAACAATCAAAGACAATGTAAAACAAACTTCAGAAGTTGTAATCGCAAGTGGCGAAATCTACGTTGACGCATTATACGGAGTAAGCTATGCAAACAAAGTTAACGCTCCAGTTATGTTAGTTCAAAAGAACAACATTCCAGCAGAAACTTTGAAAGTTTTAAAATCAATGAATGTAACTAGAATTACAATCATCGGTGGAGAAAAAACTATAACTCCTAAATTAGAAAAAGAATTATCAGAAATAGCTGTTGTAGACAGAATCGCTGGATCAAACAGATACGAAGGTTCATTGAAGGTAGCTAAGGAAGTTTACGGAGACAAACTTCAAACTGCATTAGTAGCTAGTGGAGAAAACTTCGCAGACGCATTAGTAGCTGCACCAGTAAGTCAAAAATTGGACGCTCCAATCTTACTTGCATCCAAGAATTCAATCGAAAGTTCTATCGTTTCTTACTTAAGAGACAACAAAGAATTAGCAAACATCAAAGTATTTGGTGGAGTTAACGCTATTGGATCAAAAGTATTCAAAGATTTGGAAAACTCTTATTATACAGTAGGTGAAAATGGAGAAAAAGTTATCGACGGTGGTACAATCATCGTAGAAAAAGTTAAAAACAATTCTACTGACAAACCAACTGCAACAACTCCTGTTGAAACTGGAACACAAAAATAATCTATAAAAACAAAACTGTGTGAAGTCAAATTCACACAGTTTTTTTAATTGAAATTTTTAATTATCAGCTAAACAAATTATAAAACACATTCGTCGGTATCAAAAACAGATACGGTGCTGTTATTATTGACAAAGTCATGGATACTTTTTTGATTTGAGATTCTGACAAATCGGTGTGTCTGAATGAAAATTTGCGGTTGAATATATACACCAAATATCCCGCGAACACTACTGCTAAAATCATGACTAAAATTCCCCAAGGTGTTTCGTAATAATCGTTCAATATCGGAATTGAAATATTATCGTAGAACCATTTTGCAATATTATTTCCCTTTCCATTAATCCCGAATGATAAAATCATCAAAACAGCCGTAGCGATTATATCTGCTACAAATCCCAGTGCCACAGTCTTTGCGAGTGATTTTTTGATGACAGACATCGGGTTTTCGATTTTAATTAATTTCAAAGCCAACAAAGTTACCAAGAAATCCACCAAAATATTCAACGGTACAATCGCAACCCAAGTTACTGGATAAAGCCACACAATCCAGACTGGAAATATCAAATTATACAGTTTTATAGATTTTTTGTTCATTATTTTAACTTTCTATTTACAGAATCCAGTTTTTGCTCAAACGAAGCATCCTTGTCTCTTCTGTCGTCAATTTTAATCACAGAATACACTCTGTCAACGCCTTCGTTGAACACAGATTCTTGCATATTGCGAACAGCTTTCAACAATTCGTCGATGTCTCCTTGCATCACAGTTCCCATTGGATTCAATTCAACTTTTATATTTTCTTTATTTCTCACATTGTCGTACGCCTTAGCAACGTATTGTGATAAACTTGTAGTTTGTGTTCCAATTGGAACTAATGTTAATTCTAAAATAGCCATTGTAATCTCCTTATAAATTTTTATAAATTCTTCAAAATCTTAATCGTATCTTGGATTTGTCCATCTCCAGGATGTTTAATATCATCAAAATCAACACCCATCACAATAATGATGTATTTCTTGCCATTTTTTTCAGACAAAGTCGCCCAGCAAAGCCCTGCTTTTTCAGTGGTACCACTTTTGCCACCGATAATTTTGAAACCATCTTGATCGTAATCTTTCAGTCTTCCAAGAACTGTACTTTCGATTTCAATTCCTTTTGGATGATCCAAAGTTTTCGTGGAAGTGTACTTATCGGTCGTGAAAATCTTGTAAAATTTTTCATTTTTCAATGAATTTTTCAACAAAAACGCCATGTCTTTTGCGCTTGAATAATGATCGTCCTCATCCATTCCCTCAGAATTTTTGAAATTCGTATTATTCAAGCCCATACTCTTCGCGTTTTCGTTCATCAAATCCACAAATTTTTCCTTGGAACCACTTACATTAATCGCCAAGCTGTCTGCACATTCTCCGGCAGAGGCAAGCATCGTTCCATACAACAAATCCTCAAAAGTAGTGGGCTCGTTACCATAAAAACCTGCCATTGAAGCGTTTTGTGCGACAAGTTTTTGATAGCTTTTCTTATCTATCGGAGCTTTTTTATCAAAATCTTCAATTTTTCCTATAGCTGTATGCACTGTCATCATCTTGGTCAAAGAAGCAGGATACACTTTCTTGTCTGGATTTTTGGAGAAAATTTCCTTTTCATCGTCAATTGAGTAAACGTAAATGCAATCTGCGTTAAAGCTAAGCTTGTCAAATTTATTCGCATTCGCAACCTTGAAAATGAAACACAATCCAACCACAATCAACAGCGTAACTCCCGCTATCTCAAGTTTCTTTTTCATAATTCACCCCGTTTGTTCATTTCAATTATACCACTAATCCTTGCAAATAAATCTCATTTGACAAATCTTAACATTTTTATCGTGTCAACAATTTCTTATACAAATTATCCACCATTATCGCTCCAAATGGTGCAGTAATCAAGATAGAAATAACAGCTACAGTCAATGCCATGTCCCCCACTTTCAATCCCATTGATAGAGGAATCGCACCGATGGCTGCTTGAACTGTCGCCTTTGGGGTGTAGGCTATCATGCAGAATAATCTTTCTTTTGGAGTTAGTTTTGTTTTCAAAACAGATGCATACACGCCCACCATTCTGATCATCAATGCACAAATCACCAAAACGACCACCATAATCCCTGAATTTATCGCGTATTTTACATTCACAGTCGCACCTACTAATACGAACAAGAATATTTCTGCGCCAACCCACAATTTATTGTACTTTTCTGATAATCTTTCCGCCAAATCTTCGTAAATCTTCTTCACAACCATAGACATCGCCATTATTGCGATGAGTCCCGAAAATGGAATTGGCGTGATTTTCTCCAATTCTAAAAGCAAGAACGAAATACTCAACACAATCAAAACTTTCACAGTGTCACGCATGTGAAATCTTTTGAAAAATTTCACCAACAAAAATCCTATTCCAGCTCCCACGACACTTCCAATCAAAATAGAAAAAGGAATGGCGATGAATTTGAACACATTGATGTCTCCTGTTTGCGCGAGAGATGTCAAAGATGTAAACACAACGATGCAGAAAACATCGTCGCAGCTACTTCCAGCCAAGATAAGTTGTGGGATTTTGTGCTCATCTCCGTATCCTTCTTCTATAAGTCGTATCATTCGTGGAACGACAACTGCAGGAGACACTGCAGCGATTATCGATCCGATTATGAATGCGTCCAACACATCCACCTTCAAAAATATCGGTGCCAAAATTCCCACAGCGCACATTTCAAAAACTGCCGGAACGAAACACATTAACACTGCCGGTCGTCCGATTTTTTTCAAATCATCGATGTCCAGTGACAATCCTGCACGAGTCAAGATTATTACTAGTGCGATTGTTCTAATTTCAGATGAAATATCCAGTATTTTTTTGTCGATAAGATTCATCGCGAATGGTCCAAGAGTTATTCCCACGATTAAAAATGCCAATATCGGTGGCAATTTTATTTTTTTGAAAAATTTTCCTAACAACAAGGACAAAATAATTATAATTGCTATACTTTTTAACATAAAATTTCTCCTTTATATAATAAAAAAGCTGATGATATCTGTAAAAAACAGAAGTCATCAGCAAATTTTTTGCGTTTTAGTTATTAACAAGGGAGTACTTCATTCCCCACATTTATTTCCATGAAAGTTCAAACTTACCACATGCTTTGTTGTAGTTAAAAACCAAGCGGTATTTCTCAGATTCGTTCAAATAATCAGACGAGTATCCATTCATCTTGTTCAATTCGAACACTGTGTTTCCCAATGAATCTATGAGGCTCACTGTAACGTTGCCGCTTTCCAATTCATTGTCCAACTTAAAATCATAAAATCCACTTTTTTTGACTTTGAATACTTTTGTAGCTTTTCCGCTAGTTTTTTTCAAACTTGCGTGGATATTGTCCTCCAAAATTCCTTGTGTTTGATAAAACCACAAGGCAGACATGCTCCTAAAATATCCAACTCCATTCATATACATAAAGTATACTACTGCAACAATTGCAATTACCGAAAAAATAATTAACGTGCTCGGCTCACCGGGTAAATCCATAATAAAAAATCCTCCATATATTTCAAAATTTCTGATAATAATATACCACAACGCCAAATTTTTTACAATAAACTACAACACCAATTCTTCTAATATTTTGACATTTTTAATCACAATAACCTTGGTTCCAATCAAATCGATATATCCAAGCTTTTTGAATTCGCCTAATTTTCTAGTAATAGTTTCTCTTGTAAGTCCAGAATAATTCCCAAGTTCTTCTCTGTTCATCGCAAGGTCTAGTCTTATTCCGTCCTTAGTTTCCACGCCCATTGTATCTTTTAATCGTAATAAAAGCGCCGCAGTTTTCATAGTTGCATTGCTGGTGGATAATCTTTGCACCAAATCTTCTGCAAGTCTAATTCTTTCGAAACTTTTTTTCAAAATTTTAGTGAGAGCAAGTGGCGAATTTATCAAATATTTATTGAAAATATCCCTAGGAATCATAATAACTTCACAGTCTGTCAACGCTTGACCCATGTAGATGTATTCCACATCTTCCAAAATATTATGTCCACCCACAAAATCATTTTCGTGATACAAATACAAAATTTGTTCTCTTCCATCAATCGTATTGTGAAAAACTTTTATCGTACCTTTGTGGATTACATACATATTTTCGGCAGAATCTCCCGGTTTAAAGATGTAGTCTTCTGCTTTTAGTTTAAGAAATTTCATTTTTCTAATAGCTTCATCGTAATCGACATTGTCAATTCCTTTGAAAAGCTCCACATCTTTTATAGCTTCCAACAAGTATTTTTTATCATCTTCCATATCAAATTGCTCCTCTGTTATTTTCTTAGCTTGAAAATTCAAAGCCTCATCACGTCTGCTGTCGCTTACAGTCTTTGCAAATTGTGCATTAACGTATTTTTCAAATTTTTCGGCAGTTTTTTTATCCATTGCTTCGACATTTTCAAGGAAGTATTTTCTACCCAAATTTTCGTATTTGTATACTCCACCTAAATGATATGGTAAAATTTCAATTCTTTCAACCATATTTTTTATTTTATCTAAAGATTCTACAAACTTATCCATTTCTTCGTAGTTATCAGTAAATCCAGGAACCATGACATGTCTAGCCCAAATATTTCCACAAAATCCATTAGATTCTAAATCATTTACAAATTCTAGGAAATTTTTGTCTTCCATAAATGTAATTTGTTTGTACAATTTAGAGTCGAAAGCTTTGAAATCAAGTAGCATTGTGTCGATATAAGGAAGAATTTCTGAGTAGTATCTTTTATCGCCAACACCTGATGTATCCAAGCAAGTGTTAAAGCCTTCTTGTTTGAGTCTTTTCACCAATTCTTTTAAGAATTCTCCCTGTAACAGAGGTTCTCCTCCAGAAATCGTGACTCCACCTTCTTGTCCGTGATACGACTTGTATCTTTTCGCTATTTTTATAATTTCATCTACAGTGTATTCTTTTCCACCATGTATGTTTTTAGAATCTGGATTGTGACAGTAAACGCATTTCAATGGACAACCTTGCAAGAAAAATATAGTTCTGTTTCCCGGTCCATCGACAAGTCCCATAGTTTCTATAGAATGCACGTAACCTTTTATTTCATTGTCCATAATTTTCTCCCATCGTCAAAAAGGGCATACAAATATGCCCTTAATAAAATTTATTTATACAAACTCATGGAATGTTCTGTTGATTACATCTAGTTGATGTTCGCGGTCCAATTGGTTAAATCTTACAGCATATCCCGAAACTCTTATAGTTAAGTTTGGATATTTTTCTGGATTTTCCATCGCGTCTTCCAACAATTCACGATCCATTACGTTAACGTTCAAATGGAAAGCGTCTTGGTTGAAATATCCATTCATGATGTTTGTCAAGTTTGTTATTCTTTCTTCTTCGTTTTTGCCAAGCGCATTTGGAATGATTGAGAATGTATTTGAAATGCCGTCTTGATTTACGTTCTTGTAAGGCATTTTTGCTACAGAGTTCAATGAAGCAAGTGCTCCTGATTTGTCTGCTCCATTCATTGGGTTTGCTCCTGGTGCAAATGGTTCGCCTTTTTTACGTCCGTCTGGTGTGCTTCCAGTTTTCTTACCGTAAGTTACATTTGATGTGATTGTCAACAAACTCAAAGTGTGCTCTGCGTTTCTGTAAGCTTTTGTTTTTCTCAAAGATTCTATGAAGTATTTGCTTATAGCGATTGCCAAATCATCTGCTCTGTCATCGTCATTTCCGTATCTTGGGAAATCTCCTTCAACTTCAAAATCGACAGCCAATCCGTTTTCGTCTCTGATTGGTTTTACTTTAGCATATTTTATAGCTGACAATGAATCTGCTGCAATGGCAATTCCTGCGATACCAAATGCTATGAATCTGTGAACTTCTGGATCGTGAAGAGCCATTTGTCCTTTTTCATAAGCGTATTTGTCGTGCATGAAGTGAATTGTGTTCATTGTATTCACATAAACTTTCGCAAGTTTATCGATTACTTTTTTGTAATTTTCAAGAACTTTATCGTAATCCAAAATTTCTGAATCGTCTCTTTCAATTCCATCGATAACAGTTACGATATCGCCTGTTTTCTTGTCTCTGTAAACTTCGTCTACACCACCGTTGATTGAATACAAAAGTGCTTTTGCAAGGTTTGCTCTCGCTCCGAAATATTGCATTTGTTTTCCAACTTGCATTGCAGATACACAACATGCTATTGCGTAGTCGTCTCCGTAAACATCACGCATTACATCGTCGTTTTCGTATTGAATGGAAGCTGTTTTGATACTCATCATTGAACAGAAATCCTTGAAAGCGCGTGGCAAATTATCTGACCACAATACTGTCATGTTTGGTTCTGGTGATGTGTCGATATTGATTAAAGTGTGCAAAAATCTGAATGAAGTTTTTGTAACCAAAGTTCTTCCATCAACGCCCATTCCACCGATTGATTCTGTAACCCAAGTAGGATCTCCAGCGAATAATTCATCGTATTCAGGAGTACGAAGATGTCTAACCATTCTAAGTTTGATAACTAATTGATCCACCAATTCTTGTGCGTGGTCTTCATCCAAAATCCCCTTGTCCATATCTCTTTTGATATAAATATCTAAGAATGCTGTGTTTCTTCCGATTGACATCGCAGCTCCGTTGTTTTCTTTTACAGCTGCCAAATATCCAAAATACAACCATTGAACAGCTTCAGTCGCATTCATTGCTGGTCTTGAAATATCAAATCCGTAACTCATTGCCATGTCTTTTATTTCATCGAAAGCTCTGATTTGTTCAGAAAATTCTTCACGTCTACGAATGATTTCTTCAGTAGCATCTCCTGTCAAGTTTTCCTTGTCTCTGATTCTCATAGCTTTCAAATAATCGATACCGTACAAAGCAATTCTTCTGTAATCGCCGATAATTCTTCCTCTTCCGTACGCATCAGGAAGTCCTGTCAACAAACCAACTGATCTGAAAGTTCTCATTTCTTTTGTGTAAGCGTCAAAAGTTCCTTGGTTGTGTGTTTTTCTGTATTCGTTGAATTTTTCTTTTATAACTGGATCCATTTCCAAATCATAAGCCTCCAAAGAATTTTCAACCATTCTGAAACCACCATATGGATTCATAATTCTTTTCATAGGTTCATCTGTTTGTAATCCAAAAACAACTTCATTGTCCTTATCGATATATCCTGCATCGAAATTATTAATTCCGCTGAATCTTTCAAGGTCTACCTTGATTTTCTTAGATTTTACTTCTTCAACGATCATATCGTTTACTTCGTTCCACAAAGTTTTAGTTTTTTGTGTTGGACCTACTAGGAAAGAATCGTCCCCTTCGTATGGAGTGTAGTTTTGTTGAATAAAATCTCTCACATTGATTTCATCTGCCCAGTCTCCATCATTGAAACCTTCCCAAGCTTTTTTGAATTGTTCATTATCGAATAAATTGCTCATACATATCTCCTTTTCTTATTTTTAACGTTATATTAAGTATATGTTAAGGCAATTTTAAATACTGTGATTATAATCACTCCGTGATAATTTTTATCATAGAAATCTTACAATATTTCAATATTGCTTGTAAATAAGTAAAAAATAGGATATATTTTAAATACGGAGGGTTTTATGAGAATAAAAATATCTAACAGTAAACTAATAATTCTTGCAATTCTAACATTTGTGATAGAGACAATCGCCGTTGCCTGCACACAAAATCTCACAGGAATTAATAGAATTTTCATTATAATTTCATTTACTTTAATCACAACGTTCGCACTTTTTCTAAGTTATATCTTGATTCAAGTGCTTCACAATATGATAATGGATAGAAAAATCGCCGGTGAAATCAGAAAATACATGCTGGATTACGAACAAAATGGAAATTTGGACAAATTATTTCAAAATTTCAAAAAGATAAAAGACAAACCAAAAACAGATTATGCAAAAAGCTTGTATTATTTTAACTTGGCGATAGCCTATGTGGAAGATCATCAATTCCAAAAAGCACGTGAAGTTTTGCAAAAATCCACTTTACAAAAATACAACCAATCATTTAATCAGATTTTCAAAATGCTTTTGAATGATATCGACAAACACGAAAAAGAATACAACGAATCTAAAAAAACGCCAGAAAATTAATTCTGGCGTTTCGTTTATTGAATTCTAAGTCCCATTTCACCGAATGAATCTGCGTGTTCAAAATCGTGGTATTTAAATCCTCGTTGGAACCATTCGTTTCTTAGTTCAGATGAACCGTGTGTAAATTTTTCCGGTTGGACGTATCCTTGTCCCATTTTTTGAATGTGATCATCGCCGACACTTTGGACTGCACTTATCGCTTCCTCAATGTCTCCTTCTTCCAAATATCCTTTTTCTTTAATATAATAACTGAACACTCCCGCAAAATAATCTGCCTGAATTTCCAATGCTACAGAATATTTGTTGGCGTCTTTTTCGTTCAATCTACGTTGAATATTGTGAACTCTATCCAAAATTCCCAGTTCTTTTTGGACGTGGTGGCCAACTTCGTGCGCCAATACATAAGCCATCGCATAGTCTCCACCGTCAGCTCCAAGTTTTTTCGTCAACATATTGTAGAAAGTTACATCCATGTAGACTGTCTGATCCAACGAACAATAAAACGGTCCGACGTTTTTGTCAGCATTTCCGCAACCCGTTGACACTGCTCCCTCAAAGAAATGAAGCTTTGGTTCGTTGTATGATTTGTTTATTTCAGAAAATTTTTCGTGCCACACATCTTCTGTGTCTTTCAACACAACGCTTAGCATCTTTTCAGCTTCTTCAACTTCCTTGCTACTCGCTTTTTCAGATTTATTTACTTGTTGTTCTTGTTGTGTTCTGTTTTGTTCATTGATAATATCGCGTGGATTTCCTCCAAACAAAGAATACACAATCACAAGCAAAAGCAGTCCGACTCCGCCGATTTTAACCGGTCCTCCACCGGATGAACCTCTGCTTACATTTGAACTTCCTTCTCTACCTTGCCATTTCATATTTTGCCCCCAATATATTAATTTTCCGTTAAATTATTTATACCCAATTTTAATATTTTTCATTAGACCTGCTAGACACTGCGACAAATTTCAAATCCTCATAATTTTCATTCAAAGTTTTTTTGATTTCTCTTAAAGTATTCTTCGTCGTCACAATATCATCCAAAACGAGAATTTTTTTATCCGACAAATCAGCGTTCAATTCAAACGCACCTTGTAGATTTTCAATTCTTTGAAGTTGCGATAAATTATGCTGAATTTTCGTTTCCTTCACTTTTACAATCGCATCTGGCAAATATTCCATGTCCAAATTCTTTGCCACTTCCCTTGCAATCTCGTGAATGTGATCGAAACCACGTTTGTTTATCGTAGATTTTGTCGAAGGAACTTTTAAAAGCGTGTAGTCTTGTAAGTTTTTCTGTTTGATTTTATCTGTAACCACATCTGCCAAGAAATATCTAACAACTTGTTTGCGGCTGAGCTTGTAATCGTAGATGAGTTTTTTCGTCAAACCTTGGTGAAGTAATGGAAAATAGCAATCCGTACCGTCGATATCCCTGTAACTGTCCACGAAAACCAACTTGTCCAAGCAATCTTCGCACAACAAATATTTGTACTGTTTTTTCTCGTGACAAATTATGCAACGTTTTTGAAATAAAAAACTAAAATCCCTCATCTTCGAACATCTCTCTCATCATTTCTTGTTCGTCATCGTCGATATCAAAATCCGTGTATTGTTTGATTCTTCTGTCCAAGCCCGAATTTCTCTTCATTATTTTATTGTTGGATATCATTTGGCGTAAAATCTTCAAGCTTCCAACCAAAACTACGATTTCTCTCGCTCGTGTGATTGCAGTGTAGAGCAAATTTCTCGTCAACAACATAAACGGAGCCTGTGTCACTGGAATTACAACGATTGGAAACTCACTTCCTTGTGATTTGTGAATCGTAATCGCATAAGATAACGTCAAACCGTCGCATTCTTTTTTCGTGAAACTAGCAGTTTTGTCGTCAAACAACACATCAATCGTCTCATCAATCGGATCGACGTATGTAACTCTTCCAATATCTCCGTTGAAAACCCCCATCGCATCATCGTCAATGAATTCTTTCGTGTAATCATTTTTAATTTGCATAACTTTGTCGTTGAGCCTAAAAATCCTGTCTCGTTGCTCGATTTCTTCTGTCATTGGTGTTTTCGGATTCAAAACTTCTTGCAAAGCTGTGTTCAATTCCTTTGTTCCACAGCTTGATTTTTTCATCGGAGTTAGCACGATTATATCGTCAAACTCATCTTTTTTATAGAAATTGGGAAGTCTTTGTGCGCACAAATCGAGAATCGTCTGCTTGGCACGTTCTGGGTCGTTTTCTTCAATAAAGAAAAAATCCTTGCCCTTTTCATTCAAAATAGGAAACTCTCCGTTGTTAATCCTGTGCGCATTCACAATTATGTTGGAGTTTTGCGCTTGACGGAAAATCTTCGTCAACTTTATCGTAGTGATTTCTCCACATTCTATCAAATCGTTGAGCACATTTCCCGCTTGTACACTTGGAAGCTGGTCACAGTCTCCAACAAAAACAACCCTCGTATTAGGATCCAACGCTCTCAACAAACTATCCGCGATGAAAATATCCATCATACTGGCTTCATCTATGATTATCAAATCGCAATCAATCGGATTGTCCTCGTCGTGGTCGAAAATCGTTCCGTTTTCAACTGGAATGTATCCCAGAATTCTGTGAATTGTCTTCGCTTCTTCGTTGCAACTTTCCGACAATCTTTTAGCCGCACGTCCTGTAGGCGCCGCAAGAATTATCTCCTTGTCATTATTTTTGAAAATTTTCGTAATATTGTTGATAATCGTAGTTTTTCCCGTACCAGGCCCACCTGTAATTATCAGCATTTTTTCAGTCATAGATTTCTTGATGGCTTCGATTTGCAAATCATCCAAGTGTTCAGATTCAAGCTTGGAAAGCTCAGCCTCCACGTCAAACTCGTCTTCGATTTCGCTTTTCAAAATATTCGCAATATTAATCGCGCATCTCATCTCAGCTTTTTCGATTTGTGGAAGGTAGACTCTGTGCTCATCGTCTGTGTCATCAATCGCAATAATTCCACTGACAATCAAAGACTCCAACGTCTCTTGTCTGTTTTTGATTTCAATGTCGATAAGATTCTCCACTCCAGCTATCAAATCATCTTCCAAAACGTAGCAATTTCCATTAGAATTTGCTTCCTTCTCCATAAAATATTTGAACGCAGCTTTGATTCTAAATGGAGAATCCGGTTCGATGTCGATTCTCTGCGCAATAATGTCTGCCGTTCTGAACCCAATTCCCCTAATATCGTCAATCAAAGTATATGGGTTTTGCATGATAATTTTCTTCGTGTCTTCCTTGTAAAAATCAGAAATAATATTGGCTTGATGAAGACTTAGCCCCAATGATTGCAAATACAAGAAAATCTCAGCGTATTCTTTTTTCTCATCGAGTGATTCTTTGATTTTTTTGTAATTTTTCTTGCCGATTCCTTTGACCTGGAGTAATTTGGATGGAGAATTTTTCAAAATTTCCATCGTATCTTCGCCAAATTCTTCGACGATTCTTCTTGCAGTTGTCTCTCCAATTCCTTTAATCAAACCGCTTTGAAGATAATTGATAATATTGTACATGCTAGGCTTAGTGGATCTTTCAACGGAAATTATGTTGTATTGTTCTCCGTATTTTGGATCTTGGACTTTGTTTGCCTCAATATCCAAGAAATCTCCCGGCATAATTTTGAAACTATTTCCTTTGATAATTCTCTCTTCTCCGTCCTTATCCACAGAAAAAATCCTAAAACCATTGGACTCGTTTTCGAATATTATATTTTTGACAGTCGCGCTAAATTTCATACACTCACCTACAAAAAAGAGGGTTGTTCAATCAAATAACAATCCCTCTGTTTATACAATTTATTAATCTTCGATTTCAATTCTTTCGATATTTGCGCCCAACTTTTTGAATTTGGAAACAATATCGTCGTATCCTCTGTCAATGTGATAAATATCTGTAACATTTGTAGTTCCATCTGCTACAAGTCCCGCCAAAATCAAAGCCGCTCCGGCTCTTAAATCGGTGGATTTCACAGTAGCTCCTTGAAGAGAATCTACCCCTGCAATACTCGCTTCATTTCCTTCAGTCGCAATAGCAGCGCCCATTTTTTGAAGTTGTTCCACATGCATAAATCTATTTTCAAAAACAGTTTCTTCAACACTGCTTTGACCCTTGCATACAGTCATCAACGCCATGAATTGCGCTTGCACATCTGTAGGAAAACCAGGATATGGCAAAGTTTTAATCTTCGTTCCTTTTAATCTACCAGTGGAAATAACTCTGATAGAATCTTCGTCCTCGTTTTCGATAACTTCACAACCAACTTCACGAAGTTTTGCGATAATTGGCATAATATGAGATGAAATACAATTTTTCACAGTAACATCTCCACGTGTAATCGCACTTGCCACCATAAAAGTCGCAGCTTCTATTCTATCTGGAATAATTGTGTGTTTTGCACCGTATAACTTGTCAACGCCGACTATTCTAATTGTAGAAGTACCAGCTCCACGAACCTTCGCTCCCAATTTGTTCAAGAAACTTGCCAAATCTACGATTTCTGGTTCCTTAGCAGCATTTTCGATAACAGTTTCTCCCTTTGCCATCGTCGCTGCCATCATTATATTTTGAGTCGCACCAACGCTCGGAAAATCCAAATAAATTTCCCCGCCAATCAAACCATCTTTTGCAATAGCTTCTATCTTTTCGTCAGTCGATTCAATCTCAGCACCCAATGCCTTAAATCCTTTTAAATGCAAATCCACAGGTCTCGAACCAATCGCACATCCACCTGGCAAATACGTCTTAGTTTCACCAAGTCTTGTCAACAAAGGTCCCATCACCAAAAATGATGCTCTCATCTTGTTCATCAATTCATGTGGAGTCACAGAATTATTCACATTGCTACTATCTATCTCAACCTTATTCTTATCCAAATAAGTTACTTTTGATCCCAATTCTTCTAAAACTTTCAATATAATTGAAACATCCTTTAACTTTGGAACATCTTCTAAAATTATCGGCTCAGTTCCTAAAAGAGATGCTGCTATAATAGGAAGCGCTGAGTTTTTGGCGCCGTCAATCTTGACCTCGCCCTTCAAATTTAAACTTTTTTTTACTTGTATAACTTCCAAAATAACCTCCATCAGTCATTCGTTTTTCTTGTTTATATATAAAATATTATATCATATCAATTTAGCGTTGACTAATTTTAAGCGATTTTTACAATTTTTTTACAAAACAAAAGCCTCCTTTGGTTAAGGAAGCTTTTGTGAAATTTATTTAGTTTTTTCGTAAACTATAGTGTATTCAGGATTGTCTCCAATTTTATTTACTCCTAGTATTGTCTGAAGATTTCTGTAATCTGTATAGTCCACACCGTCAGTTAATTTTATTTCTGTTTTATCTGAATTACGAACTATTTTAACTGGTTTGTAATTTTCGATTTCATCTGGATAAATTCCCGCTGCACATTCTTCAAAGAAGCTGTACGATCTTTTTTCTACAGAATCTTTGATTGGATTACCATTCACATCGACGTAGTTTAGTTTCAATGTTGTTTCTTGATTATCCAAATCATATTTTCCATTATTAGTTTTTCCAGAAGCCAATATTTTTGCACGAACTACTACATTTTCATCGTAGTTTTTGCCATCAACTGCAACTTTGTATGTGAATGTGTGATCTCCAATCAAATTTCCCGGTCCAATTATTTCCATTGTTTGATAATTTCCATCGCCATCAATTCCGATTAGTTCAGGAACTACCATCTTAAATGCCGCAGCTCCTAGTGAAGGTTGGTTTACGATGTACCATTCAACTCCTCTATCGTCGAAAATTCTAACTCTAGTTTTCTTAGCTTCTAAGTTTGTTCCGTAAACGTGAGTGAATGTCTTCTTGGATTCTTGATTTGTTGGTGTTTCACCGTAAGTTATATCTGGAACTTTTTCTTTTTCTGTAGAAGTTGCCCCATAAGTTTGAATCTTCATAAATGCTAACGTAGCGGCATTAACATCCCCGCCTTCTGCGACCAATGAAATTACAATTGAATTCGCTCTGGATCTTGGATTATTTCCAGGTAATTTTTCGAATTTTCCATTCTTTTCTGGTTGGTACAAGATTTCGTAAGACACTGTTCTATCTGTTTTGTTTTCTGGAAGCTCGAATGTTATTGTTTGTTCATCTCCAGTTCCAGAAATTGTTCCGACAACTTCTGGTTGTTTTCCTTTGCCTGCAACATCTGTATCTTCTGTCGCAAGTTTTGTTTGCATAACAGCTTTTACTTTTGCATCTTGTGACAAATTCAATCCATTCACTTTGATAGTGACTGTTCTGTTTTTGTTAGTGATGACCTTTTCACCTTCAATTGTAGCTTGACGAACGATTGGCTTTCCAATATTGATACTATAGTCAATATCTTTGTTCAAGCTTTCAGTGCCTTTTTTCTTAAATATGCCTTGATTTATATTGATTTTTGCTTTTTTAAAACCAAGACCTTTTACATCTAGTGCCTTTTCAAGTGTAATTACGAATTTCTTATCTGACAACTCAACAATATCTTGGTTTCCTAATCTTTCATAATTTCCGTCAGCATTTTTATCGATGCTAATTCCAGCTTTTAAGCTTCCATCAAATATTTCTTCGATTTCTTCATTAAAACCAACTTCGATTATCTTGCCGTCTTTTGACGCGTGAACATAACTTGGTAGAATTTCTTCATACATCACTATATCTTCAGTATATTTTACTCTGAAATATGCTTCATAAGATTTCTCCAAATCATCGTTATCTCTCACCAAAATTTTGTATACATCTTGTTCGTTGCCTTTTGTTAAGGCTATGCTATCTGCAACAATTTGCTCGAATTTGCCCGACTTTTCAAACCTTGGTCTTATAGATGTGTCTTTTACAAATTTTCCGTTCACAAGTCTGTAGAATGAAACTGTCAAATTATCAGGATTTATATTTTTACCAACTATATTTGCTCTTAATTTTCCTTCATTTTTTAGTATTGGTGTAAGAACGTTGATTTTTTCAATAGTTGTTTTTGCGTTTTTAGATGGATTTTGTTTTAATTCTACTGATTTTTCGTAGAATTTAGTGCGCGATCCAGTTGAAGTGGCATAAATTTTATATGTTTTTTCTGTTGGTTCTTCATTTTTAGGAACTTTAAATTCTAAAGTTCTTTTTGCACCTTTTCCACTAACTTTAGCTTGTTGGATAGTTTCGTTTCCTTTATCGTCAACCAATTTAACAACGAATCTGTCATCAGAAACATTCTTAAAATTACCCATTGCTGTTAATGTAACTTTTCCACCTGCTGCATCTAGATTTCCTGTTGTTTCTAGTGATAAATCCATTATTCCTTCAGAAATTTGTTCTTCTGTATCTGATTTTTCTTGTGTTATTTTTACAGTTTCAGTTGCAAAATCAGCTTTAGAACCTGTTGATGACACATAAACTGTGTATTCTTTTTCTTTTGTTGTAGTATTTTTAGGAATTTCAAATGAAACAGTTCTCATATTTTTATTTACATCGCCTGATACATCTACCCTAGGGAATGTTTCGTTGCCTTCGTTATCAACAAGTTTTACGACAAATTTGTCATTTGTAATTCCTTTCAATATACCCCTTACTTGAACTGTCGCAGTTGACGAATCTTTTGATGCTTTGTCTGAAGTTTGCAATATGAGTACTTGAATATTTTCCTCCACAACTTCTTTATCCTTTGTTGTGATATTCAAAGTACAGTCGCTTGCAGGCATTTTGAATTGATAAAAATCTCCGATTTGTTTGAAGTTGACTTTCATTGGGTCACCTTCTTCATTCAATCCACTTACATAAAACATCGATATTTCTTTTCCAGGCTTTGCTTTTACTACAACAGTGTCGCCTTTTTTAGCTAGTGATTTTTCTTCGCCATTTACTGTTATTACAACGTCCTTATTGCTTGAAATAATCTTGAACGTTTTTTCAACTTCTTGTGTTCCCGAAGATTTTTCTTGAGTTAAAGTAAATTCCGCTTTCTTGAAATTTTCCTTCTTACCTGTTGATGAAACATAAATTTCGTATGTTTTTCCCTTATCAGTAGTATTTTCTGGAACTTTTATATTTATAACTCTGAAAGCTTTTGATGCCTCTCCAGTAACTTCAATTACAGGATAAGTTTCTTTTCCTTCTTCATCGACCAATTTTACTATGAATTTGTCACTAGGAATATTGTTGATTTGACCAGCAACCTTAATTTTAGCAATAGCATCTTTTGCTGGAAGATTCGATGTTGTGACTTGTTGAATCATCGCGATTTTTTCTTCTTCAGGTGTTTCTGGCGTTGGGTCTTCCGCTGGTTTTTCCACTTGTAATTTTACGTCATTCAAGTTCCATCCGTAAGCTTCTGCAAATACAATTTGTAAATTAGCGCTTACTATTTTCCCGTCATTTGCTTTTAAGAATTCATCTGTAACTTCTAGATTTATTTTGTCTTTTTTTACATCAAAAGTCGCTGAAACTCCTTCTACATTAGTTGTTACATTTACAAGTGCAGATGCATCTTCCATTTCAAAAGCTTTAGCAAATTCATTGAATAAATTTCCTAGTCCCTTATATTCTGGTATAAATGAAACTTCGTTGTTATCAACTGTAACTGATTGAGTTTGAGTTACATTTTGGCCATGGAATCCTACGCTTCCGTCTCCTTCTTGTTGTTTAATAAATCTTGGCAAAATGTAGTTAGCTAATTTAGAATAATCCTTGATTTTATTATCCGAAAAATCTAGTTGATTTATTTTTTCCATTCCAAGTATTATGTCTACATTTTCGATTTTGTTTGCAGACACGTCAAAAAATGTCAACTTAGTTAAGTTCTTAAGAGAAGAAATATCCGTGATTCCGTCATAATTTATTCTCTTTTGTCCTTCTTTTCTAACTTTAACATTATTGTGAAGATCCAATCCTGTTAGATTTGTCAAATCTTTAAGTGGTTTAACATTTTCAATTATGTTGTTGTATAATTTCAAGAACTCTAAGTTTTTAAGGTTTGCTAATGGTGATACGTCCGTAATCCTATTTCTTTGAAGTTCCAAATATTTCAAGTTTTTCAAATCTTTTAATGGACTAATATCAGAAATCTCGTTTTCATTTACTTTTAATTTTTCCAAATTAGTGGCGTATTCAATTCCTTTTAAGCTCTTCATTCCTCTTGTTACCATGAATTTGAAATCTTTTGTATTGGATAAATCTTGGGCTTTTCCTAGGATTGAAAATGTGTCTTTGGATTCTTCTGTAAATATTGGCTTGTTAGTCTTCTCGTCTAAGAATATGGATACTTCTTTCAAAGATTCCATTTCTTTTTTAGTAATACGTTGATCATCTGCTCTGTTTATATCCAAGTTTTTGTTTAATACTTTCAATAACTTCGCATCTTCAATATCTACGTATTCAGGCTTTTCTTCTTCGCCTTTCTTGTGTGCTTTGATGATTTCATCTTTTAGTGCATTAACGCCTTCTACTGTTTTGGCTTCGTTGATTTGGTCGATGTATTTTTCTGATGTTATTCCATTGTTCTTCAATTCTTCAATTGCTTTTTCTTTGGCTTCTTTTAGAACTTTTTCTTTAGCACTGTCTTCTGGCTTTTCTTCCGGTTTTTCTTCTGGTTGTTCTTCCGGCTTGTCTGGTATTGAAAGATCATCTGGTGTTGGTGTTACTGAAGGTGTGTCTGGTTTTTTATCTTCAGTTATTCCAACACTTGCAATTTGCTCAATTTGTTTTGAAGATACTGATAACTCTCCACCTACTACTGTGATTTCTTTTGTGTTGTTTTCTTTAACTATTTGTTTGATAAATTCTGTTTTGTCAGGATTTGTCAATAATATTGGTTGATTATTCTTGTGCGCAAATGGAGCTACTGACAATGCATCTGGATAGTTTCTTCCATCTGCCAACACGAATTTTTCAAGATTTCCATATTCTTTTGCGATAATCAACGCTGTTTCATAACGGTCAACTCCTGCTAATCTTCTTGTGTTTTCTAATCCTTTTATATTAACGGATTTTTCTCCACCGTAGATTAAGGCAACTTTGTCATTTGTGATTCCTTCTGGCAAATTGTGTCCATCTGTCAAAATAATCGGCAAGTTTTCTTTTGTGGAAAGTGGTGTTGCACACAATGCATCTGCAAAGTTTAGTCCACTTGCAAGTGCAACTTTTCCATTAGGATTAATTTGTTTGTACACTTCAACTGATGTTTCGTATCTGTCTTTTCCTGCTAATCTTTTAACGTTTTTAAGCCCTTTTACATTTACAGATTTTTCTCCACCTACTATGATTATTTGACTTGGACTGAGTCTGTTGATTTCGTCTTTGATGACTTGTGGTAGGTTGTCTTTTTGTGTTAATAATACTGGTGCATTTTCCTTGTTTGCAAGGCTTCCTGCAACCAAACTATCTGCAAAATTTTCGCCACTAGCAAGTACGATTTTTTCGATTTTGTGTGGGAATGTTCTGCGGCTGATTTTTGCTGATGTTTCATAACGATCAGATCCACTTATTCTGTCTACTGTGATTTTGTTTTGTTCTTCTGCAAGTACCGGTGTGAATGAGCTCATTACCATACTAGCAGTAAGAATTACTCCTAAAAATTTCTTCATATAACCTCCTGATTTAAAATCTACATTTTATTATATATTCCTAAATCAATATTGACCAGCTATTACTTATTGAAATTTTTTATAAATAGATTATTCTTCTTATTTTTATGTATAAGTGGTATAATTGTGTAAATGATTTGAGGAGGAAAAAATGAAATTAACTACAAAAGATTTGACAAAAATCGGTGTGTTTGGCGCTTTGACTATTGTACTTGGGCTTACCCCTTTGGGAATGATTCCGATTGGACCAGTTAGAGTGACTACACTACATATTCCAACTATTGTTGCTGCTTTGGTTGCAGGACCTTGGGTTAGTTTATTCGTGGGATTATTGTTCGGTTTGTTTTCATTGGTAAATAATATTATTGCACCGACAATTCTTTCATTTATGTTCTACAATCCGTTGGTTTCTGTGCTTCCAAGAGTTTTGATAGCTGTTGTGACTTATCAAATTTACAACAAATTAAGAGACAAAAACGATGTGATCCGCTACGGAATTCCTGCAATTTGCGGAAGTGTTATGAACACAGTTGGTGTCTTAGGAATGGCGTTTATTTGTCATTCAAAGCAAATCGAAAGCGTTATGCATGTCAAAGCGCAATATTTTCTTGGAGGAATTGTCGCTACGAATATGCCTTTTGAAATCGTGATATCATTCGTGTTGGCGATTTTGATTGCAAAAAGTGTAAACAAAAACAAATAGTTCAATAAAAAAATCCACAAGATTTTGAAAATCTTGTGGATAATTTTTTGTTTTAATCTTCGTCGTCATCACTGATGTTACAAGATCCCAAAAATCTTCTTCTGATATCTTGACCAGTTTTTGTTCCTGCAACTCCACCCATTCCTGTTTCTCTCAATGATGGTGGAAGAGTTTTGCCGACTTTTCTCATCGCTTGGCACACTTCTTCGAATGGAACTATACTTGTGATTCCTGCCAATGCCATATCAGCGCTAATCATTGCGTTGGTAACGCCCATTGCATTTCTGAATGTGCAAGGATATTCTACAAGTCCTGCGATTGGGTCGCATACAAGTCCCAATACATGTAGGATTGCAAATGATGCTCCGTGGAATATTTGCTCAATAGAGCCTCCTCTTAAAAATATCAACGCACCTGCTGCCATTGCTGCTGCAGATCCTGTTTCCGCTTGGCAGCCTCCGTCAGCGCCAGAAAATGTTGCGTATTTTCCTAACAATTGTCCAACACCGATAGCTACTAACATTGCATCTATAAGTTCTTCATGTGAGCAGTTGTATCTTTGTTTAAAACTCATAAGAGCTGCTGGCAAAATTCCCGATGAACCTGCAGTAGGTGATGCTACGATTTTTCCCATAGCCGCACTGATTTCCAATGTTGAAAAAGCCATCGCCATTGCTTCTGCTGTAAATTGTCCTACTATTGGTTCATTTTCATTTGCATAAACGTGCATTTTATGTGCAAATCCGTCTATCATTTTTTGATTAGTCACTGAAGGTGTTTCCAAGAAATCTGTCGCAGATTTTTCCATAACATCTAGCATATGTGACAATTCACTTCTGATGAATTCTTCAGATTTGCCAGTTCTTTCGTTTTCTATTTCTATAACGTATTCGTAAAAAGATCTGTTTTCCTTCTTAACTGTATTGATTATTTCTAATGATGTATCAAACATAAACTCTCCTTAATTTCGTTGAATATATTTTGTGAAAAGAAATCTATCGTCTTTTAATAAATTTTCTGTCAAATCTTCGCCGATATTTTTATCTAATTCAACAATCAAAGTTACGATTCCGTCATGTTTCAACGTCTTCATTCCTTCGATGTTGTAACCATTTCTGGCAAGTTCTGAAGAAATGTCCGCAATAATTCCTCTTACATCCACGTATTTCAATAAAATTGTAGGATAGCTTCCTGTAAATTGAACAGCTATTCCGTTGATGTCGATGATTTCAATGTTTCCACCACCGATTGATGAGCCAACGATGTACATAGTAGTTCCATCTTCGTATGTAAATGTAATCTTCGCAGTATTTGGATGCACATCCCCTAAGTCAGCTTCTCTAAAAACATAGTCGATTCCTCTTTGATCAGCGATTGCAAATGAATCTCTAAGTCTAATGTCGTCTGGTTCAATTCCCAATACACCAGCTAACAAAGCTCTGTCTGTACCGTGACCTTTGTAAGTTTTCGCAAATGATCCGTGAAGATCAAACTCAACTTTTGTAAACTCATTTCCAGCAATCATAAGAGCAGTCTTTGCAATTCTACAAGCACCTGCAGTGTGAGAGCTAGAAGGTCCAATCATTACAGGCCCCAAAATATCAAATATATTATATTCTCCCATAAAACCCCCCTAATTAATTTCCTTAACAATTATATCATAACAAACTAAGTGAATAAAGGAAAATTTGTTTATTTTTTCGCAAAAAATAGAGAGGCTAAAAGCCTCCCTACATAAAATTTTATTTATGGAATCCTGCTGGATCAAACCTATAGCATTTTTATTCCATAATTTTTTTATTTGTTTTATTATCACATATGAAGTTTGTGATAATTATTTTATACAAAAATAAATAAAAAATGGTCCCTATAAAAGAGACCATTCATCTATCTTACTACTACTGCCATTCTTCTCGACAAATAATTTTCCGATACTTCGCTATATGATTTTGTGATTTCGTTTGAGTACCAAGGATCTGCCAAATAGAATCTGTTTGTTTTTTGATCGTATCCATTGATACAAATTCCGTGGTTGTTTGCGAAAAATCTCTTTCCGTAAACATTTGTTGACCATCTTGGTTTTTCCCATCTCAACGTTCCGTAGTACATGATTGTGTTTCCATTTTGAAGTTCAGCCAAAATATCTCTCATATTTGAACCAGAAATATTTTCTGCTTTACCATTTGCAAATCTGTTCGCAAACTTAGTCATTGGTTCTGGGTTCATATATGTCGCCATAACTCTTGTGTGATAATATTCATCCCAAACGTAAGGATTCTTTGAGAAACCAGTGTTATTATTGTTAGTGTTCATAGGAAGTTGATTCAAAAATTCGTTGTAAGTGTACTCCAACGCATAACCTTTTGCTTGTAATGCATGATACATTGCAGTTGGTTCGCAACCAATTGGAGCCGCTTTTTGTTTAATTCCACGTTGTGATTTTGGGTTCATTTGGTTCATTATATTTGGAACTGTTATGTGTGATATTCCGAAATCTTGTGGATTGTAGTATTTGAATCCTTCCGGTCTAATCCAGCCGTTAATCCCATTGAATGACAAATTAACCCATTTATCTTCGACCTTAACAACCTTCAAAATCTTGTTAACTGCAACATCGATTACTTTTTTCGCTGTGTCTTTCATTTCAGTTAACAAAGTGATAGCTTTGTTATTAACAACGTAATCTTTTAATCTGAATAAATTTCTATCTGTGTTGTAAACTTTGATTAAATCTTTCTTTAATAAAGCGTTTTTAATATTTGTGAAGCAATCATCTGATATAGACTTTCTGCCGCCAAATACGTAAGATTTTTCTTCTACATTCAAATTCTTCAAATAATTTTCGTGTGTTTGTGATTTGGTAGAAGAATTTGCTTCTTGTTCCAATTGAATGTTATTTCTTGGAACCAAAACAATTGGCGCGTCGATTTTTTGACTAACTGGTGCTGCTGCTAATGCATCTGCATACACTTCTCCTGTTGTAAATATAGCTTTTTTGGCGTTTGGATAAGCGATTTTGGATACTTCAACGCTTGTTTTGTATCTGTCATGACCTGCAATTCTTGTGGATTTCAAATTAAGAATGCTGTCGATTTCTGCTTTTACAGAATCGCTAATGCTGTTAGTTCCACCTACAATATAACTTTTTAAAATCTTTGTCTTATCGATTGATGATAAATACTCTTTGATTGATGTAGGTAGTACATTTTTTTGTACTAGAAGAATTGGAGATTTTGTTTTGTTTGCAAGTCCAACAGAACTCAAACTATCTGCATAATTTTCTCCACTTGCAAACACCAATGTGTCCGCATTTTTCTTGTTCTTTGCTAATTTTGCGTTGACAGCGTATCTGTCATGTCCGTCGATTCTTTCAACTTCGATTCCCATTTTTTTCAAAAATTCTGCAACATCTTTGCTGATTGTCTTTTCGCCACCGATGATGTGAACTTTTTTGATGTTTCTGTTCTTAAGTTGTTCTCTAGTCTTTTCGTTTAGCTTTGAACCTTCAGTGTACAAAATCGGCATCTTACCGTCAGTGATGTTGCCAGAGCTTATAGCATCTGCAAACACTTCGCTGGATGTAAGTACAACTTCTTCTGCCTTGTCGAAAAACTCATCGTGAATCTTATTTGCAGATTCAAATCTGTCATGTCCTTCGACTCTTTCAGCTACATTTTTGTCCGTAAGAACTTCCTTGTGTTCTTCCTTTTTTGGTTGTTCATTTGGTTGTTCTTCGTCCTTTTTTTCTGTTTGGTCAGCTTTTTCTGTAGGATTTTCTTGTTTTGAACTATTTTCGGGATTTAATTGTTCGTCATTTATTTCAACTTTTGGTGAAATAATATTTTCTTCTTCGGCGTAACTAATTCCTGTTGTCATTGAAAATGCTAGTAGAAAAGCTATCAATAACTTCTTTTTATTCATACCTTCCTCCTTAACAAAAATTATACCACATATCGAGGAAATAATATCATTTTTATACGTAAAACTCCGCCTGTGCATCCCACAATTTCTTGTACATTCCGTTCTTACCAATCAAACTGTCGTGATCTCCTGTTTCAGCAATTTCTCCCTTGTCGAATACGATAATTTTGTCGGAGAATTTGCAACTAGACAACCTATGTGAGATAAAAATCGCCGTTCTGTCTTTGATTATTTCGCCCAATTTCTCGTAAATTTCAGCTTCACTTATAGGGTCAAGGCTCGCAGTCGGTTCATCCAAAATCAAAAACGGACTGTCTTGGTACAACGCTCTTGCAATGGCGATTTTTTGTTCTTGACCTTTGGAAACGCTGATTCCATTTTCGTCGATATCTTTGTACAGATAAGTTTGGATCCCCTTGTCCCATTTTTGAACATCATCGTACATTCCAACATCTTTAAGTGATTGAATTACTTTTTCTTCGTCGTAATCCATTCCCGAAGCGACATTTTGTGCCAATGGATATGCGAACAAATTAAAATCTTGGAATACAACTGAGAATATTTTCAAATATTCATCGTATCTGTATTTTTTGATGTTAATTCCATTCAACAAGATTTCCCCTTCAGTAACATCGTAAAATCTAATCAACAACTTCACAAAAGTAGTCTTGCCACAACCGTTTTGCCCTACAATCGCCAATTTTTTCCCAAGGTCGAATTTCAAATTGATATTTTTCAATACCCAATTGTCAGTTCCAGGATATTTGAAGCTGACATTTTTGAATTCGACTTCGTATTTTTTGTCCGATCTTTTCTCCGTAGTCAAACTTCCATTGTAAAACTCCGATTTTTTGTGCAAATAATCCATCATAAGTTCTGCGTACGGAGTGTTTGTCTTGTACAATGCAACGCCTTCCAAGAATTTCGACAAATTGCTCGTAAAATTTATCAAACTTCCAAGATATTGGCTGAGCATTCCTATTGAAATAGCTCCGAGCAATGATTTGGATACTACGACAAGATAAATCAACAAAACTTGTAATTTCGAGAAAAATTCGCTGAGTATTTTGTAAGTGACACCTTCTGTCGACATAATTCTATCGAAAAATCCACCAGGATTAAAAATCCCACATTCATTAAGCATTCTGCTCGCGAGATTATATTGACGATACATTCTCGTATCCAGCATTCTACTTTTATCTTTCATTTGCCAACAATAAAATGAGAACACTCTGTTTCCGAATTTTCCTTGTTCAGCTATTTTGTTCCAAATTTCAAACTGTTTTGCGTTGAATTTCTGTGAAATCCATGATAAAAATACAACCACTACAATCAGTAAAATATTTATCCAGACGCTATTTAGAAACGAAAAACTTTCTGGTGCGTTCCATTTCGTAGCTAAAAATTGATACGACAACACCAAACTACCTATCATCGCCAATAAAGACTCCAATATCATATCGTATGCGTAAAGAACTCTTATAATTCCGAATTCACCGATGTTTATGTTTTGTTCTATATTCGATTTTTCCCCAATAATGTCTGTGTCTTGGGATTGTTTGTAATCCAATTCATTGAATTTTTCGGATAAAATATGAAAAAATATCTCGTATTTCTTGTCCTTGTATGTGTTTTGGATTTTATTCGTCAAAGCCAGAATTATTTGAATGAAAAACACTGACAACAACGCAATTACTGCCCATTTACCTACAAATTGTACAGGCATCTTATTGACAATTGCATCTATCATTCTTGCAGATGCGTAAATACTAATTAAAGGAAAAATCGCAGAGAATAAACAGTTAAGAGTGTAGCTGATAATAAGCTTTTTGTAATTTTTCCACAAAACACTCCAAGTATCTTTGAATAATTTAAGATTCTTTTGCATTGTAGTCCTCCCTGTAATATTTCGCTTGAGTGTCGAACAAATACTTGTACGTTCCGCCTTTTTCCATCAATTCTTCGTGAGTTCCACGTTCTTCAATCCCCTTATTTCCAATCAACAAAATGTAATCGCAAAATCTCGTCGAAGCCATTCTATGAGAAATAAAAATCGATGTATGGTTTTTCGTTAGTTCATTGTATTTGTTGTACAAATCCCTCTCTGCCAATGGGTCAAGCGCTGCTGTTGGCTCATCTAATATCAAAAACTTCGAACTTCTGTACAAAGCTCTCGCAAGAAGTAGTTTTTGTGTTTCCCCTCCTGATAAAACCGGTGAATCTTGGTAGATATATTTTTCAATCGTGTTGAATACTCCTTTTGGAAATTCCTTAACCTTTTCATATAGGCCTGCTAATTTCAACACTTCTTCCACGCCTTCCACATCATCTGTGGATTTTGATTGAGTTACATTCATGTAAATTGTTTCCGGCAATATCGAATAATCTTGGAATACCGCAGAGAAAATCTCGTAATATTTTCTTCTGTTGAGTTCTCTCAAATCAATCCCATTGACAAGCACACGACCTTCTGTTGGATCCAAAAATCCTATCAAAAGTTTGATCAACGTAGTTTTCCCCGATCCATTGAGTCCAACTACAGCTACCTTTTCTTGTGGGTTGACTTGGAAGTTCACATTCTTCAATACAAATTCATCACTACCAGGATATTTATATCCCACATTTTCGAATTTTATCGTAATATCCTCGTCAGGATTTAATTCGATTCCTCCGTCTTTTTTGAACTTTTCTTCCAAATCTACAAACTCTCTTACAGTTGCGATATCCTTCGCTTCCATAAAAAGCACACTCAGAAAATTGAACAATCTTTGAATATCGTAGCCGAATTTTGTTTGTGCGGAAAAAGCCAACAAGAACATACTTGCATCAATTTTGCCATTGACTGCAAAATTTATTAAATAATAATATGTAACGGAATTTCTCAAAAGGTTGAACACGCAATCCAAGAAATCTGCCATCAACATTTTGTTGCCCATCTTGTTCAAGAAATCATCGTACATTACAAAAACGCTGTCGTAAATATCTTCCAGCCAATTTCCAAGCCCGAACATCCTGATATCTTTTGCGTGTTTGTGGCTACTAACTGAATTAATGTAGTTGAATTCCTTCTCAAACTTAGCCTGAGTTTTCCTGTTATCGTACTTCCATTGTTTAAGTTTTTTTGAATACAGAAAACTAATCAAACTTGCGATAATCGACACCAAAATTATGAAAATAGGAAGCCTTGCAAGTAAAATCAAATACACACTCGTGCTGATTAGTAAATACAAAACGTCTTTCATCGTAATCCAGATATGTTCTGTAGCTTTATCATTTCCTTCTAAGTTTACGTTCGCCTTTTCGGATAAATCCAACACATTCTTGTCCAAAGTCATCTCATAATCCATCGACAAGAATTTTTCGATACATTGATTTAACATCAAAGTTCGAATGTAGATTTTTTTCGGCAAGATCCTCAAATCCAACGACTCTTTTGTCGCTGAACATACGAAAATCAAAACCGCAAACACGACAACTGTAAGCATAATCGTTGTGAAATCTTGTGAGTTTTCAACCATTTTGATAATTTGTGGAGTAAAGTACAACTGTAAAATATCAATTCCAGCAGTTGTGATAGCCATAATTATCAGCATGAAAATCAAACTTTTTTGGTTGTTCCACGCAAGATTGAACATAAATTTTATATTATCATTTGTAGAATATTTTTTCTTCATAACTACCTCCCAATAATATATTAAACGAAATACTATCGTATTTACGTTTTAGGGATAAGCACATCAAAAACAGGGATGACTATATCAAAATCTCCGTCGTAAAAGCATTGTCCTCTGAATTTCTGTTGATGTAACCATCGTATTTGTCGACGATTTCGTCGATACTGATAAGTCCCAGGCCTCTGTTCTCGCCCTTTGTCGATTTGAAAATTCTGCCAAACTTCTCCTGTTTTTTGCTACTTGTCTTGTTAGTAAATGAAATGTACAATTTATTGCCCTTCATATCCATATAAATCCTGATAAATCTGTCCTCTTCTGGCAAATTTCTCACCGATTCAATCGCATTATCGAACAAATTTCCGATAATCGTCGCCAAATCGATATCTTTTATATCCAAAATATTTGAAATCTTGCAGTCGGCGATGCATTTTATGTTTTCATTAGTCGCCATAGTTATCTTGGAATTCAAGATAGCATCCGCCATCCTATTCCCAGTCCTAATCACAGGTGCTATTGAATGCAAATTCTCATCCAAATTATCCAAGTAGTTCTTGATAGATTCCATATCATTTTCAGCAACAAAAGAGCGCAAAGTTTGCAAGTGATTTCTGTAATTGTGGCGAAATTTTCTGATATCGCGGTACATATTCTCCACTTCTTGATAATGAGTGTTCAACAGTTGCTGTTGATATTCAAAAATATCTTTTTTAGAAAACAAAATCCTAATTTTACTCAAAAATCTCATATCTCACCTAATAAAACTCAATAATTTTTCTGTTAAGCTCGTTGAACTTCGCATTTGACAACAAAAATTTGCTATCATCCTCCAACAAAACATAATCCTTCTTTGTTTCTGCGATTTTTTCAATATTAATAATCTCCGAACGACTCACCCTGAAAAATCTGTCATCCAGCATATCCAATAGTTGTGTCAACGTCATCCTAATTCTGTAACTTTTATTTTGTGCGAAAATATCCACGTAATTTTTGTCCGAAATACAACTGAAGATATCCTTCAACGAAATCTTCGTATTAATCCCGTTGTCCTTGACTATAATGAACTTTTCCTTGTTGTTCATTTGATTAGTCGCCTTGTCCAAAAGTTCGAAAAGTTTCTCCTTTTTTATAGGCTTAATCAAAAAATTCAAAGCATTAACATCATATCCGTATCCGATATATTCTGGATAACCGCTGATGAAAATAATCTGAATATCGGAATTTTTCTCACGAATTCTCTTGGATAATTCCACGCCATTAATTTTTTTCATCTCAACATCCAACAATAAAATATCTATATAATCATTTTCATCGTAATTGAATATAAAATTCTCACCAGATGAAAAAAGCTCAGCCTTCAAATCAATTTTGTTGATATCTGCCCATTCTTCACAATATTTCTTATACAAATTTCTTATATTTTCTTCGTCATCAACGATTGCAATATTCATAACACACCTCTGTCTTATTTTATCACAACAAATTATTTTCCAATAAAAAAAAGCTACTGACACCTTGTGCCAATAGCTAATAATTATTTTTCTCGTAAAAACTCTAACAATTCATCCTTTATTTTCTCATCATGAAGTGCAAAATCAACCGTAGCCTTCACAAAACCAAGCTTGTTACCGACATCATATCTTTTGCCTATAAAATCATACGCAATCATCTTGCGTTTTTCGGCTAACTTGTTCAAAGCATCAGTCAATTGAATTTCGTTATTCTTGCCAGGTTTTGTTTCGTGAAGAATCGGAAAAATATCTGGCGTTACAATGTATCTTCCAAGAATTGCCAAGTTAGTTGTGGCCTCTTCACGACTTGGTTTTTCAACCAACGACTCAACCTCAGTAATTCTATCCGAAGTCTTCACACCATTCACAATCCCGTACTTATCGACATCATCCCACGAAACTTCTTGCACACCCAAAACCGGCGCCTCTTCCTTTTCGTAAATATCAGCCATTTGTTTGATACAAGGAAGTTCATCAGAAGTATTGTAGATAATATCATCGCCCAACAAAATCGCAAAAGGCTCACCACCAACAAAACTTTCTGCGTATTTTATCGCATCGCCAAGACCGTTTTTCTTCTTCTGTCTAATAGTGTAAATGTTCGCCATCTTCGAAAGCTCGTGAATTTCTCGTGATATCTCCGAAGACTTCTTATTCAATTCGTATTCCAATTCGAAATTCACATCAAAATAATCCTCGATAGATCCCTTATCCTTGCTTATAATAATCAAAATATCCGTAATTCCAGAATCCACAACCTCCTTTACAATATGATGCAAAGTTGGTTTGTCGTAGATTGGAAGCATCTCCTTCGGAACAGATTTCGATGCAGGAAGCATCCTCGTACCAAAACCCGCCGCAGGAATAACCGCTTTTCTTACCTTCATTGTCACTCCTCGTGTTATAATTTTACGCCATAAATCATTTGTCTCTATTAATATTGTAACAAGAAATGTTGATTTTTGCTATAAGGGGAGTGTAGGTCGCAAGATTGAGACTTCGTAAATGCTTACAAAAAGTGCAAAACCGATTTGCACGAATATCTGACTTACGAAAATAAAAAAATCCTCACGCTCGTGATCCTAAAATCTCAAGTGCGCCTCCGGCTGGCACGAGTGAGATTTTCTACGGGTCACTTCGCTTGGATTTTTAGTTATTTTCTCCAGATGATATTCTTAGCAAAATCGGTAATCCACTTTTTACGCGACACAGAATTTATTTCATCTCCTTCTCCCCCGTTATAAAACTTGCCTATTTTTAAATGATATTTTTTATATTACTCTTTTTATCCCTGTGGATATACAAAATCAGATTACTGCATTTGCTAAGAATCGTTGTAGCACTATAATAAAAGCTCGTAACTAAGCGAGTCATCTGGAGAAAATTGTATCAAATTCAATCGAAGAAATTCGTTAAAAATCTCATTGTCTGAGTGCTTAGCACGAGTTTGAGATTTTAGAATTTCGAGATTAGAATTTGCCAATTTTCGTAAGTCAGACGATGCGTGTTACGACTTTTATTTCCGTATGCTTGTGCAGAGATTTTTATTCTTTTCCACAATAAAAAAATAGGCAAGACCTGTGTTCTTACCTATTCTCTAAAATCTATTTCTTTCTAATTCCCAATTCGCCATCTACATTTGTAATAACGACAGTGTCTTTGTCAGTTACAGTGCCTTTTATCAATTCACGTCCAAGTTTTGTTTCAACGTTGGATTCGATAAATCTCTTAACCGGTCTTGCACCGTACAATACATCGTATGCTTTGTCGATAATCAAATCTTCTGCAGATTCGTCGATTTCGATGGTGATTTGTCTGTCTTCCAATTGTTTTTGTAACAATGAAACTTGTTTTTCGATAATCTTGTAGATGTCATCTTTTGTCAATGGTTTGAACATTACGATATCGTCAATTCTGTTCAAAAATTCTGGTTTGAATCGTGCTTTCAATTCGTCCATCACAGAATTTCTGCTTTCATCAGAAATATTTCCGCTGTCGTCAATTCCTTCAATCAAATCCATTGATCCAATGTTACTTGTCATTATGATGATCGTGTTTTTGAAATCGACAGTTCTACCTTTGTTGTCAGTCAAACGTCCGTCATCCAAAACTTGCAACAAAATGTTGAACACATCTGGATGTGCTTTTTCGATTTCGTCGAACAAAATCACTGAGTATGGTTTTCTTCTGACAGCTTCAGTTAGTTGACCACCTTCATCATATCCAACATATCCTGGAGGAGCTCCGACAAGTCTACTTACTGCGTGTTTTTCCATATATTCTGACATATCGATACGAATCAAATTCTTTTCATCATCAAACATATTTTCAGTCAAAGCTTTTGCAAGTTCTGTCTTACCAACACCAGTTGGTCCAAGGAATATAAATGAACCGATTGGTCTGTTGAGCGATTTCAAACCACTTCTAGCTCTGATGATTGCATCAGTCACAGCAGTTACAGCTTCATCTTGTCCCACAACTCTCTTGTGCAACAACTTGTCCATATTCAAAATCTTGTCACGTTCTGTTTCCACTAATTTTGTCACAGGAATTGAAGTCCACTTGCTCACAACTTCTGCTATTTCATCTTCAGTTACGCTTTCTTTTATAATTGAACTGTCATCTTCATCCATTTTCTTGTTCAATTCTTCAAGCTTGTTTTCAAGTTCGACTAATTTTCCGTATTTTAATTCAGACAATTTTTCAAAATCGTATTTTCTTTGAGCTTCTTCCATTTCGTGTTTAACGGCTTCGATTTCAGATTTTGTCTCCTTGATTTCATCGACCTTGGATTTTTGTTGAGTCCATTCCATATACATCGCATCAAACTCGTTTTTAGTGTCTTGTAATTCTTTTTCCAAATTTTCGAGTCTGATTTTACTCATTTCATCGTCTTCTTTGTTCAAAGCAGCACGTTCGATTTCAAGTTGCAATATTTTTCTCTTAGTTTCGTCGATGCTTTCAGGCATAGAATCAATCTCAGTTCTAACCATCGCACTCGCTTCGTCCATCAAATCAATTGCCTTGTCTGGCAAAAATCTGTCGGTAATATATCTGTCCGACAAAGTTGCCGCAGCGATTACAGCGTTGTCAGTGATTTTGATTCCGTGATAAATCTCGTATTTGTCCTTGATACCACGCAATATCGAAATTGTGTCTTCAACTGAAGGTTCTTCAACCAAAACTTTTTGGAATCTTCTTTCCAATGCGCCATCTGTTTCGATGTATTTTCTGTATTCATCCAACGTTGTAGCGCCGATTGTTCTTATTTCACCACGTGCTAACATTGGCTTCAACAAGTTTGCAGCATCCATTGCGCCTTCTGATTTGCCGGCTCCAACCAAAGTGTGAATCTCATCGATAAACATAATGATTTTGCCGTCAGAATCTGCAACTTCTTTCAATACAGCCTTCAATCTTTCTTCGAATTCTCCTCTAAATTTCGCACCGGCAATCAAACTTCCCATATCCAATGCAAAAATAGATTTGTTTCTCAAAGTTTCTGGAACATCGTCATTGACAATTCTAAGCGCCAAGCCTTCCACAATCGCAGTTTTACCAACACCAGGTTGACCAATCAACACAGGATTGTTCTTCGTTCTACGACTCAAAATCCTAACGCTGTGTCTGATTTCATCGTCACGACCGATAACTGGATCAAGCTTGCCTTCTTTTGCCAAATCAGTCAAATTACGACCGTATTTTGTCAACACATCAGTTGTATCTTCTGGATTGTCAGAATCTACCTTTTGATTTCCTCTCAAATCTTTCAAATTAGATGTGAAGTTTTGTTTGTTGACATTAAAATCTTTCAACAAAACTGCACTAACAGTATTTTTTTCTCCCAAAATACTCATAAAAATGTGTTCAACAGAAATGAAACTGTCTCCCATGGACTTTGCTTCGTCTTCTGCCTTCAACAAAATTCTTTGAAAAGCAGTGCTTGGGTACACACTAGATTGACTGTCGTTTTTTGGAAGAGAATCTATTTTTTGATTAAAAGCGCTCACGATTTTTTTGTAATCAGCGCCGATTTTTTGAATAGTCTTTGCAACTATTGAATCTGAATCAGACAATAAGCAATAGCTTAAATGAACATCCGTAACTTCTGGATTGCCCAATTTTATAGCTGTATTTTGCGCATCTTGAATTGCTTGAACAGATTTTTGTGTGAATTTGTTTAAATCCATAATCCTTACCCCCTAACATTATTCAGAAATATCGTATAATTTTTTGTATAATTTTTCTTGTTCTTCGTTTAATTTTGTAGGATTTACTATGGAAATTTCAAGATACAAATCACCTTTGACACCTTTCATATCCACGAATCCCTTATCTTTAATCCTAATTCTTTGATTAGCCTTGATATTTTTCGGAATCTTAACCTTGATCCTCTCTCCACTAATCGTTTCAACATTGATTGATTTTCCAAAATAAGCTTCCCATGGTTTAAGTTCAACCTTCTTGATAATATTGTGATCTTCAAGCTTGTTGTACACATCAACCAAGTTAATCTTCACGTAAATGTCCCCGTCAACGCCGAATTTTTCGCCCTTGACCTTAATCTTCTTGCCAGGCAAAATCCCTTTTGGAATTTTCAAATTCAAATTGACACTTTTATCTCCAATCATAAGTCCCAATCTTTTTTCTACACCATTGTAGATATCTGATAGGGAAACGGAAATATCCGTGTCGTATCTTTGCCTTGGTTGTGATTTTCTTCCAGCGCCTTTGAATCCGCCGAAAATATCGGAGAAACCTCCGCCGCTACCTTGTCCACCCGAGAAAAACGCATTGAAAAAGTCCGAGAATCCTCCGCCACTGCCACCAGTTGTGTAAGTGTACGAACCAGAATTCTTGCCGAAACCACCGAATCCACCGAACCCGCCAAAATCGTACGCATTCGGATCGAAGTTTTGTCCGCCTTGGAAATTATAATTGGAGCCAAACATATCGTATTTTTTACGCTTATCTTCGTTGCCTAAAACCTCGTAAGCCTCGTTGATTTCCTTGAATTTTTCCTGTGATTTCTCATCGCCTTTATTTAAATCAGGGTGATATTTCTTGGCGAGTTTTCTGTATGCTTTTTTAATTTCTTGGGAGCTCGCCTTTTTATCCACCCCCAAAACTTTGTAATAATCTTTATATTCCATAAAAACCTCCCGTAATTTGTTTTTGACTTTCTTTGACCTTGATATTATTATACACCCTTACGAGCGCATAATCAATAGTATTTGCAATCTTTGCAATATCTTTGACTTTTAAATTTTATTTTTGACTTTTGATTTTTATTTTGATTCGAAAATTAAATCATTATATCCATATAGAATGATCCTTGCCACTACCCACTTCGAAATGATATTTTACAATTCCCAAATCGACCTTTGCTGACGGAGCAAATTTCGCCTTCGCTTTCACCTTATCATCGACCAAAGTCAACATAAATTTTTGTTGATTAATCGCAGTTGGAGCATTCAAAGCACAATCCACACCGTCCTTAAACCATTGTGGCGAATCGTCATTCACATTTGACACTTGCTTTGGAAGTTTGCTTTTGCGATTGTAACCCAAGTTCGCAGGAATTCCGAACGAAATCACAATCACCAAATTTTCGTTTGGCTCTATGTATTTTTTAATATTCTTCTTATTATATGTAAGAGCAACCCAGCACGAACCTAAATCCAAATTCATCAGCTCCATCACAAGCTTCTCGCCGTAATATCCACAAGTCTCACTCAAATCATTGCCCACGCCCTTCATAATCAGAAAATTATTCACATTTTCAAACTTTCCGTACTTCGCAAGCCTTGAATTAAACCCTTCCTTGTCATCAAACACAGCCTTTATATTCAAATTAGATTCACGATTAACTTCATCGACCTTCTCTTCGATAATCTTCTTCACAGAAATATCAATCTCTTCATCTAAGTATTTTCTAACAGAATGCCTCTTGTGCATCAACTCTAAAATATCCACCTTGTTCCCCTCATTAAAATATATACTTATTATAATATACCACAAATAGCACCAAATCATTCATAATTGACAAATACAACGAATCACCTTATCAGAAAACATACGTAAATTTTCACAAAAAAATGGAATCACACTGATTCCATCTATATTAACCCACCCAATCCACACCCATAGCTCAATACATCTTGTGCAAATTCTCCAACGCCTTGCTTCTCGTGTTGTAGAAAGTGGACTGTTTCATATTCAATTCCTTGCAAATCACCCTCGCACTTTTTTCACGAAGGAAATTCTCGTAAATAATCTTCTGTTGCTTTTCCGGAAGCTTACGCACCTTCTCATAAAGCTCCTTAATCTCCAACCTATCCTCAAAATCCTGTTCAATATTCTCATCAGATTCAATCAAATTCATCAGCTCAACACCATCCTCATTAGTAAAATTCAACGACTGAACACTTCTTCTCGGATTCTTCTTCAAATAGAAAAACCTCAACCTCTGCTTCAAATAATAATTGAACGGCACATTCTTTGAACCATCATACTCCATAATCGCATACATAATCTCAGTCTTACCATCATCGATAAGCTCTTCGAAAATATCCGCCCTATCATAATAATTTTTGATACTACTAATAATCAAAGGCTCAAAAGCCTTATAAATTCTCTCATCATCCAAAATTTTGTTGTTCACAATATAATCTATCTCTTTGTAATTCATGATTTCCATCTCCTTTTTCTCAATTTTACAATCGACCAGAAGATTTTATAAATCAAGAATGAAACGAAAAACCACACCAAAACAAATAGTAACAGCGTGAACCATTTGAAAATAAATGAAAAATCATCACCATTCTTCACAAAACAAACCAATTCATTGTAAATTCAAATCGAAAACGCTTGAATGGGAACGTATGTTCTGTTATAATAAAATTATCATAAAATAAAAGGAGAATCAATGAAACAATTACAAGCAATCATTCCAATATACATAGACAATATCGGCAATGCAGTCCAACTTTATTTTAATGATTTCACCACTACCAATTATTGTTCATTGGATTGTTGCATCAAAAAAATCGCCCGCAACCAATTAATAGACATCATAGAGGCCAAGAAACTAATCAAAAAATCCTTGAACATAACCAAAAATCCTCCTATTTGTTTTAAAAACGGAACGTACTGCATGATCAAAGTTAGAAAACCAATATCCAAAAACGATGGAAGTTATGGACTGTTCAACATCGACTCCATCGAAGAAATCAAAACAGGCCACATAATACTTGCGAACAACCAAAAAATCACAACACTAGAATCCAAGAAAAGCATCGAAGACAAAATCCAAAAAGCAAAACTCGCCAGACTTTTAATAGACGATCATACGAGAAACTTGGATATACTCACAAACAAATAACCATAAAAAAACTGATACACTTTATGGTTCACCTTATTTGTATCAGTTTTTTGATCGAGTAGGGCTAAATAAATAGCCCTCTCACACCACCGTACGTGCCCGTTCGGCATACGGCGGTTCAATTTAATCTACACATTACCTGCTTGTATAGTAATCATACGGGTCGACTAAACCTGTTTTGGTTAGTCTTTCCTTTGTAATTGCTCTTACTAAGCAGGTTTTTGTTGCTACAAAATAATACCTATCTCACAATAAGCTGTTAATCTTGCTAGGTCTTTTCCTACTCCCATCTTCATTAACGCCCATTGTCTTTTCTTTGGTACTTTCCATATTTTCCAACAGATTATTCTGAGTCTGGTCCTTAACTGTTCACTAAATCTTTTTAGTTTGCTTTTCATATCTGCAATCCTAAAGTAATTTATCCATCCTCTTGTTACTTCATTTAATTTCTTGATTCTGTAGTCAAAAGGAACTGACCACTTTCTTGTGGTTAGGTTCTTTATTTTGTCTTTAAATCTATTAAATGACGTTTCATGGACTCGTGCTCTCCATTGATTTGTTTTGTTGTCTTTCCAGTAGCCAAATCCTAGATATTTAATTTTACTTGGTCTTGTTATTTTACTTTTTTCTGCATTTACTTTTAGTCCAAGTTTGTTTTCTATGAATCTTATTACGGAGTGCATTACTCTTGTTGCTGCTGCTTTGCTCCCTACAAATATTAGACAATCGTCTGCGTATCTAGTATATCTAAGTCTTCTTGCTTCTAGTTCTTTGTCTAGTTTGTCTAGCATAATGTTGCTTAGTAGTTGTGATAGATTTCCACATTGTGGGGTTCCTATTTCACTTTTTTCGTATACACCTTTGTTCATTATTCCCGCTTTTAGATAATTTCTTGTCTTATCCTTGTCCAGTTGTCTTTGATGTATTCATCTATTTCATTTACACTTATGCCATCTATTCCTGATGCTCCTCTGTTTGAGATGACTTTTAGTTTGGCTTGGTGCATGTTTTCTGGATTTAGGATTTGATTTATTAATTTATCTTCCATGTGCGTACTTGCTCCTTTCCGCTTGCATAACTTTTTTCTTAAGTGTGAGATTTTGATTTCATTTACGTTTTTTTCTACTTTCTCTGTCAGATTTGTTATGCAACATACATTTTACTTGTGCTGTTAAATTGTTCTGTCCTTCGGCGTTTCCACCTACTATGACTTCTGCTGACTTCTCATAGTTCGTTGTTACTACTATATCGTCTATGAGACCTCACGGGATAAGCCCTAATACTTTCATCGTTTACTTGCAGAATCTACGCTTTGGGTTTACGGTTACCTTTAGGGTCTTTGTTATCCATGGCTAGCTTGCCCACCTGTTACGCCTTATATTCTGTTTCTGTTCGTCAAGCCACGATTTCGCTACCCGTTCTTCTCTCCTAGATGTCGCCATCTAAAACTTGCAAGTCGCTATTAGATTCGTCGGTAACTACGCTCTGTAGGGATTTTCACCCCAGCATTAGAACATGCCCGTCATACAATGAAAAATGGGACCAAAATTAGTCCCATTTTTAAATAATCATTTTTATACTAAGATTAATTATTTACGTTTTCTGATTGAAACATAAGCACCTGCCGTTGTTGATAAAGCTACTGCTGCTAATGTTAAGATTTCAGCTTCGCTACCAGCTTTTGGTAATTCAGCCTTGTCTTTTTTCTTTGGAGAATCAGTGTTTTCTTTATCTTCTTTAGCTGGTTTGTCTTCTTTTTCAGGTTTTTCTTCCTTACCAGGTTTTCCTTCTTCAGGTTTTTGTCCTTCTTCTGGTGTTGATGGTTCAGCTGGAGTTTCTGGAGTTTCAGCTTCGATTGGTGATAATATGTAGTAGTATCTGCCATTAGCACCTTGTCTTATAGTGTATGATTTGTTAATTGGATCATTTTCTAAAGCTTTCTTAGCTTTATATGCTAATTCTACGAATTTTCCTTTTCCATTTAATTATATCACGTAACAATGGTTACGGATTATTGTAACTCTTATCTGTATAATAAAATCAAATAAATGGAGGGATAATATGTCAAGATTTTTAGGAAAAATTCATTATATAATGTTTGATAAGATAAATTACGTTGATGAGATTACGCGTTCGATGAGTGAGATGTTGGATGAAAATGTCGATTTGAAAAATATTGAAAGTGGAGCGTTGGAGGATTTGATCGACACGGACAATATTCACGGATGGTTACAGGTGAGAGTAGCAATTGTGGAAGATAATTTGGCGAAGGTTTTGAGTGAACTTAAAAAAGAAGAAAAGCTTGAAGATGCTCTTAAAATTGCGTATGATTTTGGTGCAAAGGAAGATTTCTCGGGTGATGCTTCTGATGCGTTTCAATTTATGTCTGAGAAGTTCTTGGACGGGATGCCTTGTGATATGGCGAATTTGCCAGTGGAATCAAATGATGGAGAATTCCGTTGGATTAAGAGAATTGATGTGCACGAACAGTATTACATTTACGGTGAGTCTTCTGAAGTTTATGATGAGTTTCGCCGTGCATGGCTTGATGGTTTATTGAGTGGTTGTGATTTGGAATACGCGGTTGAAGACGGAGTTAATATAATAAGGTAGATTTGTGAGTTTTTGGGGTATAAATATATGTAAGATAACAACAATTGTAGGAGGTATGTTATGTATATTAGAGAAGAAGTACTTAAAAACGCGAATAATAAGGAAAAAGTTTCAGAAATTTTGGAAAATTATTTCAAAACAGATGCAAATTACGAAAACGAACACGATCGTGATGAACTTCGCCGCCGTGGCTTTGAAGAATTGAAGTTAATCGGAGAAATCCAAGTTTATCAATTGTTGATGAACTCAGATAACGATAGATCTAAATTATAATTGTAATCCCTTGTCATGTGATAAGGGATTTTTTGGTGGGATAAAGTAGTTTTAGTTGGAAAAAGCGTTATAATGTATGCATGAAAACTTCAAGAAAAATATACGCAATGAATTTATTTTCCAATTTAATATTTTATGCGCCTGTTGCGTTGTTGGTTAGGACGAATAGAGGAATTAGCTTGTCGCAGTTTTTCGTGTTGCAAGCGATACTGTCTGTTACTTGCATGGTTTTTGAATTTCCATTGGGTGTGTTGACCGATAAAATCGGGCTAAAAAAGTCAATTGTTCTCGCACAGTTTACGATGCTAACTGCCAGGATGTTTTTACTGATATCCAATAATTTTATGCTTTTTGCAGTAGAAGCCTTGCTTGAAGGAATTGCTTTTGCACTGAATTCCGGAACAATAAGTGCGTACATATACAAGCTTTTCGGCGATGATAATTACAGTAATAATATTTCGAAGTTCTATAATTGGGGAACTATCGCATTCATCATATCAACTGTAATGTTTCCTTTTATTAATTCAAGATGGAACATTAACGCTTTGATTTGGGTAACCATAATTGCAAATACAGTCGCAACTATGATTTCGATTTTTATTCCAGATACCGACAACTCAAGTGATAATGAGGAACAATTTGATTTGTCAAAAACATTGAAACTATTGGTACACGATAAAACTTTCAGAGTAATCGTCTTAATCGTGTCGTTGTTTAATTTGTCATTTTTGTTGATCAACTTCTTCTATGTAAAAGTCATAATCGACAACGGATATTCGGAAAACATAGTGTCGCCACTCATTCTAGCTTACTCAGGACTTCAACTTTCACAAACATTCATAATAAAATATCTGGGAGAACAAAAAGCATGGAACGAAGTTCGATTATTTTCAGTTATTGCATCATTGTTCTTTGCTGGATTATGTGTGATATCTGGAAAACCTGTAGTATTATTGATGATTATACTTCCAACTGTTTTGTCAGTTTTGGGAATATTTATCGAAAAAATCCAAAACAATTATATAGACACAATAGGCTTCAAAAATCACAGAGCAACCATGCTATCAGCATTTAGCTTCTTCGCAGACGTGTTCGAAGTAGTCTTCCTGTTGGCAAACTCGTATATTTCATCGTTCAATTACAAATACATCTTCGTGTTTATAGCTGCATCACTCTTGTTGAGTGCAATTATGCTTAGAAATGATAATACCGTAACCTCTGTATCATGATTTGTAAGCTTAGGTGTGTATGATGTAAATTATAATAATCCCTTGTCAGATGGCAAGGGATTTTTGGTGTGTTTAATAGTATTAGATTTTCGTTGTTTTTTTCATTCCTTTTATTGCATTTAGGCATTGAAGTCCGTCAGATTGTTTTGCTCTAACACCTTCGTATTCTTTTGGTAATAAGCTAAAAAAAGCCTTCCAGAGATTAACATAAAATGTAATAAATACTATATTTCGGTAAAAACTACCTATATCAGCGGAATGGTTGATATCATAGATAAAAGGAATCATACATACAAACAAAATGATGTTGACAAGTGGCCCCGCTAAAAAGACAATAAAATTTCTCTTAAAATACCATTCTTCATAATCATCATCAAAGTAACATACTCCGTCAGCTAGTGATAAACATATTTTAATTCTTTTGGATTTGAATATCTCCTTGCCTCTTCCTGTTTCGATTCTCCATTTTTTTGATTTGTATACTACTCTATAAGCAACAGCATGTCCTATCTCATGCAGAATTTGTGAGACTTGATAAACAAAATAAAATATTACGATTTTCATTAATAAGTTAAGCATTATAACCTCGATTATGTAAATTATACAATTATAAATTAGTTCTTAATTATTTCAATTATTCTTCTACCGTCGCTAGGAACATCTCTTTTATAATAAATTGGCAATAAAGTCCAGAAAAGTTGTGCCATATTAAATCGCAACAAAAACTTTATTGATTCTTGAAAAAGATGTGAATATCCAGCTATCATTTTCCCTTCATTTATTAATAATGGAATTGTAACAATCAGTACTACTAAATTAAATAATGGTCCACCTAATGGAATCATTATTTTTTGTAATTTGCTCTTGCTATTATAATATTCCCAATCTAACTGTGGGAGTATTTTTCCAACAACAATTATAGGTCTTATAATTAACCTTTTAGTTTCAAATAAAACCTTACCAATTCCCATATCTATTTCCCAATCTTTACATTTAAAGAAGATAATACACATTAAAATATGTCCCATTTCATGGCAGAATACAAGAGTAATTATTATCAAGTATTTAATTATTAGTTCTAAAATCATTATATCCTCCTAAATCTATGATTACGATTTCATTCTAACCCTTCCCACTATTTTTTGTCAAGTATTTTGTGAAAAATTATGCATTTAGGGAGTAGATGGCGCATGGTGTCTTTTCCTTATCAGTGAAACAATCAGATTACTGCTTTTGCTAAAAAAAAAATTAGCACTCAAATAAAAGATCGTAACTAAGCGAGTCATCTGGAGAAAATTGTGTCAAATTCAATCGAAGAAATTCGTTAAAAAATCTCATTGTCTGAGTGCGTAGCACGAGTTTGAGATTTTAGAATTTCGAGATTAGAATTTGCCAATTTACGTAAGCTAGACGATGCGTGTTACGGCTTTTATTCCGTATTTTTGTGCAACGACTTATTTTCGTAAGCCAAATATTCGTGCAAAACAGTTTTCTGATTTTTCTTGAGCCGCCACAAAAAATAGACCCTATAAAAGGGTCTATCGTGAGTGTATTATTCGTGCAATTCCACTGTGTCTTCGTGGTATTTTGCTGGTAAGCTTGATTTTTCTTTGTTCATTCCAATGAAGAAATTAACGTTGGCTTCTTTTGATAAAACTTCCAAGTTTTCTAGGAATTCTTCTAATTGTTGTTCTGTCATTTCAACGATTGAGTAAATTCCGTCTACGTAAATTGTTTCGATATCGAAATCTCTTGACATTATTCCTGCCAAAAATCCATACAAACTTTCTGGACTTGAGATGTGGAATGTCGATGCATCTATAAGTCTTACTGAGTGATCAAGCGAGAAGATGTGCTTGTCATCAGAGTCTATAAATATTATGTTACCGTTTTTGTTTTTCTTTTCGTCGTTGGCCTTGTCGATCAACCATTTTGTTTTTCCGCTGCCTTTAGGACCTACTACAAATTTAACCATTATTATCATCCTTTCTTAAACCATTTTAAAAAGTTTAATTTACTTTATATTATTATACCCATTCTTTTATCAAAATTATCACCTTGGAAAATATTTTCTCGTTCCATTTTTTCGATTATCATATCTTGAATCTTCCAGTGACTTGTATTCCAGTTGCAAAACACGGAATCCTCTTCGGGCATTCTGCCGACTAGGCGTTGAATCAGGATATCCTTATCCAAATATTTCAAAAATTCACAAACTTCATTTACGTAATCGTCCAGTGATTTGAGCTGTACTTTTCCTTCTTCATACCACTTCGCAAGTATCGTGTGTTTTGGAATGTATAGGGAATGGATTTTGCATTCGTCGATTTTGAGTACCGATAATAGCTTCGCCGTTTCTCTGACATCGTCCATGTCATCCCATGGAAGTGCCAATATTACGTGTGTGCAAATTCTAAATCCGTATTCTTTTATCATCAAACAAGCACGAACGAAATCCGCGACTGTGTGTTGTCTGTTGATTATCTTCAATGTTCTGTTGTTCGATGTTTGAAGTCCAAGTTCTATGATGATGTCGACGTGTTTTTCGTCTTGAAGTTGTTTCAATATTTCCAAATGTTCACGTGCTATGCAATCCGGTCTTGTGGATACGCTGACTGCAACGACATTTTCCACTACTGCTTCGTTGACGTATTGCCTGAACAATTCAAGCGGCATGTATGTGTTGGAATAATTTTGAAAATACGATATGAATTTGTGGGCGTTGTATTTGTTTTCGATGGTTTGTTTGTCCTTTTCCAATTGTTCACGAATTGAAAGGTGTTTTTCCTTGTTTTCGAAGCTTCCACCTTCTTCGTGACAATATATGCAACCACCACGCCCCAACCTTCCGTCTCTGTTGGGACAAGTCAAATCCAGTTTTATGGGAAGTTTGTAGACTTTTTCTCCGTAATGTTCTTTTAGATATTTGCTGTAAATGTTATATCTATCAGTCATTTAGGTTATCTCGTACGAAATCCAACACTTCTTGTGGATTTTCGTCTGGTTTTACTTTTCTGAATTCTTTGACCAAATTCATATCCTTGTCAAATACAAACGTGCTTCTTTCTGTTTTGGTAACTTCTTTGCCGAACATTTTGCCCTTGTACACGCAACCAAAATTGTTCAAGAATATTCTTTCTGGGTCGGATATCAATTCTTGTTTTAGCCCTTGTTTTTTTCTGAAATTTTCGTGTGTTTTTTCTGTGTCCTTGCTGATTCCTACAACTTCTGTGTTAAGCTTTTGAAATTCGTCGTAAACTTCAGAAAATCCGTCCGCTTCGATCGTGCATCCACTTGTGTTGTCTTTTGGATAGATGTAGACTACCAAGTTTTTGCCTTTGTATTTGTCATAATATTCTTCATTCAAAAATTCTTTTAAATTATTCATAATCCCTCAACTCAAATAGTTCTTCTAAAAATTTTGCCAGTCCGTCTTCTTCGTTCGTGTATTGTGTTATGATGTCTGCATTTTGTTTCAAAATATCGTCGGAGTTTTTCATAGCAACTCCAAGCCCACTGTTAACAACCATTTCCAAATCGTTGTGCGCATCGCCAATTGCAACCACTTCGTCACTTTTTATTCCAAAATGTTCAAGCACATGAATTGCCCTTTTGTATTTGTCCGTGTTAACGTTTTGCACTTCAAGCATTCTGATGTTTTTGGAAAAATATTTCGTGTGAATGTGATATGTCACATTTGGGTTGTCCTTGATGTGATCAACAATATCGTAAATACGGTCTTTTCTCGCAATCATAATCATGCTCACGCAGTCATCTATCGGCAAATTCCTCTCAGACACTGTCATTATCTCACCGACATCTCCCACGCTATCCACAAAAAGCTTCTTGTCATCTTCATCTTGGATGAGAAGTGCGCATTTGTTTTCCACAAAAAAATACGGTCTTATCCCATACTCTTTTGATAGAGCGCTAAGCTCATCCACCACATTAGATTCCAACTTCAAATCCTCATCCGTTGCAATACTGGAGCTACTATGAATAATAGCTCCATTATTTGCAAGGATTATTTTGTCAAAATCTAATTTTTCGGTTAATTGCTTAGCTCTGGATAGACCTCTTCCTGTTGCAATAATAATCTTTATGCCGTTGTCATAAAGTTTTTGTAAAATTTGATTACTGAAATCAGTAATTTTTTTATCATCTGTCAGAAGAGTTCCGTCCAGATCAATCATAACAGCCTTGAAATTATTCTTCATCTTCTCCGTCAAAATCTACGAAAAGAGATTCGAATGTTTCTTTTGCTTTTTCGTATTCAGCATCGTCTTCGATAACATCCAAGTTAGCTTCTTCTTCGTTGATTTCTTCGTATTTGTAAATCATAATTTCGTTGTCTTCTTCAGATACAAGTGCGATATAATCACTGTCGTAACCTTCAACTTCGAATACTCCAAGGATTCCGCATTCGATTTCGCCACCATCTTCTAATGTTAGTACGATTGTATCTAACTCTTCTTCATCATACATTTCTTCGTTTAATTCTTCGTTTTCTAAATTTCTTTCGTCACTCATTTTTATCCTCCATTTTATAATGATTCTAATAATTTCTTCAAGAATTCGTACACTCTATCTGTGGATTTTAAATCCAAAGTTTCTTTTGGTGTGTGAACTCCCGTCATATCAGGGCCGATGGAAATCATGTCCATGTCCGGATATTTCTTTGAAAATACTGCACATTCAAGTCCTGCGTGAATAACATTCACTTGCATGTCTTTTCCTGTGACTTCCTTGTAAACTTTCAAACATTTGTCTCTTAGTTCGCTATCTTCGCGGTATTCCCAAGGTTCGTAGAACCCTTCAGATTTAACTATTCCACTGTTTGATTTTGTTGTATTTGTAATCAAATCTTCAACTTCTTTTATCTTATCCAAAACTGAAGATCTGATTGATACCATAAACACGAATTTGTCATCTTCTGTTGTTGCAATTGATTGGTTAAGCGATGTTTCTACCAAATCATCGTTTCCTTTTACCATATCCAAAACTCCGTTTGGAATTGTCGTTAGGAAATTCAAGATACGTTCAGTAGATTGTGCATCCATTGGAGTCTTTCCATCTACTTGTTCAAACTTAAATTCCATTTTTTCTTCGACTTGTTTGAAACCATCGATGTTGATTTCGTCGTCTTTGATTTCGTCTTCACTTGCAATGATAAGCTCACAATTTCTTGGTATTGCGTTGTGTTTTGTTCCACCATTTAATGAAACGATCCTCAAATTGTGACGTGTCGACAATTCTTTTAGGATTTTAACTGTGGATTCTATGGCGTTTAGGTGATTTTTGTTGATATCTTGACCACTGTGACCACCTCTGAAACCATTGATTGCAATTCTGTAGAAATATTTTCCAAAATCTTCGCGTTTGATTGCGAATTCAGAATTCAAAGTGTTTCCACCAGCACAACCACAAGTCATGATTCCTTCTTCTTCGCTGTCGACGTTGATAAGGTATTTGCCTTTTAAGAAGTCTTCGCTTACGGCATTCGCACCGATAAGTCCCACTTCTTCGTTCGTCGTAACCATCAATTCCAAATCAGGATGTGACAAGTTTTCATCTTCCAAAATAGCAATTCCCATCGCAACTGCTATTCCGTTGTCGGCTCCAAGTGTTGTCTTGTTGGCAGTTAATTTGCCATCCTTTTCGATGAACTCGATCGGATCTTTTGTAAAATCGTGATCGCTGTCATCTTCTTTTTCGCAAACCATGTCCATGTGACCTTGCAAAATAACTCCTGGATGACCTTTTTTATCTTCTGTTGCAGATTTTCTGATTACGATGTTTAATTCATCATCAACATCGTATTCAAGCCCCAATTGTTTCGCTTTATTTACTAAGTATTCGTTAATTCTTTTTTGGTCAAATGAACAACGAGGAACATTCGACAATTCTCTAAAATTTTCTAATACTACATTTTTCATTGAATTACACCTCAAGATTTATATACCCATTATGAAATTAAAAACCACAAATTTTATGCATTAATTATAAAGAATTTGCTACTCTGTCCGCGATTATTTTTTTCCTATCAGGTGCAAATTCTTCGAGATAATCACTTTCTGAAAGTACGTCTACGATTATTTTATGAATTTTATTCGCATCAATTTTTTTGTCGATTTTTCCTTCGATTAGTTCAAACTGCTTTTGTCTATCAGTGTAGAATGGCTTTACATCTGGATTGCAAAATTTTATCGCAGTGTCAAGTGTGTTGTAGAACAGGCTTGTTCCAGAATCATAGATAGGTGCCATGTTTTTGATTTCAAGCGTTTCAACATCCCTAATGAAGCCAAAATTATTGAAATGTCTGTCCTCGTTGAAAATTATATAATCTAGAAGAAGCATATCATCGATTTTGGTTTTTGCATCAGATATCCCAAGTTTTTGCAATTCTTCTACCACGAAATCATACATCGATATGTGGTTAGGTTTTTGAGTGTTTTGGACGATCGCATTAACTGGAATGAGTTCAGTGTTTTCGTCAACGAAATTCTCACACACTGAACAATATTTATCTCCAATATTTTTTATTTCGTATTTTATATGATTGATTCCTAGAATTTGTGAAATTTCGTATGCGATTTTTTCGTTAAAAGCTTCTTGGTAATATGGCTTGGATGAGCCTTTGACAAGAATTCTTTTGTCATCATCTATAATCCACGCTTTTTTAAGCCAACCATCTGATGTGTTGTTCGGAGTTTTCAAAGAAAATGAGCTGTCGGATTTGCCAAACATAAACAGTCCCATATCTTGTGAAAAATCATTTTGGAAAAAGTTGATATCTTTCCACTCTACGCTGTCGTTTTTTGATTTTATCCAATATTGATCAGAAAGAGATAGTCCGTAATACGCCAAGCTAAGTTCGTAAAGAGATTTGCCTTGAAGGTTTTCTAGAAGAATGTCCTTGTCCTGTCTGGTGTCTGGAATTCTTCTTCCTTTTAGAAAATGCTCGAAGCTGTTTTTTTCGATTATATTTTTACTTCTGTTGTATTTCACTTGCAATGGCCTATATTCTGGATTTAATACTTCTATGATTTTGATAATTTTGCCGTGACGCATTTCAAATGAAAATACTGGCGTGTTTTTATTGAAAATAACATATTCCATTCTATCCCTCCTTTTCTATATTGTACTATATTTGGGTTGTTTAATTGTGGCTCAAATACGCATTAATGAATTTATCCAAATCACCATCCAACACGTCTTGCACTTGTGAGCTTTCGCAGTTTGTCCTGTGATCTTTTACTAATGTGTATGGTTGGAAGACGTAGGATCTGATTTGTGAGCCCCACGCGATTTGGTTGTATTTGCCTTGGATGTCTTCGATTTTTTCTCGCTTTTCTTCTTCTTTTATCATTATAAGCTTGGCGATAAGCATATCCATGGCGTATTTTCTGTTGGCGATTTGCGATCTTTCTGTTTGACATTGGACTGTGACTCCTGTTGGAATGTGTGTGATTCTAACTGCAGAGTCTGTCATGTTGACGTGTTGTCCACCGGCACCGGATGCTCTGTAAGTGTCCACTTTCAAATCTTTGTCGTCGATTTGGATGTTGTGGCTGTCTTTGATTTCTGGGAAGACGTCCACTGATGCAAATGATGTGTGGCGACGTTTTTGTTGATCAAATGGAGAAATCCTGACAAGTCTGTGGACTCCTTTTTCGCTTTTCAAAAACCCATACGCGTTAATTCCTTGTACGATTAACGATACGGATTTGATGCCGCCTTCTGTGTCTTGATTGTAGTCGGTGATTTTGTAGGAATATTTCTTGTCTGCAATCCACCTAGTGTACATTCTCAGTAACATTTCCGCCCAATCTTGCGCCTCAGTCCCACCTGCACCTGCGTGAATGGACAATATCGCATTATTTTTGTCGTATTCTCCCACCAAGAGAGTTTTGATTTTAAATTCGTCGACTTTTTCTTCCAAATTTTTGAGCGTTTTGGAGATCTCTTTTTCGTATTCTTCGGTGTTGTCTTCCTTGCTGATTTCGAGCATCATTCTTACTTCTTCGATTTTTTCTTCGATATCGTCGTAGTTTTCGACATCGTCTTTTACAGAATTTAATTCGTCGAAGATTTCTTGTGCTTTGTCGCTGTCATCCCAAAAGCCCGGTTTCAATGTTTCTTGTTGCAATTCATCTAATTTTTTTCTTAAATTATCTAAGTCAAAGAGACTCCTTTATTTCTTTTAGATTTTGAGATAAACTTTCTATTTTTTCGTTAATTAAAAATACGTCCATTTTTATCCTCCAATTGCATATATTTTTTGAACAAAAAAGGAGGATTTCTCCTCCTTGATGTGTTTGTATTTGTTTTTATTTATTATCTGTTTTTACCACAGCAGTTTTTGTATTTCTTACCACTTCCGCATGGACATGGATCGTTTCTACCGATTTTCTTACCTTTTACTACTGGTTTGTTGATTTCTTCTTCACCACTTGATGCAGAAGTTTCGTGAGCTACTTGTTTTCTTTCGATTTCTTCAACTGGTTGAACGTTGAACATTCCTCTAACTGTGTCTTCTTTGATAGAGTGGTTCATATCTTCAAACATTTCGAAACCTTCGTTGTTGTAAGCTCTTACTGGGTCTTGTTGACCGAATGCTCTTAGACCGATACCTTGACGCAATTGATCCATCGCATCAATGTGATCCATCCATTTTCTATCTACAACCATAAGAAGAATTACACGTTCGATTTCTCTGAATTTTTCTTTGCCGATGGCTTCTTCTTTTTCTCCATAAACTTCCAATGCTTTTTGTGTTACATAATCTGTGAAAGTTTTCTTGTTGTAGCTGTTAAGTCTTGTAAGATCCAATGTTCCTTCTGGAATGAATGTATTCAAGTAAGTCATCAATGCTTCCATTTCCCAATTTTCTGATTTAGCATCTTGGCAATATGTGTCGATTGCGTTTGCAATGATGTCCTTAATCATAGCTACGATAGATTCGTGCATGTCTTCACCGTCAAGTACTTTATCCCTTTCAGTATAAATTACTTTACGTTGTGCATTCATAACGTCGTCATATTTCAATACGTTCTTTCTGATACCGAAGTTGTTAGATTCAACCTTTGTTTGCGCTCTTTCGATCGCTTTTGTGATTGTTCTGAATTCCATTGGTTCGTCTTCTGGGAATTTGCCAGATTCAGCGTATTTTTGGATAGTTTCTCCACCGAACAATCTCATTAAGTTGTCGCCTAATGATACGAAGAATCTTGATCTACCAGGGTCACCTTGACGACCAGAACGACCACGCAATTGGTTGTCGATACGACGTGATTCGTGACGTTCAGTACCGATAATGTATAATCCACCGACTTCAAGAACTTTCTTCTTATCTTCGTCTGTCATTTTTTTGTATTTTTTGTATAATTCGTTGTAAACATTTCTTGCTGCAACTAATTCTTCGTCTGTGCTTGGCAAGAATGAATCCAAACTTTCGATTACGTATTCTCCGTAACCTTGTTTTTTCATGTCGTGTTTTGCTAAGAAATCTGGGTTACCACCTAAAAGAATGTCGGTACCACGGCCGGCCATGTTTGTCGCGATAGTAACTTTGTCAAACATACCTGCTTGTGCTACGATTTCTGCTTCACGTTCGTGTTGCTTAGCGTTCAATACGTCGTGTTTGATTCCGTTTTTCTTCAACAATTTGGACAATTTTTCTGATACTTCAATTGAAATAGTACCAACTAGAATTGGTTGTCCAGTTTTGTGAATTTCTTTTATTTCTTCAACGATTGCGTTGAACTTAGCATTTTCGTTGATGTAAACTCTGTCTTGTTCGTCAACTCTGGCTACTGGTTTGTTAGTAGGGATTTCAACAACGTCCATCTTGTAGATTTCGTTGAATTCTGCTTCTTCAGTCTTGGCAGTACCAGTCATACCACTTAATTTGTTGTACATTCTGAAGTAGTTTTGGAATGTAACTGTTGCCAAAGTTTTGGATTCGCTCTTAACTTCAACACCTTCTTTTGCTTCGATAGCTTGATGAAGACCATCAGAATATCTTCTACCTTCCATGATACGACCAGTAAATTCATCGACGATAAGGATTTCGTCATCCTTTACTACATAATCAATGTCTCTTTTCATTGTATTGTTAGCCTTCAAAGCTTGGTTGATGTGGTGAGCCAATTCCATGTTGTTAGGATCAGACAAGTTTTCTACGCCGAAATATTCTTCAGCTTTTTTAGTACCAATTTCTGTAAGACTGGCAGTCTTTCTCTTTTCGTCAACCAAGAAATCAACAGTTTCATCCTTGAATTCACGATCGAAAATATCTGGCTTGTCTTCTTCTGGATCCATAATACGTCCAGTCAAACCATTAGCAAACATATTTGCTCTCATGTACATATCTGTAGATTCGTCGCCTTGACCAGAAATAATAAGTGGAGTTCTAGCTTCATCTATTAAGATAGAGTCAACTTCGTCCACGATTGCAAAGTTAAGGCCTCTTTGAACCTTGTCTTTTTTGTAAATAACCATGTTGTCACGCAAATAATCGAAACCGTATTGGTTATTAGTACCATAAGTAATATCACAAGCGTAGTTTTCACGTCTTTCATCATTGTCCAAACCATAAACGATAACGCCTACAGTTAATCCCAAAAATTCGTGAACCTTTCCCATCCATTCTTTATCTCTCTTTGCAAGATAATCATTGACAGTAACCACGTGAACGCCCTTTCCACTAAGCGCATTCAAATATGCAGGTAAAGTTGCAACCAAAGTCTTACCTTCACCAGTCTTCATTTCTGCAATTCTACCTTGGTGTAAAACAATACCACCGATTAATTGCACACGATATTGTTTCATACCTAAAACTCTGTAGCTGGCTTCTCTAACTACAGCAAATGCTTCTGGTAAAATATCGTCCAAAGTTTCGCCGTTTTTTAATCTTTCCTTGAATTCAACAGTTTTATGCTTTAATTCATCATCTGATAATTGTTGCATAGACTTATCATATGATTCAATTTTTTTAATAATTGGTTCTATCTTCTTTAGCTCTTTTTTATTAGCTGAGCCAAAAATAGATTCAAATACTCCCATATAAATCTCCTTACTTTAATATCTATAAATACTACCTTTTATTTTAACATTAAAACACATCATTTACAACAAAAACATCAACATTTAAAGGAAATCACTCATAAAATTTTCAAATAAATTACAGAGCATATAATTTTAGGTAAAATTCGCCCCCACTCCCCGTTTAAGTTAAAATGCACTCCGCAATCATCGGAAAATTTAAAGCAAACGATCGAGCTGAATATCCTCAATTTGTGTAAACAGTCAAGCCTTTTGCTAAGAATATAATACGGAGAAAATTTTCTTGATTTCAAATCGAAAAAATCCGCCAGAAATCGCACCGCTTGAGCGTAAGCGAGCTTGCGATTTCAGGATTTTGAGATTTAGAAATCACAAATTTTCGTAGTCCAGATATTCGTGCAAAATGCTTGAACTGTGATTTTTCGCGAATAAGATCATTAAATTTTCACCAAGATATTCTGCGAGATGTTTGCCGTAGCTTAAATATTCGTGCAAAATGCTTGATCTGTGTTGTGTCTGAATAAGATTATTAAGTTGGAAATATATATTATTTGTATTGCTGTTGTACGCACATTTTGATATAATAATATTATAAAAATATCAGAAAGGTGGTGCTTTATATGGCAGCAAAATCAGCAAATCTTTATGCTCGTATTGAACCGGAGGTAAAAGAAAAGGCAGAAAGTATTTTATCTGCACTTGGTATTCCTGCATCCAGTGCTATTAATATGTTTTATAAACAGATAATTCTTCAGAAAGGACTTCCTTTTGAAGTGAAACTGCCATCTTCTCGCCCTGTAGATATGTCCTTTTTATCAGAAACAGAACTGAACGAAGAGCTTGAGAAAGGATATGCGGATATCAAAGCAGGAAGAGCAAGAGAAGCAAGCGCAGTTTTTGCAGACATCCGTAAGGATTATAACCTATGATTTATGAAATCAAAATCACTTACCAAGCTGATAATGGTATTCGTAATATATATGAATATATTGCCTACGAATTGCAGTCACCTGAGAATGCCAATGGTCAGCTGGACAGAATTGAAAAGTGTATTATGAGTCTTTACGATATGCCAGAGCGCCATCGTTTTTATGATAGCGAACCGTGGAAAAGTCGTGGACTTCATATTGTTCCGGTAGATAATTATTGCATTCTATATATTGTAGATAATGATGATACAACAGTTTCCATCATGCGAGTGATGTATTTAGGTCGTGATATTGATGTTCAACTTAACAAATACACGAAATACGAGAAGTAGAGCAAAGTGGAATTTATGAGGTTGATGTAATGATTAGAAATTGCATTAACCGTTGTTTATAATATTTTCAAAATTTCTTGTTTCATTCTTAACTTTCTTTTTTTCTTACACATACTCCCGTACCATAGAAGATACGTCATGCCAATTGAAAGCTGTCATTATATAATTAATCAAATTAAAAAGGCTAAGAGCATCTCTGCTCTTAGCCTTTTAACTTGCCACCTAAAGACTGTCTAATTTAGTTTTAAATTCCTAATTCAACGAGCCTTTTGTAAGCCCTTGTATTTATTAAAGGATTGAAAATCCTAATTCTTTTGAGTCTTTGCAGAATGTTTTCACTGTGTCTAGTGAGTATTCGTTTAAGTCTTTTCCCATCAATGAAAGTTTCTTGATGATTGCAGGAGTGCATGTGATGATGTCTACTCCCAATTCATTTGCTTGGTAAATGTTGAACACTTCTCTTGGAGATGCCCATAACAATTCGCAACCTTTTTTAGTTTTGCAAATTTCCAAAGCTTCTTTCATGACTGGCATTGGATCAACGCCAGTGTCTGCAATTCTTCCAGCAAATACTGAAACAATGCTTGGAACATTTTCAGTCAAGTTGTCTACAACTTCTCTTACTTGATCCACTGTGAAGATTGCTGTTACGTTAAGTTTGATTCCTTTTGAACTAAGTTTTTTCAATAATGGAGCTGTTGATGTTCCATCGCTTGTAGTTACAGGAATTTTGACGTAAACATTGTCGCCTAGTGAAGAGATTTTATCTGCTTCTTTTTCCATTGTTTCCAAATCATCTGCGAATACTTCAAATGATACTGGATATTCTGTGATTTCTTCTAGAACTTTCTTGGCAAATTCAACGTAATCAGTGATTCCAGCTTTTTTCATCAATGATGGATTAGTTGTGAATCCTGTTACTTTTTTTGATGCCAATGATTCTAGCATATCTTCTAATACTGCACCGTCTGAGTAAATTTTTGTGTTAATTTTATTCATTTCAACCTCTTTCTTGTGTAGTTCAAATTATTGTTCGTTGTTGATTGCTGTGTCTTTCTTAGTGATTATTGAAGGAGCAATTAAAACTACTGCTAAAACAGCGATAATAATGTAAACTCCGACATTTCCCATAGCGTTACCGATTTTTCCTAATAAAATTCCCAAAACTCCGAAGTCAAAATCTCCGAATGTTGTATTGTTAAATCCTAATTGTCCCAAAACTGGAAGCAAGAATGCTGGAAGGAATGCTAAGAATAATCCGTTGATGAATGAACCTACCATAGCTCCTCTTCTACCACCAGTTGCGTTACCGTAAATACCAGCAGTTGCACCGCAGAAGAAGTGAGGAACAAGTCCAGGAATGATTAATACTCCACCTATAGCTCCCAAAATAAACATACCGATTAATCCACCGACAAAACTACATGCAAATCCTAAAATAACTGCCGTTGGTGCGTATGGGAAAAATACTGCACAGTCAACTGCAGGAACAGAGTTTGGAATTAATTTCGTAGCGATACCTTCGAATGCAGGAATCAAGTCTGCCAAAATCATTCTAACACCGGCATACACGATTGCTACACCAACTGCAAAGTTTAACGCAGAGATGATTGCAAACAAATATGGGTTTTGTCCGTTAGACATTTTTCCAACGAAATCTGGACCAGCTTTGATACTTGCGATTAGATAGAACACTATCATTGTCAACGCTGTTGAAATTGTTGTGTTTCTCAAGAAACCCCATTTTTCTGGAATTTCGATATCTTCAGTTGATTTGGAATCTTTTCCAACTAATGAACCGATGAACGCCGACAAATAATATCCCAATGAGCCAAAGTGACCAAGAGCTATCTCATCTCCATCAGTAGCCTTCAAAGTGTATTTTTGTCCGATTGCTGGAGAGATTGAACTCCAAGCTCCTAATATAAATCCACCAGCCAATACCAAAGCGACGCCCTTAAATCCGATTGCACCTAAAGTTGCTGACAATAGACAAGCCATGAAGAAGCTGTGATGACCAGTTAAGAAAATATATTTGTATCTTGTAAATCTTGCTATTAATAAGTTAAAAATAAGTCCTACTAACAAAATTGACATTGTTTCTACGCCCAAAACTTTTTGCGCAACAGATGTGATAGCTTCGTTATTAGGAACAACACCTGTGATGTTGAATCCGTGTTGAATCATTTGACTCAATGGATCCAAGTTAGTCGTGATGACATTTGCACCTGCAGCCAACATTAAATATCCTAAGATTGGACCTAATGTACCAGTCATTACCTTGTGAGCTGGTTTTTTAAGAGCGATAAGACCTACCATCGCGATAAGACCCATCAAAAACGCAGGTTCAGATAAAATATCCTTTAATACGTTTAAAAATCCCATAAATTCCTCCTAAATTTTTAAATTTTATTTGAATTCTTCTAATACAGGAACCAAATCTTCTTCGATTTTTTTCTTGTTAGTGTAGCTTTTAACGATAGCTACTTTTTGATCATCTGAGAAAATTGATTTGAATTCCTTAACAGTTACGAAAAGATCAGCGCCTTTTCCTACAGCTGCGTTAGAATCACAAGATTCAACGTTCGCTTCAATTCCCATTTCCTTGCAAATAGTTTCAACCTTCATTTTCAAAAGAAGACTACTTCCAATTCCATTACCACATACAGTAACAATATTAATCATTATTTCCCTCCTCTAATTTTTTGTTAATAATATCCAACATTTCGTCCTCAGATTTTGCGTCGATAAGCTCATCTGTGATTTCGTCCGAATCCAAAAGCACTGCCAATTGTTGAAGTGCTACAATGTGTGATGAAGAATCCACCGCTGCCAAACAGAACAAAATTCTTACCCAGTTGTCCTCATCCTCTTCCTCGTTTCTAAAATTCACAGGCTCATTTAATTTTGTCAAACTAATCGCCATTTTGTCTACATTGCCGTTTGGTCTTGCATGAGGAACTGCAACATTCGGAGCAAGTACAATGTAAGGTCCAGCATCCTCAACGCTTTTTATCATGTCAGCAACATATTGTTCGTTAATGTAACCATTGTCCAACAAACTTTTTGCCGCAATTCTGATTGCATCCTCCCAATCATTTGCATAATCTTCAATTCTTATCAATTCTTTTTTTATTAAATCGCTCAAACTATCACCTCTCTACAAAAAAATATTGGTTAACAAAAGTATTGTTAACCTTATTTTACCATATTTTCACATCGGAACATATAAGCACTTCAAAAAATTTTGCCAATTTAAAGGAATAAACTGCCAATCGAAATTATCACCGGCAAAGTCACCACTGAAAATATCGTCGATAAACACAAAGCCCTAGAAGGAAAATCCGTAGATTTGTCAAACATCAAACAGAAAAGCACACTCACTCCTGCAATCGGAGCTGACGCCATCGCCAACGTTGCAATCTTTGCATCTGTTTTCATCGGAATAACGAACAAAATCGCGATATAAATCAACGGAAACAAAATATTTCTGATAAAAGAAACTTCCCACGCCATTTTATCCCTATGAAAAGGCTCAGTAATACTCACGAAATTTGCACCGATAATTATCATGCTAAGAGGAGTATTCATACTAGCCAAATAAAAAACGGGTTTTGTCACAACATTCGGCATTTTATAAATAACACCGAAGAAGAACAAAACAAATCCCAAAACAGAAGAAATAATACAAGGATTTTTCACAACTTTGTTCCATTGAATCTTGCCATTTCCATTCATCTCGTACAGACCAATTCCATGACTCCACAACAAAATATTGAACACTGCCAAATAAGGAATTGCAAAAAAAGTACCATCAGCACCAAACAATGCTTCAATCAAAGGAATCCCCATGAAACCACAATTGCTGTATACAGATGCGAATTTGTATGTACTTAAGTTTTCGTTTTTGGAAAATCTATCAAATTTGAATAAAAAATGAGAAATCAAAATAGATGAACCCATCAAAACCACCGCAGCAAAGGCAGTCATTGTAAAATTGTTCAAAAGCACTGGCGTAACGGGTCTATTAAACGCGTTGATAATAACACTTGAACCCACAACATACATTACAAACCCAGTCATCTCTCTGATAGTTTCTCTACTGAAAAACCCCGTTTTCGCAAAAATGTAGCCCATCGACATGAACACAAACATAATCAAAATCTGCTGCAACGTAACTAAAAAAATAAAAAACCACTCCTTAATACTCAATTATTTTATTATACCATCATTGTGAAAATTTTCTAGTAGTAGTTTAGGGAGTTTATGCGTGAAATGAGGGATTGATTGTAGTAGGTAGTTTCATAAAAAAAGAAAGCAGAAAACCAGTTTGCACGAATATCTAGACTACGAACGAATAAAACCACAAAAACTCGTAAATCGCTCATCTGTCTACAAAAATTGATAAATTCTAATCTCGAAATCCTAAAATTTGAAGCACGCTTCGCTTACGCGGTCAAATTTTGGACGGATTTCTTCGATTGAATTTAAAACAATTTTTTTCGAATGATTCGCTCCTTTACGATGTTTTTTGTTTTGTAATATCAAATTTCTTGTAAAGATTAGTTTTCTGCTTTTGTTTTCTGAAGTCACCTCTTACTACACACCCCTGCTCCGATCAAAAAAACAACATCACTCATGAAAAAATCCATCGCATAAATCTTTAAATAAAATTTAATGCAATGGATTGCTGTGTTGTTAATTATTTACTATAAATCTTTCTGTCTAAATTTTCGAACAGAAACATAAATTATTAAACTTATACATACTGCGAATACGACTAATTGAATCATTATAGTTTCTGGGTTTATGACATTATCTGATTTTAAATTAAAATATCCTATGATAAACTTATCTATTGTTTTCGCTCTGGTTAATAGCGATGTAACAACATATAATCCCATCGAACTTAATGTTCCGACTATCGCTCCTTTATCGATGGAAACTAACATCGCCGAGATTACCATAAAATAAACTTCTAAAAACCCAAACAATATCTGAACTAAAATGTCGAAGTTATCTTTAGTAAACAAATTGCCACTTACAGCATAATTTGTCCCCTTCACAAAAATTAAATAAGCTAAAACATTGAATGCTATATTCGTGATGAAATAAAAAAGAGTCATGCAAATCATAGATATAAATTTCCCGCAGATAAGTTTTTTTCTGTCTGCTACAGGAGCTACTTCCAGAATGATTTGACCTTTTTGAATTTCATCTCCTAATATTTTCGATCCAGAATACATCAAAATTATCATTGGAACTCCCAATATGAAGTACAATTGCCATATTGAAAATACGTATCTGCATATGTCAAATTGACCTTTAAAAGCCACAAAACTCCATCCAAATTTAACACCAGCTCCATACAATATCGAAACAAGATTCAATAATAAAATCAACAAGAAAGCCTTACTCTTTTTCAGCTTCAATAATTCTGCTTTAACTATTTTTTTCATTTTCCACCCCATCAAATAACTTGTTTATAGAATCCGATTCAATTAAAATGTCCTTTATCTCAATATTTTTATCCGCCAATAACTTAAAGGTTTTGTTTAGTTGATTTTTATCACTTACAAGTATTTTGTTGTCTTTTAAGACAATGTTCTTGTCGTTTATTTCTAAGTTTGGTGTTTTGTTTGAAATTTCTATTACATACATTTTTTCTTTGTTTAAGTTGTGATTTCTTATTTTTTTGTTTTCTAAGAATAAAAACCTATCACACAATTCGTCTATTTCCTTCATTTGATGCGAAGAAATCAGAAGTGCAATCTCTTCTTTTTCAACAATCTCCTTAATAAATTTCTTAACTCCATTTATACCATTCGGATCAAGTCCCACAAAGGGCTCATCTAATATAAGTAACTTCACATCTCCAAGTAGCGCCAAAGTTAGACTTAGTCTTTGTTTCATCCCAAACGAATAATCAGACACCTTTTTCTTGACACCTTTTAGCCCCACAAGTTCCAATAAATAGTTGGCTCTATCCCAGGTTTCTTTTTCGTTTTTCAAATTTCTGTAAAGAATTTGAATTTGAATATTTTCCTCTGCTGTTAAATTCTCATAAAGTCTTGTGTCGACTAAAAATCCTATCTTACTCATTAATTCATGTTTATTGCTATAAGATTGATCGTTTAAAAATTTTATCTCGCCACTATCTTTAAAAATAAATCCCAATATCGTCTTCATCAAAGTTGTTTTTCCTGCTCCATTTGCTCCTACTAAACCCACAATCTCTTTAGGTTTAAGAGTAAAATTCACATCATCCAAAATCAACACATCTTTGTAAGACTTACTTAAATTATTAATCTCTAAAATATTTTCCATATAATTCTCCAAAATTCCTATAAAAATAACCCTTCTTTTCCAATAATTCTTCCAAGTTTCCGTTTTCTACAATCTCTCCATCATCCATACAGATTATTTCATCTGCTTTAACTAAATTATGATAATTAATCTTATGAGTAACCATGACGATTGTTTTGTCTTCCAAATCAAAAATCCTATCCTCTAAAATTTTCGAACTAGTAGAATCAAGAGACGAGTTCAATTCATCTAATAGAATTACATCTGTATCGTTAAGAATCGCTCTTGCAAGTCCAATTTTCTTCCTTTCGCCACCTGACAAAGTATCCTTTAAGTTTGAATTCTGTTGTAGATTCTCCTATTGGACCCATCATGATATTTATGATTTGTGTTATCGCAATAAGGCCACCTACTGTTAATTTCCCATTTATTACAAAATATCCTCCAAGAGAAAATGAGATGGCTATTATGATGTAGTTGCCTAGACCAATTATCTGTGAATAAAGTCCTAAGCTAGTGTTGAACAAGTATAATGACCTTTCTAATTCTTCCAAAGACGTATCAAATTGTTTTAGAATTTTTGATTCTATTCCATAAGTATGTATTAAATCCATTGATTCAAAAACATCCTTAATCTTTTCCAGAAATTTATCTTTATTTTTTGAATACTTCGCGCTTAATTCATCTATGTTATGTGTATGTAAGCATTTTTAGCATTGACACCTTTTGTAAACTCATTAACTTTTTTAATGGATTCATTTTCTACTAAAAACTCATACAAATCTTCATTGACATTTTTATCTTGTAAAATTTCCAGATATTCTTCATAAGTTTTATCATCAAGCCCTAATACAGCTGAATTTGCTGTATTAATCAGAAGATTTGCTCCGTTAAATTTTTCTGTTTTAACATTAGGATTTTTATAAATATCTTTCACCTGCTTTTTCTTTTATTTTTAAAAATATTACTATTAAAGAAAATACCAAGAAGAAATTAATCAAACCTGTTATAAGTACCGACTGACTGCTTACAGAGTTAATTTGTATTGAAGAATTGTTAGATAAACTCTGAGAATTTCTAGCTATAGCTGTAAAATCCAAATTGATCAATTTTATAAAAATAAAATAACAAACTGAATATACAAGGGCAAAAATTCCAGACCCTATCATTCTTATTTTATCTTTTTGAATTTTTAAAATATTTATAAGTGAACAGCCCATTATTGATGAAACCAACGCAGGTAAAATAGCTCCAAAAACTAAAAACGTCACAACATTTAATGAATTTACAGTAGTTGATACCTTTACAGCCAAAAAGCTCAACGCTACTAAAGATATTACTAAAACTACAATATTTTTTTTCATAAATCCTCCTAAACAATCATTACTAATAAATTGTAGATTGCGTGTATGACAATAGGTAAACTTAAACTTTTTGTTTTGACATAAATTCCCGATAATCCAAGCGCCAAAGGTAGTCTGATTACTAAGTTTGTTACAAAATCTTCGTTATTATGAATGATAAATGCGAAAACAATACTTGATATAATACAAGAAATAATGATACTCATTTTTTTAGATAACAGACTAATTAAAAGATGCCTGTATATGTACTCCTCGCCTGTGGCAACAATTAGATAATGTACTATCCAAAAACCCACAAATGTCATATCAAGTTTCGATCTAAATATTAAAAGATAGACGGCTATAAAAGATATAAAAATTACACTAGAAGTTTTTAAATACCTGAATACATCCAGATTATCTTCAATATTGAGAAATTTTAATAATAATTTTGGAAGTATAATAAATGAAATCACAGTTGGTACTGTCAACATTAAAAACGGATTAGATACTTTTACGAACGATAAAAGAATTATAAGCGTTAACAGTGATAACAAATTTATGACTACCAATGACATCGCTATTACTAAGGGATTTCTCTCATTTACATTTAAAAAACTAAAATCATAATTTCTGCGTTTTTTTATCTCCATACACCTCACCTCTACTTTCAAATTGATTATACAATGGATTTTTAATTGGATTTTCAAAATGTATTAAATAGCCTAAAAAGTTGTATTAAAAAACGAGCATCAAAAATTAGTTTTTAATCTAATTTTCAATACTCGTTTAATTCTTCGATTTTTTATGAAGATTTTGGTTTTTGCAGTTTACAAGGTACAATAATCAAAACCTTAAAAGAGCCATCTTCATATTTAAAATTATAAAATCCTTTTAATTTTTCTAAACGCAACTTTATACTTTTTATCCCAACTCCAAATCTATCCGATTTTGAAGACTTTATAAAGTCTTTCGAGAAATCTTCCTCAAGTTTTTCAGAAGGATTTTCAGTATACACATATATTTTTTCATCTCGATATATCAGTTTTATTATAATCGGAGAGTCGACATCTCCAAGTCGTTCAACCGCCTCAATAGCATTGTCAATTAAATTTCCTATTATTGCAGACAAATCTATCGAGATTTCCTTGATATTTAAGTCCTTTGGGATTTGAAGTGATATTTTATGTTTTATATTTAGTTGTTCCATTTTTTGAATTTTCATGCTTAATAGATAGTCAATCTCTGTCAATCCACTAAGATAAGTTGGATTGTCCAGTTTTTGTCCGACTATATTTTCAATTTGAGCTATTGCAAGATTAGTGTCACCACTTTTGATATTCATATCAACCTGAAGCAAAGTGTTTTTTAAATCATGTTTTAATCTCCTAAAATTCGCTTCATTTTCTATCTCTCTTTTTAGGATTTTGTTTTGTTCATCTACAACTTGATATTTAGACAGAATCAAATTCTTTTCTTTGATTTTCCTGTGAAAAAAAACATAACAAAAATCCGAAAGAATCGCAACGAATATTAAAACAATACTTATTTTATAAGAATAATCTCCTAGTACCATGAGCATTACAAGGTTACAAAGAAATACAATAGTAAGAATCAAATATTCAGTATTGTCTAAGTCAAAATTTTCGTAACTGCCATCTTTTATGAATTTTATGTACACATAAAACAATATCAAAAAAGCTAAATACAAAATTATGTAATAAAAAGAAAAATCTATGCCAAAAAAATCCTTGTATATGCTTGAATACGAAAAGCTTAGTCCAACAACTTCGTATAAAGTGAAATTACAGATAAAACTGATGACATAAAATACTTTCTTGTAAGCTGTCCCATCAAAAAACATAAATGAGATAGCCAGATTTGCGACAGTTAAAAACGACAATTTAAGAAAAGTAGAATTTCCCATAAATTTATCCAGAAGTATGATAATAAAAAAGCTGAAGAAAAGAATACTGTTTTTCCTTATATTGATAAAATATTCATTAAAAAAAACATAAGAAATTGTCGTTTGCAAAAGCACGATAACTAAAAATGTAACCAGAACTTTAATAGCTGTGATACTCATATTCCGACCTCTTTAGAAATAAAACTAGAATACAAATCAATGACACTTTTCTTTCTGTTTTTACTAATTGGTAATATTGAACCATCTATCATTATTACCTCATGAGCGTTTAAAATCTTGACTCTTTTTAAGTTGATAATGGTTCCGCTGTTTATTTTAACAAAACTTAAAGGATTGAGTTCTTTTTCTATATTCTTGATTTTTCCATAAAATACTTCGTCATCTAATTCATTGTTAGTTTTCACCCTTAATTTTCTCCCCGATTCCGAGAATATAGATATTATAGACGAACTATCTATTTGAATGTGATCCTTGCCTTTTTTAAAAAATACATAACTATTGGAATTATTTATGTATTCAATAGCATCATAAAAAGCTCTGGCAAACTTTTTCGTATCAATAGGCTTTAACAAATATCGAAAAGGTCTAACTTCAAAAGATTCCAAGGTATAAGTTTCGTAACTTGTAACATAAATTATCAAAACTTGTTCGGAGAGCTTTCTGAGTTCTCTAGCCGTTTGAATTCCATTAAGTCCTGGCATTTCAACATCTATAAATAAAATAGATGGAAAATCTTTCACATCTATCAATCTAAGTAGTTCTTCACCACTTAAATAAGCATCTATATCAGGTTTAAAATTATCTAATTTTTGAGATAAATCATATATCATATCTTCTATTAAATTTATATGTTTAAGATCATCATCACAGATAGCTATATTCATTGTGCCTCCTAACATAAGTTTTTTATGTACTCAATTTACACTCTTGATTCATTGTTATTCTTTTTTTATTATATAAAATTCAATTTTCAAATTCAACACAAACTTTGTCATTATAATCTCATTTTGTTACATTGTTCAGACAAAAGATCGAGTTACGAGTTTTTGTGGTTTTTTTCGTTCGTATCGGTGTCTATTTTTGTATGTCCCTGTAAAGTGTAAATGTCCTGCGTTTTGTTGCAATGAATAAATCAGATTATCAGTTTTGCTAAGAATATCATACGGAGAAAATAATCATAAATTCAAGCGAAGTGAACCGTTAAAAAATTGTGCTGTTTGAGTGCGTAGCACGAGTTCACAATTTTAGGTTCACAAGCTTAGAGTTTATTTATTTTCGTAGTCTAGATGTTCGTGCAAACTGGTTTTCTGATTCGTAAATTTTGAAACTGCCTACGACAATTTTGGTAGACAGATGAGCGATTTACGAGTTTTTGTGGTTTTTTCGTTCGTATCCGTGTCTATTTTTGCGTGTCCCTGTAAAGTGTAAATGTCCTGCGACTTTGTCACAATCAAAAAAGAGCATCACGTGATGCTCTCATAATTTATTTCACTAATTTTTTGAGTGGTGTTTTCTTCAATGTTTCGATAAATACTTCATTTTTGCCGAAGAACAATATCAATGTGTAGCCGATGACGCTGATGAAGAATACAGCCAATAAGTTAAGTGTGTAATTCGTGATAAATTTTGTGATTACAATTTTTGTCAAAAGTATCCACAACGCACCTGCGACTGCGAATTTCGCTGTGTAGAATAATTTGTCCATTTCAAAGTAGAATTTTGCTTCTTTGAATTCAAATAAGCACACAAGAACTACTACTAATTCGGAGAGCGCCGTAGTCATTGCTGCACCATTTTGTTGCCAAAGTGGTATAAAAACTAGATTTAACCCTACATTTACGAACGCTGATATCGTCGTCGCTTTCAAGTTCAACGCTTCTTTCCCCAATGGAACGTTCATACACGTTGTGATTACACCACCAGTTATTGCGAAAAATACTGACACTGCTAGAATTTGCAACGAAAGTGTCGCCGCAATAAATTTTTCCCCAGAGAGAATGTATACGATGTTTTTAGATAATACTCCAAGTCCCATGCACATTGGTATCATTAATAATAGCAAAAAACTTGAGATTTCTGTTAACAAATGTCTGAATTCTGTTTTATCATCTAATGTCGCTGCCTTGGAAAGCCTTGGAATTGTAACCATGTAAATCGCACCTAGCATTTGCTTTACAACGGAATATACCTTTACGCTTACTGCATATAGTCCTGTGTAAAAATCTCCAGAAATCCAGCCAAGCATTGTCATGTCTGCGCTGACATACACCAAAACTGCGATGCTGTTTGAAAAGAAAAGCATGATAGGCTTCAAGTGTCTTTTCAGATTTAGTTTGAGAGTTGGTTTCAAGCTTACATATCTTCTTACATGTAACATATTTGAAACACACACCAAACCATTTACGAAAACCGTAAGTCCAGCGTATTTTAAGTAATCGTCTTTGGTTTTTACTACGAAAAATAATAAAATTACACCAATAGTTTGAATTATGATACTTCTGATTGTAATGTACAAATAATCCTCGTGGATTGCGTTGACCCATTCAACTCCAAGCGTGGCGAAGATTATGCTCAAACTTTGAATGAAAACAAGCGTTGCATAGTCGTGCATTTTCACAGAAACTACACAGAATACAGCCAAACAAATGTAAGAAATCAACGTAGACAACAAGTTGATGGAGAAAACTTCCCTCGAAAATTGATTGAGTTTTGTTCTATTTTCTCTGTATTTGGAACCCTCTCTGACTGCGTAATTGGTAATTCCAAGCGATGCAATCAGCATGAATATTTTAATAATTGAATCCCCGTAACTGACCTTTCCCATGTTTGCTACTTGCAAAATTCTCGTAGCGTAAGGAAAAGTTATCAACGGGTACACAACGCTCAGCCCAACTTTGATTAAATTAAGCATCGCGTTTAATTTAAGTGATTTTTGCTTTGCCAAGTTTTTCCTCTCCTATGTGCAAAATTTATACTTACTATATTGTATCACACCTAGCTAGATAGATTATTACAACATTTCAAAATTTCCAACAAAAAAATAACCGTCACTTCAAAACAATGACGATTATTTCCCAGGTAATACCCGTATGGACTTTGCTGAAACTATTATATCACATTTTTCAAAAAATGTTATAACATTTCAATAAAAGCTCCAATTCTTGTATTTAATTGTCCGATATCTGATTTTGAATAATCAGTTTCTACAGCGATGTATGGAACATTCTTCTTATCGTTGCAGAATCTCTTAATTGACAAACCTTCAACTTGGTAAGGAGTACAAGCTTGTAAATGCATGTCGATAACTCCGTCAACCTTGTATTCGTCGATTAATTTGTCCAACAATTTAAGTCTGTTTTCGTTTGGACTCACACAAGCGCAACCGATGTTCATGTATTTTCTAGCAATCGCATCAATCATATCTGGATTGTCTACATCTACATTTTCATCAATAGCCTTAGCGCCGCCACAGTTTTCGTAGCTAACCACAACTGCACCGTTGTTTTCAACAGCTTCGATAACTTTTTCAGTAGCACCACCAATAGGACAGCCAGTAATCAAAATTCTTGGCTTGCCATTGATGTGCTTGTGTTCAGACATAACCCTAGCTTTTAATTCTTCAAGCATTTGTGGAATTTGTTCCTTATCGAAATCAAATTGCACACCATTTAAAACATGCCACAATTCTCCACCTGTGATTGGCAAATCATCAGCCTTCATTATAGAATAGAAGTCCTTTACAGCTGATCTCTCAGCGTTTTTCACTTCAATTCCATGTCTCAATTTTTCTTCAGTGATTTCAACGCCGAATAAATCTTCGATAGTCTTAATCATCTTTCTGATTTCTTCTTTCCACAAAATAAGACCTTGCTCAGTGTTCTTGTTTGGAAGTTCCATCACGTGAACTGGCTTGAATTCTCCCAAATATTCGTACATCTTCTTCTTGCCATCGCAAGTAGTCTCTCCGACAACCAAATCAGAAAAATAGAAGAACGGACACTTGTCAGTCAACGCAAAACCATAAGAAGATTTGATAAGTGGGCATAAGTTTTTAGGCAAATCCCTCTCAGCATCTTGAATAGTTTCGTCACTTGTAGCACACAAACTAACACAAGTAGCACCAGCTGCAACAGCTAACTCTTGTGGAAAAAACGTACAAAAAATTCCTATAACAGGAATATCCTTATCCTTTATTTCTTTTACCTTCAAAAAAGCATTTTGACGACTTTCTGCAAAATCGTTAAAAACTTCTGGTAATTCCTTCTTTAAATCAACCATCTAATCACCTCGTAACAAATAATATCATTTAATCGCCAATATATCAAAATGATAATCGTTATTTATAGATTTTCTCTATAAATGACCTCCCTTCCCTCTCTCACATGGATGATTTGGGGAAATGAAAACAGGTTTTTGTTTGAAGTAAAATAGACAAACCGATACGGTTAGAATATCATACGGAAAAAATTGTTTTAAATTCAAGCGAAGTGAATCGTTAAGAAATCGCACTGTCTGAGCGTTAGCGAGTTTGCGATTTTAGATTCACAAGCTTAGAGTTTATTTATTTTCGTAGTTTAGATATTCGCGCAAATTGGTTTTCTGCTTCATATCTCCTTGTCAAGCGTAAATGTCCTGCGTTCTTGTTGCAATGAAAAAAGCAAAAAACCAGTTTTGCTAAGAATATCATACGGAGAAAATAATCATAAAATCAAGCGAAGTGAACCGTTAAAAAATTGTGCTGTTTGAGTGCGTAGCACGAGTTCACAATTTTAGGTTCACAAGCTTAGAGTTTATTTATTTTCGTAGTCTAGATATTCGTGCAAATTGGTTTTCTGCTTAGCAATTTTTGAAACTGTCTACGACAATTCGGTGTCTATTTTTGCTTTTATTGAAGATATGTTCGTATCTTTACTTCTTTATTTATCCTTCAATTCATCCAACACTTCGTTGACTGTTTCCTTTTCAGAATAAGGTGTCTTTTCATTTCCTTTGAGTTTGATGAAGTTTTCTTGTCCTTTTCCCAAAAGTAGAACAAAATCTCCCTCATTTGCCATTTCTATCGCATGTTTAATGGCAGATTTTCTGTCTTTGATTCTGATGGACTCACCGTTTTCTTCCTCAATTCCGCTTATGATGTCATCTGCAATGTTTTCGTATGTGTCAAATTTCGGATCATCAGTCGTAACCACCGAGAACACGTTGTTTTCCGCAGAAATCTTGCCAACTTCGTGTCTGATTTCGCTCGTTCTGTCGCCACTCATTCCATAAACTGCGATTTTTCGTTTGTCGTTTGGCACAGATTTGTAAATATTTTCGAACGCTTTTGGAGTGTGTGCAAAATCAATCACAATATTTATTCCCATATCATTCTTTACGAATTCAAATCGCGCCTCAACGCCTGTAAAACTTTCCAAAGCTTTGGCAATATCTTCCAATTCGTATCCCAATAAATTCACCGCAGCAATCGCAGCCACCGCATTGTAAACATCAAACAGCGCAAATCTGTTCAGTACGAATTTCACGTTTTTGATTTCAAAATGCATCTTGCCATCAATCAATTCGATATTTTCTGCCCTAAAATCGGATTCATTTTCAAGTGAGAATGTGTATGCGTCTTCAAATCGTGCCTTCGCTTTCCTTCCGTATTCATCATCTACGTTTGCGATTTTTTTCTTGGCGTTTTCGAACAAAATCATCTTAGCATCGAAATAATTCTCCATGTTTTTGTGAAAATCCATGTGTTCCATCGATAAATTGTTAAACACAGCCACATCGAAATCAATCCCTTCTAGTCTGTGCAAATACAATCCGTGGCTGGAACATTCCACAACAGCGTTGTCGATTTTTTTGTCCACCGAAAGCTTCAAAATCTTGTCGATTTCTGAGATTTCTGGAGTCGTGTTTGGCGTTTCGTATTTTTCTCCAGCGATAAAAGTTCCGTTCGTGCCAATGTTTGTGCATGGTGAGTCCAAATTCTCCAAGATATGACTAATCATAGAAGATGTCGTCGTTTTGCCATTTGTCCCAGTTACTCCTATCACGCGAAGCTTCTTCGATGGAAAATCACACACCACATTTGAGATTTGTGCGAGAGCAACCCTTGCATCGTCGACTTTGATGTAGTTGATGCCGTCATTTTGTGTTACATCTTTTGTAACTACAATAGTGTTTGCTCCGTTTTCAATCGCCTTGTCGATAAATCGGTGTCCATCAAATTCCATCCCAGAAATCGCCACGAACACCCCACCTTTTTCGATTTTTCTGGAGTCATTCGTCACATTTGTAATCTCATCGTCGTTGTTTTTCGTATAATCTATATAATCAATTTTATTTATAATATCAGTTAAGTTCATTTATTTTCCCCTTTGGTTTTCATTTATATATTATTATATAACATCGACCTACATATTTAAAAACAAAAACTGACCACCCAGCCTAGCCAAGTGATCAGTCTACAAATTTTCTATTTCATAACAGCTACTGCGATTGCTATTGCTGCGATTCCAATGATAAGTCCAAACACAAGTCCTGCGACAATACTTACTATCGCTGATTTCACACCAACGGCAAGCATTCTTTCATCAGAAATTCTGTCGTAGAATACTGATGAGTAAAGGATAACTCCAATTATCATGCCGACGATTGATGGAATGAACGTTGTTGGAAGTGCCATCAATAAAATATTAATCAACGCTTCACAAGCTACATACACTCCAAGTCTTGCATCTCTTTCTACAGGATTTGGAACTGGTGACATATCTTTTTTTGTGAAATGGAATATAATTCTACACACTGCATAGTAGAAAAACATTGATACAACAGCAGTTATTATACTGAAAGCTGTCAAACTCAATCCAGTTTTTGTTACTTGTTCCAATTGTTGTGCTTGTTCTGGGTGAAGCTTGTATTGCACGATTGATGCAATATATGTGAACACTCCATACAACAAGAACAATATTACAAACGCACCCTTTTTATTGAATTTTTCAATAAGTCCATGTAACATAGAGAAAATCTTTTGGCAGAAACCAGCATAACCAGAACTTTCCCTTTGAGTGTAGTCTTCGATGTATTCTTCTTCGTCGTCTTGTCCTTCAAAGAAAAAACTGTCGTCTGCTTTTTCGTAATGATCGTGTTCTTCATTCATATTAGAATAATTATCTTCTTGTGAATCTTCGAAATAATTGCTATTCCTGTCGGAATAACTTTCCTTATCTTCTCTAAATCCGCCTCTTACATTTTCCTTTTCGCTAAAATAATTCCCGTCATTAGTGTATTCGCTGTCGTCATTTTCAAAACCTTTGTAATCTCTATCGTCTGACATAATCTCCTCCTATTTATTTCTGCTATTCTTTTTAGTCCTCTTCGTCTTGTTCCAACAAAACTTTCTTCCATTTTTCAAGTTGCGATTCTTCTTCCTTGGAAAGTTTCGGCGTTTGAGGATCCAATTTTTCGAACAAATCCAACATAACCTCACTCACAACTAATCTTGTGTACCACTTGTTGTCAGCAGGAACCACATACCATGGTGCATAATCTGTCGAAGTGTGCTCCAACATATCTTCGTAAGCCTTGTGATAATCGTCCCAGTTTTCTCTTTCCAAAATATCACTTGCTGCAAACTTCCAATGTTTATCGTCCAAGTTAATCCTATCCAATAGTCTCTCTTTTTGTTCGTCCTTGGAAACATGCAAGAAAAACTTCACAACCTTGATACCATTATTGTCCAAATATTTTTCGAACGCATTGATATCTTCGAATCTTTTATTCCAAAAATCGTCGTCGTTTTTCTTATTAACCAAATTGTGAACTCTCGTTACCAAAACATCTTCGTAGTGTGATCTGTTGAAAATCCCAACCTCTCCATACGCAGGAGTAGCCTTCGTAATTCTCCACAAATAATCGTGATCCAATTCTTCAGTTGAAGGTTGCTTGAAGCTTGTAACCTTGCATCCAGCAGGATTAAGCGCTGTGAACACTTTTTTCACCAAACTGTCCTTACCAGCAGCATCCATCGCTTGAAGCACAACCAAAATTCCTCTCTTGTTTTCAGCGTATAATTTTTCTTGAAATTCAAACATCTTTTCCAAATTTTGTGGAAGAATTTCTTCCTTCACTTCTTGCTTAGAATAAGAATCGTCTTTTCTTGTGCTAAATTTTTCCAAATCAACTTTTTTGTTAGGTTTTACCCTGTATTTTTTAATATCCATAACTTACTTCCTTTTTAATATCGTTACTATATATTTATCCAAATCGGGTAAAAATAAAACAATTTCATTTACTGAATTAATTATATCATTTGTTCAATTTTTCTTCAATAGTTTACTATCACATTAGTATTATGTAAAATTTATTTGACATTCATCATTTTATATAATAAATTCATATTAACAGAAAGGGGATAATTTATGAAAATATCAATACTCAATTTAATACCAAGATTTATAGATGAAACAACAAAACAATCCATCGATCGTGGGTTGGAACTTGCAAAATGGGCAGACGGACAAAACTTCGAAAGATATTGGGTTGCAGAACACCACAACTCCAAATCAATCTCATGCTCAGCAACAGATTTGATTATCGGATATATTTTAGAAAACACACAAAGAATAAAAGTCGGAGCAGGTGGCGTAATGCTTTCTAACCACACACCATTCCAAGTTGCAGAAAGATATGGAACGCTCGAAACATTGTATCCTAAAAGAATTGATCTGGGAATTGGAAGAGCGCCGGGAACAGACATCGAAACAGCGAAATTAATCTATCGCGACACATACAAGGAAGATAACTTCAAAGAAGCCATCAGAACACTTTTAAGTTATTTTGAAGACGAAGCGGAAAACTTCAAAGTGCGTCCATACCCTGGAGTTGGCACACACGTTCCAGTGTATATTTTAGGAAGCTCCATGACATCAGCTCACATCGCAGCACAATTGGGACTACCTTACTCATTCGCAGGACATTTTTCTCCAAACACAGTTGAAGTCGCACTCAAAATCTACCGTGAAGAATTCACACCATCAAAATATTTGGACAAACCATACGTTATGCTTGGAGTATCTGCAAACGCAGCTTACGAGAAAGACGCCGCAGAGCACATCAAACAACAAGCCATCTCCATCTTCTTGCAAATTCAAAATAGAAACAACAGAGATGCATTCTTAAAAGCAGACCCTAACAATAGCCCAGAACTCACATCAATCGAAAAATTCATGATAAGAACTGCAAGGGGTCTTCGAATCGAAGGAGACGTGAATTCTGTAAAAGACCAATTCATGGAAATAAAACAAAAATACAACCCAGACGAAATCATCGCCGCATCCTACATTCCTGATTTCAAATTATTAAAAGAAAACTACGAAATCGTACAAGATTTGGCGTTGAACGAATAGAGTTTATTGAAAAACCATCCAGACAATTCTGGATGGTTTTGTGGTTTAATAAAAAAATCAGGAGGTACCTCCTGAAACGCGAAATAATATAAGTAGTAAACCAATCATACAAAAAAGCAAACCATCATGCGCGAATATCATTCAGAAAAATTTATTTCTTTTTGTGAATGGCAATATTCGTGTATGATGGTTTATCTACTATTTTTTCCCAAAAAGCAAAACTTTCAGGAAAATCCTGAAAGTTCTACATAATTTCATCGATTGTTGGGATAGATTCTCCCGATCCTTTTCTGGTTACAGTCTTTGATGATGCTTTTGTGGCAAACTCCATCGCTTCTTTGATGGATTTTTTCTGATCTAACATGACAGCCATCGCTCCGATGTAGCTGTCTCCTGCAGATGTTGTATCCACGACTTTTGCTTTGATGGCTTCTTGTTTGATGTGCTCTGTTTTTGAAAAATACTCGGAGCCATTTTCTCCCAAGGTTATTATCACGGAGCCGACATTTTTGTCCAGCAATTCATCTGCTGCTTCTTTTAAATTATTTTTGCTAGAATATCTCAAAATTTCATTTTCATTAGGCACAAACAAGTCCACCTTGTCCAATATATCTTCCACTTCGAACTCACTTGGAGCAGGGTTTAATATCACAAAAACGCCCTTTTCCTTCGCTTTTTTAATCGCGTATTCATTGACTTCTTGTGGTATTTCCATTTGCAAAATTAAAATATCGCACTCATCCAAAAGTTCGATGTTGTCGTCAATATCTTGAATTGTAATCGCGTAATTTGCCCCATGATCCAAAACTATTTCGTTTTGACCAGTTTTGTCCACATTTATAAGCGCAGTGCCTGTGTCCACATCTTTCTTGATGATGTTCGATGTATCTACGCCGTATTCACGCATATTTTCAAAAATAAAATCAGCGTCCAAATCATTTCCCACACATGCAAGAAACTTCACATCTCCACCGAGTTTTTGACAAGCAATCGCTTGGTTTGCTCCCTTGCCACCGACAGATCTGCTCTTTGACAGCGACGATATCGTCTCCCCTGGTTTTGGGAAATTTTCCAAATTATATGTAGTGTCTACATTCACGCTTCCTATAACTAAAATTGACATAAATCTCTCCTTATTTTGCACAAATTCTCAGAATTTTAATAAATATCTACATTATATTATACAATACAAATCAGATTTTGTAATTCAGACAAAAAAACAATGTGACTGAATTCGAAAATCCAATCACATTGCTGTTGTTCTAAATACTATTTGTATTCTTCAATACTTTTTTCTCCACCTAAAATGATGCCGTTTTTGATTTCATTGTCTCTCAAGTATTGTTTTACTGATACTGACGCTTCGTCTTTATCTATCAATACTATTGGTGCTTTTTCGGCGTTTGATAGATATGGTGCGAGTAGTGCATCTGCAAATGCATCTTTGTTTGCAAATATTACTTTGTCAGGGTCACTGTTTACTGCTTTTGCTACTTCTAGTGCTGTTTCTACACGTGTTCTACCTGCAAGTCTACTTGTGTTTACTCCATCATTTTTAAGTTGTGATGCTATTGTTTCTGATACTTGAGTTTTTCCACCTACTATTATTACGTTTTGGATGTTCCAATTCTGCAATGCTTTTTCTGTTGTTTTGTTTAATTGGTCTGATCCTGTTAATAGTATTGGAATGTTTAGTTTTGCAGCTAAGCTTCCTGCTGTTAATGCATCAATTGAGTTGTATCCGTTTACTAGGATTACGTCTGTTTTGTTTGAGGAGTTGCGTCTGATTTCTTCTCCTAATTTGACTGCTGTTTCGAATCTGTCAGCTCCTGCTACTCTTTGTTGTTTGATTCCTAATTGTTGTAATTGTTTTGCAACATCGTCACTGATTGATTCTTCGCCACCAGCGATTATTATTTTAGATGGGTTAAGTCTTTTGATTTCTTGAAGAACTTCATCCATTATTGAATCTTTTTCTACAAATAATGTTGGTGCGTTGATTGCTATTCCTTTAGGAGATGCTGCAAGTGAATCCACCATTTTGTTGCTTGATGTTAAGATTACTACATCTGCATGTTTGAATAGTGTTTTGCTTACTTCTACTGCTGTTAGTTGACGATTTTTTCCTGCTATTCTTGTTGATGGTATTTTTTCAAATATTTCTTCTAGTGTGTCTGTGTCTTTGATGTCTTCTTTTGGTGTCGTTGGTTGAACAGGAGTCGTTGGATCTGTTGGTGTTGCTGGATCTGTTGGTTCAACTGGTTTTTCTGGTTGATCTGGTTTTTCTGGCTCAACTGGTTTTTCTGGCTCAACTGGTTTTTCTGGCTCAACTGGTTTTTCTGGTTCAACTGGTTTTTCTGGTTCAACTGGTTTTTCTGGTTTTGTTTCTTTCTTTTCAACAACTACAGGTATTTCTACAACTCTCTTTGATCCATTTGCAAATGTCAATTCTACTTTTGCAGTATATTCACCAGGTTTGTTTGTATCGATTATTGGGTCTGTAATGTCTTTTACTGTTGTGCTTTCTGGTAGGTTTTTGATGTTGTCTGTTACATCAATCTTGTCACCTTGTTTTACGACTTCTTTTTCGATGTCTTCTGCTTTTACTGCTGGAATTTCTTCAATTGTTCCTGGTTTAAATTCGCCTTTAAATATAACTTTTTGGTTTTTCAAAGATTTTTCATTGTTAAATCTCACATGTTCATAATTTTCAGTGTACAAATTAACTACAACATGTTTCTTATCAGTTGATTCAGCATCTTTGAACGCATCATCTGAAAGTTTCTTCAAACTCTTTGGTAAGTTCACTTCATTAAGTAAACTAAATCTGAATGCAGAATTTCCGATTTCTTCGATTCCTTCTTCAAGAGTTAATTTCTTCAATCTCTTCCATTTAATATTGTGAGCGAAAGCTTGTCTTTCAATTTTCTTAACATTTCCAGGAATTGTCAATTCTTCAAGTTGATGACCTGTGAAGGCTCTGTCCTTGATTTCTTCGACAGTTTTTGAAATAGTAAGTTGTTTTAATGGAGCTCCTTGGAAAGCTGATCCTTCGATAATTTTAACACCTTCTGGTATTACAAGTTTTTCAAGTTTGATGTTTCTGGAGAATGTTCCGCCTGCGATTTTTTCCATATTTGGAGAAATTCTAACTTCAGTTATTTGATTCAACGAGAATGCTCCACCTTCAACATCAGTTACAGAATCTGGCAAATATACTTTTTCTAATCTGTTTCCATTAAATGCAGTTCCTCCGATAAATTCCAAAGTATTTGGGAAATCTACATTTTTGAAGTTGTTGGATCTGAACGCATCTTTTTCAATTCTCTTAACTTTCTTTGGCAATTCTAACGAAATCATACCGTCAGCAGAACTTATCGTATCTGTACCGAATTTAACTCCCTTGTCCTTAGTCAAATCAAACGCAGATTCTGCGATTACTTCGACATCTTTGCCATCTAAAGTTGTGTCTGGTAGAACCAAATTCTTGTTGAACTTGAATTTTACTTTACCACTGTCGCTAAATCCAGTAATAGCATTGTCCTTGTAAGTGAAGTCTTCTTTCTTGTACAACGCATTTTTGTTGATAACCAACGCAGCTACAGCCTTGTCCAAGCTTTCTTGCGCATTTTTCACTTCATCTTGTGTCTTGTCCAAATCAGCCAAGACTTCCTTTGCCTTGTCGAGTTCTTTCTTCATAGAATCAAAGGATTCTTTTTCGAACATTTCTGGTACAAATTCTTCTGCTTTTTTGATAGAATCTCTAAGTTTTGATCTGTCTGGAGCTGATTTTCTCAAATTACCCTCAGCTTCAATCAAATCATTCAAAGCTTTGTCTACTTGTTTTTGTGTTGATTTTTCGTCCTTGAAAATTCTCTTTGCTTCTTGTAATATTTTGTCGAATTCGTCTATTTTTTCTTGTTTATAATCAGATTTTACAATTGATTTGACAGTTTGTAATTCCTTGAAAAGTTTACTTCTGTCAACATTTGAAACCAAAACTACTTTATGAAAATCATTTTCTGGAACGATATAAGTTACTGATTGTAAATGTTCAGGATTTCTAGTTTCAAGTCTTACAACCTTGCTATTTTCATATCCAGGATTATCCTTGAACACAAAATCCCTAAACTTAAATATAGAGTAAGGAAGTTTTACAAGTTGAAGTTTGTTGTTAGCAAAACTATAGTTGTCGATTTGAATGCTGTTTACATCGTCAGAAATTTCAAGCTTACTAATTTGATTGTTCATGAAAGATTCGCTACCAGTTTTCCACACAGTGCTTGGAATGTAAACTTCAGTAAGCTTATTATCTTGGAATGCACGTGATTCGATAGATTTCAAACCTTCTTCAAACGTAACCTTAGTAATACCTGAATTTGCAAACGCAGAATCTTTGATGATAAATTCCACATCAGTCTTAGGGAAAGTTACGCTATTAATCTTTTGATTCTTGAATGAATTATCGTTAATTCCTTCAACTTGTTTTGTTTTTCCATCAATAGTCACTTCTTTTGGGATAACCAAATCAGGATTCTTTGCTAACTTAGCCTTGCCTTTTTCAGAAAAACCAGTAATTCCAAATCTATAAGATTCTTCTTCCATTCTACCCTTGTATTTGAATTGTCCATAAGTGAAATCCTCTTGCGACCATTTATCAGTAGTAGGTTGTTCTGGTTGTTCAGATTCGCCAAGTTTAACAGTTAGTTTAATCATTAAATTTGTAGCTGAACAAGTTACACATGGAGCTGTATATCCTTCGATTTGTTCAAGCTTTGAAGCTTTTTCTTTGTCGATACTTGCAATTACTTCGAATTCTTTTGATGTGTCGAATTTATCCAAATTCCAAATCTTTTCAAGTTCTACTTCCTTATCATTTAAACCTGAACCGTCGTCTTTATTTACATAATTTGCCACAAAGTCTGCGTCAATATTATCATCAAGCCATTTTAAAAGTTCTTCTTTGCTATTAACATTAACTTCCACTTTACCCAAATCGACATATTTGTCCGCTTCAGCAGTTCCTAAAGAGTTAAAATTAATTTTAATCTTCTTGAAAGGACTTTCTGATTTTACATATTCTATCTTATCGCCATTTAATCCAGAATGTAAATTAACAGCATTAGAATCTTTGTCGCCTTTCAATAACAATCCTGTTACGCCTGTTTTGTTGAAGGCAGTTGTCATAACAGTCTTTACTGTAGATGGAATGATAACTTCTCCAGTTAATGACTTGTCACTCATAAATGCTTGTTGACCGATATATTCCAAGCCTTCATTTAATTCAACTTTACTTAATTTTGCATTTGCTGCAAAAGCCATATTATCAATTTTCTTAACAGTTGAAGGAAGCTTTATAGACGTGAACAAGTTGCCCATAAAAGCTCCTTGTCCTATTGTTTCAACCCCTTCTGGAATAACAACTGATGTAAGCTTCTTAGCACCAAATGCTCTTTGTCCAATTTCTTTTACTAATACTCCTTTAATTTTTTCTAGAATAACTACATCAGTAGATAAACCCTTGTACTTTTTAATAGTTCCACTACTTGCATCAAAATCAAAATCACTTTCTGCAGTGACTTCTTGTTTTTGTGGAACATCACTTGCGTATATGTTTACAGGAGCAAATCCTATAACCATAGCGAAAATGAGTATCCACGAAATAACTCTTTTTCTATTCATATATTCCTCCTAATTTTTTGTAACAGTCGTTACTATCTGTGTTAAACCAATATGTTTACCGTATTATTATACCCTTATGTAAATTTTTGTAAACTTTTTATATTATTAATTTGTTGGAAAATCAACATTTTATTAATTTAAAAATATAATTGTAAAAGTTTGATAAATATATTTTTCGTTTATTTATTACATTATAATGTTTTACGCCACGCTGAAAACAATCATTAATTAATCAAAAGTGTGAATTAATATTTTTCAAATGGGTATATTATTAAATAAGAATATTAATTGGAGGAAACCATGGACGATAAGAAACAAGATTTTAAATCGAATCTCAAAAGTTATGTATCGGATGAAAAGATTGTTCAACCTGACGATTACTTTGAAGAAAAACCTGTAGAAGATGTAGATGATGTGAACAAGGTGTCAGATATAACGGGGGCACAAGAATCCACAAAATCTAATGACGATTATTTTGAAGAAATTAATCAAAAATACACTAAAAAAGAACGAAAAGAAGATAACGAAGAATATGAAAACTACAAGCAAAACGATTCACCTGATTGGTATTTGAAATGCGTAAAATTCATCAATGTATATGCTGACAAAATCTACGACTTTTACGCTTCGACAAAACACGGAATCATATATTCATTCTTGACATCAGGATTGATCGCCGCTTTGACTAGCGCAGTGTGGGTTAGCGTTACAACTCAAGGATCTCTTGGAGAATTGTCGAAAGTTTTCCACAGACCTACGATTTCGATTATGACTTTGATTTTAGTACCGTTAATCAACTACGCGATGACAAGATTCATATACATGTTTACGAAAAAACACATGAGGCCAACTCCACCTCCTTGCACAAGAGATGTGAAGGGCGGCGTGTTTTCGATAATTAATGGTTTGTTTATGTTCATACTTACTCCATTAGGATTTATCGGTAGCATTATCGGCTGCTTCACTGGAATGGTAGCTTACTCTGCGACTTTCCTAGATTTGTATTTGGAAAAGGACAGCTTCAAGGTTGGTTTGAAATCATTCATCGCACAAATAGTAATCAAAGTTATCGTCTTCGTATTGGAAATGTTGTTGGTAGCTTTGGTTGGAATTTTAATTTATAATTCATTTTCAAATATGATTAGATAAAACTCGACCCGATCTCAATTGAGGTCGGGTTTTTGTGTGCATTCAAAAAAGCCTAGCTCAATTGAGTTAGGCTTTGTTTGATTATTGTATAAGACTTCCCTTGTATTAAAGATTATCTGTCTTTACGTTTTTTCTTCAATCCTACGAATCCTGCTGCTGTCATCAATGCTGACATTGATAGCATCATGATTTCACTTTCGCTACCTGCTTTTGGCAATTTATTGGCAGATTCTCTATTAGGAGTGTCTGCTTTTTCTTTGCGTTTTCCTTGTTCAGTAGTTTCAGGTGTTTTTGGTGTTTCATTTGGTTTGTTTGGAGAATCTCCTTCGCTATTGTCAGGAGTCTTTCCGTTGTTTTCAGGAGTTTTGCCATTATTTTCAGGAGTTTTTCCATTGTTTTCTGGAGTCTTTCCATTGTTTTCTGGAGTTTCACCTGGTGTTCCTGGTTCATTTGGTTTTTCGCCTGGTGTTCCTGGTTCGTTTGGCTTTTCGCCTGGTGTTCCTGGTTTTTCTGGATCCTTTTCTCCTGGTTTTATTGGGTTTTCTGGATCTTTGTCTCCTGGTTTTTCTGGATCTTTTGGATCTTCTTCGCCTGGTTTTTCTGGATCTTTTGGATCTTCACCCGGTGTTTCTGGGTCTTTTGGATCTTTTCCACCTGGTTGTTCTGGATCTTTTGGATTTTCCTTGCCTGGATCTTTTGGATCATCTTTTCCTGGTTTGTCTCCTGATTTTTCGCCTGGTTGTTCTGGATCTTTGCCTGGGTCTGTTGGATCCGTTGGGTCCTTTGGATCTGTTGGGTCCTTTGGATCTGTTGGATTCTTTGGATCTGTTGGATCCTTTGGATCTGTTGGGTCTTTTGGATCTGTTGGGTCTTTTGGATCTGTCGGATCTGTCGGATCTGTCGGATCTGTTGGATCCTTTGGATCTACCGGTGGGATTTCACAAACATTCTTAGTTCCAATTTCGATAATCTTATCTTGTTTTTCTGTAATTGTCTTTGTATCTCTAGAAACTTCCTTGCTGTTTTCTATCTTAACAGTAGTTTCAGTTTTTCCTACAATACCTTCTTGGATAACATTAGTCTTTCCAGCTTCAAGATTTGAATTTTCTCTAATGATGATGTCGTAAGCTTTTTCGCTTTCGTACTTGAACTCGCCTTCAGTCTTAGAACCATATTCTACAACCTTGTTTGTTGGCTCAACTCTTTCTTCTATTACTTCAAGCTTACCAGTTTCCTTGTTGAACTTAGTTGTATATTTTACAGAACCATTTGAACCTTCTTCGATTACTTTTGTTTCGCCTTCTTTAAGGTTTGGATTGTATCTGTATTCAGTATCGTGACCAAGTTCAACTTCTTTTACAACTGGTTTAACACCAATTCTAACTACCCTATCTTCTTTTTCTGTGATAGTCTTTGTTGTTTCTGTAGCTTCACCAACTGTCTTAGAATCCTTAACCTTTTGAGTGATAGTTACTTCTTCCTTACCTAGCTTACCTTCTTTTTCTATAACTTGAGAACCTGCTTCTAGGGTTTCGTCATAGATTACCTTAGTATCGAAAGGAATGTCTCTTTCGACTTTCTTTGTGATTTCCCCTTCAGTTGGTTTTCTACCAATCTTAATTACTCTGTCAACAGGATCTTTTGTTGTAGCGAACGTACCTTCTTTAACTTCAACAACCTTACCGTCTTTGATTACGATAGTGTTAGTTCTTTCAGCTTCTCCTGGTGAACCTTCACTTACAACTTTTTCTTCGCCTGGTTCTAATGAATCGTCATATTCATATCTAGTTTCGAAAGGAATTTCTTTCTTTTCAACTATGTCATGAGTTCCATCATTAGTTCCCTTTCCTACTTGGATAAGAGCATCTTCTGCAGGAACAATTTCTTCAGTAGGCTCACCCACTACTTTTGAATTTTCTATTGTCCAAGTTGTAATCTTAGTTCCGACCTTACCAGGTTTTACAATTCTGTATTCACCCTTCTTTAGGTCTTCTACTTCTTCTACCTTGTAACCAAATGGAATTTCTTCCTTGTGTTCTACCTTACCTTCAGTATTTCTACCTACTTTAATAATTTTGTCTTTAGGTGCTTTAGTTTGAGTAAATTCGCCTTCTTCGGTATTTGTTACCTTACCATCTTGGATTGTAAGTGTTATGTCTCTACTCTTCTTACCTGGTTCACCTTCTTGGGTTACTTTTTGTTCACCTGGTTTTAGAGAGTCGTCAAATTCTATTTTTGTTTCAAATGGAACATCTACTTCTTCCGTAATTTTATGAGTTCCATCATTTGTGCCTTCACCAACTAAGATTACAGCTTTCTTAGGTTGTTTAGTTACTGTTGGATCAGATGTTTCAGTTACTTTTGAATTAACGATAGTAAGAGTCTTTTCTTGTTCACCTTTTTCTCCTCTTAATTCCTTACCATCTTCATCAGTAGCATACTTCCATTCGCCCTTCTTAAGTGATGGATCTTTTTTAACTTCTACTTCAAATGGAATTTCTTCTGTAACTTTTTCAGTTCCGTTAGTCTTTCCACCGATTTTAACAACTCTATTTTGACCAGCTTTTTCAGTTTCAGTAGTTACAAACTTCTTTTGGTCCTTGTCATAAGTTGTTGTAATAGTAACCTTGCCATTTTTACCTGGAGTTACTTCTTCAGTCTTTCCAGCTTCAAGGTTTTTGTCATAAACATATTCTGTGTTGAATGGTTTTTCTACAACTTTTGTAACTGGTTTTGTACCAATTTTTACAATTTCCTTAATCGGTTCTTTTGTTGTTTCTTCTTTAGAATATTCTTTTTCAGCTAATACTCCATTTGTATATTTTTGAGTAACAGTTTGTTCAGCACTTCCGTTTACGCCTTTTTGAGTAACTTCTTTTGTTCCTGCTTCCATAGTGTCGTCAAATTGAATTTCCGTTTCAAATGGAAGAGTTTTTTCTATTTTGTGGCTAAATCCTCCAGTAAAGTCCTTTGTACCGACAGTAATTTTTTGTTTTGCTGGAGTTACAACTTCTTCTTCTGTTGTAATAATTTTACCAGTTTCTGGGTCAAATTTATTGACAATCTTTGTTTCAACATGACCTTTTGTCAATTCGCCTTTTTCGACATATCCAAGATATTTACTGTCGTCTTTTACATATTCAATTTCGACATCAACATCATTGTTGTAGTCTTTGTTGTTTTCAGCAACCTTTGTACCTACAACTATAACTTCATCAACAGGTGCTTTGTACTTATCTGTCACTTCTCTTGTATTTAAGTCTCCATCAAACTTACCATTTATAAGGTTTCTATAATACTCAGTTGTCTTACTTCCTGCTTGTCCTGGAGTTTCTACACGAGTTGTTCCAGCTATCATAGTATCATCATATTTTATTTCTACCTTGTAAGGTATTTCTTCTGTAATTTCCTTAGAAATGTGTTCTGTTACAGTCTTAGTACCAACTTTAACAATACGATTTACAGGTTGTGTTTCACTTACAACTTCTTCTTTGACTTCACCTGGTACACCATTTTCGAATTTTTGTGTGTACTTAGTTGTCTTAGATCCTCGTACACCTTTTTGAACTTCTCTAGTTTCCCCTACTGGTAAAGTTGAGTCTTCTTCTACAATTGTTATATATTTTGTTTCTTCTGTCACTTCATGACTTGTTTCACCGGTGAATTTTTGGTCTCCAACTCTTATTATAGCCTTAATAGGTGTGGTTTCTTCAACTGTTGGATCTCCTACAATTTTTGAATTTACAATATTATAAGTAGTAGTTTTGCTACCAGGTTTACCTTCTTGCTCAACTACTTTTTGACCCGGTTTTAGGGAAGGATCAAAGGTAACTTCATATTCGAAAGGAATTTCTTCTTTGTGAACTATTGTATTCTCAGTCTTAGTACCGATTAGTATTTTTTTGTTTTTAGCTTCTTTAGTTGTAACCTTCGTTGTAGTTATTTCCCCTGTTTCAGGATCTCTGCTTGTAGTAATTGTTACTTTGCCTTCTTCACCAGCTTTATCTAACTGGATTGTGCCTTTTTCTAAAGAGTCACTAGTTTCATAATCAGTATCAGGTGGTATTGTTACAGTAGTTACTGCTGGTTTTGTACCAATTCTAATTTCTGCATCAACTTTTTCGGTTATAGTTTTAGTTTCAACAGCTTCCTTATCTTTTACGAATTTACCATCTGCGTCAATTATGCCCTTTTCTCCATTGATAACTACCTGTTTAAAGCTAGTTTCAATTTCTCCAACTCTACCTTCAGTTTTTACAACTTTTCCTATTTCTAAAGTATCATCGTAAATTACCTTTGTTTCAAAAGGTATTTCACTTGTAAATGTCTTCGATACTTCTTTTTTATACTTCGGTCTGGCTATAAATTGTGCTTTTACAATTTCTTCCTTTGCTTCGCCGGTTTTTTCATCAATGTAATTTACCTTGACATTGACATAGAGGTTTTCTCCGCCCTTAATGTCAGCGTCTTCAGGAACTACTGCTGTTACTGCACCAGTATTAGGGTCGACTTTAATATCTGTCCATTCGTTACCGGCGCTATCTTTGTATTTGCTGCCATCTTCTGGCATTACTAATTCATAAGATTTTGGTTGGTTTTTCTTAGTCGCCGCTTCATCACTTGGAAGTTCTGGTTTTTGACTTAAGGTATCTCCCTTATAACCAATCTCTGCATGGTATTCCGGAAGGTTATTGTCTGACTCTTGTACGACAAAGTGGAACCAGTGGACGTCTTTCGAGCCATTAGTGTAGGTGTATTCTACAGGAATTGCAACAAAGTCGCCTGCCTTGGCAGATTTTGGTGGAGTTACGGTGAAACTAGAAATATCATTTGGATTTACATCTACCTTCCACTTATCCTTCTCTGCCTTGCCTTCATTTGCCTTATTGATAAAATCTAAGTTTATATTACCTGCAGCTTCTCCTTTGCTTTCAGCCTTATTCATATCTAGTGCAGATTTATCAGTTTCCGTTGGATCATTTGGTTGTACAATTTTAACCTTAAAATCTTCACCCGGTTTTACAGCTGAAGATGTTATCGTAGAAGTATCTTCGTTATTGCCGTCTTCAAATCTTTGGTTATAGTAGCGAGTATCATCAAGATTTATCTTAAGCTTACCGATTAGGTTGTAGTGGTCGTAGCGATCTATGCCTTGCTTGTCGATTGTGACATCAGTTCCCTTGTGGTTAATAGTTCCAGTTCCTGCACCTGTTTCTACATAGATTCCAGTTTCACCATTGTCATCTGGTGTTTCTGCAATTCCTTTAAATTCTTCTAAAGTTCTTGGACGAGCAAAGAATTTAACATCTAGGTTTTGAAGGGCCTTGTAGTCTGGACTATTGAAAATAGACTCTTTATCTACGACATATTTGCCATTTTCATCCTTCTTGAGAGCACCCTTAGGCATTTGAATGTGGATATTGCCATCATCACCTATATAGGCGCTTGCCCCTGGTACAATTGCTCCTGTTATAGGATTGTAGACTTGTCCAACTAGTCTTTTCTTAGCGTTTTCATCGATATTGTCGACCTTAACACCAGTATTGATATCTTGACCTTGGACAAATACTTTTTCATTGTATTCGCCACTTATCTTCATTAGCTCTAGCTTATCATTTTCATTAGGCCATGGGTTGACCTTGTAGGTTATAGCAAAGTTACTTCCGAAAAACTTAGTTCCCGGGGTGGCTTGAGTGTAATTATCCTTAAAACCAAAGGAAGTAGAGTCATTATCCTTGTTATTGATATGCTTTAGGGTTTCTTCACTAGCTTCATAATTTAAGTTTCTTTGTCGCCCACTAGTTGTTAACTCTGTATTTTCTATTGGTTTGTAGCTTACACCAGGAGATTCAGCAGTTAACTTATCTCCCTGATTCATCATTGGCTTATCTCCAGGATTTACAGGAATAAGACCAGAATCAGTTACAGTAACCTTGGTATAGGTCCTTTGGCCGGTTTCCTTGTCGATAGAAATTACATAACCATATTCAGTCTTACTTGGGGAAGTTGGTGATGGGTTTTTAAGTTCAAACTTAAAGCCGTCTTTTTCTACCTTTTCATCAGTCTTAACTAAGCTTTGATTGGTATCTCCTGATTGGAGGTCAGTTTGCTTATAACGTTCGCTGCCACTATAGTCTTTTATATTTTTTTCTTCTTCAGAATAGTTTGGCTCAGCTGGTTCAGCTTTTTGTGCTTCTGCAGGTTTTTCATCAGACACTTCAAGTCCAGAATTATCTGCTTCATTTTCCACATTACTTACTGCCGTTGCTTGTGCGGGATGATTTAATGCTTGTGATCCGAAGCCTGTTTTTTTGGAATCAGTTTCCTTTTCTGATTGTAATTGCGAGCTTTCTTGTTGGTTTTGTTTTTCATCTGCGTTTGCTTCTGTTTCTGCTTGCACTTTTTCTGAATTGCTTTGTTCGGCAGATTCTGCTGCTTTTGCAAGTTGATTGTCTATTAATTTTTCTGTGACAGCTTGTGTGTCATCTGTTTGCGTGTCGGCGTATGTTTTCACTTGTGGTGCCGATACTATTACTGCACTGGCTAATGCTGCCATGAGTAATTTTTTGTTAATTTTCAAAACATTTTCCTCCTTAAATTATTGTAATTCCTTTGTAATTTATTTTATTTTTGAAAAATACTACTAGTTTAAAAATATTTAGTTTGTTCCACTTAAATTATACTTTAAAATGAATACAAACGTCAAACAAAACCCCTTTTTTCTCTTAATTTTCGCACGATTTGTTTTTGTTTTATTCATTTTGTGTTTAAAATGTTGTATCGTGTTATTCTATTGTTTTAAAAATGTATTTAGTGATTAATCTTATGAAATCCGATTATTGAATGCTTTGTTGTACTAGGTTATAATAAATGTATAAATTAAGAGGAGTTTTTATGGAAAAATTTTATGGTGAAGTGTTTTCACGTTTGCAAAAACATATTAAAACAATAGAAAAGAAACAAGGTGCGTGGATGTTCACGCTGATTATTTCAGGGGTAATTAGTTTACTTTCATTTATGTTGTGGATGAGGATAAGTCCTCCTAATTCGTCGCAAGATTTTCTGAGTTTATCCCTTCCGTTGTCGTATTTTTCGAAGACTGTGCTGACACCTTTTTCTTGTGTGTTAAGTTTTTGGATTGCGACAAGTTTTCTGAAAAAAGATATGGTGACTAAGGTTTCGAATTCAGAGTTTTTGGCAAAGGCTAGTGTGTACACTTTGATTACAATTGTTCTGTCTTCGGTGTTTAATACGAGAATGCCGATTGTAAGTGTGATTGTGAATGTCATTTCGGGGTTTGTGTACAGCGTTGTGATGTATGACAAATTTAAGCCTTCTTTTTTGAACAAGGCTACTGTAACGGCTGCTATTGTGAAGATTGTTATGAGTGCGATTGGTTTTCTGATGGGTACAACTTTGTTGTTCTTCATCGTTTTGAATTAGTCGTGTGTTAGTTGGAAATTAATAAGGAGTGTTTTATGAAAAAATTGGTGGCTTTGATGCTTGTGTGTATGTTGAGCTTTCCTGTGGTGAGTATTGCAGACAAGGATAGCCCAAATGAAGGGGCTTCGGAAAAGGTTGAAGCAAATGCAAATGATACTGCAAAAAAATCTGATGCTAATGCAAAGGCTAAGGATGAAAATGAGAAAAAACAGGAACAAATCACCACTAACGAAGATGGTGTGTTCAAAAATGTGATTCACCAAAGATTCCAAGGCGAAAACAGAGCAAAGACTGCAGTTAATGTGCAACGTCATTACTTTGCGAATACGAACAAGGTTATTCTTGTCAATGACAACGCATATCCCGATGCAATCAGTGCAACGAATATGTCTATGGGCAAATACCCACTTTTGTACACTGGCAAGAATTCATTATCCGTTGAAACGAAATCAGCGCTTGACAAGATGTTCTTGGACGAGATTTATCTGATGGGTGGCGTGAATACTATCAGCAAAAATGTTGAAAATAAGTTGAGAAAGAACTTCCCACACGCCAAAATCACTAGAATTATGGGAAATAATCGCTACGACACATCAGCAGAATCTGCGAAAACACGTTCAAATACTACGAATTTGATATTTGCCGCAGGGACAAATTATGCAGATGCATTGTATGCTACAAGTCTTGCAGCACACCAAAACGCCCCAATCTTGCTTGTAAGTAACGAAGGATTATCACAATCTACGAGAAAATTTATACAATCAATCGGAAATATCGACAATGTAACCATCGTCGGTGGAGAAATATCTGTAAATCAATCTGTCAAAAACCAAATCGAAAATCTGACTAAAAAACGTGTCACAAGACTTGCAGGTGTGGACAGATACGAATCCAGCGTTGAAGTCGCTAAGAGAGTGAACGCAAATCCAGCAGAAGTCATCACTACAAGCGGTGAAGTATTCGCCGATGCACTCGTATCATCGACAGTTGCACAAAAAATCAAAGCGCCAATCTTGCTTGTGAAAAAAGACGTCCTACCACTTTCAGTCAGAGAATATATGAAAGACACCAACTCCATCTACAAATTGACTACAATCGGTGGATACAACACAGTTACCAAGAACAATTACTCCACACAAGTAATATTGATATCGGGACTAGACATCGACAAGCCACTTTTGGATAAACAAGGAAAAGGCCTCATCAAAGCATTCACAAAAGATTACAAAAAATACTACGTACTTCCAAACAACAAATATTACAATTCAATCAAAGAATACGACAAACTGTTCGTTTACTTGAGAGATGCATTGGCAGAAGATTACAGACCATTGGAATAACGCGGAAATGAATTAAAAGAGGACATTTGACCTGAACCCCAAAATCCGGAATACGGATGAAGGGGTTTTTTCATGCAAAAAAATAGGCGACATCCATCGCCTATTTAAAATTTGTATAATATTCTTCTATTAATAATTTGATATTTGCAACTAGAGTGGGATATTCTGCATCAATATCCGTTACAATTGCAGCATACAAGTCCTTTTCATTGACTGTTTGCATTTTGTGAATTCTAATGAAACTAATCGGTTGAGTTAGATTCAGATTGGGATAATCATTTTTATTGATTGCCACATCATACTTCACATGTCTTCTACTTCTGTCTGTTATCTTGGAAACTGGAAGTGCGTTATAATCTTTAGGAAATTTATCGTCAGCTTCCTTTATAATCAAAAATGGTCTGGATTTGTAATCAATCCTGTTAGTCTTGGAATTGTAATAAGGAAATCTTACTTTGTATATAGACCATTCTTTACTAGAATTATTCATACTTAATCCTCAATATCTTCAAATTCGTCTACATACATATCAAAAACCGAATCGTAAGGTCTCAACTTATTTGCATCCACCCTTATATCATCAAGCTTTATCTTATTAAATCCTTGTTGCTTGTCAGTTAATCCTTCCCTGCTTTTTTGCCAACAATATTCTTCGTGCGACAAATCCCTCAAATACCACGCATCGTATTTTGCGTACTGAGCAATAGTGTTGTCAATCACGTATTTTTCTTCCTCTGTCAAAGAAAATCCGCCTTTGATATCAAACACTTCCGAATTTTCTAAGCAATATCTCAACGATGGCAACACTGGTCCATGTATCCAGCCTTCAAATTCTTCATCAAATAATTGATGTCCAGTCAAGCATAGAGATTCCCTTTGTGAAAAATACATTAGTTTCTGCAATTTTAATTCGCTTTGAATTCTATTGCCAGTTTGTCTTTCATATGAATAAATCAAATATTTCGTAACTTCAAATTCTTTTTTCATTCTCTACACCTCCTATTAACATCATTATATAACTTCAAACACAACATAGCAACATATGTTCTGGTATTTAAAAGAACAAATAATTCAAAACATACACCGTAACGACCGACAATAAAAATCCAAGCTCCGTAATTCTTGTTTTGGTTTTCTTGTAAAAATCAGACGAAATCACAAATGACGGCCCAATCGCAACATACATAATTATCGATTTGATCAACTGTTGATTATTCGTCACAGCACTCACCACAACGTATGTAAACACTGGAATTATCAGCAAATTCACAACGGCAAGCATTAGGGAAGTCAAATCAAGCAAACTTTTCATATCAATACTTGAGATTGCAAGTGCAAATGCGATTATGATCACAACTGAACTTGTCGATTGAATAATTTTCAGAGGAGTTAGTACGTATGAAAACTTGTAAATCGCACAAATACAAAAAGCTAAGGAAAATCCCATCGCCATCAAAAAGTCCGTCACATTGAAAATCCTCTTGTAAAGCATATACACAAGATAAATCACACAAGAAATTATAATCATATTGTTCATAATATTCTTGTCCATAACATTTTGCAAAAACGGCCTCATAACGATAATATTTGAGAAAATAAACGCAGGTTCCAACGAATCCTTATCCTTTGTGTTGATTTGGAAAATCATCGTCATAATCTTAGACAATATCCACAAATACACAAAAAACACACCGAGCTTAATGTTGAAATTCTTGTACGTAAGCTCACTCAAACTAATCGCAATATTCGCCGGAATAATCACAACGTAGATTAATTTCGAAAAAAACGCGACAATTTGCTTTTCATTTGATATCGTCCTGGCGAACAAAAATATAATTGCAAACACCACCAGAACACTAATCCAGTAATTAAAATAATTCATACTATCCTCCAACTTTATTATACCATAGCATATTCGTAAATCTTAGAGAAAGCAGGCATGGCATTTATTGAAATAATTTATAAATAGGTGATTAGCGTGTGTGACTTTTTTACAAATATATATTATTATATATATAACTAGTATTTGATTATATTGAGGAGACTACATGATTATAAGAAGAATAAATCACAAATACAAAAATTTCGAATTAGATATCGAAAATCTAGAAATAGGAAACAATAAAATTATAGGACTGATTGGAGAAAACGGTGCTGGTAAGACAACTTTGATGGATATATTATCCAAAATGATAAAAGCAAACGCAAGTTTTGATGTCCAAGATTATAACGAAAATGATATTTTATACATACCTTCTCAAGTATCTCCGTATTATTTTCTAACAGTAAGTGAATTTTGTAAAATTGTAAATGAATACTCCCCTTCCAGTAAAACGTCTGAAGATTTAATAGTTGAACTTGGACTGGAAGACAAGAAAGATACTTTAATTTCAGATTTATCTGAAGGAATGAAGAAAAAGTTGACTTTGATTAATATTTTAACAGGTGATTACCCTCTAATAATCATGGATGAACCATTTAATAGCATTGATTTGAAATATTCTTATGAAATCAAAAACTTAATCCTACAATTGAAGGAAAAGTCTACAATTTTGATTTCATCACATATTTTAGACAGCCTTATCGATATATGTGATGAGTTTGTACTTTTGAAAAATGGTAGTGTAAAAAAAGTATTCACTAACTCAAAAGATAAAAAGCAACTGGAGGACGAGATTTTTGAGAGAAATATTTAAATTGGATATGAAGTTACGATTTAAAGAAATAAAAATCGACAGATTATCCGGTGCAATCCAATTCGTTTTGATAATCTCAGCGATTTTTTTATTTTTAAAATATTTGAGTTCTCTTCCATCAGACCATTATGTGATAAAAGCTTTATTTGCGTTTTTCTTAGCTTTTATGGGGTTTTTCAAGATAAGAACTGATAGTATAACTCAAAGAGAAATGGATTTTATGACCTTTTTCCCAAAATTCAACAAAGTCCAAGTCAGAAAATACTTCATGTATAAAAAAGCTACGATTACATACATCTTCATAATTTATTTGTTATTTCCAACTTCTGTAGAAATTCTGGAAATCAAATCTTTCTTTATGTATGGTTCAATTATTTATTTTTACATGTTTTTGGATACATTATTTTTTTATGTAACAGAAAACACAAAGAAATCAAATATACTGTACACAACTCTTAGAATTTCATATTATGTTTTATTCTTTTCTAGATTGAATTTCCCAAATTTGGGAATTGATTTAGAAAAGTTACTACCAAAATTGCAATTATGGTACATGATTCCAATATTTATAGTACTATTTTGTGTCAATCCACTTTTACTTAAAGCTCCCAACATAAAAGGAGAATAAAATGACTAAACTTATTTTTTATTACATCTTACGCGACAAAATCAAATACGAACTAATTGTAATACTTTTCATAAGTGTATTTTCTTCTATAAAATCACCAAAAAATTTGTATGGATTGAATTTCTGCACTACGATATTAAGTATACTTTTCATTTTATATTTTAGTGTTATGAATGCACACAAATCAAAGTTCTTGCTGCTATATCAACCCAGAAATGTTCAATCTCTTAGAAAAGATACCATAAAATCAATGTGCTACTTGTCTAGTATATTCTTAGTCTTGGCTGTTATATTGGATTTTTTCATAATAAAATCAATCTATCTAACAGAATATTATTTTGTAAGCATGATAATATTTTATATTTCTACAAGTATTGTCAAAGTAAACATCGAAAAAAACACCAAAATTGATGAACCTATAATTAAATTAAAAGAATGTGTATTCGTTTTATGTTCAGCAATTGTATTAGTCGCTGCGATTTTAATTACAAAATTTCTAATTTTCAGTAATTTGTTGTAATTTGTTTGACACATCGTTGACATTTTGTAAACATTTTCCACGTTGCAAATCAATAAAAGGGGTATAATAAGTATGAGGAGGATAATATCATGAAAAGGAAATTATTAGTAGTATTGTTGGCATGTGCAATGCTAAGTTCTTGTGGAGTGAAAAACGTTGGAAATACTGGCGTGAAAACTTCTGGAGAAGATGGCATACATATCAAAAACGGAGATTCAGAAGTAAGTATCGGAAAAGACGGTATCAACGCTAAGAACGGCGACTCTGAAGCAAAAATCGGAAAAGACGGAATCATCGCAAAAAACGGCGACTCCGAAGCAAATGTCAGCACTGAAGGAGTAAAAGTGCAAAACGGACTAGACCTTGAAGGAGAAGACCCAGAAACAAAAGAAAAAAGAAAAAATAATGTGTTCTTGGACGAAGACAAAATAAAAGAAATGGAATTAAAAGAAAATTATCTTGAAAAAGATGACATAAAAGATTGGGAAATCAAATTAGACAAACAATCCCAAACATACACAATAAAATACAAAGCACTACAACAAAAACACGAAAACGAAAGAGACGCCGTCACAGGTCATTTGCTAAAAGGAATGACATATCCTGCGTCAAGATAGTGTGTAAAATAGTAAAACAGGGAAAGCCCCTGTTTTTTTGTATTCATTTAGGTGGTTAGGAGATGAACGGGGTGTGGCAATTATCCTTGTGTTTGCGAAAGATCTGACCTACGTTCGTGTTGCACTCCCCACTCTTGTGTCCGTCTAAGCAAACAATCAAAGCTAAGAATATCATACGGAAAAAATAAGCATAAATTCAAGCGAAGTGAACCGTTAAAAAATTGTGCTGTCTGAGTGCGTAGCACGAGTTCACAATTTTAGGTTCACAAGCTTAGAATTTATTTATTTTTGCAGTCTAGATATTCGTGCGAGATGTTTGCGAACTTTCTAACCTATGTTTATCTTGAAACTGTAAATTCTACGAAACCTTTAAGCAAACAATCGAAGCTAAGAATATCACCATAGAAAATTTAATGTTTCTTATGAGCGACGCTTCGAACGATGAAATCTTCATTACTTATTTCTAAAAAAGAAGATTTCTGAAGTGAGGCTGAGCGAATAAGATTATTAAATTTTCACACAAGATATTCGTGCGCGATATGTGACCTACATTTGTACTGCAACAATCTCTGTGTCCGCTTCACACGATTTTCTCCCTACAATCTCAAACAAAAAGACGTACCACGCGATACGCCTTTATTGTTGTCTATTATTTTTTGCTTTTTACTGCTTTTAATATTTCTCCTGCTGCGAATGGCAATAATGCGCATGGCAATATTACTTTGTAGTGTTCAATGTGAAGTGGTATTGTTTCGAATACATCATTTACTCCAGGGATGTAGATTACTGCTAGCATTAATAATAATGAAAGTGATGTTCCCATTACTAATGCTTTGTTTGTGAATAATCCGATTTGGAATACTGATTTGTGTTCACTTCTTACTGAATAACTTCTTAGTAATTCTGATAATATCAATGTTGCAAATGCAACTGTTCTTGCAGATTCAATATGGCCATCAAAATGGTTCAATCCGTAGTTGTAAGCGAACAATGTTGCAACTGTGATTGCCAATGATTGAACGATAATACTTAGTCTCATGTTTTTGTCTATGATTGGTTCTTTTGGTGAACGAGGAGCTCTGTTCATGATGTCAGCTTCTCCTTTTTCAACTCCTAGTGCCATTGCTGGGAATGAATCTGTTACTAGGTTTAACCACAATAATTGGATTGGGATAAATGGTGTGTCCCATTTGAACATTATCGCCAAGAATACGATAAGAATTTCTGCGATGTTACAGCTTAGTAGGAATGATACGAATTTTTTGATGTTGGAGTAAATTATTCTTCCTTCTTCTACTGCGTTTACAATGGTTGCAAAGTTGTCGTCTGTAAGGATAACTTCTGATGTGTTCTTTGCAACGTCTGTTCCAGTGATTCCCATCGCAATTCCGATGTCTGCTTTTTTGATTGCAGGTGCATCGTTGACTCCGTCACCTGTCATGGCTGCGATGTGTCCGTTTTCTTTTAATGCTTTAACGATTTGTACTTTGTTTTGTGGAGAAACTCTCGCATAAACTCTCTTTTCTTTGACGATTTCACGGATTTGTTCGTCTGACATATTGTTAAGTTCAGCTCCCATGATTGCTTGTGAATCGTCCGTACAAATTCCCAAATCTTTTGCGATTGCAACTGCAGTTTCCAAGTAGTCTCCAGTAATCATAACTGGTGTGATTCCCGCTGTCTTACATTCTTTGATTGCATCTTTTACTTCTAGTCTTGGTGGATCTATCATTCCAGATAATCCTACAAATACCATGTTCTTTTCGATGTTTTCAGATGTAATTTCACTTGGTAATTCTTCGTGTTCACGAAGTGCATAAGCTAGTACACGAAGTGCTTGCTTAGCGTATTCGCTGTTTTTATTCAACAATTGTTGTTTTAATTCTTCTGTTAGTGGTTTGATTTCGTTGTCGATTAAAATCTTGCTACATTTTTCGATAACTATATCTGGTGCACCTTTTGTGAAGGATACAACTTTGTCAGTTAAGAATTTGTCGTGGAATGTAGTCATCATTTTTCTTTCTGAATCGAATGGAATTTCTTCTATTCTAGGATAGTTTTGATTGGATTCATCTTTTGTGATGTCTTGTTTTCCTGCTGCTGTGTGAAGTGCTCCTTCAGTAGGATCCCCAACGATTTTGTAAGTTCCGTCTTCTTCGATTAATTTTGAATCATTAGTAAGACTCATTATGTGAAGCAAAGTGTTAAGAGATTTGATGTCATCTTCTTGCATTTTTCTGTCTTCAATCAAATAATCGCCTTCAGGTTTGTATCCTGTTCCTGTGACATCGACATCTGTTCCGTCGACGTAGATTTTCTTCACAGTCATTTCGTTTTGAGTCAATGTACCAGTCTTGTCGGAGCAAATTACAGTTGTTGTTCCCAATGTTTCAACTGCCAAAAGTTTCTTGACGATGGCGTTTTTCTCTGCCATTCTTCCCATTCCCAAACTAAGTACGATTGTAACGATAGCTGGTAGTCCTTCTGGAATCGCCGCAACGGCAAGTGATACCGCAGTCATAAGCATATTCAATGCATCAAAATCATACAAGAAATATCCAACTACAAACACAATTGCGCATACAACAACTGTTACGATACCCAATTGCTTAGACAATTGTGCAAGCTTTCTTTGAAGAGGAGTTTCTTCGTCTTCAACCTGTGATAAACTCGTTGCGATTTTACCGATTTCTGTGTTTTGTGCAGTTTCCACAACGACACCCTTAGCTCTACCGTAACTTACGATAGAAGAGCTATACGCCATGTTTGTTCTGTCGCCAATTCCTGCATCTGTCGTAATCTCATCCTTAGCGTTCTTTTCTACAGCAACCGATTCCCCAGTCAACGATGATTCGTCGATTTTCAAGTTAGTAGATTCCAATAATCTCAAATCGGCAGGGATAATATCCCCTGTTTCCAATTCAACGATATCTCCTGGAACCAAATTTTGTGAATCCACTTCCATGATTTTGCCGTTTCTGATGACCTTGGCCTTTGGACTTGCCATTTTTTGCAAAGCTTCAATAGCTTGTTCAGCTTTTCCTTCTTGATAAATCGAAAGCACCGCATTCACAATAACGATAGCGATGATAATAATACTATCTGTAATTTCTCCAATAGCCATGGATAAAATAGATGCCAATAACAAAATAATTATCATTGGATCCAAAAATTGATCCTTTAATTTGGCTGCCATGGACTTTTTCTTCTTTTCTTTTAATACGTTCTTGCCGTATTTTTCTAACAAACTCGTTACCTTACTGTCGGATAGACCGTTGTTTGCGTCTGTGTCCAAACTTTTGATAACACTCTCATTAGATTCCTTGTACCAATCCAATCTCTTACCTCCTGTTAATTTACATAATAAAAAAAACTTTCACCATTTCTGGCAAAAGTCTTGCTAACCAAAGTGGCCTTGTGCCGGGTATTAACCGTAATGACGACACAATATTTCTAAGCTACTCCCTCTTGTGTATTAATTCTACCAAAAATATTATACAAAATCAATTATTTTATTATAACTTGAAACGTATCGTGTTCCTTTTTCATATTCACAACCTTGCAGCCCTCATAATCGTGCGTGTCGATAAAAGTGTCCACAATAGTTGGATCCTTTGTGAAATGCATCGGGAACAAAACCTTCGGATTACATTTGTCGACAAATTCATTCACACCCAAATCGTATCTCTCCTTAAGTCTCGGATCCACTGGGAAAAATCCAATGTCAACATGACCAATCTTGTCGATTTCCTTAGAGAAATCTTGTTGCATCTTTTGTTTTTCTTCTTCGGTGTCTTCTTCCCACACCCAATTGTTCAAATCACCAGCGAAGAAAAATTTCAAATGATTCGCTTCAAAATACACGCTAATTCCCATATCAGTAGAACCAAGCGCCGTAAAATCTGCACCGTACACAGACGTAGATTCACCAACTTCAAGTTTTATAACCTTCTTGTCGAAGTGCTTCTTCAAATCCTCAATATTATCTTGTCCCAAAAAAACAACATTGTCCTTCGTATCGTAATCAAAAACCTCTTCGTACACATCTTCGCTGACAATGTATGTAATGTCACTGGCATTTTCATAATCAAAAATACTCTCATTGTAATGATCCGCGTGTGAATGAGTCACCACGAAAATCACCTTCTTGTCGTTCACATTTTTTGGCAAAGTTCCTTGAAAATAATCGAAAATAATAATCTTGTCTTCAAACTCCAAAGAAAATGAACTGTGATATATATATCTAATGTTTAAACTTTGTTCCATTAAAATTCCTCCTCGTATATATTTACCCATAAACAGACAATTTACGCAAGTAAACGCATCAAATATTTTATAAATCCACAAAATTTTTACTTGTAGTATAATATTAATAATGAAAGGATGTTTTTATGAAAAAAACTAACGCAATGAGAATGCTCGACAAAGAAAAAATTGGGTATAAATATATAGAATACTCTGTAGGAGACGATGTGAGCGGAGAAAACGTCGCAAACAAATTAAATGAAGACGAAGCTTACGTGTTCAAAACTCTTGTCACAGTTTCCAATACGAACGAAAATTTCGTGTTCGTTGTGGCTGTAAAAGATGAGCTTGACCTGAAAAAGTGTGCGAAAATAGCCGGAGTGAAAAAGCTTGAAATGATTCACGTAAAAGATTTGTTGAAAACTACAGGCTACATAAGAGGCGGTTGCTCTCCTATCGGAATGAAAACAAAATTTAAGACTTTTATCGACGAAAGTTGTGAAAATAAAGAATATATTTACGTGTCTGGAGGCAAAATTGGAGCGCAAATCAAAATTGCTCCCGAAGATTTGATAAAAATTTGTGATATTACTGTAGCAGACATTAAAAAGGAGTAAAAATGGATTACGAAAAACAGCTTAAAGCTGTAATTAACTACATTAAAAGCGGAGAAAAATTAAAGGAAGAATTCACTGTCGGAATGGAGATGGAACATTTCATCATAGACAAAGATACTTTGAAGACTGTGTCGTATTTTGGCGAAGACGGAGTAGCAGAAACTCTCAGAGAACTTCACGAAGGAGGATGTGTCGCTTATAAGGAAGGAGACTTTATCCTTGGACTTGAAAATGATGATTTGGCAGTGTCGACAGAACCTGGAAGCCAATTTGAAGTTGCTTTGTCATCAAAGTGGAACATCGACGATTTGAAGAATATTTACATTAAAAATATGAGAAAACTTGTTGAAGTTTTCGATAAGAAAAACCAAGCTATGGTGACTTTGGGCTATCATCCTGTGACTAAAATCGACGAGATTAAAATCTTGCCTAAAAAAAGATACGATTTTATGTACAAATATTTCAACGAAAGAGGAGACATGGCTCACAATATGATGAAAGGGACTTGCTCTTTGCAATGCAGCATCGACTACTCATCCGAAGAAGATTTCGTTAAGAAATACAAAATTGCAAACTGTTTGTCTCCAGTATTCTACACATTGTTCGACAACGCATACATTTTCGAAGGACAGCCTGCAAAAAGTCGCAACATGAGAGAAATCATCTGGGAAAACACAGACACTGACAGATCCGGAATGTATCCTTTTAGTTTCGACGATGATTTGAGCTACAAGAAATACGCCGAAAATATATTAAACACGCCGTTGATTTTCTCAATTGATGAAAACCACGAACAATACTATGTAGGAGGAAAAACTTTCAAGGAAGTATTTGAAGATGTTAGAGATACTGATTTGATTTTCCACGCATTATCCATAGTATTTCCTGATGTAAGAGCAAAACGATACATCGAAATCAGAATGATGGATGAAATCAAATATCCACTTAATTTCTCAGCAGTCGCTCTAATCAAAGGCTTGTTCTACGACGATACTAACTTGGACAAATTATCTGAGTTATTCAAAAATATGACATACGAATCTTGCATGAAAGCAAAACTAGATGCACGTGAAAAAGGACTGGATGCTACATTTATGAATGTAAACATGTTAGAGTTTTGCAAAATGCTTGTGGATATGGCAAAAAACGGCCTTCCAGCAAATGAAATCGGATATCTCATTCCACTAGAAGAAATGTTAGAAAAAGGAATAAATCCAAGGGACAAGTTCGAGAAAACTTACAAGGAAAAAGGACTTCGTGAAGCTGTGATTGAAAGCGAAATAAAATTGGAGGATTTAGATGTTTAATGACGAATATTCATTAGAATTATATAAAATAGTACGAGAAGACGAAGATATGTATTATAGGGATTTCGTGGATTTTATCGCCAAAACAAAAGTTTCTAAGGCGATTTATCACGGAGAACCAATCCCTATGACCTACCAAGGTCTTTTCTACAACAAAAAGAACCGCTCAGATTTTGTATACATTTCGAATATTTTGATGAGCATGACTGACAAAATTACCAAAGAATTCGTAGAAAATCCTGAATATCGTAAAATATTCCAATTGGATCCAGCAATTGAAGAACTTGTACTTCACGATCCAGGATACGATGTTCCCGTTCCAATCTGTCGCTACGACGTGTTCTACGACGGAGTAAACTACATGCTTTGTGAACTCAACACAGACGGATCTTCTGCGATGAACGAAGACAACACATTGGGACAACTTCTTCTACAAACAAAAGCTATGCAAAAATTCATGGAAAAACACCCTGTTGAAAATGTCGACATGTTCACTCCATGGGTTTGGGAAACAGCTGATATGTACAAAAAATACGTGTCGGACAAGAAACCAAACGTCGCAATCGTGGATAATTTGGAAGTAGGAACTCCGAACGAATTTGACGAATTCAAAAGAGTCTACGAAGAAAATGGATTCAACTGCGAAATCATCGACATCAGAGATTTGGAATACAAAAACGGCAAATTGTGCCACGGAGATTACGTAATAGATTTGGTTTACAGAAGAATCGTAACATTGGAATTGTTGAAAATAAAAGATCAAATCAAACCATTCTTGGATGCGTACATGGATAATGCATTCTTCATGGTGGGATCGTTCAGATCACAATTGATGCACTCCAAGCTTATTTTCGAAATCTTCAGAGACGAACAAACACAAGCGTTGTTAAATACTGAAGAAAAGAAATTCATCGACGAACACGTTCCATTTACGAAAAAAATCGAAGAACGTGACGCCTATGAAATCATAATGAACAAAGACAAGTACATCTTCAAACCAATCGACGGCTACGCTTCTCTTGGAATATACGTTGGCCGTGAAATGACTGAAGAAGATTTGAAAGAAAAACTTCCAGAATTTATCAAAACAGGTTACGTCTTCCAAGAATATTACGACATGAATAAGTGCGAATTCTTGGAATTTGAAGAAAAACGACCAGTGCTCAACAAATTCACACAAGTTGTGGGACTGTTCATCTACAACAAACACTTTGTAGCCCCTTACACACGAATCGGAAAAGATAACGTCGTAAGTGGCGCCCGAAAATATTATACAGCACCAAACTTGTTCATAAATGAGTAATAAAAAGCCACATTGTGTGGCTTTTTTTTGGTGTGAAAAAGTTTTGAGATTTGCAAATAAAAAAATGTTATTTGTAGAATAATAACTCGTAACTACAAATAACATTCCGTTAGTATTTAATATATATTTTTCCTATGATCGACTTCTACAACGCAGATTATTAATTTATCGTCATCAACCTCGCAAATAATTCTGTAGTTCGACACTCTGTATCGCCAAAATCCTCTCAAATTGGCTGACAACGCCTTACCTCTTGCACGTGGTTCATCTAATTGACCTACTTTCTCCATATAATGAATAATCATTTTTTGAATAGGCTTATCAAGTTTTTTCAAGGATTTTAATGATTTTTCTGAATAAACAACTCTCATAGACCCAACTCTTTTTTTACCTCATCATTACTGTAAAATTTCATTTTGTCTTTGTTTAGGAGATACTCATTAACTATCTTTTCATCATACTCTTGTTCGATTTTTTCCAATAATGATTCTCTTGCCCAGTCGGATAAAGTTTTGTTTTTTTCTTTTGAAACATTTGTGAAAAGTTCCTTATCCGATTCGCTCAATCTAATCGTTATAGTAGCCATAAAATCACTCCTTTTCTTGTGTTACATCGTAACACAATTGTATTATAAATTCTTTACTTAGTCAAGTCTACAGCTTACGACCATCATTTTTAGTCGTGATTTTTTGTGTGTGTGATTAAAAATTATTCTGATTAATTTCTTCCTCAGATACACAATCATCTACTGTTGTATGTAATCCTTCTATTATTTTTTCTTTTTCTTGTGGATTTGAATATATTTTAAGAGTTTCCGTTATCCCGTTGTAATGTGCCTCACTAAGTACGACGACATTTCCCATTTCTGTGGTAACTTTTAGCTGTTCATTTGATTTTATTAATTCATCAATCATTTCGGATAAATTATCCCTGAAATTTTCTGCAGTTGTGATTTTCATTACCTCAACTCCTTCTATTTTTATTATATCCTATATTATTCTAATACAATGCTGGACTTTTATGCGCATTATGCGTATTATTAAAGCATAAGGAGGTTAGACGATGTTAAAATCATATCCTGCTATTTTTCATAAAGAAGAAGATTCATATTGGGTGGAATTTCCAGAATTCGGCGGTGGAACTGAAGGAGATAATATCGAAGAAGCAATGGTGAATGCTCATCAAATGTTAGAAAGCGTGTTGGCAACTTTCATTGATGAAGATATTCCACTTCCTAAACCAAGTGATATTACAAAAATAAAAGTTGAAGATGGATTTGCGTCTATGATTCAAGTTGATCCAACACCATTTATCAAAAACAACAAAACCATCAGAAAAAATGTTACAGTCCCTGAATGGTTGGTTAGACTTTGTGATCACCAAAATATAAATTATTCCGAAGTTTTGACAACAGCTCTTGAAAAGAAAATTAACGCATAATTTTGTAAATATTTTTATTTTCTCTAAGCCACATTATGTGGCTTTTTACTTCTCAAAAATTAATTTTTTATTCTTTAATTTTGCTTGTAAAGGAAATTTACGCGCAATTTCTTGATTATGGGATATATATATTAAAGTTAAGTTTTCTAAATTAAGCAGATTATCAATGATTACATTCAAATCATTTAGGTCTATATTTGAAATTCCTTCGTCAATTATAAGAGTTCTCTTTCCTTTATACAGTGCTCTTGCTAATTCTACTCTTTGCTTTTCTCCATAAGAAAGATTAATTAGACTACCATTATACGGTGCTTCATGTGGATTTATAAGGCAAATATCAAGCACTTTATTATATTGTTTTGCATTAAAATCAGAATCTAAAACTATATTATCTTCTAAGTCGCCTTGGAAAATATATGGCTCAGGAGGAATATAGGCACCATTATAATATTTTAATTGTCCAAAATCTATGTCTCCATTATCTGCAGTTTGATTTCCTGTAATAATATCAACCAATGTTGATTTCCCAGACCCAGACTTCCCAATAATAGATACTTTATCACAATCTTTTATTTTAAATTCTATATCATTCAAAATAATATTGTCGTTAAAACTTACAGAAATATCTCTCATATTTATTTCTGTTGACAATTCATCTTTTTCACTAAAAGTTTCTAAATTAATAACTTCATTAATTCTTTCAGATGAAATCTTTGCCGCTGCAAAATTAAAGTTAAGCTCATTTAATTCTTCCAATGAAGTTATCATCTTTGTTAAGTAATCTAAATATGCAATTATTGAACCTATTGTAAATAATTTATCCACCGTCATTAAGCTTCCCATTAATAAGACTATAAATGGCATCAAATATAGTAGATAATTTATAGTAATTTTACCAGTATTTCTCATTACGCCAAGCTTAATATTTGAATCTCTTTTATCCACAATAGATTTATCATAAATTTTATAACTATATTTTTCGTATGAATTTATTTTTATCGAAACTATCCTATTCATTAAAGATATCAATGTATTTCTAGAATCCGATAATGTCTTGATGTAAATTTTAGAAAGTTCATGTATCTTTTTCTTAAAGAAATTCGTAAATAAAAAATAAATTATTACAAACGAAAAGATTACTAATGATATTCTCCATGATATATAAACCAGCATCGCTAAAGATATAATTGTCACAATTATGTTTCTAAGTGCATTTACAATAACGTCTATTAAAAATACAGACATATTCTTAATATCATCTTCCGTTCTAGTAATTAAATCTCCCACTTCATATTCTTTTGTGTCACTCAATTTTGAAAAAAATATATGATAAAATATATCTCCCCTAACATCTCTTACTATCTTACAGTTTGTTGTATAAAAAATTTTATTATGTATCCATTCAAATATATGACTAACCGTATGTAATGAAATGATGACCAATATAGTATTTATTATTGCTTTATAATCTTTGATAGCTATATAATCATCAATAATTTTCATTTTTAATATTGGAATTAGCATTGTTAAAAGTGGTGAAATTATAAGAAATATAAGTCCTATTAGAATTGTTTTTATGTATTTTGTTGAATGTTTTAATATTATATTATTTTTCATTTTTTCCCTTTCAATAATTTGAATAATAAAAGAATTTTATTTAAATGTTAATTAAGATAATGCTTGTATTGAATATACCATTTATTACGTTAACTGTCTATTTATTCAAATGGTGTTTCTGTTTTGATTTTTGTGTTTTTGTGATAATATTAAAGGTAAAGAAATTTTTTAATGATGATGAGAGGTCAATATGAGAAAATCTTGGAATGAATATTTTATGGATTTGGCATTGAATGTTGCGACACGAAGCACTTGTGACAGGGCTTTTGTCGGTTGTGTGTTGGTGAATTCTGACAACAGGATTGTATCGACAGGTTACAATGGTGCTATTAGTGGCAATCCTCACTGCGACGAGGTTGGTCACACTTTGCGTGACGGACATTGTATTGCTACGATTCACGCGGAGATGAATGCTTTGTTGTATTGTGCGAAAGAAGGAATTGCTGTGAAGGGTTGTATTTGTTATGTGACTCATTTTCCTTGTTTGAACTGCACGAAATCTTTAATTCAAGCTGGAATTAGCAAGATTTATTATCACGAAGCTTATCGTGTAGATGATTATGCGATTGAATTGTTAGACCGAAATAATATTGAATATATCCAAATTTAAAGAGGTGTAGTATGGATAAAATAAAAAAACTTCTAGTGGCAAACCGTGGCGAGATTGCTATAAGAATTTTTAGAGCTTGTAGTGAGCTTGGAATAAGAAGCGTTGCGATTTATAGCGAAGAGGACAAGACTTCCCTTTTCAGAACGAAAGCTGACGAATCGTATTTGATAAAGGATGCGGCATCACCTTTGTCGAGTTATTTAGATATCGAAAAAATCATTGCGATTGCAAAATCCAAACACTGCGATGCTATTCATCCTGGTTATGGATTTTTGAGTGAAAATGCAGAATTTGCGAGACGTTGCAAGGAAAACGGAATAATTTTCGTGGGTCCTGATGAATCTGTCCTACATAGTTTAGGTGACAAGGTCCAATCGAAGTTAGTTGCCAAAAAAGCCGGCGTACAAACTATCGAAGGCGTGGAGACTCCTATCAGAAATAAAAATGAAGCATTGGAAATCGCAAACCAAATCGGCTATCCAGTTATGGTAAAAGCTTGTGCTGGTGGCGGCGGACGTGGAATGAGAATTGTCGAAAAAGAATCCGATTTGATGAGTTCTTTCGTCAGCGCACAAAACGAATCCAAGAAAGCTTTCGGATCAGACGATATGTTTATCGAAAAATACATCCGCAATCCAAAACACATTGAGGTGCAAATCATAGCCGACAATCACGGAAATATTCTTCACTTATACGAGAGAGATTGTTCCATTCAAAGACGTCACCAAAAGGTTGTGGAATTCGCTCCTGCATTTTCGATTTCTGAAAAGACAAAAAACGAACTTCACAACGATGCCATCAAAATCTGCAAAGAAGTTGGCTACACAAACGCCGGTACTGTAGAATTTTTGGTGGACGAAGATGAAAATCACTATTTCATCGAAGTAAACCCAAGAGTTCAAGTAGAACACACAGTTAGTGAACTTATCACTGGGATTGATATCGTACAAACTCAAATTCTGATAGCAGACGGCAAAAGTTTTGATTCAGATGAGATAGGAATTTATTCACAAGACGATGTTCACTGCAATGGTTACGCAATTCAATGCCGTATCACGACAGAAGATCCTTCGAATAATTTCATGCCTGATACTGGTAAGATTGATTTGTATCGTACAAGTTCCGGATTCGGCGTGAGACTTGACGGTGGAAATGGATTCACAGGCTCAGTAATCACACCATATTACGATTCGCTTTTGGTTAAAATCACTGCCTTCTCCAGAACATTCAACGACACAATCAACAAAGCAATCCGTGCTTTGAGAGAAACGAAAATCAGCGGTGTGAAGACAAATATCGGCTTCATCATCAATGTCTTAAACACTGAAGAATTCCACAAGGGAGTGTGTGATACTGGATTTATTTCCAAAAACCCTGAACTTTTCGACATAAAACCATCAACTGATAAGGAATTAAAGGTGTTGAATTTCATCAGTGAACGCTCCATTAATAACGACAAAAAAGATTACAACATTCCACAAATTCCAGAATTTACCAAGACAAATTCAACAGGAACTAAGGATATTTTCGAAGAAAAAGGCGCCAAGGGACTTAGTGATTGGATTTTGAACCAAGATAAACTTCTAATCACTGACACAACTCTAAGAGATGCGCACCAATCATTGATGGCGACACGAATGAGAACAAGAGATATGCTTCCTATCGCAGAAGCTACCAATGAGTTGATGAAGGACTTGTTTAGTTTGGAAATGTGGGGCGGTGCAACATTTGATGTAAGCTACAGATTTTTGAAGGAAGATCCTTGGATTAGACTACAAGAACTTCGCAAAAGAATTCCTAACATTTTATTCCAAATGCTACTTCGTGGAAACAACACCGTAGGATACAAAAATTATCCAGATAATGTCGTGGTAAAATTCGTACAAAAAGCCGCAGAAAACGGAATCGACGTGTTCAGAGTATTCGATTCATTAAACTACATCGACGGAATGAGACTTGCGTGTGACAGCGTACTTGAACAAGGAAAAATCTTGGAAGCAACGCTTTGTTACACAGGTGACATTTTGGACGAAACAAGAGACAAATACACACTAGAATATTACGTAAAAAAAGCAAAGGAACTAGAATCCATCGGCGCAAATATTATTGCCATAAAAGATATGAGCGCATTGTTGAAACCATACGCCGCAACGAAGCTAATCTCAGCATTGAAAAACGAAATTTCTGTTCCAATTCATTTGCACACACACGACACCACAGGAAACGGAGTCGCTACGATAATCAACGCTTGTGAATCTGGAGTTGACATAGTTGACACTTGCTTTAACTCAATGAGTTCACTCACAAGTCAACCTGCACTCAACTCAGTCGTAGCCGCTCTTGAAAATACGCCACGTCAAACGGGAATCAGCCTTTCAAACTGTGATAAAATCAGCAACTACTACAAAGACGTTCGCTCCTACTACTCACAATTTGAGAGCGATTTGAAAAGTGGTACAACAGAAATTTATCGCTACGAAATTCCTGGTGGACAATATTCCAACCTCAAACCACAAGTAGAATCGTTCGGACTTGGAGAAAAATTCGACGAAGTAAAATTAATGTACAAAAAAGTCAACGACATGCTTGGTGACATCATCAAAGTTACACCATCATCCAAAATGGTTGGAGACATGGCTATATTCATGGTGGCAAATGGACTCACTCCTGAAAACATCTACGAAAAAGGCAAAAACCTCGACTACCCAGACTCAGTAATATCATTCTTCAAAGGAATGATGGGACAACCTGAAGGTGGATTCAACGAAAAATTACAAAAAATCGTATTAAAAGATGAAAAGCCAATCACAAAAAGAGCGGGACTTTACATCGACCCATTTGATTTTGAAAAAGACAAAAAAGATTTAGAAGACAAATACAAAATGGAATTCGACGAAAAAGACATCGTATCACACGCACTTTATCCAAAAGTATTCGAAGAATACATCGACTACAGAAAAACAAAAGGCAACTTCACTTACATGGACACTCCGACATTCTTCGAAGGAATAAACGAAAAAGAAACAGTCGAAGTCCCAATAGAAGAAGGCAAAATCCTCATCATCAAACTTATCGAAAAAGGAAGATTGGAAAAAGACGGCTACAGAAACTTCACCTATGAAGTAAACGGAAACAGACGTGAAGTCAGAGTGTTCGATGAATCTGCGAAAATCACAGAACGTGAAGAAGATAACCTATCAGTAGCAGACCCTAACAACGACAAAGAAATCGGAGCATCAATTCCAGGAAGAGTCGTAAAAGTCCTAGTCAAAGAAAACGACAAAGTATCAGTCAACGACCCATTGGTAGTAGTGGAAGCCATGAAAATGGAGACCAACATACTATCCAAATCAGAAGGAATTGTAAAATCAATCCTAATCAAAGAAAATGACACCATCGACACAGACCAACTTCTAATAGTTTTGGAATAAAAAAATGGATTGTAGAGTAAAATCTACAATCCGTTTTTATTTTTTGAAATAGTAAATGCTTTCTTTCAATGGTTTATATTTTAATGTAGCAACTTCCTCGTCACTAATATACTTGTACACATCATCATATTCTTTTTTACTAATGTTCAATGACATGTTATCTTTTTTCAAATTATATCCATATTCAAACCTATAATTTTCCAAATCTTTTAACACAACCCAATAAACATAATCGTCCGTTTTTGTGGATCTGAAAGCCCTCACACTTTTGATATCACTTCTTGGGATTTTCTGCATATCCATGTACTTATACATCCTGTCAAAACCAATGTGCCTGTGTACAGGATATTTTATAATTAAATTGATACAAAATATAATTAGACCTGCCCATAAAACTAGTTTCAATATTTTTCTGAAGTTTGTTTTTGTTGTTTTTTGCATCTTTATATCTCCTTCGTGTTTGTATTATAATTATACTATATTTTTATGGAGGAATATCAAATGACATTCAAAAATTTTTAAAAAGGTATATACTAGATGCATTAATGACTTAACTTTTAGGAAGAATTATGAAAATCAAATTACATAGGTGTGAAGATTCTCATGTATTACAAATTCCAAGGTCGATTTTGGATGTTTTAAATTGGAAAGATGATGATATTTTGGATTTAAAAATTAAAGATAGCAAACTAATTATCGAAAATTCGTCTGATGATGAGATAAATATTGAAGATTTGTTTGAAGATTTTAATGGTCAATATGAAAAAGAAGATATTGATTGGGGAAGAATGATTGGAAAAGAAGTATGGTAAGCTAACAATTCTAATAAATAAAATAATAAAAAAAATCTTTTCATACCCTTTCCTTCTTTGTATTTTATAGTATAATAACATCATAGAAAGGAGAATAAAACAATAAAAAAGAAAAAGTTTTCAATAGTCAAAATACTACTAATATGTCTTGTGGTCTTTGTAGCTATAAAATGGATAATAGCTGTTCCTGTTCAAAGACATTATGGATACAAAAAGTTATATAGATACATGGAAGTTCAAGGGATAAAAAAAGATAACATAAAAGAGATAAAAGCGATAAAAGATTATATAAAAGGAAACCAAGTATACAGAGTACAGATAAAAGATCCTGAGGGTTATACTCTTGTTTATACCTACGACGATTACCCAAATCCTGGGAAAATGAGTCTAGATTCTATCGAATTCCAATCAAAAGATGATTTTAAAAGTTTGAGCCCTAAAGAAAGACAAAAATTTAAATATCCTCCTTTAGATGATGATTGGGAAACTAAAACAACAAGCCATAACTAACGTTATGGCTTTGACTTATTTCTTATCAAAAAACTTTTGTAGTTCTTCTGGTGAAGTCCCCTCTTTGTCGTCGATGTTCATTCTATCGGTGATTTTTCCGTCTTTAACTCGAAATACTGCTGGGACTGTTTTGAGGTCGTTATCGGTTCTGAATTTCTTCAAATCTTCTGGAGATTTTTTGATTCCAGCGACACTATCTATGTAGTAGATTTCATATTTGGATATAAATGGTTTGAATACTTTTGAAAATCTTTGACAATCTGGGCATGTTTTTCTTCCAAGATACACTGTGATTTCTTTTCTTGCACTCACGTCATCAAGTTCTGCTACTTTGATTTCCTTGACGCCTTTGATGTTTTGTTCGTATACTTCGATTTTCTTTTGTTTGTCTTGTTGTGTGGTTACGTTTTTGGATTCAACTCCTGTGGCTTTTTTTGTAGGCTCATCTTGTTTTTGGTTGCAACTTGCAAATAATACCAACATAAGAGTTAAGAAAATGATTAATTTGAATTTGTTTTTCATATATTCCCTCCTGTTTTTATTTTATTTTATAATATTTACATGTAATAATCAATCTGTACAATTTTAGACGGAAAAACCACCAACAATTGTTGGTGGCCGTTGTTTTAGTAATTCAATTTTGTTTGTTTCTTGCGTTGTTTTAAGATATTTCTAATGGTTACTGTTGCGCTAATACCCATCAATACTAATGCCAATAACCATCCGTACAAGCAGAAATTCACAAGCATTGTGTCATCTGCACCCATTCCATCGTGTAGCAAAGTTATTGTGAAGTTCATGCACAACATTGCAAATGATATTGCTATTTGAAATACACTTGTTACGATTCCTAGCAAATGATCGTCTTTGCGTTTTAATGATAAGTAGATACCGATAACGCTGAGGATTAGAAATACCGCTGTGACTACAGCATAATTTCTCGTAATTTCGTAAATTTCTGTTTCTGACATGATATATGTTCCTTTCTTATTTGATAGTTACATTATATCATTATTATTATTATACAAACAAACTAAATTATCTCTGTTTTTGTGATTTTTTCTTCTTATATATGGATTTTCTTAATCTCAATATAACATAGCTTGCAAAAATAATCGTATATATTATAACTCCAGAGATGTGTGCTTTCCAATCATTTGAATAAAGCACCATTACATGCATATAAATTCCAATGAAAAATGGATACGCCATTCTTTGAAGTTTCTTCCAGTTTTTTGCGTTCATTTTTCTTCGAACTGATTTGAATGATGTCACAAAAAGTGGAATCAGCATCAACAATAAAAATATTGTTATTATTGATGCGATTAGTTCTCTTTTTGGCAAGGATGAAGGATTTGTGAATAGCACTGGAAAATAGTGTATTCCAAATATTATGTTGTGGCTTATAACCAGCAAACTTCCTATGATAGACATTTCTCCACGAATGTTCATCAGTTTTTTCGTAAAATCATTGTGTTTTGTAACAGTCCCTAAGAACATTACTATCATGAATGTTGCCGTTGCAAATATTCCTCTAGCGAATATTTTCATGAAATAATCGTTGAACCAAGTTGGCAAATATCTGTAGTAATCCATGTTGTAATAACACACAACTAGTCCCGTCCACGCATACATTCCTACATAATATGCCCCCGGATGTTTTTTTATCGATTGGGCTGTTAAGCTATAAAAAATTATAGTGAAAAGTATTCCTACTATTAAAGTCATCTAATCTCCTCCTTCAAGTTTTCCAAATTCTTTTGTTTTTCATCTTGTGTTTTAGTGTCGATATTCAAATCAGTTTTATCGTTGTTTTTTTCATTTTTTGGTTGAGATTTTTCTGACTTTTTATCAATAGAATTCTCGTCAGGTTCTTTTTCATTGTCTTTTTCTTCTACAACAGGTTTCTCGATTTTGATAAACACATAAGATTTTGATATTTCTTGTGTTTTTCTAAGTTTAAATATTATGTTAACTCTAAATTGTCCTACTTTTGTGTAATCAGGCTCTTTTTCAAGTGTTACTTCTACCGATCCATCTTGTGGAATGTTGGAGAATTTCTTTTTGAAATCTTCTATTGTAGGCCTTGTTCCGTTGACTATTATTGGTGACGCT
>NZ_NDYF01000009.1:0-168146 GCF_002243175.1 Finegoldia magna
GAAGATTATATAGCGGACCAAATAAGTTTGAAAGAGTATATAAACCCATTTACTGGGAAAAAGAATAAAAAATAAAAAGAAGAAAGAGGCGCTTTAGCGTCAATTGAGAATGTAGTGCAGCTGTCGGACATTCAATATGCACAAGGTGCATTGCAGGCAACAGCCCCTTATAGGGGCAGAGCAAACCACCAGCTAAGCTGGTGGTTATGATTAGATTATTTCAATAAATTGAATTTTAAAAATATTTAAAACTCTTTACAAATTCTTAAAATAGTGTATAATATTATTGTTGTGGTAAAGATATGCGCCTTTAGCTCAGTTGGTAGAGCAACTGACTCTTAATCAGTGGGCCCAGGGTTCGAGTCCCTGAAGGCGCACCACTTTTTTAAATTTAATATGCGCTTTTAGCTCAGTTGGTAGAGCAACTGACTCTTAATCAGTGGGCCCAGGGTTCGAGTCCCTGAAGGCGCACCATCTAATCCGGGATTGACTCGGATTTTTTTGTTTTAGAAAATAAATTATCTTAAAAGATCAATATATATGATATAATAAAAAAAGGAGGATTAACATGAAATCAATTTTATCTGTGGTATGGAAATACAAAGGTTTTACGTTTTTATTTTTCGTATTTGTAGCTATACTAATGATTATAGTGCATTTTTTACATAATAAATTACACAATAAACAAAAAAAATATATATTCACAACTGCTATTTTTATTTTATCAGCTGTTCTTTTTGTAATGTCGATGTTGTCGATTTTAAATAAATTTGGACTTACATTGTTAATGATGTTTACTTTTACATTTGCATCGGCTGTAATTTGCTTAGCGTATTCTTTGATTTTGGATATTATAAATCCTATTCCTCAAAAGAAAAAAAGCTTAGAATTTCGCAATATAATTGAAAAATTTGACAGATTAGTTGAAGAATCTAGGAGTACCAAACAATGAAAATAGGCGCTTTTTTTGATATTGATGGAACAATAGCTAGAGATTCACTAATGATTGAGCATTTCAAAAAATTAGTAAATTTTGAAATAATAGATCAAAAATTATACTACGAAAAAGTTTATCCAGCATACCAAAAATACGAAAAAAGAAAAATCGACTATGATGAGTATCTCAATCAATTGGTTGATGTGTATAAGTACAAACTCAAAGGATTTAGTAGCGAGTTCAATGAATTTATATCTAATCAAGTAATCAGCCAAGTTAAAGAGAAAGTTTACAGATATACCCGTGAGATGATAGAATTTCACAAAGAAAATAATCATCTGATATTTTTTATTTCAGGAAGCCCTGACTTTTTGGTAAAAGAAATGGCTGAGAGTTATGGCGTAACAGAATACAGAGCATCCTTGTATTTGAAAAAATCGGGAATGTACACTGGAGAAGTGGTGCCAATGTGGGATAAAAATAGTAAAAAGGCTGTAATTGATGAAATTGTTCAACGTTATGATATTGATGTCGATAATTCATACTGCTACGGTGATACTTCTGGTGATTTTTCTATGATTAATATGATGGGAAAACCAACAGCGATTAATCCTACAAAAGAGCTATTTGAACTTATCAGAGCAAACGAAAAAATAAATGAAAAAACCAAAATAATCATTGAAAGAAAAGATGTAATATACGATTTTCCTAAAAATGGTAAAATTTTAGATATTTAAGAAGCGTAACAGACTCTCTTCACAGTTGTGAGGAGAGTTTTTTATATGCAAAGACCACAGAAGAATTTTGAAGTTCATCTGTGGTCTAAATTTTTGTTCTAATTTTGTTTGAAATAATTTTTGTCGTATTTAAAAGATCTAACAAGTTTTCCTATTTGGAATACTCTGTTATTAGGATCATTTGGCATATCACATGTCATCAAAGAAAGAATAGGTTTATTATCATAATTTTCAATTCTATAGTCTTCTAACATGTAAAACGCATACGAGTCAGTAACTTTTCTATCTACGATTTCATATTCGTAGATGTTCTTCTTATCTGTAATGTAAACTTTAGTACCTTTAGTTAAATCATACACTTTACTAAACAAAGAGCCGTTTCTTTTCATGTAGTGACCTGTTAGTGTGTAATTTTTTTCTCCCATTTTTTGATTTTCTTTCATTGTGGCTGCACCACTTAATAAGTGTTCGTCAGTTACTCCACGATGAATAGGTAAACTCAAATTATAATCAGGGATAATAATTTGTCCAATAACATTTTCTCCGCTTATAGCTGTAAAATTAAACAACGATGTAGTTGTGCTAATGGAGTTTACAGCGTCAAAGTCGTTTTTGAATTCCTTTTTGTTGTTTTGTTCCATTTCTGTGGATGATATATCTTTACTTATATCATTTTCACTATAATAGGTAGGTATTAATCTGGCTGCGAAATATAAAGCAAATAGCAGAATACCTATCGTCATTAAAAAAATTCCAAATTTCTTTCTCATATTCATCCTCTTTAATTTTTATTACGTAGAGTATTTTAACATATATTTAAATTTAAGTAAATATCAATAAGAACGTATATTCAGAACGTATAAAAACATTGAAAGCATCATATATAAAAGATATTATTAATGTAGTGGAATGAAAGTGGAACAAAGTGGAGGGAAAAATGTTTATTAACGAATATTTTCATAATATTGACTCAAAAGGTCGCGTTATTATGCCCTCAAAGTTTAGGGATGAAATAGGAGAAGAATTCTACATTACAAAAGGTATGGATGAATGTCTTTTCGTATATCCTGTATCTGATTTTATCCAAATGACTGAAAAGCTTAATAAATTGTCATTAACTAGAAGACAAGCAAGAGCGTTTTCAAGGGTGTTTTTCGCTGGTGCTAGTAACCAGGAAATTGATAAACAAGGAAGGTTTTTGATTCCGCAATCCTTGAGAAACTATGCAGATATCAAAAAAGAAGTTGCCATTATTGGAGTATCTAATCGTATTGAAATATGGGATAAGGAAAAATGGGAACAATATTCTAATGACTCTTCATTAAACTATGACGATTTAGCTGATGATTTAAATGATCTTGATTTGTAGGTGAATTATGGAATTCAAACATGTGCCAATTTTATTAAATGAATGCATCGAAAATTTGAATATTAGAGACGGTAAAATTTATGTGGATTGCACTGTTGGAGGCGCTGGACATTCCAGAGAAATTGCAAAAAGAATTGGGAATGGTAAGCTAATTTGCTTTGATCAAGATGAAGACGCATTAACAGTGGCGAAAGAACGCTTAAAAGAACATGGAGATAAGGTTATCTTTATAAAGGATAATTTTAAAAATATAAAAAGTGATTTACAAAATATAGGAATTGAAAAAGTTGATGGAATATTAATGGATATAGGTGTTAGCTCTTATCAAATAGATGTAGATAGTAGAGGATTTTCTTATATGCACGATGCGGTTTTGGATATGAGAATGGATCAATCTAATCCGATTAGTGCCAAGGATATTGTCAACACGTATTCACAAGAAGATTTAGAAAATATTATTTTCAAATATTCAGAAGAAAAATGGGCTAAAAGAATTGCTGAATTTATATGCAATGAAAGAGAAGTCAAACCTATTAATACTACTTTTGAATTAGTAGAAGTCATTGAAAAAGCGATTCCTAAAAAAGTAAGAATGAATCAAAAAGGCCACAGTGCAAAGAAAACTTTTCAAGCAATTAGAATTGAAGTTAATAAAGAATTAGACGTTTTAGAACAAGCAGTTGGAGATTGCATAGATTTATTGAATCCTGAAGGTAGAATTTGTATAATAACGTTTCATTCTTTGGAGGATAAAATTTGCAAAGATATTTTCAAACAAAGACAAAAAGGTTGTATATGTCCTCCAGAAATTCCAGTATGTGTTTGCAATCATAAGCCTGAAATTAAGATTATTACTAGAAAGCCGATAGAGCCTTCAACAGAAGAATTAAAACAAAATTCTAGGGCTCGAAGTGCAAAGTTAAGAGTAGCTGAAAAGATTATTTGATAATTATATGATTTGATTAATAAATGGAGACAAAAATGGGTAATGCACAAAGAAAAATTGAAGTTTTTCCACAGTATGTAGAAAAAAAAGAATTTGAAGTCAAAAAAATTGAACAAACAAAAAAATTAAATAGACCTAGTAGGAGAACAAATCTTTTTTCTACTTTTAATAAAGTAATGATATGCGTGGTTATTTGTTTATCCATTTTGGTGATGAATCGTTATTCTAAGATTCAAAGCATGTCCAGTGAATTAAAAGAAGTAAAAAATCAAGTAATGCTTACAGAAGGCAACCGAGATGTGATAAAATCTAATATAGAAAGTAAATTAACTAATAAAAATATTGAAGAAATAGCAAAAAATAATTTGGGTATGCAATTTCCCGAAAATGCTCAAATTATGTACTTAAAATTAGAGGAAAAATAATGAGAAGGCGCAATTTAAGCAAAGAAAAAATCAATAAAAATTTCAATAAAAACTACAATTCTCGTATTGTAGTTTTATTTTGTATATTGACAATTATTGTATTATTAATAGTTGGCAAACTGATTTATTTACAATTGACCCCTGCTGGAGATAAATATCGAAAACTTTCAGCAAAACAAAGCACCAATACTATTAATATTGATGCTGAAAGAGGAAAAATATTAGATACAAATGGTGAGACATTGGCAGATAATGTGGTATCTAATAATTTGTATGTAAATGCTACTTATTTAAACGATCAATCGAAATCAAACTTAATTGATTCGTTAGGAAAAACTTTAAGCATGAAACCTGAAGAACTAAGAAAAGTTTTAGATAAAAAGAAAACAGTTCTAGTTAAACCTTCATTATCGAAAACAGAAATAGAAAACATAAAAAAACTACCTATTAGTAATCAGAAATTTATTAGCATCGTTTCTGAGAAAAAGAGATATTATCCGAATAAAGAAATGTTAGCACAAGTTTTAGGATTTACAAATGTAAATAATGATGGTGTTGTCGGATTGGAGAGCTTTTATAATGCTAAATTAAAAGGTAAACCAGGAAAAAGAATTCTGAACAGTTCAGTTAATCGATCGATTGATTTATCAGATGATAGTTCTGTGATTATTAATCCAGAAAATGGATATGATTTAAAAACAACTATAGATAGTACTATCCAAGGCTTTGTAGAAGATAGTTTAAAAGACATAGAAAATAATTTTAAACCAAAATCTGCGACGATAATCGTTATGAATCCAAATAATGGAGGTGTTTTGGGTATGGGATCTTTCCCTAATTTTAATCCCAATGATCCTAAAACTCCGCTTTTAAAAGATCAAATAAATGAATTAAATGATTTAAAAAAAGAAAATGATCAAGATAAAATCAGTAAATTTTATTTTAATATGTGGGAAAACAAAGCAACTTCATGGACTTATGAACCTGGAAGTGTATTTAAAACTATAACTAGTGCAGCTGCAACTGAAGAGCACACCGCAACACAAGAATCACATTATTTCTGTAATGGATTTATTAGAGATATTCCAGGTGTTGTCATAAGATGTGAAAGATATTGGAATCCCCATGGCGACGAAACATTCCAAGAAGCTTTCAACAATTCTTGCAATATTGCATATGTAAATATTGGTAGAGATTTGGGAAAAGCAAATATGCAAAAATACGTAAATGGATTTGGTTTTAATCAAAAAACAGATATTGATTTACCGGCTGAAGAATTGGGAATAGCTCCGAAAAGCGTTAAAGACATCGACGCAGCAAGACTTGCTACTCTTTCTTATGGTCACGGTATTTCAGCAACGCCGATTCAAATGATAACTGCTTTAAACTCAATAGTAAACGGTGGAATGTTGATAGAACCACATGTTGCAAAGGAATTTATTTCAAAGGATACAAAAAAGATAGAAAAAGTTCAGCCAAAAGTAAAAAGACAAATAATTTCAGCACAATCTTCAAAGCAAATTAATAAAATGTTGCAAGGAGTTGTAGACGATGGAAGTGGTAAAAAAGCTGCAATTCAAGGATTTGGAATCGGTGGTAAGACGGGAACAAGTATAAAAATCGAAGACGGCAAATACACTGACAGTAAAACAACTGCATCATTTTTTGGATCTTTTCCAACAGATCACCCGGAATACACTGTTTTAATTGTTGTAGATGAGCCTCAAAGAAAAAACGGCGGAAGTGCTGTATGCGCACCTTCTGCAGGAAAGATTTTTTCAAGAATTATCGAATATAAGAGAATAAATAAAACCAGACTGGATGCTGACGATTCAGATAAGGTTACTGTTCCAGAATTAGAAGGGCTTACATTGAAGTTAGCAGTTGATAAATTAAATTCGTTGGGATTAAAGTCTAAGGTTACAAATTCAAATTCGAATTCAAATTCAATTGTAAAATCTCAAGAAACAGCTGCATATTCTAAAGTGAATAAGGGAGATATAATTGAACTTACAACAGGAAGTGTTGAGGACTCAATGATTAGAATTCCTGAAATAGTAGGATTCACAGTTGAAGATGCTGTAGATACTTTAGAAAAATACGGTATTAAAAATATCGAAATCAAAAATGGTAAAAAAGGTAAAGTAGTAAAAACTGATCCTGAAGAAAACAAATTGATGGATCCAAAATCTTACATTAAAATTTATACTGAACAAGAGAAAAATACTGAAGAATAATTTTTTCGTGTGGTATAATAAATACTTATGAGGTATAAAATTGGACATAATTAGTGTTCATTATTTAAGGAGATAAATATGAATTTTAAAAGTGAAATTTTAATGTCGATGTTATTATCAATTGTAATTTCATTGATATTAGGAAAGTTTATAATCAAGATTTTAAGACAAAAACATATTGGTCAAGAAATCAGAGATGACGGCCCCAAATCACACTATTCGAAAGCTGGAACACCAACTATGGGAGGTATTATATTTATAATATCTACGTTGATTACGGTGATTGTATTTAGATTATTTAATAGTGAAGTTTTGTTGGCGATATATGGAATGCTTGCATTTGGAGCAATTGGCTTTATAGATGACTTCATGAAATTAGTAATGAAGCGTTCATTAGGATTAAACGAAAAACAAAAACTTGTGTTACAACTTTTGTTTTCCATCATAGCTTGTTTTTTGATAAAACAAGTGAATCCGAATTTCACAAAACAAGTCATTCCTTTCTTCCATAAAACAGTAGATTTTGGAATAATAACTTATCCATTCTTGATTTTCGTAATGATGGGAACATCTAATGCTACTAATCTTACTGATGGATTAGACGGACTTGCAACTTCTGTATCAATTCCCGTGTTCATTGCTACAAGTATTATTTTGTATAACTTAAATTCGACAGCTAGTATATTCAGTATTATCTTTGCAGGAAGTCTATTGGGATTTTTGGTGTATAATTCAAATCCAGCTAAAGTTTTTATGGGTGATACAGGTTCGATGGCTATAGGTGGCGCTTTGGTTATGATTATGGCTATGTACGGTTTAAGTTTGTACTTAATCATTTTAGGATTTGTGTACATGATTGAAGTATTATCTGTAATAATTCAAATGACAAGCTACAAATTGAGAAACAAAAAAAGAGTATTTTTGATGAGCCCAATTCATCATCATTATGAATTAAAAGGCTACAAAGAACAAAAAATAGTATCAACTTTTATGGTTGTATCAGTAATTACAAGTTTAATTACACTAATAGATATATTGTAGGTGAATTATGGAAAAAATATTAGTATTTGGATTAGCCAGAACAGGAATATCAGCTCTAAAAACATTAAAATTAAAAGAATATGATTTGGGAGCTATCGATGATAATATTGACGAAGAAAAAACAAAAATATTAAAGGAATTAGACGTTCAAATAGAATCAATCGATACTATTGATAAATACGATATTATTTTAAAAAGTCCTGGCATTAGAATGGATAATCCAGTGATATTGAAGGCTAATGAATTAAGTATCGAAGTTGTGAGTGATTTGGAATTGGCGCAAAGAATTTTTGATGATATTAAAATTGTTGCTATTACTGGCACGAATGGGAAAACAACTACAACTTCGTTGATGACTAAAATGTTGAATGATTCAGGAAGAAAAGCTATTTCAATAGGAAATATTGGAGTAGGAATGTTATGGGAAATCTACAACAGCGACAAGGACACATATTTTGTTATTGAATGTTCAAGCTTCCAACTAGAAAGCACGAAAAACTTTAAACCACAATATTCTTGCATAATCAATATAACTCCAGATCATATTGATTGGCACGGAAGTATGCAAAATTATGTAAACGCTAAAAAAAATGTATTAAAAAATCAAGACGATAATTGTTATACTGTACTTAATGTTGATGATGAATACTACGAAGAATGCAAAAAATTTACAAAATCAAACGTATATGATGTATCGACTTCAACCGATGTTAAAAAAGGTTCATTCATAAAAGGCGATTCAATATATTTTTCTGATTCAGATTGTAATAAAATAATTGATTTAAAAGATGTTAAATTAATAGGCTATCATAATTATCAAAATGTTCTATTCTGTGTTACTTTAGCAAAGTTGATAGGTATTAATGATGATAGTATCAGACAAACTTTAATGACTTTTTCTGGTGTAGAACATAGACTAGAATTTGTAAGGGAAATGTCTGGAGTAAAATACTACAACGATTCTAAGGGAACTAATGTAGATGCTAGTGTTAAAGCAATAGAATCTTTTGATAAGAATGTTATTATATTAGCTGGTGGATACGACAAAAAAGTAAGCTTGGATAATTTTTTCATAGCTGGTAAGAACAAATTTAAAGCGTTGATTTTAATGGGTCAAACTAGAGATTTGTTTGAGAAAAAAGCAAGAGAATATGGATTTGAAAATATATTTTTGGTAGATGATATGAAACAAGCTGTTAATCGAGCTAATAAAATAGCCGAAAGTGGTGACGTGGTGCTACTTTCTCCTGCTAGTGCAAGTTGGGGAATGTACAATAACTATGAAGAAAGAGGAAACGAATTTAAAGAATTAGTTAATAATTTGCGAGGATAGAAGCATGAAACTTTCAAAAGATGGGAAAGGTATCTTGTATATAACAATTTTCCTGACGATTTTTGGAATAATTATGGTACTAAGCTCAAGTTGGCCAACCGCAGTTAGTGAGCATAGAGCTTGGTATTATTATGGCCTAAGACAGGGGATTTTTGCTTTGCTTGGTTTTATTTTCATGAAATTTACAAGTGTATTTAATAACGAAAATTACAAAAAAAATGCATTATGGATATTTATTTTTGCAATATTATTGTGTATGTTGGTCTTCACACCGTTGGGAAAAGAAATAAATTACGCAAAACGTTGGATCAAGATTAAATCGTTTAGCTTTATGCCATCGGATATTCTTAAATTTGCATCGATTAACTTAGCAGCGGCTATTGTATCGCAAAACATCAATAAAATAAAAACCTTCAAAGAAGGATTTTTAAGAATGATTATATTAGTTGCGATATCGGGAGGAGTTGTTTTTATGCAACCTGATTTATCAACTGCAATAGTAATCATAGGAAGTGTATTTTGCGTATTCATGGTTAGCGGTTTAAATATTAGATATATTGTGTCTACTTTTATAACTGCTCTTGTTTTTGGATACGTAGCGATATTTAAAGTAAAAATAGGATACAGTAGAATTGACAGGATTATAGCTTTTATTGATCCGTTGGGAAATTTAGAAGATCAGGGATGGCAATTATCCCAATCGTTAGCTGCTGTATCTAACGGTAGTTTTCTGGGCAGCGGATTGGGCATGAGTAAACAGAAATTTTTGTATTTGTCACAAGCACACAACGATTTTATCTTTGCGATTATTTGTGAAGAATTTGGATTTTTGGGAGCTTTGATTTTAATTATTGCTTACTTTGCATTCCTAGTTTTTGGAATTAGAATTGCGATGAAAACAAAACAAATTTATTCAAGATTATTGGTTTCTGGAATACTTTTCGTAATAGGAATACAAGCTTATGTTAATATGACAGTGGTTACAGGATTAATTCCTCCAACAGGATTGACGTTACCGTTTATATCTTACGGTGGAACATCGTTGATGATTATGTTGGCATTAGTAGGAATAATTTTAAATGTAGACAGAAACAATGAAGAGGAGAGACAATGAATATAATAGTATCTGGCGGCGGAACTGGTGGACATATATATCCAGCCATTTCATTAATTGAAGAATTAAAAAAAAGAGATGAAAACAATAAAATACTTTATGTAGGAACTGAAAAAGGATTAGAAAGTAGCATTGTTCCAAAATTGGGAATAGATTTTAAAACTATACATGTTAGAGGAATTCCTAGAAAAATCAATGCGAATTCATTTAAAGCTTTAAAAGAGTTATTTAAAGGATTAAAAGAAGCAAATAAAATACTTAAAGAATTCAAACCAGATCTTGTTATTGGAACTGGTGGATATGTGAGTGGTCCAATTTTATATAAAGCTACTAAAACTAAAGCAAAGGTAGCTTTTCACGAACAAAATAGCTTCCCTGGAGTAACTAATAGGATACTATCAAGATATGTAGACAGATATTTTGTAACATTTGAAGAATCTGTTAAATACTTTAAAAATCAAGAAAAAGCAGTGGTAACGGGCAATCCAATCAGAAATAGATTTACTGATATTGAAAAAAATAAAGACGCAGCAATTGAACAATACAAAATATCGGATAATAAAAAAGTTGTATTCATATTTGGCGGATCAAATGGTTCTGAAATATTAAACAAAGCAACACTTGATATGGTTGATAAAATATCTAATCAAGATGTATTTGAGGTAATTTTAGCCACAGGTAAATTAAATTACGATGAGTTTATACAAAAATCAGGAAATGACATTAGAAATTTACACATCTATCCATATATAGATGACATAGATAAAGCTTATTCTGTGTCTGATTTGATCGTTACAAGTAGTGGGGCTATAACACTAGCTGAATTATCATTCTTGGGAAAAGCGTCAATACTTGTTCCAAAAGCATATACAACAGAAAATCATCAAGAACACAACGCAAGAGCATTTGAAAAAATAGGAGCAAGTAAGGTTATATTGGAAAAAGACGTGAATGCTAATACCCTATTTGACCAAATAAATGAAATACTAAGTGATGATAAATTGTTAGAAGAACTATCAGAAAACTCGAAGAAAATGTCTTATCCAACTGCTTGTAAAGATATTGTAGATGAACTTTACAGATTGGTAGAACAAGATGAGAAAGCATAGAGTAGTAATTATTGTAGCAATATCGCTATTGATTGGACTCATAGCGTATTTATGTGCTACACTTGACTATTTTTCAATAAAAAAAATCACAGTTAAAAACAATAAAATAGTAAAAATATCTGAAATACAAAATTATGCTAATTACTCATTAGGAGAAAATATTTTTAGATTTAATAAGAAAAAATTACAGGAAAAGATTAATAAAGATATTTATATTAGAAATGCAAATATCAAGAAGATTTATCCAAATACTATTGAAATAACAGTGGAAGAGGCAAATGATATTTGTTATTTTGAAGTTGGAAAAGATAAAATTTTCGTAGATTCAGATTTTAAAATTGCAAAGAACAAGGATAGAATAGACTATTCAAAAATTGTTAAAGTTGTTGGAGCTAATGAAAATCTGTTAAAAATTAGTAATTTAAAGTCAGACGAAAAATTTTATGAGTTTTTGTATAATCTTTATTCACACAAAATTTTAGAACAATTAACTGAAATTAACGTCGTAAATTCAAACGATGTAACCATGGTTACAAAAAACGAAATAAAAGTGTTTTTTGGAGATTTAAATGACTCAGAGAAGAAATCAAATAATATTTCGAAGATTTTAAAAGAAATTAGTACTAAAAGTATAAACACAAAAATGCTAGATACTAAAGATCCTCAAAAACCATTTTTGATAAAAGAAAATCCAGAACAAACTGAGTAATTACAGTTTTGGAGCTTGCTTAGTAAAAAAGATTCTATAAGATGCATAAAAAATATGGTGTATTTATAATACATTGGTGTATTATCAGTTTTATGATTTAAAAATTACATCACACTCAAAGAAAAAGCAATAAACTGTAAAAATGTTATAGATACAAAGAAAAATCGCTAAATGTAGCCGGAAACAAATAAATATAACGAAAATTATACTACAAGTACAATACAGATAAGAAGTGAAGAAACGCTAAATGTCATTAAAAATATTGTTGAACTTGTAGTATAATTAAGTTAAAGAGATTAAAAGGAATTTTAATTACAAATTAGGAGGATGTTATGACTTTTGATATGGAACTAGAAGATAATGATTTAGCCAAAATCAAAGTAATTGGTGTTGGCGGCGGCGGAAATAACGCCGTAAAGAGAATGAAAGAAGAAGGTTTGCAAGGTGTAGAATTTGTTGCAGTTAATACAGACAAACAAATTTTAAATAATTTAGATATTAATACTAAATTGCAAATTGGAAGCAAGATTACAAAGGGTTTGGGAGCCGGAGCTAATCCTGCAGTTGGTATGAAAGCTGCTGAAGAAAGTAGAAACGAAATCGAAGAAGCACTTGACAAAACAGACATGGTATTTGTAACTGCTGGTATGGGTGGTGGAACTGGTACTGGTGCTGCACCAATAGTTGCACAAATCGCAAAAGAAAAAGGAATACTTACAGTTGGTGTTGTAACAAAACCATTTACATTCGAAGGAAGAAAAAGACAAATGCAAGCTGAACAAGGTGTTGAAGCTTTGAAGGGAAAAGTTGATACTTTGGTAATTATTCCTAACGATAAATTGTTACAAATTTCAGACAAGAGAACTACAATGTCTGAAGCTTTCATGATGGCTGACGAAGTTCTTATGGACGGTATTCAAGGCATCTCCGATTTAATCGCTGTACCTAACTTAATCAACTTAGACTTTGCTGATGTTAGATCAATTATGTTAAACCAAGGTATTGCTCATATGGGTATTGGTAAAGCAAACGGAGATAATAGAGCAATGGAAGCTGCTAAACTTGCAGTTAAATCTCCTTTATTAGAAACTTCAATTGGTGGAGCAAAAGCTGTGTTAATTAACGTTACTGGAAAAGAATTAGGATTATTCGAAGTTAATGAGGCTGCAGAATTAATTAGAGAAGAAGTAGATCCAGATGCTAATATTATATTTGGTGCTGGTATCGATGATTCACTAGGAGATGACATCAAGATTACTGTTATTGCAACAGGATTTGATTCTGACAATCCAATGGCTAACAAATTAAAATCAAACAAAAAAACTGATTCAGTTTCTCAAAAATCAGAAGAAACTTCTGAAAAAGATCACGACGATATAGAAATACCTTCATTCTTGAAGAGAAGAGGATTCTAATGAAATGTCCGTTCTGTAATGCATCTGATACAAAAGTTGTAGATACTAGAGCATCGGAAGATGATAAGATAGTTAGACGAAGGAGAGAATGTATTTCTTGTCACAAAAGATTTACCACTTATGAAAGATATGATTTTAATAACCTTACAGTGGTAAAAAAAGATAAAAACAGAGAAGCTTTTGATAGGGATAAAGTGTATCGTGGAATGAAAAAGTCTTGTGAAAAAAGACCTGTTCCAGATTCAGTGTTGCTTGAGGCTACTAAAGAGATAGAAGTTGAATTAACACATAGCAATAAAAGGGAGGTAGATTCATCTGAGATAGGTGAATTAATAATGAAAAAGCTTAAGAAGATTGACAAGGTGGCATATATTCGTTTTGCTTCTGTGTATAGAGAATTTACAGATGTTAAATCTTTTAACGAGGAAATATCAAAATTAGATAATGAATAAGGTCGGGTAATTATCCGGCCTTTAATTTTTATTTAACGATATTTAGTTTTTGTGGTAAGATATAAATAAAATAAATGTTAAAGGGGAAATATTTTGGATTTATTTGAATATAATTTACAATTACAAAAAGAAAATAGTTCGCCGTTAGCAAATAGACTCAGACCTAAAAGTTTGGATAAGTATTTTGGTCAATCCCATGTGGTTGGTGAAGGAAAGCTTTTGAATAGGTTGATAAAGGCTGATAAAATTCCTTCCATGATTTTTTATGGTCCTCCTGGAACTGGAAAAACAACATTGGCAGAAATAATCTCAAATCAAACTAATTCATTGTTCGAAAGATTATCTGCTATTTCTAGTGGAGTTAAAGATATTAGGGAAGTCATCTCAACTGCAAAAAATAATTTGAGCATGTATAACAAAAAGACTGTTTTGTTTATAGACGAAATTCACAGATTTAATAAATCACAGCAAGACGCACTTTTAGGATATGTTGAAGATGGAACAATTACTTTGATAGGTGCCACTACAGAAAATCCATTCTTTGAAGTTAACAAGGCTCTTTTATCTAGATGTCAAATTATTGAGTTAAAACCGTTGACTGATACAGATATTAGAAATATCATAGAAAATGCTCTTACAGAAGATAAAAAGATAAGAGAAATGAACATTCAAATTGATGAAAAAGCTATTGATGTTCTTGTCAATTCTGCAAATGGAGATGCAAGAAGTGCCTTGAATGCTTTGGAAATTGCAGTCGAAAGTACAGACCAAGTTAATGGATGTTTGATCATAGATGAAGATGTGATTAAAAATTCAGTATTTAAACCTGTGTTAAAATATGACAAAGAAGAAGATCACTATAATGTAATATCGGCATTCATTAAATCTATGAGAGGTTCTGATATTGACGCAGCTTTGTATTACTTAGCAAGAATGATTGAAAGCGGAGAAGATCCCAAATTCATCGCTAGAAGAATGGTGATTTTCGCATCAGAAGATATTGGTTTGGCAAATCCTGAAGCTTTAACTGTAGCCATTAATGTGTTCAACGCAGTTAATTTAATAGGATTACCAGAATGTAGGATAAATTTATCGAATGGTGTAATATATCTTGCATCTAGTGAGAAATCTAATACGTCTTATGTCGCAATTGACAAGGCTTTGGAAGATATTCGACAAAACAAGATTTACGATGTTCCTAGTCATCTAAAAGACGCACACTATAGTGGGGCAAAATCATTGGACAGAGGAATTGGATACAAATATCCACATAACGATGATTCATATCAACAATATTTACCAGACGAATTGAAAAATCAAAAATATTACGATCCAAAAGATATTGGATATGAAAGCAAAATATATAAAAAAACGAGGAGTAAAGAATGATATTAATTAGAGATTTGATTAAAGATTACGAAAAGTATTCTGACAAAGAAGTTGAAGTTGGAGGTTGGATTAAAAACTCAAGATTCAGTAAGAATGTTGGTTTTATTGAACTAAACGACGGAACTTTTTTCAATCCAGTTCAAATAGTAGTAGGAAAAGATAATGAAGATTTTGAAAAAAGTGAAAAACTAAAATTAAGTTCAGCAATTATTGTCGTAGGTAAATTAGTTTTGACTCCAAATTCTAAACAACCATTTGAAATTCAAGCATCAAAAATTATAGTAGAAGGGGAATCTACAGATGATTATCCACTACAAAAGAAAAGACACACTTTTGAATTTTTGAGAACAATATTACATTTAAGACCAAGAACAAATACATTTAATGCTGTATTTAGAGTTAGAAGTAGATTGGCGTTTGCTATTCATAAATTCTTTAATGAAAGAGGATTTGTATATGTTCATACTCCAATAATAACAGGCAGTGATGCTGAAGGTGCTGGAGAAATGTTCAGAGTTACAACATTAGATTTAGATAATATTCCAAAAGATGACGATGGAAATGTTGATTTTTCACAAGATTTCTTCTCAAAATCTACTAACTTAACAGTAAGTGGTCAATTACAAGCAGAAGCTTATGCATTAGCATTTAGAAATGTGTATACATTTGGACCAACTTTCAGAAGTGAACACTCTAATACTCCTAGACATGCTGCAGAATTCTGGATGATGGAACCTGAAATATGTTTTGCTGACTTGGATGATGTATGTAATTTGGCTGAAGATATGGTTAGATATATCATAAAAGATGTTATGGAAAATTGTGAAGAAGAAATAAAATTCTTCAACAGTTTTGTAGACAAGAACTTAATTGAAAGATTGACAAAAGTTGCAAACAAATCATTCAAAAAATTAACTTACACTGAAGCTGTTGAAATTCTACAAAAATCAGGAGAAAAATTCGAATATCCTGTTGAATGGGGAATGGATTTACAAACAGAACACGAAAAGTATTTGAGCGAAAAAGTTGTAGATGGTCCAGTATTCGTTACTGATTATCCAAAAGAAATCAAGGCGTTCTACATGAGACTTAACGACGACAACAAAACAGTTGCAGCAACAGACCTTTTAGTTCCAGGAATTGGTGAATTAATTGGTGGAAGCCAAAGGGAAGAAAGATACGAATTGTTAGATAAGAAAATGGATGAATTAGGATTCAACAAAGAAGAATACAAATGGTATCTTGATTTAAGAAAATACGGCGGAGTAAAACACGGTGGATTTGGATTAGGTTTCGAAAGAATGGTAATGTATATGACAGGAATGTCAAACATAAGAGATGTCATTCCATTCCCAAGAACTGTTGGACATTGTGAATACTAATATTGAATTTAATTCTATGATGTGATATCATAGTAATAAGTTTTTATAATAATATTTGAATAAAAGTAGTAAATAATTAAAAATTTTCAGAGAATTGATGGTTGGTGCGAATCAATATTTGAGATTATTGAACTTGTTTATTAATAGAATATTCGTATATCTGCGTTAAAGATTTGAGTGGGATTAACCAATAAGAGTGGTACCGCGGAATTTTATTTCGTCTCTTCTATGTAAGAGGCGAATTTTTTATTATTTGGAGGTAAAAATGGATAGATATAATCCGAATTCAATTGAGAAAAAGTGGCAAAAATATTGGGAAGAAAACAAAACTTTCAAGACTTCTGATGACAAGTCAAAAGAAAAATTCTACGCATTAGTAGAGTTTCCTTATCCTTCTGGACAAGGACTACACGTAGGTCATCCAAGACCATACACTGCATTGGACATCGTTTCAAGAAAAAGAAGAATGCAAGGATATAATGTTTTATATCCAATGGGTTGGGATGCATTTGGACTTCCTACAGAAAATTTTGCTATTAAAAATAAAATAAGACCAGAAATTGTTACTGAAAACAACATCAAAAACTTCAAAAGACAAATGCAATCAATAGGTTTTTCTTTTGATTGGGATAGAGAAATAAATACAACAGACCCAGATTATTATAAATGGACTCAATGGATTTTCATCCAAATGTTTAAAAAAGGACTTGCTTACAAAAAGGAAATGCCAATTAACTGGTGTCCTTCATGTAAAACAGGACTTGCAAATGAAGAAGTAATTAACGGTCACTGCGAAAGATGTGGCGGAGAAGTAATCAGAAAAGTTAAGAATCAATGGATGCTTAAGATTACTGAATACGCTGATAGACTTATAGATGATTTAAAAGATGTCGATTATTTGGATAGAATAAAATCGCAACAAATCAACTGGATTGGAAGATCATACGGTGCAGAAATTAATTTTCCTATAAAAGAAGTTGACGAAAAAATTACTGTCTTTACAACAAGAGCAGATACTATATTTGGTGCAACTTACATGGTTATTTCTGTTGATCATCCTTTGATTGAAAAGTATAGCGATCAAATTAAAAATATTGAAGAAATCAGAAGTTACAGACAAGAAGTTGCTAAGAAATCGGAATTGGAAAGAACAGATTTATCTAAAGAAAAGACAGGATATAAAATTGATGGATTAACAGCGATTAATCCTTTGACTAACAAAGAAATTCCTGTTTATGTATCAGATTATGTATTGATGACTTATGGAACAGGTGCTATTATGGCAGTTCCTGCGCACGATGACAGAGACTATGAATTCGCTAAAAAATTCAACATTGAAATGATTCCTGTAATTGAAGGATCCGACATAGAAAATTCTGCATTCACCGAAACAAACGAAGGAAATCTTATTAATTCTGAATTCTTAAATGGTTTGAGTGTAGACGAAGCAAAAGAAAAAATGTATGAATACATTGAAGAAAAAGAAATAGGTCACAAGAAAACAAACTATAAATTAAGAGACTGGGTATTTTCTAGACAAAGATATTGGGGAGAACCAATTCCATTGGTTTATTGCGAACATTGTGGATGGGTTCCTTTGGAAGAAAAAGATTTACCATTAGTATTGCCTAAGGTTGATAATTATGAACCAACAGATAATGGAGAATCACCACTATCTAATATAGATGAATTTGTTCATACAAAATGTCCAAAATGTGGTAGAGATGCTGTAAGAGAAACTGATACTATGCCACAATGGGCAGGATCTTCGTGGTATTATTTGCGATATACTGATCCACACAATGATGAAGCGATAGCAAGTAAAGAAAATTTAGACTATTATGTTCCAGTTGATTGGTATAACGGTGGAATGGAGCACACTACACTTCACTTATTGTATTCAAGATTTTGGCACAAATTTTTGTATGATATTGAAGTAGTTCCTACAAAAGAACCATATATGAAGAGAACTAGTCATGGAATGATTTTAGGTGATAACAACGAAAAAATGAGTAAGTCTCGTGGTAATGTAGTAAATCCGGATGATATCGTCAGAGATTTTGGTGCAGATACTTTGAGATGCTATGAAATGTTCATTGGAGATTTTGAAAAATCAGCTCCCTGGTCTGAAAATGGGGTTAAAGGTTGTAGAAAATTCTTGGATAAAGTTTGGAGAACGCAAGAATTAGTTGATGGAGATTCTAATTTTGAAAAAATGGAAACTTTGGTTCATCAAACTATTAAAAAAGTTTCAGAAGATTATGAAAACTTGAAATTTAACACTGCAATCGCTCAACTTATGACATTATTAAATGAATTCAACAACTTAGATAAAATTTCCGAAGAACAATTCAAGATATTCTTGATATTATTAAATCCAGTTTGTCCACATATCACAGAAGAAATTTGGCAAAGAATGGGATATGAAGGATATGTTCACGAAGCTAGTTGGCCAGAATATGACGAGTCGAAAACTATTTTGGATGTAATAGAGCTTCCTATCCAAGTAAATGGTAAGCTAAGAGCAACTGTAGAAATATCTAGAGATGCTTCTGAAGATGAAGTTTTTGAAAAAGCTATTGCTGATGATGTTGTGGCAAAATATCTTGAAGGCAAAAACGTAGTTAAGAAAATTTATGTTAAAGGTAGAATTTTTAATATAATTGTAAAATAATTTTGGTAATAGTAGATTGAGTTTTCTTAATCTACTATTATTATTGCAATAGGATATTTACACAACTATTTTACTATGATAAAATTTATCATAAATAGGAGGGCTTATGAGATTATCTACGAGAGGAAGATATGGACTTGCGGCTATGATATATTTAGGCAAAAAATATGGAGATAATCCAGTTAGTTTGAATGAAATATCTAAAGCCACAGGACTTAGTAATAATTATTTAGAACAACTTATAAGAGAATTGAAAAAACAAGATTTGGTGATTTCAGTCAGAGGTGTGCAAGGTGGTTATTTATTGAAAAAATCTCCAAAAGAAATTTCAGTGGCTGAAATTTTGGAGTGTTTGGAAGAATTTTTTGGAGTGACAGAATGCTCTGTAGTTCCAGGACTTTGTTCAAGAGAAGACACTTGTCCATCTAGGCTTATTTGGACTCAAATGCACGATGATATGATTAACAGCATTAAAAACGTGAGTTTGCAAGATTTAATTAGCAAAGAGAAATAGATATGCTTATTAATTCTGAATTTTTGCGAAATGCATTAATATTTATAACTATTATTTTCATGGTTTTTGGAACTTATTTTCTGATTACTGTGGGAAATAGTAAAGTAGACGAAAAATACAAAATTGTATTTAATTTTCATAAAATAAAAAAGACTACCATATTAATACTTATATTGCTGGGAATTGCAGCTTTATTTTCAAAATATCCAATCATATATCATACAATTAATACTTTATTGATAGGAATAGTGCTTTCATATATTATAAATCCTTTGGTAAAATATATTGAAAAAAAGGGAGTTAAAAGGTCAATAGCTATTTTAATCATTTACGTTATAGTAATCCTCTTGATTATTTTATTGGGGATGATTGTCGTTCCACAAACTATACAACAAATTAAAAAAATGATAATAAGCTTACCTGGCTTTATGTCGGATATTTCTGTTAAACTAAATGCTATCAACAATAAAATATTTAAAGAATATCCTAACGTCAGCAAAATTATGTCCAATGCAATGCAAACAATTAACCAAAAGCTTGGAACTATCCAAACTTCTATACTGGACAAATTATCCCAAACTGGAGATGTTACGGGAAATATATTCAGCAATTTACTCAGAATTGTTTTAGTTCCAGTTGTAAGTTTTTATATGTTATTAGATAAAGAAAAGTGCATTGATTTTATTATGGGATTTATACCGAATGAAAATAAAGATAAATTCTTGAGTATTTGTTCTGATATGGATAAAGCTTACAGTGAATTCATTCGTGGTAGATTAATTATGGCAATTTTCGTTGGAGTATTGACTGCTATTGCATTAATCATTATGAAAGTCGATTTTGCAATTATAATTGGAATACTTACTATGGTAGGAGATATTATTCCGTATATTGGTCCTTTTATAGCGGTTACTCCAGCCTTTATCTTGGCTTTTTTGGACAGCCCTTTAAAAGCAGTGGTTGTAGTAATTGTGTTCGTTTCTATTCAATGGGTTGAAAATAATATTTTAGCTCCTAAATTATTAGGTTCAAAAATTGGAATTAATCCATTGTTAGTAATTGTTAGTTTGATTATAGGTGGAGGAATGTTTGGAGTTGTAGGTATGATTCTTTCAGTTCCATTCGTTGCTACAGTTAAAATATTATATTTACATTTTAAAGATAAGATTAAAATGTTTTTTAAAAATTAGTGAGGTTATAATGAAAGATTACGGTTTAAATGAAATTAGAAAAAAATTCTTAGATTATTTTGGGGAAAGAGGACATCTTGTTATCAAATCATTTCCTCTTATACCACAAGATGATAAAAGTCTTTTACTTATAAATGCTGGAATGGCACCTTTGAAAAAGTATTTTACAGGTGAGAAAAAATTAAAAAAAGACAGGGCAACATCTTCACAAAGATGTATCAGAACAGCAGATATTGACGAAGTAGGAAAGACTCAAAGGCATGGTACATTTTTTGAAATGCTCGGTAATTTCTCTTTTGGAGATTATTTTAAAAAAGAAGCCATTACATGGGCTTGGGACTTTTTAACAAATGAATTAGAAGTTCCAAAAGATATATTATGGATAACTGTATATGAAGAAGACGAAGAAGCCTATAATATTTGGGTAAATGAAGTAGGAGTAAGTCCAGAAAGAGTTGTTAAATTAGGAAAAGCTGATAACTTCTGGGAATTAGATCAAGGACCTTGTGGACCCTGTTCAGAAATTCACGTAGATAGAGGATTTGAATTTGACCCTAGAGAAGATGCAAAACCAGGTGATGAGGGCGAAAGATTCTTGGAAGTATGGAATTTGGTATTCACACAATTTAACAAAACTGCTGACGGAAAATACGAAAGAATTGCTCATCCAAATATAGATACTGGTATGGGTCTTGAAAGAATTACAATGGTTTTGGAAAATGCTGATAATATTTTTGAAATTGGACTTGTAAAAGATATAATCAAAACTATTGAAGAAATTTCAGGCGTAAAATACAAAGAAAATCATCAAAACGACGTATCAATCAGAATTATTGCTGACCACGTACGTGCCATGACATTTTTAATATATGATGGTGTTATTCCAAGCAATGAGCAAAGAGGATATGTACTAAGAAGACTTATAAGAAGAGCTTGTAGACACGGAAAATTGTTGGGAATAAACGACAGTTTTATAGAAAAAGTTATAGATTCTTGCATTAAAGTTTATGAATCTGGATATCCTGAATTAAAAGAAGAAAGAGATAGAATTGTAAAAATAGCTAATGCTGAAGAAAAGAAATTCCAAGAAACTTTGGATTTAGGCTTGAGCATTTTAGATTCTATGTTAAAAGAAACTAATTCAGATGTATTCAGTGGAGAAAATGCATTTAAATTATATGACACTTATGGATTCCCTATAGATTTAACTAAGGAATTGGTTGGTGAAGTCAACAAAACTGTAGATGAAGATGAATTCAAAAAATTAATGGAAGAACAAAAAGAAAGAGCCAGAGGATCAAGAAATGAATCCAATATGGGTTGGTCTTCTGACAAAAAATATGGCGAAGGACTTCCTGAAACAAAATTTGATGGATATGATTCCTTAAAAGATGAAAGTGAAGTTATCGAAATCTACGGTGAAAATGATAATAATTTAAATGCTGAAGATATGGGTATAATAGTATTAGACCGTACAACTTTCTATGGAGAAGGTGGAGGTCAAGTAGGTGATAAGGGAATTATCTATAATGATAATTTCAAAGCTGAAGTTTACGACACGAAAAAAACTGGAAAGAAAGTATTCTTGCATTACGTAAAAGTTATCGAAGGAAGCTTAAATGTAGGCGATAAAGTTACAATCGAAGTAGATGAACTTAATAGAAGAGATATTATGAAAAATCACTCTGCTACACACTTATTGCATCAAGCATTAAAGGATGTTGTAGGAGATCACGTAAATCAAGCTGGTTCTTATGTTGATGGAGAAAGATTAAGATTTGATATAACGCATTTTGAAGCAGTTACTAAACAACAATTAGAAAAAGTTGAACAAATTGTAAATGAAAAAATAGCTCTAGGTATTCCTGTTAAAATTGATGAAATGTCATTAGAACAATCTCAATCAATTGGAGCTAGAGGTCTTTTCGAAGATAAGTATCAAGATGTTGTAAGGGTTGTTCAAATGGGAGATTATTCTAAAGAATTATGTGGAGGAACTCACGTAAGGACAACAAGTGACATTCAAATGTTAAAAATACTTTCTGAATCAAGTGTAGCTGCAGGTGTTAGAAGAATTGAAGCAATTACTGGTCGTGCAGTTTACAAATATTTAAAAGAAAGAGATAGTTTGATTGATACTGTTAAGCATTCATTAAAGGCATCTAATGAAGATGAAATCACAAGAAGAATTGAAATGAACACTGAAGAAATTAAAGAATTGAAGAGAAAACTTAAAGATATAACAAATAAGGATTTATCTTCAAATATTGATTCAGTCATTGAGGACGCTGTAGACATTGACGGCACAAAAGTTTGTGTATTTGCGTTAAGTGGTTTGGACAATAATTCTTTTAGAGATTTTGGAGAAAATATAAAATCAAAATTAGAAGATGGTGTTGTAATACTAGCTAATTCGGATGAATCAAAAGTATCATTTATAACTTTAGTAACGGACTCAGCAGTTAAGAAAGGTGTATTTGCCGGAGATATTGTAAGAGAAGTTGCCAAAGTATGCGGTGGTAATGGCGGAGGACGTAAAGATTTTGCACAAGCTGGCGCAAAAGATAGTTCCAAAGTTGATGAAGCACTACAAAAGGGAATTGAAACAGTAAAATCAAAAATTAATGCTTAAAGGAGGCAAAAAATGGAAGGAAAGGATTTAAACCATACGGTTAGATTTGAGGCATCAAAACTTGAACAGAAATCAATAAAGGAAACTTTGAAGAAAGTTTACCTAGCTTTAGAGGAAAAAGGGTATGATCCTAAAAATCAAATTATTGGATATATATTATCAGGAGATCCTACTTACATTACAAGCTTTAATAATGCGAGAAATTTGATTAGACAAATAGATCGAGATGATTTATTGGGAGAAATGTTAGAAGTTTACTTGAACGAAATAGATAAATAGAGGATAATGTAGAGCTGTTACTTGTAACAGCTCTCAAAATATGTAAATAATTATGGAAAGATATATTGGACTTGATGTGGGAGATAGAACTATCGGTATCGCGATAAGTGATCCATTTTTATTGACTGCCCAATCATTGATGACTATTAAGAGAAAAAGCAAGATTGAAGATATAGAAATCATAAATGATATAATCAAAGAAAAAGAAGTCAGTAAAATTATAGTAGGACTACCTAAAAACATGAATAATACTATTGGCCCTCAAGCTAAAAAAGTTAAAACATTTGTAAAAGAACTAAGAAAACACACTGATTTGGACATAGAATATGTTGACGAGAGACTAACAACTGTCAGTGCTACAAGAGTATTGATAGAACAAAATGTATCAAGAAAAAAAAGGAAAGATGTAATTGATAGTGTTGCAGCTACTTATATTCTGCAAACTTATTTGGATATGGGAAGATGATTATGGAAACTATAAAATTATACGATGAAAACAACAATGAAAAAGAATTTAAAATAATCAATACATTTGGTATGGACGATGATAATTATTGCGTATTAGAAGATGTATCAAATGGTGAGAATGTTATTTTGAAATATATTGAAAATGATGAACAAGTTGAATTTATTGGGTTAGAAAACGAACAAGAATTAAACGATGCTATCGAAATATACGAAGATCTAATGAATTCACAAAAGGAGCAATAATGAACATAGAAACATTGAAAACTAGGCTAATTAATGCCGGATACAAAGTTACTAAGCAAAGAGAAGTAATTTTTGAAGCATTGTTAGAAAATATGGATTCACACCTATCTCCGGAAGAATTGAACGAAATAGTAAGCAAAAAAGATCCGGAAATTGGTATAGCTACGGTTTATAGAACTTTATTAATTTTTGAAGAACTTAACTTGGTTTACAAGTTAGATTTTGATGATAAAAGATATAGATATGAATTGGTTGATGAGGATGAAGACCATCACCATCACCATATAATATGTACAAATTGTGGTAAAGTTGACGAAGTGAAATACGATTTATTGGAAGATATCGAAAAGCAAATCAGCAAGGATTACAACTTCGATATCCAAAATCACGATTTAAAGTTTTATGGGATATGTTCTGATTGCCAAGAAAAAATTAAAAATGAGGAGAAATAAATGGCAAAAAAGAATATTGATAAATTAAAAGTTATTCCACTAGGAGGACTTAACGAAATCGGAAAGAACATGACAGTAATTGAATACAAAAATGATATTATTGTTGTGGATTGTGGAATGACATTTCCAGATGAAGAAATGTTGGGAGTTGATATAGTAATCCCAGATATTTCTTATCTAGAAAAAAATAAGGAAAAGATCAGAGGTATTGTAATTACTCACGGCCACGAAGATCACATCGGAGCAATTCCTTATGTATTAAAAAAATTAGATGTTCCTGTGTATGGTACAAAACTTACAATGGGACTTTTAGAAAATAAAATATTGGAGCACAAGTTAAGCTTGAAGTCACTTCATACGGTCGACTACAAAAAATCAATAAAACTTGGGGCATTTAGCGTAGAATTTGTAAAAGTATGTCACTCAATTCCTGATGCTGCAAGTTTATCAATAACAACTCCTGTGGGAGTTTTGTTCTTTACGGGTGATTTTAAAATTGACTACACTCCAATTGATAACAATAGAATGGACTTTGGTAGAATAGCTGCTATAGGAAACAAGGGTGTACTTGCACTTTTTGCGGATAGTACAAATGTTGAAAGGCAAGGTTATACTTTAAGCGAAAAAAGCGTTGGAAAAACATTTATTAATTTATTTGATGATGCACCTGCTAGAATAATTGTAGCTACATTTGCGTCTAATGTCCACAGAATTCAACAAGTTATTTCAGCGGCTGAACATTTCAATAAGAGGGTGGCGCTTTCGGGTAGATCAATGATTAACACTGTTAATGTTGCGCGTGAATTGGGATACATTAAAGTTAATGAAAAAACTATTATTGATATAAATGATATCAATAGGTACCGTCCAAACGAAATAGTTCTTCTAACAACTGGTTCTCAAGGGGAGCCTATGAGTGCAATGACAAGAATGGCTAATGGAACTCATAGAAAAGTTCATTTGGATCCAACGGATACAGTTATTTTATCTGCAACACCAATTCCAGGAAATGATAATCAGGTTAGCTCAGTTATCAATAAATTAATGGAAATGGGAGTAAAAGTTATTTATTCTTCATTGGCTGATGTGCACGTAAGTGGACACGCTTGTCAGGAAGAATTAAAGTTGATGCATTCATTAGTTAGACCTAAATTTTTTGTTCCACTTCATGGTGAAATGAGACATTTGAAATGTCATGCGAATTTAGCACTTAATCTTGGAATGAAAGAAAAAGATATAGTTATCGCTGATAATGGTAATACTATAGAATTTACAAGAAAAAGTATTAACCTTGTTGACACTAAATTTGCAAGTAATATTTTAGTAGATGGACTTGGAGTAGGCGATGTAGGAAATGTTGTATTACGAGATAGACGACATTTATCAGAAGATGGACTAATAGTTGTAGTAATTACTTTAGATGCTAGAAATAAAGAAGTTATAGCTGGTCCTGACATCATTTCAAGAGGATTTGTATATGTTAAAGAAAATAATGATTTAATGGAAGATTGCAAATTTGTTGTCCAAAAAGTCCTAGATGAATGTTATACAAAAAATATATATGACTGGTCTACTCTTAAACACAATATAAGAGAAACACTAAAGAAATTCTTGTATCAAGAAATTAAGAGAAATCCAATGATATTGCCAGTAATAATGGAGGTATAATATGGAATATAAGAAAAAAGCTGAAGAATTAGCACAAATGTTGAACAATTCTCAAGAGTTTCAAGAGCTCAAAAAACTTCACAAAGAAGTTTATAAGAAGAATGAAACTAACAAAAATATGATAGATGATTTTAAAAAGCATCTTTTTGAGTATCAATTAAAAATTCAACAAACAGGAAAAGAAGATCCTGAAGATGTACAAAAACTTCAAAACTTACAAAATATTATCATGACAAATCACGATATAGCAGCTTATTTACAAGCAGATGCAAGATTTTCTATGATTTTGAAAGATGTCTACGATGCATTAGAAGGTGGCATAAAATTAGAAGATGAATAGCATTGTAAATGAACAACTACAAGATTATTTAAGACAATTATCAAAAAGTAACGATGAAACTATTTTAGAACTAGAAGAATTTGCTAAGAACAATCATATACCGATAGTTGAACCAGAAGTTAGACAGCTATTAAAGATGATTTTACTGACGGAACAGCCAAAATCTATTTTAGAAATAGGCACAGCTATTGGATATAGTTCAATTGTCATGAAAAAAACATGTCCTGATGCAAAGATTACCACAGTTGAAAATTACGAAAAGAACGCAAATTTTGCCAGAGAAAACTTTGAAAAGTATGGCTATGACGATATCGAATTAATATTTGGAGACGGATATGAAGTAATGAAAAATATGGATACAAAATTTGATTTGATATTTATCGATGCTGCTAAAGGACAATATATAAAATATTTTGAAGAAGCTGTACGATTATCTAACAAAAATTCAGTTATTGTATGTGACAATGTTTTGTTTAGAGGAATGGTATGCGAAAAAGAATTCTATGAACATAGACACAGAAAGATAACAATTGTTAAGAGATTAAGAGAATTTTTAGAAATTATTTCTGATAGTTCAAAATACGATACAACTATAATTCCAATAGATGATGGAATGAGCATAACTAAATTAAAATAGCGATAGTCGGAAGTCTATGATTTCCGACTATTTTTGAGGAGATTAAATGAAAAAAGTTGAATTATTAGCACCAGCAGGTGATTTAGATAAATTAAAAACAGCCATAGACTATGGCGCAGATGCAGTGTATATGGCAGGTCCTGACTATGGTTTGAGAACTGCATCTAAAAATTTTACATTAGATGATATGAAAGAAGCAGTAGAATACGCTCATAGTAGAGACAAGAAAATATATATAACTATGAATATATTAGCCCACAATGACGATTTGGAAGGGATTGAAGATTACATTCAAAGCTTAATCGATATTAATGTAGATGCACTTATTGTTTCTGATCCAGGAATTTATTCTATTATTAGAAGTATTAATCAAGATATTGAAGTTCACATGTCAACACAAGCATCTGTGACAAATTTTAGAACAGTAAAATATTGGATGGATCAAGGAATCAAAAGAATTGTGTTAGCTCGTGAATTATCTTTGAAAGAAATTCAAGACATCAAGAAAAACATTCCTGATTCTGAATTAGAATGTTTTGTACACGGAGCTATGTGTATGTCTTATTCAGGAAGATGTTTATTGAGTAACTACATGACAGGAAGAGATGCTAACAGAGGGGACTGTGCACAAGCTTGTAGATGGAAGTACAGACTTGTTGAAGAAAAAAGACCTGGAGAATATTTCCCAATCGAAGAGGATGAGAAAGGAACTTTTATTTTCAATTCAAAAGATTTGTGTATGATTGAGCACTTAGATAAATTAATTGCAGCAGGAATTGATAGTTTGAAAATAGAAGGTAGAGTAAAGAGTCAATATTATGTAGCTACGGTAGTTAGAAGCTATAGGATCGCCATCGACAAGTACTATAATAATGAATTTGATGAACAAACAGCGAAGAGACTTTTAGAAGAGATAAAAAAAGTTTCTTATAGAGATTTTACTACAGGATTTTTTGAAAAAAAACCTGATGAAAATGACCAATTGTACGAATCATCTTCTTATATTAGAAAATATGATTTTGTAGGGTTATTATTAGATTATGATGAAGAAAGTAAAATTGCTACTTTTGAACAAAGAAATAGAGTTTTCGAAGGAGACGAAGTAGAAATTTTTGGCCCAGAAGATGGGTTTATTACAACTAAGATTGAAAAAATGTATGATGAAAAAATGAATGAAATTGAAGTGGCAAATAAGGCTCAACAAATTTTTAAAATTAAGATTGATCAAAAACTTCAACCGAATTCTATGATGAGAAAAAAGAGCGATAATTAATTTTGGAATGTAAATTATACTATGATATAATCAGATTATGAAAACGAAAAAACTTAACAAAAAAGAAATTTTTATAATAATTATTTCTGTTTTATTATTAGTATTTATTGTTCACAATTTATTAGGTTTTTTATTCAAACGAAACCTATATCTTGTGAACGATATTTCAAAAATAAAAAACGAAATAAATGTAAATGCTCTTGTTCTAAAAGATGAGTACATTTATTTGAACGATGTGAATACGAAAGCAGCTGAAAATGTCAAATATCCTGTGGGATCTAATGTAATAAACGTACCGAAAGACATCAATTTACAAATGAGTACGAAATATATAGATGATAAATTGAATGATTTGGAAATAAATCACAGCGATAAGACTACAAGTAAATTTGAGATAAAAGATACAGACATTAAAACACTATCAAATTCGATAAGAAATAGAAACTTTGATGATAAGTTTTTATCTGAATATGATAAGAAAAAGAATATCACAGAAGAAGAGTATTTTCATTCTAAAAAAGAATTAGAGATATTGAAACAGGTTTTAAACTCAAAATCATCTACAGTTAAAACAACAGTTAGTGGAGTGTTAAAAAACAATATTGATAACTATGAAAACTTTGTAGGATATAACTCTTCAAGTATTCTAGGTAGTGATTTTTATTTAAGAGATATTGATGAAAATTATACTACTCAAGGCTTATCAGTTGTTGATAGTATGAATTTATCGCTGGTATTTGATGTGGAAAGTTCTAAGTTGAATCGAAATTTGAAAAATAACGACGAAATTGAAATCAATGTTGACAAAAACGGTTATTCAGCGCACATAAAAGACATAAAAGTAAATGGGAATATCATTACAATAGTATGCGATATGAATGATGGTATTAATGATTTAATGAATAAAAGATTTGTGCCTATAACTGTGATTGATAAAAAAACAAAAGTATTCAAAATACCTAAAAAATCAATTATTACGAAAGATTCTACACAAGGCGTTTACATCAAAAAAGAAACAGGAATTATCAAATTTGTAGCTGTAAAAGTTTTGAAAACTGACGATAAATTTGCCTACGTTTCAACGGGCACTGATGGACAGATTGATGTTAATAACAGAAAAGTAAAAACTTTGGAGCTATACGATTATATTGTCAAAAATCCAAGATTTGTTAAAGAGGGGGAACTTTTAAAATAATGAGTATAAAAGATAATCTAAATGAAGTTAATAAAAATTTGAAAAAATTCGCTTCTCATGGAGAAACACCACATCTTATTGCTGTTACAAAAACTGTGGACATTGATAGAATTAAAGAAGCTATTGATTGTGGAGTAACTGATATTGGCGAAAACAAGCCCCAAGAAATGAGCTGGAAATATGATGAATTAAAAGATTGTGTTAATTATCACATGATTGGTCATTTGCAATCTAATAAAGTAAAAGATGTTGTAGGAAAAGCTTGTTTGATTCATTCATTAGATAGAATGAGTGTTTTAAAAGAAATAGAAAAAAGAGCTGGTGCAATTAATAAACCACAAGATTGTTTGATTCAATTAAATGTTGCAGAAGAAGAGCAAAAATCTGGTTTATATCTTGATGATTTGGATTCTTTTATTGAAGAAATAGAAAAAACAGAGTTCGTCAAAGTAAAAGGATTAATGAGCATTGCTCCATTTGCAGAAGATCCAGAAGAAATTAGATGGGTTTTCAAGAAAATGAGAGAAATTTATGATAAAATAAAAAATACAGAATACAAAAATATAGAAATGAAATACTTATCAATGGGAATGAGCCATGACTACAAAGTGGCGCTTCAAGAAGGATCCAATATGGTAAGGGTTGGAAGCTTTATTTTTGGTAAAAGAAATTACAATTAGGAGGACATTATGTCATTTATGAATTCATTTAAAAAATTAGTAGGGGTAGAAGACGATTACGACGAATATTACGATGATGAATACTACTATGATGACTCAGATCATGTTGAAGCTGAATCAAACGATTATGAACCAAAACAAAATTACGAAACAAAAAACAATATAGTAAGCATGAATAATTCGACAACTAAACCTGTGGAATCAAAACCTTTAAATAGAGTTAAAATCAATATTCACGAACCAATCAGTTTTGATGATGCACCAAAAGTGATTGATGTTATACTAAAAAACGAGGTTGCTGTATTAAATATTGAAATGCTTGAAAAAGACGTAAAACAAAGAATATTTGATTTTGTTAGTGGTGCTATTTATTCACTTGATGGTAAAATGCAAAAAGTAACTAAAGATATTTTTGTTTTGGTACCAAAAGGGGTAGAAATAGACGGAAAGATTAAGGATCAAATCACAAAAAATAATGGATTTTTCCAATTATGATAAATGGATTTAGTATTGTTAATTTTTTCTTAACCATTTTGAAGCTAATAGAATGGTCGATATTTATTAGAGTTATATTGTCTTTTGTTCACATATCAAGAGACAATGCCTTAGTCGATTCGATTTATTTGGTTACTGATTATATAATGTATCCTGCCAAGAAACTTTTAAATATGTTTGGACTTGATAGAGGCATTATAGATTGGTCTCCACTAATCACATTGATATTTCTTCAAATTATTGGATCGTTAATAGTAGGATTGATTTAAAATGAGTTATGAATTAAATTACATTCAAGATATAGAAATTAAAAAGACTATCGATAGATTTATTGATAGTCTTATTTCAGTTAAAAGGACAAAAACTATCTATGCAACTGATTTTATGAATCCTAAAGAAATAGAGTATGCTACTTCAATATTGAACACAGAGACTGATGTAGGATATATGGTTACAAATTGTCCTGTAAATTGTGAAAATAAGATTATTATAATGTGGGATAGATATTGCTACTCGGAAGAATATATCAATATGTTCGATTACATTGGCCTTTTGGAAATACAGACTGATCAGGAAATAACACATAGAGATATTTTAGGAGCTGTATTGAATTTAGGAATTAATCGTGAAAAAATTGGAGATATTTTTACACATAATAAAAGATTTTATCTTTGCGCTACAAATACTATGATTAAATTTTTAAATTTGAATTTAACAAAGATAAAAAAGTTCAATATTTCGACATCAATTATTGAAGAAAATATAGAAAAAGATGAAGAAATGTTTAAATCATTTACAGGAATTATTAATTCAGAAAGATTGGATTGCTTGGTTTCTGAGATGGCAAATATTTCCAGGAAAGATGCTCAGATTATTATAAAAAACAAGAAAATCAAGCTTAATTATGAAGTAATATCCAATACAAGCAAATCAGTTGAAGAAAATTCTCTTGTTTCAATAAGAGGATATGGTCGATACAGGCTTTTAGAATATTTGGGAAGCACAAAAAAAGACAAATTGAGAATAAAATATATTAAATACATTTAGGAGTAAAAATGGTTACTATTTTAATGATGATTTTGGTAATTGGCTTGGATCATTTAACAAAATACATGGCAATTTCTCTAAAAGAAGGAGATATTATCATTTTTGATAAATTTTTGAAGCTTACTTACCTTGAGAATAGAGGGGCGGCATTTGGAATTCTTGAAAATAAGAAAATTATTTTAATGATAATAACATTACTAATAATTGGATTTGTAATTGTTTATATTTTTAAGAATTACAAAAGTTTGGTTAGTTTTGAAAAAGTAATATACGGGCTACTTCTTGGTGGAGCATTGGGCAATCTTATCGACAGAATTTTCAGAGGTTATGTCATCGATTTTATTTCTGTAAGATTACCTTTTAATTATGATTTTCCAGTGTTTAATGTGGCAGATATAGCTGTTGTTGTATCGTGTATATTACTTGTAATATTTAGCTTAAAAGGACAGAAATAATGAGTGTTAATATAGGAAATAGCTGGGATGAATTACTAAAAGATGAATGGGACAAGGATTATTATAAAAAAATTAGGGAAGTTTTAATTCACGATTATCAAAATTATAGAGTATATCCTGATATGAATTATATTTTTGAAGCGTTGAAATTAGTTCCATTTGAAGATTGCAAGGTTGTGATTTTAGGTCAAGATCCATATCACAATCCTAATCAAGCTCATGGACTTAGTTTTTCAGTTAAGCCAAATGTTAAAACACCTCCTTCATTGATCAATATTTACAAGGAATTGCAAAGTGAATTTGGTTATCCAATTCCAAACAATGGATATTTGATGAAATGGGCAAAGCAAGGAGTTTTACTATTAAATACTTCCCTTACAGTAATTGAAAACAAACCAAATTCTCATTCAAAAATTGGTTGGCAAATTTTAACGGATAAAATAATAGAATTATTAGGGAATTCTGATAGACCGATAGTGTTTATATTGTGGGGAAACAACGCTAGAATGAAAAAAGATTTAATTAAAAGCAAGAATGCACTTATATTAGAATCACCACATCCTTCTCCGTTTTCGGCGAATAGGGGATTTTTTGGTTGCAATCATTTTATTAAAACTAACGATTATCTAAAGGACAACGGACTTGAACCCATTGATTGGAAGATAGAAAACATATGATGTACGAATTTTTAATTGACGATTCTAACCAAAACATAAGATTGGATGTTTTTTTGGCTAATAAAGTTGAATTGTCCAGAAGTGAAATTCAAAAACTTATCGATGAAAAAAAAGTGCTAGTAAATGAAAAAAATCAGAAAAAAAATTACAAGTTAAATTTGAACGATAAGATTAAATTTGAATATGAAAAACCTGATAAAACTATAAAACCACAGCAACATGTTTTGGATATCGTGTATGAAGACGATTATCTTGCGATTATAAATAAAGACAAAAATGTAATAGTTCATCCCACAGAAACTATATATTCCGATACTTTAGTAAATTATTTGATGTCTAATTTTGAAAAATTGAGTGATGTTGACGGAGATTACAGAATGGGAATTGTCCATAGATTAGACAAAGATACTACAGGACTAATAATTATTGCAAAAGACAACGATACGCATTTAAAATTAAAGGAGATTATTAAAAATCACGAAATTACAAAAACTTATTTGTGTATTGTTCATGGAAAAATCGGTGAATGCGGAACAATTGAAGAATATATGACTAGAAATCCAAAAGATAGAAAGAAGATGATGATTTCAGACGAAGGAAAATTATCTATTTCTAATTATGAAAGACTTGATTATAATGACGATTATTCCCTTGTAAAAGTCCAAATCAAAACGGGCAGAACTCATCAAATTAGAGTTCATATGAATTATATTCATCATCCGATTTTAGGTGACAAATTATATGGATTGAAAAAAGAAAAAATACTTTTTGACAGTCAAGTCCTTCACGCATACAACCTACAATTTATTCATCCTCAAACTCACGAAAATATCAATGTGATAGGGGATTTGAAACAGGATTTTATTACAGCTATAAAAAAAACAAACCTAGATTACACAAAAATACCTTCTAAGTTATAACTTAGAAGGTTTATTTTTATACTTCGGATAGCTCTTCTCCCAAATCCTTGTTACTGAAATATATACTTAACATATTTGGTCCGGTGTGAGCTCCTATTACACATCCTAAAGGACATTTAACAATTTTCTTGAAATCAAAATCTTCTTTAATTTTTTCAATAAGTAGATCTGCTTCATCTTCATCTTCGCCGTAACAAACATAAAGTGTTTGATTTAAATTTACATTGTTATTGCATTTTTCAATCATTAAATTCTTCATTTTAATAAAAGTTTGTTTTTCGCCACGCGCTTTTTCTACAACATATAAGCTACCATCATTTTTATCCACACTCATTACAGGTCTTATATTCAACAATGATCCCATAACTTTTTGAGTCTTAGATAATCTTCCACCTCTGTACAAATACTCTAAGTTAGTAACTGTAAAAATATGCTCTTGTTCGCAGATTATTTCATCTAATTTATTGTTTACTTCTTCAAATGAATAATTTAATTCTACAAGTTTGAGTGCTTTGTTGATAACGGAAGTTTCTCCGGAACAAGCACAAAGAGAATCCTTAACTATTATTTTATAATCTTTGTTTTCTTCTAATAATGCATTCATTGCCATTGTAGCAGTTTGGAATGTGCTAGTAAGTCCACTAGATAATGTAATACAGATTACGTCATTTCCAGCTTCCAATTCATCTTTAAATGATTCATAGTAGGTCTTATATGGAACTTGGCTAGTTTTGAATACTTCTCCATCTTTCATTCTAGAAAACATATCTGAAGAATTAATGGTTTGACCTTCTATGTATTCTTTATCAGAGCTAATAACTGGCATATTCAGTATTATTAAATTTTCATTTTTATTAGAATCTGTTATTTGACAAGCAGAATCCGTGATTATTTTTATAGACATTCTTACCTCCAGATAAGTATTGTTTTTTTATTGGTGCTGTTGAGAGGGATCGAACCTCCGACCTATTGATTACGAATCAATTGCTCTACCAACTGAGCCACAACAGCATATACATTTATTATAAGCTTAAGAATACAATATTTCAAGATTATTACAATAATGAAAATCAATAGGAAATAATAAAAAATTATGATAAAATACTATTCATATTCTAGGAGGAATAATGAAAAACAAGAAATTAATAAGAAAAAGAGTTGGAATATTCTTGCTAATGATAGTTTTTTGCTCCTGCTTAATAATAAACTATTCTGAAAATTACTTTTCTTTTTCTAGAAAAATCACTCATCATAAAAGTGAATTAGAAGATAATGAGTTGAAAACTTTAAATAAATTAGAAAAGGATTTGGTTGAATTCAAGAAAGTTGGGGCTTTGAAGATTACAGAAGATAATATTTTTTATCCAACTCACAAATCTAAAATATCAGAAAGAATGTTAGAGGTTGCATTAGAAGGTACTGATTTAAAAGGCAACGCACATTCATTCATTAAAGTAGAAAAGAAATACGGTGTGAACGCCTTGTATTTATTAGCTATAGCAAATCATGAATCTGATTTTGGACAAAGTAGAATAGCAAAGGACAAAAATAATTTGTTTGGATTCAATGCTGTTGACTCTGATCCTTACAACGGAGCAAGTCAATACAATTCACTTGATGAAGGAATTCAAGATATTGGCAAAAAAATCAAAATATTGTATCTTAGCGATAATGGAAAGTATTTTAATGGTTATAATTCTTACGCTATGAACAAAAATTATGCAAGTGATAAAAATTGGGGAGAAAAAGTCAATAATCACATGATTCTAATAGCTGAAAAGATTTTATCAAGCTATAAATAATAAAAAGTGAGAGAAAAACATGAAGAAATTTTTACTGGGATTAATAATACTAATATTATTAACAAGCTGTGACAAAATCATTCAAACAGAAAATCAAAATAATTTGTATGAAGTAGTCAGAGTTGTAGATGGAGACACTGTAATATTAAATATAGATGGACAAAAAACGAGAGTAAGACTTATAGGAATTGATACACCAGAAAGCGTGGCAGAAGATAAAAGTCGAAATGTCAAAGAAGGCAAAATTGCAAGTGAATACACTAAAAACTTGTTAGAAAATAAAAAAGTCAGGGTAGAATTCGATGATGAAAAAGAGGATGTATACGAAAGAAAGCTAGGTTATGTATTCTTAGATGATGAATTTATTAACGAAAAATTACTAAAAGAAGGAATGGCAAAATTATACACTAAGACAACCAATCAAAAATACTCTGAACGATTAAAAAAAGCCGAAGAATATGCAAAGGATAATAAAAAAGGTTTCTGGAAAGATTTTTATATAAATGATCCAAATTTATATGTAAAATACACCGATTCTAAAGGTAGAGGAATGATAAAGGGAAATATTAATAGTAAAGGATTAAAAATATACCACATGCCTAATCAAGAAAGTTATGAAGATGTGAAAATTAACTTCAAAAAAGGTGAGAAATATTTTGTAACAGAAAAAGAAGCACAAGATGAGGGATTTTCAAAATCTTCAAAATAATACTTGCAAAATAAAAAACACGATGCTATAATAATAAAGTCAAGTTCACTTGAAATAAATTTTACAAATGCTTGACAATCATATTTTATTATGGTATACTTATAAAGTAGTCAATTGAGGCTATGGTGGATGTAGCCTAGTTGGTTAGGGCGTCAGTTTGTGGCACTGAAGATCGAGAGTTCGAATCTCTTCATCCACCCCATAAGCAGGAATGGCGGAATTGGCAGACGCGCTAGACTTAGGATCTAGTGTCTTTGACGTGGGGGTTCAAGTCCTCTTTCCTGCACCAAATTATATCGACTCAATTCAAATGATTAAATCATTGGAATTGAGTCTTTTTTGTTTGATATATAATTTAATTGATTTCACATTTAATGATAAAACGTAACAATAAACGTAACAATTTTTATTGGTATGATTTTAATTTTTATGTTTTGATTTCTCTAATAAAATTTAACTATTACTTAATACCAGAAACGAAAATAGCCCAGGTAAAGATTTTTACCTGGGTTTTAAAATTTGCAAGAAAAAAAGATAGCTTTAAAAGCTATCTTGTATATGGTGCCGGAGGCGGGACTTGAACCCGCACGGTGTTGCCACCGCTGGATTTTGAGTCCAGTACGTCTGCCAATTCCATCACTCCGGCTGACTTTATAAGTATAGCATAAAGTAAAAACAATGTAAAGGAATTTTTGTAAAAATTTGAAATTAATTTATTAGTCTTTGAGATTTGGCTTATTTTGTTTAGTTTTTCTTAATAATTTTGTAGACTTTGAACGCTTGATTTTGTGCTATAATCAATGTGAACGGAGGATAATAATCTATGAAAAAAATTACAGTTTTTTTATTAGCTATTTTACTTTCATTATCATCAACTATCAGTTTTGCTGGTGAAATAGACACCAAGGTTGTTGATGAAAAGTGGGGTAAGCCAACTTTTGTGTATGGTGAAAGCTTAGATAAATCTCAAATTAGAAAAACAAAAGGACTTTTAAATATTGAGGATGACAGTAATATTAAGTCGGTTATGGTAACTTATAATGATTTATTGAAATACATTGGAGGAGATGATTCAAATCCAGGAAGTATGATTTCAAGCGTTTTGGTTAAAAAAGAAAACAAAAATAAAGGAATAAAAGTCAATATAACAACACCAAAAAACATTACATTAATTACCGAAAAACAATATGAAAATGCTGCAATTACAGCAGGTGTAAAAGACTGCACAATAATGGTGGCTGCAGTGAGACCAGTAACTGGAGAATCAGCTCTTACTGGTGTATTCAAAGCTTTTGAGTCAAATGGTGAAAAGCTTGATAGTGACAGAATAAAAGTTGCCCAAGAAGAATTAGAAGTTGTTAGTGATATTAATAAAGAAAACAAAGATAAAGGTGACTTTAATAGAGACAAATTAAATGATGTCATTGTTGTAATAAAAGATAATATTGCGAATATAAATATCAACAACAATGGTCAAGCTCCAACTCTTGAAGAAATTAAAAAGATTGTCAACGACGCAATCAAAGAGAATAATCTTGAAAATGTAATCACAGAAGATCAAAAACAAGAATTGGTAAATTTTTTCGAAAAATATTCTAATGTGAAATCTATTGATTCAAAAGATATTAAGGATGAATTGTCTAATATTTCTGGTAAAGTTATAGAAGGCGCTAAGGATATTTATAAAAAGGCAGAAGACGCAGGTATTATTGATAAAATAATTAACTTTTTCTCCTCAATTATAAAATCAATTGCAGATTCTTTTGATTCAAATAAATAACAAATTAAGAGGCTTTTTAGTCTCTTTTTTTAATTTTAAGATATAAGAAATAATATCAATCCAACTTGTAATCATTACAAAATATGATATAATTAAATTGTAAATTAAATAGGAAAGGATGATTATTTATGTCATTAATTAAAAAACACGTTGAAGAATTTAAAGTTCCTGCTTATCACAATGAAGAGCTTAAAGAAGTTTCTAGTGAAGATTTAAAAGGTCACTGGTCATTATTGTTCTTCTATCCAGGAGATTTTACTTTTGTATGCCCTACTGAACTAGAAGACTTACAAAACCTATACTCAGAATTTAAAGAATTAAACTGTGAAATTTATTCTATCTCTACAGATTCAGAATTTGTTCACAAAGCATGGCATGATAAATCTGAAAAGATTAAAAAAATCGAATATCCAATGTTATCAGATAGAGCATTTGTTTTATCAAAACAATTTGGTGTTTTAAAAGAAGCTGATGGTCAAAGTCAAAGAGGAGCTTTCTTGATCAATCCTGATTTAGATGTTGTATTATACGAAGTATCTGCTGATGGAATTGGTAGAAATGCACACGAATTATTAAGAAAATTACAAGCTGCACAATATGTAGATAAATACGGGGATCAAGTTTGTCCAGCAAACTGGGCACCTGGTCAAGACACTTTAAAACCAGGAATTGACTTAGTAGGTAACTTATAAATAGCAAAACTAGCTGTAAAATTACAGCTAGTTTTTTAAATTATTTTCAATCTCTATGATGTCTTTTAAAAATTGGGATGAATCAACCTCAACGGAATTTCTAGTTTTTGGAGATAATAGGGTTAATTTGTCCTTAGCCCTAGTCATAGCTACATAAAACATTCTTCTTTCTTCTTCAAATATATTTTCGTAATTCTTGTTGTTGGAATCAATATTTGTAGGAAACTCACCATCTATCAAATCAATAATGAATACTTCATCAAATTCCAAACCTTTTGCAGAATGTACAGTTAATAAATTTAGATTACTAGTATGTTTTATAGAATCCTTTTGGATTTTCTTTAAATTTTCAATTTCATTGATAAAATCTTCGTAGCACTCACAATCTTTAAACAAATATTTATATATTTCAGTCAAAAGGTCTAATGATATCTTTTGGTTTTGGAGTAGAACACTGTCCTCAATATATGTTTTGTAATCAATATCATTCATTATGATATCAATTTTCTTGGAACCTTTTGCTCTTTTTATTCCTGAAAAAAATGATTTTAAGTCCATAAATCTGTCTACATAATACCTACTCAGAGTTGAATCATCCAAAAGGCGATCTAAAATAGGCATTGATTCATCGTAAGTTTCAAGTTGATTTATGGAGGTTTTTTTAATGTAGCTGTTTAGTTTGTAATAAATATCTCTAAAAAGTCCGACAGATGTTTTGTTTTCAGAAAAAGCAATCATTTTTAAAATATCATTGAGTACAAAATGATTGTAAAAATCATCTTTTTGATATCTAGAGTGAAAATTAATATCTTGATCGTGTAAATACTTCGTTAGAGCTATAGAAGAAATATTCTTTCTGTACAATATAGCAGTCTTTTTATCAGGATTTATATTATTTTTTAGATAAGAAAACATGGACAAAAAGTTTTGAGGAAATTTTATTATTATTTTCTTATCTGATGATTTTGTGGATGTAACATCTTTATTGTATCGATTTTTATTCTGTTTTATAAATAGGTTACTTGCGTTAACTATTTTGTCCGTACATCTGAAATTTTGGTCGATATAATAAATACTAGCATCTGGGAAAATCTTATTAAAATCTAACAAATAGCTAGGATCTGCGCCTCTAAAAGAATAGATTGACTGGTCGTCATCTGCTACAATAAACAAATTATTTTCAGGGTAGGCGATTTTTTTGATTAATTCAAATTGAATTTTTGAAGTATCTTGTCCTTCGTCTACTTGAAAAAATTTATACTTACGTTTAATTCTTTTTAGTATATAATCATCTTCGTTGAGTATCTCAAATGATTTTGTAAGCATATCATCAAAATCAATATAAAAATTATTTTTCTTAAAGTTTTCATACTCTAGGTATATTTGTTCAAAATTTTCAATATCGAATTTTGGAAAATCTTTTATTATCATCATATTTTTACAATATCCATAGTATTGCAAGAATTTTTCGACGTCTTCATCCTTAGAGTTTGTTTTATTGATTTTTCTTATTATATTTCTTATAACAAGATATTTATTGATATCATTATTGGATTCAAGAATTTTAAATATTCTATTATTCATTTTATAATGTAGTTTAATAATATAGTAGCAAAAAGAATGAATCGTGGAAAAATAGGCAGATTCTGTTTCTGGAAATTTTTCAGAAAATCTTTCTTTCATATCTACTGCTTGAGATTTGCTAAATGTTATTGATAAGATACTTTTTGGATCAATATTGTGAACTTTTTCCAAGTATTTTATTCTATTAAGAAGTACGGTAGTTTTACCGGCTCCTGGAACTGCCAATACTAATGCAGGGGATTCAAAATGAGAGATTGCTTTTTGCTGATTTTCAGTAAATTTCATATTATCACCTTTAATTATTATATCAAAATGTTTGTGATTATTCGCAATTTGTAGTATTATTTAATTATAAGATTTATGATAAGGGGTAAGTAAAATGTCAATGAATGAATTTTTAGAAAATAGAAAATCCGTAAGAGATTTTAAATCAAAAAATCTTAGTGATTCAGATTTAAAAAAAGTTGAATCTATTATTTTTGAAATAAACAATTTTGCAAAGAAATACGACGTTAATTTTAAATTATACAAAGATGGTTCTGTGGTTTACAATGCTCTTGATGGAGAAGGTGGATACGAAGGAACTATGATTAAAGCTAACCATTATATCGCAATGGAAGCTGACAAGAATAATGAGTTATCAATGATATTTGGTGCATTTTATTTTGAAAATTTAATCACAAAATTAGATGCATTAAATGTAGGAAGCTGCTGGGTGACTATATCTAATGCTTCAGAAGAATCCAAAAAATCAGCTTTTGGAGATAATTCTAATGTAGATTTCTTACTTGCTATGGGATATGCTCCAAATGAATTTGGATTTGGTAAGAAGAAATTTAGCTCAAGAATTGGTGTTGAAGAATTTGTTTGTGACAAATCACTTTCTACTCCAATCGATATAGATAAATTACAAAATTATGGATTGGATGAGTTATTTAGTTATTTGAGATTTGCTCCTTCAACTAAAAACGAACAACCATGGAGATTTGTATTAAATGATGACGATTTTGATTTGTATATCAAGGATTACAAAGGAATAGAAAATTTAATAGATGCAGGAATTGTGATGTACTATTATACAGAATTAGCTAATTATAATAATATTGATGCAAATTGGACTGTTAAAGAAGAATTAAACGATAAAGACAATTGCAAATACATCGCATCAGTTAATTTTTAATTAAGAAAAAAAGCCTTTTTAAGGGCTTTTTTAATACATAGCGTTATATTTGAAGGAGGATAATGAAATGAAGAAAAAGTACTTACTATTAATGTTAGTGGGGTGTTTAATTTTGGCTAGTTGTGCAAAAAATGAAAAACAAAATACTGAACAAAAAGCAGAAAAGAAAACAGAAGAAAAGACAAATAATGAAAACATAAGCTTATTTGCAGCAGCTTCATTAGAAGAATCATTAGCGAAAATTATTCCTGAATTTGAAAAAGAAAATAATGTTAAAGTAGATGTTAACTTAGCAAGTTCAGGAAAATTACAAAAACAAATCGAACAAAAAGCTCCTTGTGATGTTTTCGTTTCAGCAGGACAAAAACAAGTTAAAGCTCTTGAAGAAAAAGAACTTGTAAAAGATTCAAAAAGTTTATTAAAAAACAAGTTAGTTATTGTTAAAAACAAAGAAACTGATGTTACAATTTCTAAAATTGAAGATTTGGAAAACATTAAAGGTAAAATTGCTGTAGCAGAATTGGAAACTGTTCCAGTAGGACAATATACAAAACAAAGTTTGACTCATTATAATTTATTGGACAAGCTTCAAGAAAAATTTGTATATGGTAAAAATGTTAAAGATACTTTGAGATTTGTTGACAGCAAGGAAGTTGAAGTTGGATTTGTTTATTCTTCTGATGCTGTAACTGATGATAAGGTTGAAGTTGCTTTTAATGTTGATGAAAGTTCTCACAAACCTATTATTTATCCGATAACTAAAACAACTTACTCTAAGAATACCGAAATGCAAAATAAATTGTATGAATTTTTACAAAACGAATTATCAGCAAAATATTTCAAGGAAGCAGGTTTTGAATCTAGCCATGAATAATGATATTATGATGCCTATTATTATTTCATTAAAGGTATCCATAATTTCAACTATTATTACGTCTATTCTATCAATATTTATTGCATGGATGATGGTAAAATTTAACAAGAAAAATGGTAGTATATTAGAGGCAATTATCACATTGCCTCTTGTTTTACCACCATCAATATTAGGGTATATACTTTTAATTGTAATAGGGAACAATGGATTAATTGGGAAATTTTTTTATGATAATTTTGGATGGAGTGTTATTTTTACTTGGAAAGCGTGTGTTATTGCGTCTGTAATAGTTTCGTTTCCACTTATGTATCAAAACTGTAAAGCATCTTTTCAAAGTATAGACAAGAAAATTTTGAATGCAGCAAGAACTATGGGGGCTAGTGAATGGAAAATATTTTTCAGAATAGCAATTCCTTTAGCTTATACAGGAATAATTAGTGGTTTGGTACTTGCTTTTGCTAGAAGTTTAGGAGAATTTGGAGCGACTATGATGGTTGCTGGAAATATTCCGAGCAAAACTCAAACAATTCCATTGGCGATGTACTACGCGGTTGAACGTGGTGATAAAACAACGGCAAATACTTTAATGGTTGTTGTTGTAGTATTTTCATTTTCATTGATATATTTCTTGAATAGATGGATAGAAAAGAGAAGGAATAGAAATGCTGGAGTGTAATATTGAAAAAAAATTAAATCATTTTATACTGAACGTGGATTTTACAGTAGAAAATGAAATTTTGTGCATAATGGGTGAGTCTGGAAGCGGAAAAACATCTATTTTAAACTCGATCGCAGGTTTATTAACTCCGGATAAAGGAGAGATTATTCTTGATGATAATATTTTGTTTTCAGATAAAATAAATTTAAAACCACAGGAAAGAAAAATTGGATATGTTTTTCAAGATTACGCACTATTTCCAAATATGAGTGTTAAAGACAATATTTTCTTTATGAATCCTGACATAAATTATACAAAGTTACTTATAGAAAAACTAGGAATTGAATATCTTTTGGGAAATTTTCCAAATACTTTATCAGGTGGAGAAAAACAAAAAGTTTCAATAGTTAGAGCGTTAGCAAATAAGCCGCGTTTGCTATTAATGGATGAACCTTTCAGTTCAATTGATGAAAAATTTAAGAATAAATTTTATGAAGAATTAATCGAAATCAAAAAATCATTGGATATTCCAATTATCATGGTTACCCATAATAGAGTTGAGGCAGAAATTTTATCTGATAGATTAATTTTTATTGATAAAGGGAAAATTGTAAAATAAACGTTAAATACAATAATTAGGTAGTTTTTTATCATTTAGGGTATAATATAGATAGGAAACAACCAGGAGGTATTTAATGAAAATAAAGCAAAAGGTACTTAATATCGTAAATTCTAATGATTATATTCCTTTAACTTTTGATGAATTATCTTCAAGATTAAATATTGAAAAAAAAGATAAGAAAATTTTTCATAAGATTATTAATGAACTACAAAAAGATAAGAAAATTTTACTTGATAAAAATTCTAATATAATTCCAATTACAGAGCAAAAAGCATATCCAGGTACAATTCAAGGATCTGGAAGTGATTTTTGCTATTTTATTCCCGATGATGAAAGCATTGACGATATATTTATAGCCAAAAAAGATTTAAATGGCGCAATCCACAAAGATAAAGTTTTAGTTACAATAACTGTAGATAAAAAACCAAACAGAAGTCCTGAAGGGAAAGTTTTACAAATTTTATCCAGAGAAACAAAAAAACTTGTGGGAACTTTTGATGAAGCAAAAGGTTATGGTTTTGTAATTTTAGATGATAAAAAATACGGGTTCGATGTTTTTGTCCAATCTGGTAATAAAAATGGGGCGAAAAACAACGATAAAGTCGTAGTCAAATTAATTAAAACTCCATCTAAAAAACACAAAAATCCAGAAGGAGTTATAGTTGAAGTCTTAGGAGGAAAGGACGATCCTGGAATTGACATTTATTCTATAGCAAAGACTTTTAAATTACCGTATGAATTTCCCAAAAAAGTAAAAGAACAAGCAAAGGAAATAGAGCAACAGGTGGATGAATCAGAAAAGAAATCTAGAATTGATTTTAGGGATTTGTTTACTGTGACAATTGATGGATCTGATGCAAAAGATTTTGACGATGCCATTAGTATTACTAAAAAAGATGATAATTTCATACTATATGTTCACATAGCGGATGTGAGCCATTACGTTAGAAAGAATACTGCACTAGATAAGGAAGCTTTTAGAAGAGGAACAAGTGTATACATGTTGGATAGAGTAATTCCTATGTTACCTACAGAATTATCTAATGGAATTTGCTCATTAAATCCTAATGAAGACAGGCTTTGTTTGACAGTTAAAATGGAAATTTCGCCAACAGGAAAAACTCTTGACTACAAATTCTATGAATCTGTTATAAATTCTGATTATAGATTAGTCTATAAAAATGTGTCAGACTTTTTGGAAAACATAGAAAATCCTTATGATGATGAAAAACTCACGGATAATTTATTACTAATGAAAGAATTGTATGAAATTCTAAGTGTTAGAAGGAAAAATAGAGGAAGCATCGACTTTGATTTTCCAGAAACTAAAATTATTTTAGATGAAAATTCTAAAGTAGTTGATGTTACAAAAGATGAAAGAAGAATTGGAAATAAATTGATTGAAGAGTTTATGCTGATTACAAACGAAACAGTGGCAAGTCATTTTGGATATTTGGATAGACCATTTTTGTACAGAGTTCACGAAGAACCTGACGAAGAAAAGGTGAATACTTTTAAAAGAATTTTGTCTAATTTTGGTTACCATTTGAAAGGTAAGAATTTGTATTCAAAAGATTATCAAAGAATTTTAAATGAACTAGATGGCAAACCTGAAAAACCTCTATTATCTTCGCTTTTATTAAGATCTATGCAAAAAGCTGAGTACAGCCAAAATCCTAGTATTCACTTTGGACTTGCATCGATGTTCTATACGCACTTCACTTCTCCAATCAGAAGATATCCTGATTTATTTATACACAGAATTGTGAAGAATTTTATAAATCATAAGCCAGATACTAATAACGAAAAAGAATTCATGAAATATATCAAAGACATCGCAAAACAATGTTCAGCAACTGAAAGAAGAGCTGAAGAAGCTGAGAGAGAAGCTATTGATATGAAATCTGCGGAATATATGCAGCAACACATAGATGAAGAATTTGAGGGAATTATTAGTTCGCTAACAAAATTTGGAATTTTTGTACAACTTGACAACACGATTGAAGGTTTAGTACAATTTCAATCTATGATAGATGATTATTATGTATTTGACGATAAAAACTACACGGTTTATGGAGAAAGAACTAAAAAATCGTATCATATTGGACAAAAAGTTAAAGTTAAAGTTATAAATAGTGACAAAGATAAACGTCAAATAGATTTTGAATTTGTAAATTAGAAAAGGAATACAATGAGTGATATAAAATTATTAGCAAACAATAAGAAAGCACGTCACGAATATTTTATCGAAGATGTGTACGAATGTGGAATTGAACTGAAAGGAACTGAAGTAAAATCTATCAAAAAAGGGAAAGTTTCCATTAAGGAAAGTTACTGCATGATAGAAAACTCAGAAGTTTTTGTTTATTCTATGAATGTAAGTCCGTACACAGAAGGAAATATTTTTAACGTGGATAGTTTAAGAAAAAGAAAACTTTTAATGCATAAATCTGAAATCAGAAAATTAATCGGAAAAACAAAAGAACAAGGTTATACTTTGATACCTCTAAGAGTTTATGAAAAAAATGGACTTGTAAAAGTAGAGATAGCTCTTGCAAAAGGTAAGAATCTATACGATAAGAGAGAAACTTTGAAAAAACGTGACGATTTGAGAAATATGCAAAGAGCAATGAGAAGATAAGGAGTAATAATGAGCTTTGACGGAATTGTAACAAAAGCGATAGTAGACGATATAAAAGGAAAATTAATCAACGGGAAAATCAGCAAGGTTAATCAACCCGATAAAAACGAATTGGATTTAATTATCTATAATAACAAACAAAATTATAAACTTCTTATTTCTGCATCCTCATCTTTACCGAGGATGCATTTTACAAATGAAAATAAGAAAAACCCAATTGAAGCGTATAATTTCTGTATGCTGATGCGAAAATACTTACAAGGAGCGGTTATAACTGATGTTTATCAAGAATCGATGGATAGAGTTGTTAGTATTGACATCAATAGCAGAGACGAAATGGGTTATGACATGAACTACACATTAGTTGTAGAACTTATGGGTAAACATTCCAATATAATTTTAATTGAAAAAGAAAGTAAAATGATTGTAGATGCAATTAAGCGAATTAGCTTCGATACAAAAAGCATCAGACAAATACTTCCAAAAACCAAGTATTCGTGCTTGGAAGATGATAAGATAAATATTCTACAATCGGATGATCTTCCAACGGATATTGCAGAAGGAACGACTAAACTGCAACAAGTTTTTTATAAAAATTACACAGGATTTTCTCCAACTATTTCAAGAGAAATATGTCTGAGAGCAGATTTGGATTTTAACATAAGACTTGAAGATTTGACTGAAAATGAAAAATTAAGATTTAATCAAGCTTTTATTGAAGTTAGAGAAGCTATCAGAAATTGTGATTATGATTATTCTATAGTCATCGATGAAGATGAAAAATTAAAGGATTTTCATGTAATTAAATTAGAAAAATACGGATATCAAAAGAAAAACTTTGATGATATTCACGAAATGTTGGATTATTATTATAAAAAACACAGTTCAAACGATTCAATTACACAAAAATCTTCGCACTTGAAGAAAATCGTTTCAAATAAAATTCAAAGAAATTCAAATAAATTGAGCAATTTAACTGTAGATTTGCAAGAAGCTAAGAAAAGGGATATTTACAAAGTTTATGCTGATTTGATAAGTTCAAATATGCATTTGATTCATAAAGGCGTGGATAAAATAAATGTACAAAATTTCTATGATGAAATGAACCCAATTGAGATTCCATTGAATCCAATAAAATCTGGAAATGAAAACGCACAAAATTACTACAAAAAATTTAGTAAATTAAAAACTAGAGAAAAAATGATTACACAAGAGCTTCCTCTTATAAAACAAGAGAATGAATATCTTCTACAACTTCTAGAAACTTTGGAGAGAGTAACAGAGTATCAAGAACTATCAGAAATTAAGGATGAGATAGTAAAAATAGGTTTGATAAAAAAATCTAAGAAAAAAACTGCAAAAGTAAAACCATCAAAGCCAAGACATTTTGTAACAGAAAATAACGTTGATATTTTTGTAGGTAAAAATAATTACCAAAATGATAATCTAACTTTGAAACAAGCTAATAAAGAAGATATTTTCGTTCACGTAAAAGATATGCCAGGTTCACACGTCATAATGCGAAACGAAAACTTGACTGAAGAAGACTACGGCATTGCTTGTTTCTTAGCGGCGTATTTCTCCTCAATGAGTAAAGAAAAATACGTTGAAGTTGATTATACCGAAAAGAAAAATGTTAAAAAAGCTAAGGGAGCAAAACCTGGAATGGTGTTTTACAATAATTTCAACACTGTTAATGTCGATATGAGTTCTTATGATATTGACAAAATCAAAGAAATTGTTTAAAAATTGTAATAAATCATTGTAAATTCTTAAATATTAATATACACTAACAATATCAGAGGAGGCGATAGAATGAAGTCTATGACAGGATTTGGATCTTCTAGTTTGGAATTGGAAGATTGCAGCATAGATATTGAAATCAAATCTGTTAATAATAGGTATTTGGATTTCAATTTTTCAATGCCGAGTTATTTGAATTTTATGTTGGAAGACATGAAATCATTAATCAAAAACAAGTTAAAACGTGGAAGAGTTGATGTTTATATCAAAATTAAAAAATATCAACTATCAGTTGACAGTGTGGATATCAACTATGAATTAGCTCAAAAAATCAAGGAAAAGCTTGATTCATTAAATCAAAAGTTAGATATGGCATCAGATATCAATGTCAGGGATTTAGTAAAATATGATGATGTAATGTCATTTACTTACAAAGATTTAGATAATGAATTTTTACACGATAATATTTTAAAAGTTTTAGATGAAGCTGTGAATAAAATATATTCGATGAGATCTATTGAAGGCGATAATTTGATGGAAGATTTATCGACCAATCTATCAAAAATAGAAGAACAAATATCTAAAATATCAAGCTTGACTGAAAATAGTGTAAAAGAATACAGAGAAAATTTATTTAATAAAATATCTGAATTGTTAGATGAAGAAACAATTGATAAGGACAGAATGTGCTTGGAAGTTGCTTTAATGGCTGACAAAGTGGACATTAACGAAGAATTAAAGAGATTTGATTCTCATATAGTTCAATTTAAATCAGCAATGGATATGAAAGATTGCATAGGACGTAAATTGGATTTTATAATTCAAGAAATGAATCGCGAAATCAATACAATTTCTTCGAAATCGAATGATGAATCTATTTCTGTTTGCGTTATTGAAGTTAAAAGTTTGATTGAAAAATTGAGAGAACAAGTACAAAACATTGAATAGAGGGAAAATGGAAAGTTTAGGTATAGGATTTTCAAATTTAGTAAATAGCAACAGGATTATTGCGATTGTTAGTCCCGAAACAAATCCAATTAAAAGAATTGTTCAAAAAGCAAAGGAAGACAATAATCTTATCGATGTTACTTTTGGTAGAAAAACTAGAAGCGTAATAATTATGGATTCAAGTCATGTTGTGTTGAGTTGTCTTCAACCAGAGACTTTACAAATGAGATTAGATAAATCAAATAATAAGGAAGATTAATATGAGAGACGGATTTTTATTAGTTGTTTCTGGTCCATCGGGAGTTGGAAAAGGAACTGTTTGTGAAAAATTAATATCACAAAAAAATGATATTGTATATTCTGTATCCGCTACAACAAGGAAGAAGAGGCCTTATGAAATAGACGGAGAAAATTATTATTTTTTGAGTTTAGATGAGTTTAAGAAGAAAATAGAGCAAGGAGATTTCATTGAATATGCTAATGTGCACAATAACTATTATGGAACTCCAAAATCCTTTGTTTTTGATCAAATAAATAAAGGAGAAATAGTTATTCTAGAAATTGATGTTCAAGGAGCATTAAAAGTAAAAGAAAACTATCCAGAAGCTGTTTTTGTATTCATTCTTCCACCAGATTTGATTGAACTTAGGAGAAGAATTGAAGGAAGAAATACAGAAGATGAAGAAACAATTAATATTAGAATGCAAAATGCCAAGAAAGAATTGAGTTTTATTGATGAATATGATTATGCAGTTATCAATGAAGATGTTGACGAAACTGTAAAAAATATTGAAACTATAATCGATGCAGAAAAATTTAGAGTTGTAAAAGGAGAAAAATATGATTAATCCATCATTTAAAAAATTATCAGAAATAAACAATAGTAGATATGCACTTTGTGTAATGGTAAGTAAAAGAGCAAGAATGTTAATAGACGGTAAAGACACAAAACTAAAGAAAGCAAAAGCTCAACCAGTTACTACAGCTTTAGAAGAAGTTATGGAAAAAAAGGTTTGGGAAAACAAATCAAATGAGTAAAAATATTCTTTTAGGTGTTACTGGAGGAATTGCTATTTACAAGGTTGTAGATGTTGTAAGTAGACTAAAAAAACTTGACTATAATATCAAAATTATAATGACTGATTCAGCTTGTGAATTTGTAAGTCCAATGACATTTGAAACAATTGGAAAATGCGATGTTAAAAACAAAATGTTTCATAACAATTCACACAAGGTTGTTGAACATATAGAGCTTGCAAAATGGGCAGATTTGTTTTTGATTGCACCGGCAAGTGCAAATACTATGGCTAAAATAAATTATGGTATTGCAGACGATCTGCTATCATCTACAGCACTAGCTTATACCAAGCCAATAATGTTTTGTGTAAGTATGAATACCAATATGTTGAATAACCCAGCTACACAAAAAAACATCGAAGATTTGAAAGAAAAGGAACACTTAATTATAGGTTCAAATAGCGGAATGCTCGCTTGTAACACAAAAGGAGATGGAAGATTAAAGGAACCTTGGGAAATTGTTGAAGAAGTCGAAAAATACTTTTGCGAAAAAGATTTAAAAGGAAAGAAAATTTTGATTACAGCCGGAGCTACAGTTGAAAGAATTGACACTGTACGATATATAACGAATGATTCTAGTGGGAAAATGGGATATTCGATTGCGAAGAAAGCTTTTATGAGAGGGGCCAATGTGACAATTATTTCTGGAAAAACAACAGCAGAAAGTCCATACGGTATTGAAAACATCAAAGTGGAGTCTGCTATTGAAATGAAAGAAAAAATCGAAAGTTGCATCGACAATTTCGACTGTTTAATTATGGCTGCAGCAGTAAGTGATTTTAAAGTAAAAAATAGAAAAGATTTAAAAATAAAAAAACAAGACGGTATCAATTCATTAGAATTAGAAGAAAACCCAGATATTTTGAAATCATTAAATAAAAAAGATGGTCAAACCTTTATAGGATTTGCGGCAGAAACAAATAATTTATTAGAAAATGCTAAGAAAAAGCTAGATAAAAAAAATCTAGACTTTATAGTATTAAACGATGTATCGAAAAAAGACATTGGATTTAATTCAGAATACAATAAGGTAACTGTAATCAGCAAAGATAATATATTAGAAATTGATAAGAATACAAAATTAAATATCGCAGATAAGATATTGGATTTGATAAAGTAGGTAAACATGTATATTGATGTTATTTTTAGAAACAAATCAAAGATGACTAACAGGCTATACTCATATTATTCAAGTGAAGATGTAGAAGTTGGAATGAGAGTTATAGTACCTTTTGGAAAATCAAATATTAACAAATTAGCGCTAGTGGTTAGAATTAATGATAACCCTAAACAAGATATTGATTACAAAGAAATAATATCAGTAGTAGATTTAAATCCTATTGTCACTCAAGAATCGATAGATATTGCTTTTTTCATGGTTGATAAATATTTAAGCGACTATAGCTCTGCTTTTCAAACTATTTTGCCACCTGGTAACTTTGAAGAATTAAAAGAATATTTCACTGCTAATGATAAGTTAGAAAATGTAGATGAAGATTTGTACAATATTCTTAAAACCAAGAAAGAATATTCTGAAATTAAAGAGATTTCAGACATTAGCCATAAAAAGCTAATGGAGTATGTAAAATCTGATTTTTTGAAAATGGATTTAGTATACGATCAACAAATCACACCAAAACTATTGAAATACGTCAAGCTTATAGAAGATAATCCGGTAATTTCAAGAAGAGCAAATGCCCAACAAAAAATAGTTGATATGCTCAAAACTAAAAACAACATGCTTTATAGTGAGCTTCTAGCAAAAACTAATACGACTTCAAGCGTAGTAAAAGCGCTGGAAGAAAAGAAAATTGTTGAAATTTATTTCAAAGAAGTTGACAGAATTGTTGTGGATGATACAAAAACTTATCAAAAAATAAAACTAAATTCTCAGCAAGAAGAAGCCTACAATTCGATTTTAGAAAATCAATTCAATTTGTTACATGGTGTAACGGGTAGTGGTAAAACAGAAGTGTATTTGCATTTTGTTGAGAAAATGTTAGAAGAAGGAAAAGATAGCATAGTTTTGGTTCCCGAAATTTCATTGACTCCGCAGACTATTGAAAGATTTGAGGGAAGATTTCCTGGAAAAGTTGCGATAATTCATTCTAAGCTAAATGTTAACGAAAAATTCGAACAATTTCGAAAAATGTATAATGGAGAATACAAAATAGTAGTTGGAGCTAGAAGTGCAGTATTTTCTCCGTTTAAAAATTTAGGATTGATAATAATTGATGAAGAGCATGAAACAAGTTATGTAAGTGAAAAAAATCCTAAATATAACGCTATCGATATTTCCAGATTTAGAGCAGAATATAATAGCGCTAAGCTTTTATTGGGATCAGCAACTCCTGGTGTTGAAGAATACAGCAAAGCTTTAAAAGGTGAGTACAACCTTATAGAAATGAACAAAAGAGCAAATAATACAAACCCTGTTGAATGCACTATTGTAGACATGAGAAAAGAACTCGAAACTGGGAATATGAGAATGTTCAGTAAAGTTCTTCTCAATAAAATTCAAGAAAATTTGAACAACAAAAAACAAACTATTTTGTTTTTAAACAAGAGAGGTCACACTTCTTTTATTTCATGTAGAAGATGTGGATATGTACTAAAATGTGATAGCTGTGATGTTTCAATGACATATCACAAAACAAAGAATAGGTTGATTTGTCACATGTGTGGTAGAACCGCATTAAAGCCCAAAATATGCCCCAACTGTGGTTCAAAATTTATAAAAGAGTTTGGAGCAGGAACTCAAAAATTAGAGGAAGAAACAAGAGAGCTTTTTCCAGATGCACGAATTGCACGAATGGATAGGGACACTACAAACACAAAAAAAGATTACAAAAAAATCTATGATATGATGAATAATCAAGAAATAGATATATTAATTGGGACACAAATGTTGTCAAAAGGATTTGATTTTCCAAATGTAACACTAGTCGGTGTAATGGCTGCAGATATTAGTTTGAACTTAGGAGATTACAAATCAAACGAAAAAACATTTCAATTGATAACTCAAGTAGCCGGAAGAGCCGGAAGAGCAGAATATGATGGAGATGTAATAATCCAAACATATAAGCCTGATAATTTTGCTATCACATCAGCGGCACTTCATGATTACAAGATGTTTTATGAAAAGGAGATCAAGCTAAGAAAATCATTTAATTATCCTCCTTTTTTCAGAATATTAAACATAAATATTTCCAGTAGAAGCAGAAATGTTGCTATGAAAAAAATCAATGAGATATCGAATTATGTCGCTGCTCTGATTAGAAAATACAAATTATCTACAACATTGATAAATGGTCCTCATCCTTCTCCAATAGAGAGAATTAATAATATGTACAGGTTTGATTTGTACTACAAATTTCCAAATGGAGAAGATAGAATAATAGAAATAATTAAAAAAGTTTTGATAAATAATGAATACAATATTAACTTAGAGGGAATAACACTCAAAATAACGTTAGATCCTCAAAGTTATTTTTAGGAGATAATATGGCATTAAGACAAATAAGATTAGAAAATGATCCAATCTTGAGAAGAAAATCAAGAGAGGTTGAAAAAATAGATGATAGAATCAAACAAATCGTAGATGATATGTTTGAAACAATGTATGAAAATAATGGGATAGGATTGGCTTGTGTTCAAGTTGGAATGCTTAAGAGAATAGTAGTAATCGACATGCAAGATGAAGACGGTAAAATGGTTCTAATAAATCCTAAAATTGTAGAAAGATCAGACGAAAAACAAATTAATGTTGAAGGTTGTCTTTCAGTTCCTGGTAAAAATGGATATGTTGAAAGACCTAAAACGGTTACTGTAGAATACACTGATTTAGATGGAAATATTCAAAGAAAAACTGCCACTGATTACAAAGCACATTGTTTTTGTCATGAATTGGACCATCTGGATGGCGTATTGTACACTGATAAAGTTTTGGATCTTACTGATGAGGAGATTGAGAGCTTAAATAATGAAAAATAAAATTGTATTTGCAGGATCACCAGATTTTGCTGTTGAAAGTTTACAAAGATTATATGACAATCCCAATAACGAAATTCAATTAGTAATATCACAACAAGACAAAAAACGAAACAGAAATAAGTTTTCACCTACAGCTGTTAAGAAAAAAGCTATGGATTTGGGAATAGATGTTATTACTCCACAAAATATAAATGACGATGAAGTTTTTAATTTATTAGATAGCCTTAATCCTGATTTTATTGTAGTTGTAGCTTATGGGCAATTAATCAAAAAAAGAATTTTGGATAGATTTAAAAATAAGATTTTAAATGTTCACGCATCAATTTTGCCCAAATACAGAGGAGCTTCTCCGATAAATTATTCGTTACTAAATGGTGATAAAGAATCTGGTGTAAGTATTATGTTAGTTGAACAAGGACTTGACACTGGTGATGTTTTAGCTGTAGATAAAATTGAGCTTGACAAAGACATTATGCTTGAAGAATTACATGATAAATTAATGATAATGGGTGCTGATTTAATAGATAAAGTTATCAATGATTATCAAAAATATTTCGATTCAAGAGAAAAACAAAATGAAAATCAAGCATCTACAGTAGGCAAAATTCAAAAATCTATGGGTGAAATTAATTTTAATGAAAAAGTAGATGTAATTTACAATAAATTTAGAGGATTGACTCCTTGGCCAGGTTTGTTTTTTAAATTAAACGATAAAACTGTAAAAGTTCACAATATCAACATAATAGAACAATATAATGATAATAAGAATGGGGAAGTTGTAAAAGTAGACAAGAATGGAATAAAAGTTGCTTGTGAAGATGGATTTATAATTATCACAAGATTACAACTTCCAAATAAAAAACCTCTGAACGTTAGCGAATATTTGAATGGAAATTCATTTGAAGAGGGAATAATTTTGTAGGAGGAATCATTGTTTAATTTTTATTATGATAGAACTATGCTACTTTTAATTCCGGCTTTGATATTGGCGTTTTACTCACAAATCAAAGTCACTCATACTTTTGATAAGTATAAGAAAATTACTAATTCAAAAGGATTGACTGGAAAAGAAATGGCAAGAGTTTTACTTGATTACGAAGGTTTGTCTGATATAGAAATAGTAAATGTTCAAGGAAGCTTGACAGATTACTATGACTCATCAAAGAAAGTTTTGGCTTTATCAGATGCAGTGTATAATAGTCAGTCGATTTCAGCAGTTTCTGTAGCAAGTCACGAAGTAGGTCATGCGATTCAAGACAAGGAAAATTATGGTTTCTTGAGATTTAGAGAATCTTTGTTTCCTGTTGTGAATTTTGCATCGAAGTCAGTTTGGATTTTAATTTTACTTGGATTTATGTTTAGTATGAGACCATTAGTTGAATTTGGCATTATTTTGTTTTCAGCGACTGTTTTATTTCAACTAGTTACATTGCCAGTTGAGTTTGATGCTAGTAGCAGAGCGATAAGAGCTTTATCAAATGGACTATTAGCTGATGATGAAATAGAACCTGCGAAACAAGTTTTAAAAGCAGCTGCATTAACTTATATTGCAAGCGCTTTGGTTTCACTGTTACAATTGGTAAGATTAATACTAATATCAAGAGATAGAGATTAAAAATTAATGTAGATTGAACCTAAGGTTAATCCTTTTAGGTTCAATTTTTTTATTTTTGATGTTTTAGTGTAAAATATATTATGTAATTAAAATAATTAAAAGAAATGAGAGATTATGAATATTAGAAACGAAATAATTAATATTACCAATTCAATTAATAATAAATCAGGATACTCTTCTGAATTATTAAAGACTTATGATTATGATGATTTGGACAAAAGAGATATCGCGTACATTAAAAGGTGTGTATTTACAGAAATTGAAAATAGATTTTTTATAGATTATGTAATATCTAAGTGTAGCGATTTGGAATTGAATAAGCTGGATAAAATTGTTCTGGAAATCTTACGAATGGCAACTACAGAAATACTATTTATGAAAACGGCTGATTATGCCGTAGTAGACGAAGCAGTAGAATTGGCTAACAACTTAACACATTATAAAGATTATGTTAATGCTGTTCTACGAGAAGTTTGCAGGATTAATTTGGATGAGGAAGATTTAGAAGATGAAGTAAAATTCTCCATAAACAAAGAATTACTTAAGATGTTGAACAAGTCATATTCTAAAAAAACTGTAAAAAAACTTCTAAAATCATTCTTTTACAAATCTGATTTTGTAATTAAACAAAATAAATTGAAAGAAAATAATTTAAAAATTAACTTAGAAAAGCAAGGATTTGTATTAGAAGATCATCCTTTTTTAACAGATAGTTTTATCGTAGAAAATCCCGAATCGATAATAGATACGAACGAATTTAAAGAAGGTAAATTTATTATCCAAGACGGTTCTTGTAGTTTGTGTGCAGAGATTTTAGAGCCAATGGAGAACTCCGTAGTTCTTGATATTTGTGCTGCTCCTGGGTCAAAATCATGTAACATTCAAGAGATAACAAATAATAAATCAATTATTTACTGCAATGATATTAATGAGAATAAAATAGATAGAATAAAGGAGAATGTGTATAAATGTGGAGTTGAAAATGTTCAATACTTGAACTTTGATGCAACTATTTTACAAGAAGGTTTGATAAATAAATTTGATAGAATTCTTGTGGATGCACCTTGCTCTGCAACTGGAGTTATCAATAAAAATCCAGAGATAAAGTTGTTCAGAATAAAAAAAGATGTAGAAGATTTAGTTGAAATTCAAAGAAGAATTCTTGAAAATTGTGAAAAATATCTTAAAAAAGGTGGTGTCTTAGTCTATTCTACATGCTCTCTTTTAAAAGAAGAGAACGAAGAAAACGTAGATTATATTGAAAACAAATTAAATTTAAAAAGAGAAGATATTGTTTTTTATGGAGATAAAAATGAATTTATAAAACTTATGCCATTCCAAAAAGGAACACAGGGATTTTTCATTTCAAAGTTTGTAAAAGACTAATAGATTACAAAACTTGAGATTTTTGATATAATTTAGATTGGTGAATAATATGCAAAATAAAATTGTCTTGGAAAATATGACTGTCGATGAGCTGAAAGAATTTTTTGTGAATAACGGAGAAAAATCTTTCAGAGCATTGCAATATTTTCAAGCTATTCATAAAAATAGAATATTCAATCCTGACATGATGACTAATTTTTCTAATGATTTAAGAGAAAAACTAGACAACTACAATGATATAAAAAATTGTTCTATTATCCAAAGGATTGATTCAAAATTAGACAACACGAAAAAGTATTTGATAGAGTTAAGTGATGGTAATATCGTAGAGACGGTGTTTATGGAATATAAAACTCACACTTCAATATGCTTATCAACACAAATTGGTTGCAAAATGGGATGTAAATTTTGTGCATCGACAAAGAAAAGTTTCGTAAGGAATTTACAACCTTATGAAATGTGTGCTCAGATATATTTGGTAGAAAATGATTTGGGTATACGAATTAACAATATGGTATTAATGGGAATAGGTGAGCCATTAGATAATTATGATAATGTTGTAAGATTTATTGATCTGATTTCGAATAAAGAAGGACAAGATATGTCTATTCGAAATATAACATTGTCTACATGTGGATTAGTCGATAAAATAATTAAACTTGCAGATGAAGATATAGGTATAAAAATAACTATTTCACTTCATAATCCATTTGATAATGAGAGAAATCAACTAATGCCTATTGGAAACAAATACTCAATTGAAGAAATTCTAGATGCTTGTGACTATTATTTTGATAAAACCAAAAGGCGAATTGGATTCGAATATACTGTAATTGAAAATGTAAATGATTCAAAAAAATACATGGACAAGCTAGTCGGTTTATTAAAAAATAGAAACTGTCTTTTGAACTTGATAACATTAAATCCTATCGAAGAATTTAATCAAAAATCTCCAGATAGAAACAAGATGATGGAGTTTATGAATTACATGAATAAAAACAATGTTAATACAACAATAAGAAGAAAACAAGGCATTGATATTGATGGAGCCTGTGGACAATTAAGAATTAACAATATGACTAAAAGAGGTGTGAAATGAAATATGCTTCAAACACAGACATTGGATTGGTAAGAAAGCTTAATGAAGATTATCATATGAATTATATTACAGATGATTTTAGCTTGCTTGTTGTGTGCGATGGAATGGGTGGACATAAAGCTGGTGAAGTTGCAAGTAAAAAAGCTGTCGAAACAGTTATAAACTACGTAAAAGAAAACGAAAATGAAAAAGATTACGAAAGCACATTGCGTAAAGCTATAATTTTAGCAAATGAGGAAGTTTACAAAGACAGTGAAAATAATACTGAACATCGAAATATGGGCACAACGATAGTTGCTTGTTTAGTTCATGATGATAATGCTATTGTTGCAAATGTTGGCGATAGCAGATTGTACTTATACAGGGATGAAGAATTAAAGCAAATAACTGTAGACCATTCTCTTGTGAATGATTTATTATCATCTGGAACTATTACTGAAGAAGAAGCTGTTGATTTTGCACAAAAAAATGTTATTACAAGATCTTTAGGAATTCAAGATACTGTAGATGTAGATATTTTTAACGTTGAGCTTGTTAAGGGTGATTTGATATTAATGTGTACAGATGGTTTGACTTCACAATTAGAAAATGAAGATATAGTTGATATTATTAAAGAAGAATCAGATTTGGATAAAATAGCTCAAAATTTGATTGATGAAGCAAATGATATCGAAGGTATTGATAATATAACTATTACGCTTTATTTATATGAAGGGGAAAATTATGATAGGTAAAGTTTTAGGCGATAGATATGAGATAATAGAAGAAGTCGGCGTTGGCGGGATGGCCAAAGTATACAAAGCTTTGGACACTGTTTTAAACCGATATGTCGCTGTAAAAGTATTAAAAAATGAATACATGGAAGACCAAGATTTTCTGAGAAAATTCGCTATGGAAGCACAATCTGCTGCATCATTGACTCATGCAAATATAGTAAGTGTGTTCGATGTTGGAAGTTCATATGTAGATGGTCGCAAATATAATTACATCGTAATGGAATATGTTGATGGTAAGACATTAAAAGATATAATCGATGAAAAACAAATTTTGCCGATTGAAGATATCGTAAATTATGGAGTTCAAATAGCAAGTGCATTAGAATGTGCTCATAAGAATGGAATAATTCACAGAGACATTAAGCCACATAATATGTTAATTGATAAATCTAATAATTTAAAAGCTACAGATTTTGGTATTGCAAGAATTTCTTCGTCTGCAACATTGACATATACTTCAACTGTTTTGGGAACTGTTCATTATATTTCACCAGAACAAGCAAAGGGTAAATTTATTGATGAGAAAAGTGATATATATTCATTAGGTGTTGTATTGTACCAAATGGCTACAGGTGAAGTACCATTTGACGCACCAAATGCAGTTGGAATTGCATTGAAACACATTCAAGATCCATTGGTACCACCTATAAATCTTCGACATGATTTACCACAAGGGCTTAATGACATTATAGTTAAAGCAATGGCAAAAGATCCTAATGATAGATTCAAATCAGCGACAGAATTAAAAGAAATGTTGAAGAATTATCAAAGCTATTCCTCTGATTTGTATCAAAAAACCACTAAGAATCCAATTATAAAAGAAAATGATGAACAACCAGAAGTAAAAGAAGCTGTTTATAAAACTCCTAAACAATCTTCTACAAAAGATAACAAAAATAAATCTAAAAAATTTATGTGGATTCTATTGCCTGTACTTTTAGCAGCATTGGTATTTGTTGCATTTATATTCGGCAAGAAATATATAAACAAGAATAAGCAAGACCTAGTTTTAGTTCCTGCATTGACTGGTTTAACCGAAAACGAAGCATTAAATAAAGCTAAAGCAAATAATTTAATTGCTGTTGTTTCAGAATACAAGACTGAAAGTAATGTTGAACCAGGAAAAGTATTAGAACAAGATCCAGAGTCTAGTACAGAAGTAAAAAAAGGAACTATTATAAAATTAGTTGTAAGCAAAGGTGAGGAACAGGTATCTGTACCTAATTTATCAAATATGACTATAGAAAATGCTAAAATCCAACTCAATAAATTGGGCTTAGAAATTGGCGAAATAACTAAAGAAAACAGCGATAATTTTGAAGCTGGAAAAATTATGCAACAACATCCGGATGCAGGAACTAGCATAAATAAAGATTCCAAAGTTGATGTTGTAATTTCTTTAGGTAAAAAAGAAGAGCTAGTAGAAATGGTTGATTTAATAGGGACTGATATTAGTCAAGCTAGTAATAAATTAAAATCAATTGGACTGAATATAGGAAATATTGAAAAGAAATTTAGTAATTCATACGATACAAACCAAGTTATATGGCAACAATATGATGCGGGAAAGAAACTTAAAAAAGATAGTTCAATTGATGTTATAATCAGTAAAGGTAAAAAGGAACCTGAAATGATTGATAAAGTATTCAGAATAAGTAAACCTGTAGAAAAAGGGATTTACACAGTAACTATCAAAGATGAAACTGAAAACAACATTATCTATGAAGAAAACCATGACGCTTCTGAAGGAGATATAAGAATTAAAGTAAAAGTAAAACCTAATAATGATATTAAAGTCTATATTAATGGAGAATTAGTTAATGTCGGATAAAACAGGTGTTATTACTAAAATTCAAAGAGAATTATTTTACGTAAGCATTGGAAACGAAGTGTATCCTTCGAAGGCAAAGGGGAATTTTAGGAACAAGAAAATTACTCCAGTTGTAGGCGATAAAGTAGATATAAACGTAGAGAATGGTCTTGGATTTATTTTAAAAATACATCCAAGATCTGTACTTTTACACCGCCCTGAGGTTAGTAATATAGATAAATGTTTCGTTCTAAGTAGCATTAAGTCACCTAATATTAATCTAATGTTACTAGACAAATACTTATTAATGATTGAGAAAAACAACATTGATTGCGTCATTGTATTTAATAAATCTGATTTGGTATCTGAGGATGAGAAAAAATTTTATGCTGATATATACAGAAATAGTGGGTATAAAGTAATATTCAATTCAAATGAATCTTCAATTACTAATGAAGAGTTATTAAATGAATTCAAAAATCATATTAGTTGTGTCATTGGTCCTAGTGGGGCAGGGAAATCCAGTACTTTAAAAAAATTATTTCCGAATGAGGATTTTGTTTCTGGAAAAATTAGTGATAAAACTCAGAGGGGAAAACAGACGACGAGACACATTGAAATTAAAATGGTAGATGATAATACTTACGTTTTGGACACACCAGGTTTTAGTTCTTTTGATTTGTCTTTTTTAGATGACAAATTTGAGATCAAAAATAATTTTATAGAATTTAGAAAAAACAGTTCAAAATGTAAGTTCAATAATTGTGACCACATTAATGAACCAAAATGTGAAATAAAAAGGCTTGTTGAAACTGGAGAAATATCTCAAAGTAGATATGGTAATTATTTGAATATAGTTGAAGAATACGAAAAAATTAGGAGGTATTAATGGCTAATTTAAGTCCATCTTTGTTGGCTTGTAACTTTTTTGAGTTAGAAAAGAACTTAGATATACTAAAAAACAATGGAATAAAATATTTACACTTAGATGTTATGGATGGTAATTTTGTGCCAAACATTTCTTTTGGGCCAGCCATTATAAAACAAATAAGAGAAAAATATCCGGAATTTATTCTTGATTGTCACTTGATGGTTAATAAACCAGAAAATATTATAGATGACATGTTGAATGCTGGGGCGGACATAATTACTTTTCATCCAGAATCAACTTTTCATCCTCATAGAATTATTCAAACTGTTCATAAAGCTGGAAAAAAATGTGGATTAGCACTTAATCCATCCACAGGATTAGATTGTTGTGAATATATTATAGATGATTTGGATATAATACTAGTAATGAGTGTCAATCCAGGATTTGGAGGACAATCCTTCATAGAAAGTCAATATTCAAAAATAAAAGATGCAAGAAAAATGATTGAAAAATCACAAAAAGATATTATATTGGAAGTTGATGGAGGGGTAAAAACTTCTAATGTCGATAAAGTGTTAGAATCAGGGGCTAATCTAATTGTAAGTGGTTCAGATGTTTTTAATCAAAATATAGAAACGCAATTAGATATTTACAATGAAAAATTATAGTAACAGGAGGATATATTGAACAAAAATTTGAGATTTATGGTTGAAGGAGCTATCACTTTAGCTCTGACAGCTGTGCTAAACAGTATTGTTATTTTTAAAATGCCAAGAGGGGGATCTGTTTCTTTGGCTGGATATGTTCCAATTTTATTATTTGGACTAAGATGGGGACTTAAACCAGGGATTGTAATTGGTTTAATGTATGGAATTTTAGATAGTTTTGTCGACCCTTATGTTATTCATCCAATACAATACTTACTAGATTATCCAATAGCATACATGGCTTTAGGTCTATCAGGATTAGGATGTAATAATGAAACTTTGAGCGGTAAAATTAATTTTAAAATGATTTTAGCATGTGTATTTGCTGTTTTAATGAGGGGAGTGGCTGCTATTTTAAGTGGTTATGTATTCTTCAAAGACACATTACCAAAAGATATACCTGCTTTACTAGGTTCATTCTTGTATAATATTACCTACATTGTTCCTAATGGAATTATAGCGATAGTTGTCATATTAATTTTAATTAAACCTGTATCAAAGGTAAGTAAAAAATGATTGGTTTGATTTGTTGCGCTGGTGAATTATCTGATAAGAATCTTTTTGAAGAATATTATAAAAAGTCTGATTTTAAAATAGCTGTAGATGGTGGAACAAAATATTTCACCGATTATCACAAAGATTTTGATTTCGCTATAGGAGATTTTGACTCTGTAAATACTAAAGATAAAGCTTTTCTAGAAGAAAACAACAAGATTCTTGAAAAATATAATTGTAAAAAAGATTTTACTGATTTTGAAGCCGCAATAAATATATTAATCGAAAAAAACTGTAATACAATATATGCTTTTGGGGCAACAGGAACTAGATTAGATCACACAATGTCGAATTTAATTTATTCAAAAAGATGCTTTGAAAAAGGGATTGAACTTATTTTTATTGGTAACAATAATATAATTAAATTCTTAGGAAAAAGCACCGATTGTGTTATGAAATATGATTATATTTCTATTGTAGTATTATCGAATAATGGAATGAAAATTAGATTAAAAGGTTTTGAATACGACAGTGAATTTTTAGATGTTGATTTTTGTTCAACTTTGACGATTAGCAATAAAATAAAAGATAAAAAAGCATATATAGAATTAATAGAAGGATATGGTCTTTTGATTGATTCTAGAGATTAAAAAAGAGTCGAATTTTCGACTCTTTGTTTTATTCTTCTTCTGTTGTTTTGATAAATTGAGGTCTTTCAACTAAACCTGATCTTAAGCATCTAGTGCATACATTGATTCTTTTTGGTTTTCCATCAACTAAAGCTCTAACTTTTCTGATGTTAGGTGCCCAGCTTCTATTTGAAGATCTTAAAGAAAATGATCTATTATTTCCGAAAGTTCTTGATTTACCACAAATTTCACATTTTTTGGACATAATTACACCTCCTGGTTCTTTTTCAAATGTCTCTTGATATTATAGCATATTTTAAAACTGAATTTCAAGCTTTTAGAGCTAAAATATGTTATAATAATATAGTATTAATATGTAAATTAGAATCTTAAACACTAAAAGAGTATAATATAATTAATTAGGTATCACAAATAGGAGGTAATATGACTACTAAAATTGATAACGAATATGGTTCAATATTAATATCAGATAATATCGTTAGAACTATTGCTAGTGAAACAGCCATGACTTGTTACGGAATTGTTGGACTAGCTTATAAAAATTTATCAGATGGATTTTTAATGTTACTCAATAAAGACAATATGAGTAAGGGAGTAAAAGTTTATACAAAAAATAATAAAATTGTAATAGATTTGACTGTAGTTTTGGAATATGGTACTAAAATTGCTGTGGTTTGCCAAAATATTATTGATACAGTTAAATATAGTGTAGAAAATAAAACTGGTCTTGAAGTTGAATGTGTAAATGTTCTTGTTCAAGATATGAGAATAAACGAAGAAAAATAGGGGGCACAATGAAGAATGACGCAACACTGTTCAAGAATTGCCTTCTAGCGGGATTTAAGAACTTAGAAAATAAAAGAGAAATAGTAAATAGCTTAAATGTTTTTCCAGTTCCAGATGGAGATACTGGTACTAATATGACATTGACAATTAAATCAGCTATTTCAAAAGTTAATGGCGTAGCTGATGTGAGCATTGCAAATTTAGCTAAAGCTATGAGTGATGGTTCTCTGATGGGAGCTAGAGGGAATTCTGGTGTAATTACTTCTCAAATCATGAGAGGTTTTTATAATGGATTCAAAGATTATACTGAATTTAATATATTTGCATTAAGAGATGGATTTGTAGAAAGTTATAAAACTGCTTATAAAGCCGTAATGAAACCAACAGAAGGAACTATTCTTACAGTTTCTAGATGTATGGGTGAGTTTGCTGATCAAAATTATCAAAATTATGAAGATGTCAAAGAATTTTTGACAGATATTATTTCTGAAGGTAACAAGGCACTTCTTAAAACTAAAGAAATGTTACCTGTTTTAAAAGAAGCCGACGTAGTTGATGCGGGTGGACAAGGATTAATGCTATTCTTAGAAGGTGTGTTAAATTACGATAACGAAAAATTGATTTCAGAAACAATAATTGACGAATCTTCTAGAACTATTAATGAAAATACGAATGTTGTATCAGATGAAGAAATAGAATTCGGATATTGTACTGAATTTTTTATAATGACTGATGCAGATGAAAATTCATATAGATCAAAATTAGAAAACTTTGGTGATTGTTTACTAGTTGTAAAAGGTGATGGAGTAATCAAAACTCATATTCACACTAATAATCCAGGTAAAGTTTTAGAAATTGCCATGGAATTAGGCGCTCTAAGAGATATCAAAATAGATAATATGAGATTACAACATCAAAACTTGCATTCTACTGAAGAAGAAATTAGTCAAGCTTCTACTAAACCTTCAGAACCAGAAAAAGATTTTGGATTTGTAGTGGTTAGCAGTGGTAAAGGATTCAGTAAAGTTTTCGATATGTTAAATGTGGATGAAGTGATTACTGGTGGTCAAACAATGAATCCATCAACTGAAGATATAGTCAATTCCATAGAAAAAGTTAATGCAAAGACAGTTTTTGTATTCCCTAACAATAAGAACATCATATTATCAGCTAATCAAGCAAAACAAATAGTTGATAAAAAAGTTTTCGTTGTAGAAACAAAAGCCGTACCACAATCTATTTCGGCTCTTTTAGCTTTTAACGAAGAAGCAAGTGCAGAAGAAAATTTTGATAGCTTTAATGATGTAATATCAACAGTGAAGACTGGTGAAGTTACTTTTGCTGTAAAAGATTTAAATATGTCAGATATAAAAGTAAAGAAAGATGACATTATAGGTCTTGACCAAAAGAATATCAGAGCGGTTGGTAATGATATCAATAAAGTTTCAATGGATTTATTGAGACAACTAATTCAAAAAGACGATTCATTGGTTACAATTTATTACGGTGAAGGCTGTGATGAAATGGTTGCTAATAAGTTGAAGGATAGTTTGGAAGAAGAATATAAAAACATTGATATTGAGGTTGTTGAAGGATCTCAACCTTTATATTACTATGTATTTTCAATAGAATAATTCCTTACAAATAATTACAGATAATAGATCGATTTTCATCGGTCTATTATTTGTATGTTTAATGTAGGGATTTTTTTGTGTGGTGAGTTATGCAATTATCAGAAATAAAAGGAATAGGAAAGAAAAAATTAGAAGTTTTAAATTCCATGGGTATTTTTGATGTTAATGATTTATTGAATTATTTCCCATATAGATACGAAAATAGAACGGTCATTAAAAACATTATAGATACAAGAGATGAAGAAAGCTGCGTTATAAAAGTTAAATTTATTTCAAAACCTGTAACTAAGTATCTTAGAAGGAATTTAAATTTAACATCTGCTATTGCTTTTGACGATACTTCTAAAATCAGTGTGTCATGGTTTAATCAGCCTTTTATCAGAAATCAAATTTTACCAAACACTACCTACTACTTGTATGGGAAAATAAATAGAGTTCAAAATCAATTTAAGATATCCTCTCCAATTTTAAGTAAATCTTTTGGTGGGAAATTGGGCATTATTTATCCAATTTATAAAGTAAAAAAAGGCGTTACAAATAATGATATGATTAAATTCATTGATTTTGCTATTAAACATTGTATTGATGAAATTAAAAATGTTATTCCTTATAGTATGATTAAAAACTACGATATTGAGAACAAAAGAAATGCAATAAAAAACATACACAAACCTGTAGATTATGCACAATTTAAAAGAGCTAGGACTGCTCTTGTTCTTGAAGAAGTTATTATAATGCAATTGGCAATGAAATCAATGAAGACAACACTCAACGAACAAAATTATATAAAATTTAAAACGGACGAAAGCATAGATATTTTCATAAAATCTCTGAAATTTGAACTTACAAAAGGACAGTTAGAAGCAATTAAAGATATTGAAAGTGATATGACATCTGAAAAGAGAATGAATAGATTGGTTCAAGGAGATGTAGGAAGTGGAAAGACAATAGTAGCTGAAGCAGCGATATTCAAATCATATTCAAGTGGTTATCAATCAGCTTTTATGGCTCCAACAGATATTTTAGCGACACAACATTATGAAAGCCTATCTGATGATTTTTCAAAATTTGGGCTAAAAGTTTGTTTATTAAAATCTGATTTAACAAAATCGGAAAAAGATTCTGTTTTAGAAGGAATAAAGTCGGGTTATTTTGATGTCATAGTTGGTACACATGCAATAATTCAAGATTTTGTAGAATTTAAAAAGCTTGGACTCGTAATTACCGATGAGCAACATAGATTTGGTGTAGGTCAAAGAAAGAAAATTTCAGACAAGGGACAAAATCCAGATGTTCTTGTAATGACAGCTACTCCGATTCCAAGAACTTTAGCACTTTCTTACTACGGGGATTTGGATATCTCAACAATAAATGAAATGCCTAAGGGTAGAAAAGTAATAGAAACATATTCTGTTGGATTTAGTTATGAAAAAAGAATAGCAGCTTTTATCAGAAAACAAGTTGAAAATGGGTTTCAAGCTTATGTTGTGTGTCCATTGATAGAAGAATCTGAAGCATTAGATTTAGAAAATGTAACAGAACTTTACAATAGGTTATCTAGTGAATATTTTTCTGATATAAATGTTGGAATGTTACATGGTAAAATGAAATCTTCGGAAAAAGAAGAAGTTATGAAAGATTTTGTAGACGGGAAAACAAAAATATTGGTATCTACAACAGTTATTGAAGTTGGCGTTAATGTCAAAAAAGCAAATTTAATTGTTATATATAATGCAGAAAGATTTGGACTTTCACAACTTCATCAACTAAGGGGTAGAGTGGGAAGATCTTCAGATCAATCTTATTGTATTCTTATCAACAATGCACATTCAGATGAACAAATGGAAAGAATGAATATTATGGTTAAGACGAACAGCGGATTTGAACTGTCACAAAAGGATTTGATGATGAGAGGTAGTGGTGATTTGTTAGGAACTAGACAATCAGGGATACCACTTTTAAACATAGCAGACCTAGAAAAAGACTATGAATTGATAGAAAAGGCTGCTGTTATAACTGATTATATATATACGAATGATCTATGCAAAACTAAAGAATATATGTATTTGGATGAAGAAATTAATAAGTTTAAAGATAAATTACTAGAAAATGTTATTTTTAATTGAGGTGAGAAATGAAAGTTATTTCAGGAAAAATGAGAGGTATGAACTTAAATACCGATTTAGATAGATTTACAAGACCGACAGAAGGGAAAATAAAAGAAGCTATATTCAGCGTGATTTTTCAAGTAAAACCTAATTCCAAAGCATTAGATTTATTTGCAGGAAGTGGAGCAGTTGGAATAGAGTTCATAAGTCGTGGATGTGATTTAGTAGTATTTAGTGAAGCTTCTAATGATAATATAAAATGCATCAATGAAAATATTGAGCATACAAAATCACAGGAATTCGCAAAAGTCTTTAAAGGTGATTTTAAGAAAAATTTATTAAATATCAGAAGACAAGGATTAAAATTTGATTATGTTTTTATCGATCCGCCTTATGAAAGATTAAATTATTACAAAGAATCAATTCAGATGCTAATAGATAATGATCTTTTAAATGATGATTGTCTTGTAATATTAGAATCCGAAAAAGAATTGTCTGATGAATATTTCAAAAATTTGAAATTAGAAAAACAAAAACAATATGGTAAAAAGAAGAATATATATTTTTTGAGGAATGATAATGAATAAAACAAAAGTATTATATCCAGGTAGTTTTGATCCGATTACAAATGGACATATGGATATTATTGAAAGAAGCGCAAAAATTTTTGAAGAAGTAAATGTAGCTGTTGTGAAAAATATTCAAAAGAAAAGCACTTTTTCACTTGAACAAAGAGTTCAGATGATTGAAAAAGCATGTAACCACTTATCTAATGTAAGGGTTCATCAATTTGAAGGATTGACTGTAGATTTTGCAAAACAAATAGGTTGTAGTACAATTATAAGGGGACTACGTGCTGTGAGTGATTTTGAATCAGAAATGCAAATGTCTTTGGCTAATAAGAAGTTAAATAATGAATTAGAAACATTGTTTTTAGTTGCAGATGGCAAATATGCATTTCTCTCGTCTTCTATAGTTAGAGAGATAGCTTCCTATGGCGCTGATATATCAGAACTTGTTCCAGAAAATATCATTGACGATATAAAGGATAAATTTAACGATAAATAAATGCTTTATCTTGAATTAATTTGATATTTTTATTATAATAATTGTAAGAATAATTAGCTCAATGCAGGAGGGTTACATGGATATTATTAAGTTAATAGAAGAAATGGAAGACATACTTGATGAAGCATCAACAGTTCCATTTTCTAAAAAAGTTATGGTTGAAAGAGAAGAACTTCTATCAGTTTTAAAAGATATGAGAGAAAATTTACCAGAAGAAATCAAACAAGCTCAATGGACTAATGCTGAAAAGAATAGAATTATCGATGAAGCTAACAGAGAATCTGAAAATATTAGAACTCAAGCTTACAAAGAAGCAGAAAAAATAGACCAAGAAGCTCGAAACAGATTTGAAACAATGGTAAATGAACACGATGTTACTATTGCAGCTCAAAAAAATGCAGAAGAAATTACTTCTCAAGCTGAAAACAATGCTAGACTATTAAAGAGTCAATCTATCCAATATATCGATGAAATGTTGGAAACAACTCAAGACAAATTGAACAATCTATTGGAAGAATTACAAGAAAACAGAAATGAATTAAAAGGCTAATAAAAAGCTTGGTAGTTTTAAATGACTACCAAGCTTTTTTAAGTATTATTTTAATAAATTATCTGCAAATTTTTTGATATCAGAAGTAGAATTTTCATCTGGTGTATCATAGCAGATTACAGTATCAATAACGTTTAAATTATTTTTCATACATCTTTCTTTCCAAAATCCCATCCATTCACCGTTGTTCCATTCATAAGAACCAAAGAGAGCAATTTTTTTATCATTTAATGTATTTTCTAAATCGGAAAACATGGGTTCAAATGAAGTATCTTCTAGTTCTTCATCACCCATAGCAGGGCACCCAAAAGCAATGACATCGAAATTGTCAATATCGTAGTTTTTATAATCATCACTAAATACCATTTCGACTTTAGATCCTTTTGACTCACATTCTTCTTTAATAATTTGAGCCATTTTTTCAGTGTTACCAGTTTGAGACCAGTATAAAATTAATAAATTCATAATTTACTCCTTAAAATAATTTATTATATCAAACAAGTTATTTCCTTGTAATGATAATCTTTTTGTTACGAGCTTAGCATAGTCATATTTTTTAAATATATCTTTTGCCTTTTCCACATCAGAATATACTTTCCACCTTCCAGAAATACATTCATTTTTTCCGTTGTAATTAATAAATCCAAGCACATCCTCGTAAGGATACCCTAAAAAAAATCCGATTTCATGAGGAAATTCATTTTCAAGTAATCTTTTCTTTAAAAAATTTATGCTGCTATTAAAATTATCCGCAGGATAACCATAACTTTTCAAAGCATTTTGCAGCCTCTTATCATTATAGTTTTCTATTAAATTGTAATTTATTAAGTACAGCAACAACTTTTTTCTAGTTTGCTTTAAAATAATTAAGCTAAAATTATATTCTGATAATTTTTCGTTTAATTTTAATATGTCTTCAAATATGCTATCTGTATAATCAACATTTATCATATTTGCAAATTTGAGATTACTTAGTGTGGGATAACAATGTTCTAATAATATGTCTTGTAACATAACCACCTCTATAATAAGTATTGATAATTGATATCATAAAAAGTATAGCACATGATTTTTAATAAATCAATACTGATTATCAATTAAATTCAAAGAAATTTGTGGTATAATATCTTTGTGCAATAATGATATATGAAGTATCTTGATAATATCGAATGTCTATGTTATATTTTATATATCAACTTAATTGAAATGAGGTGGATAAATGAAGACTATTTTTTCAGTAATTTTAGTTATTGCCAGCATTGTAATAATAATTGCAGTGATGAGTCAAGAAACTAAATCAGAAGGGATGGCAGCGTTAACAGGCGAAACTAATGTCGGTGGACATGGTGGAAGATTAACTAAGGATAATTATATTAACAGAGTTGTTATTGTATCATCAGTTATATTCTTGGTTTCAGCTTTGGCGTTAGCATATATAAAATAATTTAATAGTTGAAAGGAGTAAATCATGGACAATATGTATTACTATTTAGCTATTGCAGCAGGTATTATCGCTTTATTATTTGCTGCAATAAAATTTAGTAGCATAAGTAAAAAAAGTGCTGGTAATGAAAGAATGAGGGAGATATCTGGATTTATTCACGACGGAGCAATGGCTTATCTTTCTCGCCAGTACAAAGCACTTATTATTTTTGTTGTTATAGTATGTGTAATTCTAGGTGTTGCAATCGATTATAAGACAGCAATTTGTTTTTTAGCTGGTGCAATATTTAGTGTACTTGCAGGTTACATTGGTATGCAAACTGCAACAAAGGCAAACGTTAGGACAGCTAACGCGGCAAAAGAAGAAGGAATGAATGGAGCATTAAACGTAGCATTTTCTGGTGGAGCAGTAATGGGGATGTGCGTTGTTGGATTAGGAATTTTAGGTATAACTCTTTCTTATATTATTTTCCAAGATGCTGAAATCGTTACTGGATTTAGTTTTGGTGCTTCTTCTATAGCTTTATTTGCCAGAGTTGGTGGTGGTATCTATACAAAAGCAGCCGATGTTGGTGCAGACTTAGTTGGTAAAGTTGAAGCAGGTATTCCTGAAGATGACCCTAGAAACCCTGCAGTTATTGCAGATAACGTTGGGGACAACGTAGGTGATGTTGCTGGTATGGGAGCTGACTTATTCGAATCTTATGCGGGTAGTATTTTATCAGGTATTACATTAGGTTTATTAGCTTATAAAGAAGCTGGTGTATCATTTGCAATAGCAATTGCAGCGTTAGGTGTTATTGCATCTATTATAGGTGTATTTACAGTTAGAGGAGGAAAAGATCCTCAAAAATCTTTAAATACAGGTACAATTATCAGTTCTATTTTAGCAATTGCTGGATCTTTCTTCTTATCAAGATCTATTCTTGGCAGTAATAATGCTTTCTTCTCCGTATTAGCTGGTATATTGGTTGGATTGATAATTTCACAATTTACAGAATACTATACATCTGAAGATAAAAAACCAGTTCAAAAAATTGCCGAAGAATCAGAAACAGGTTCTTCTACAAATATTATCTCTGGTTTGGCTACAGGAATGAAATCAACTACTGGTCCAATTATTGTAATAGCTATTGGTATAATAGTTTCATTCTTTGCATCAAATGGTGCAACGAATCCTACAGAGGGATTGTATGGTATCGCAGTAGCTGCAATCGGTATGTTATCTACTTGTGGTATGACAATTGCGGTAGATGCTTATGGTCCTATAGCAGATAACGCTGGTGGTATTGCTGAAATGTGCGAATTACCAGAAAATGTAAGAAATATTACAGATAAATTAGACTCAGTTGGTAATACTACTGCTGCAATTGGTAAAGGATTTGCAATTGGTAGTGCTGCATTGACAGCATTAGCATTATTTGCATCATATACTGCTGTAGTAGGTTTGAAACAAATCGATGTTACAAGTCCAGAAGTTGTAGCTGGTATGTTTATTGGTGGTATGTTACCATTCTTGTTCTCAGCATTGACTATGGATGCTGTAGGAACAGCTGCAAATGATATGATTGTTGAAGTTAGAAGACAATTTAAAGAATTCCCAGGAATTATGGAAGGTACTCAACAACCTGATTATAAAAAATGTGTGGACATTTCTACAGGTGCTGCATTAAGACAAATGCTTGTTCCAGGTTTGTTAGCCGTAGTTTGTCCTGTTGTTATGGGATTCTTGTTAGGGGCAGAAGCTTTAGGTGGACTTTTAGCAGGTTCACTTGTAACTGGTGTATTAATGGCAATATTCATGTCAAACAGTGGTGGAGCATGGGATAATGCTAAGAAATATATTGAATCAGGTCAACACGGTGGAAAAGGATCAGATGCTCATAAAGCAGCTGTAGTAGGAGATACTGTTGGGGATCCATTCAAGGATACTTCAGGTCCATCATTAAATATTTTAATTAAATTGATGACAGTAGTATCACTAGTATTCGCACCATTGATTGCTCAACATGGTGGACTAATACTAAACTTATTCTAAAAGATAGAATATTTTTAGTATTTAAAGTGTTTTTCTAAAACACGAATTGAATTAAAAGATTTTAAGCGGAATGTTATCTGTATATCGCAGAAAACATTCCGTTTTTAATTTTGTTTTATTTTAATTCAAAATTATTGTATAATATTATTATCTATAATTTTAGGAGGAATAAATGGACGAAGTCGGGCCCAATCTTATTTTAGAATTGGTTATTTTATTGATACTCATAATAATTAATGCTTTCTTTTCAGCAAGTGAAATAGCAATAGTATCTTGTGACAAAAACAAGCTTAGAGTTATGAGTGATGATGGAAATGAAAAGGCAAAATCTGTCTTAGAACAATTTGAAAAACACACAAAATTTTTGTCTACTATTCAGGTGATTTTAACTTACATTGGATTTGTTGCTTCAGCAATATGTGCATCTAGTTTAAGTGTCAGTTTGAGTCAAAAGTTAATATTTTTAGGATTAAATAAATCTGTAACTTATTGGATATCGGTGTGTATTGTACTTATTGTTTTGTCATTTTTGTATATTTTGTTTGGACAATTGATTCCTAAAAGAATCGCTTTGAGTGTAGCGGATTCTTTTGCATTATTTTCAATTAATGCTGTGAGATTTATTTACTTTATTTTAAAACCATTTGTTTTCTTACTTTCTAAGTCAACAAAATTTATACTAAGTATAATTGGAATAAAAACTTTGAATGTGGAAAGCAAAATAACTGTTGAAGAAATAAAATCAATGGTTGAGGTCGGAAAAGAACAAGGAATTATTAATTCAAATGAAAAAGATATGATTGATGCAGTTATTAACTTCAATGAAAAAACAGCTGAAGAGATTATGACAGCAAGAACAGAAGTATTTGCCATTGACCTTGAGGATTGCATTGAAGATTATTTAGATAAATTAATGGAACTTAAATTTTCAAGGATTCCAATATATGAAGGTGATATCGATAATATACTGGGCATTATTTATATTAAGGATTATATGAGTGAAGCTTACAAACATGGATTTAAAAATGTTGATTTACGAAAAATTTTAAAACCAGCGTATTTCATATCAGAAACTAAAAATATCAATGATTTATTCTCAGATATGAAGAAAAAAAGAATTCACATGGCAATCTTAATAGATGAATATGGTGGTTTTTCAGGAATTGTATCGATGGAAGATTTAATAGAAGAAATAGTTGGTAATATCGAAGATGAATACGACCATGAAGCCCCTGATATTATTCAGGTTGACAAGTTTAATTATATAGTAAAAGGTAGTACTTCCATAAAAGAAATTAATTCTAACATTGGACTTGAGATCGATGAGCTATCGGATGATTATGATACATTAGGCGGTATGTTAATTAACAGGTTAGGATATATACCTGAAGATGGATTCAAAAGAAAAATAGAAATAGATGATGTTTTGTACAATATAATTTTTGTGGAAGATAAAAGAATTAAAAAGGTAAAAATTACATTACCTAAGAACTTTTTTGAATAGGTGATTAAATGATTATTATAAAAAATAAAGATGAAATAGAAAAAATGGATATTTCTGGAAATGTCATTTCAGGAATGCATGAAGCTTTGCGAGAATTCGTTAAACCAGGTTTGACCACAATGCAAGTTAATGATTTTTGCGAAAAATTTATTAGAAGCAAAGGAGCAATACCAGCTCAAATAGGATTTGAAGGGTTCCCGTACGCTACATGTTGTTCTGTAAATGATGAAATATGCCATGGATATCCATCTGATTATGTTTTAAAATCTGGGGACTTGTTAAAAGTTGATACAGTAGTTGAATTGAATGGTTGGATGAGTGATTCCTGTTGGAGCTATGCAGTTGGTGAAATAGATGAAGAGACTCAAAAACTTATGGATGTTACTAGAGAATGTTTGTATGAAGGAATTAAATTAGCCGTAATAGGTAATAGACTAGGCGATATAGGAGCTAAAATTCAGTCCATAGCAGAAACTAATGGCTATTCTGTAGTACGAGAATTCACTGGCCACGGAATCGGCAGAGGTATGCATGAAGATCCAATGGTTCTTCACTATGGTAAAGAACACAGAGGTCTTAGATTACAAGAGGGAATGGTTTTAACTATTGAACCAATGATAAATATGGGAACTCATAAGTTGAAAATTGATAAAAATGGATGGACAGCTAGAACTATTGACGGGAAAAAATCATGCCAATATGAACACACATTAGCTATCACAAAAGATGGTCCAAGAATTTTGACTAAACAACAAGGACAATAGAATAAAGAGAATATTTTGAGAGTTTCCTCAAAATATTCTCTATTTTTTTATTACTGGAAAATTATAAAAATCATTAACCTTTTTTGTAGAATAGATTAGTCTACTGACTTTTATATCATATTCAAATAATTTTTTGTAATTATCAGATAAATTTGAAAAATCTCTGTTCAAAGAATAAATTTTACAATTTTTATTAATTGTGGACAAATCGAAGTTTTTTTTGAATCCCAATAGGCGAACAGCTTCAATATCTGCATTTACGATATCATCCACAAATTTTTTATCCACTCCTAAAATATAATTTAAAATCAATCTTTTAAGTCGATTTTGGGTATATTTTTTATTTTTTATGTTTTCAAAAAAATCATCATAATTTTCATTCAATGCTTTTGATAGAAGATTTTCTAATCCTTTCTCATAACCCGTTATATTATCCAATTCAGATTTTTCCACAAATAATTTATAAGATAATATGTCTAAAAGTTTTTTGTTAGATTGAATAGAATTGTTTTTTAGATATTCGTAAGTTAAGGATGGAATTTTGTCTTTGAATTCTTCTAATAGTTTTAAATTAGATCTAATAGAAGATGCACTATAAGAAATACTTTCAATAGAACTTGAATTGTATTCGCTATTGACTCTTCTTATTGGCAGAATTTTACATTTAGAGTGTAGTTTATCTAATGATTTCATATATTCCAAAGCAAGAATGTTATTTGATTTGAAGATTTCATCAGAATGATCAGTATAGTTTTGCTTTGAAAATTCCATTATGTTTTTATTATATGAATTATTTTTGTTTTCTAGTATAAACTGTTTAATATTAGCTTCATTTTCTAATAGAAAATCTTTGTATGAAATAAGATCTTCTATTTCTGTTTCAACTCCAAAAGAAACATAATCACATCCAATAGTGTCTATTATTTTAATAGCGTAATAGCTGAAATTTTTTGCTGATTGTAAAGAAAATACAGAAGGAAGTTCAATAACACAGTCTATTCCGTATTCCAAAGCAATTTTAGTTTTATAAAGTTTGTCTAAAATAGAAAAATCACCACGTTGTACTACATTTCCACTCATTATTGCAACTATGTTTGCTTCTGGGAATTTCTTTTTGATTTGTTCTATTTGATGTAGATGTCCAAAATGAAACGGATTGTATTCACATACTATAGCTACATTCATAATTATTGATTCCTTTCATATACTTTTTTCTTATGTTGTATTATAATTGATATTGGTAATATAGTAAACAAAAAGGGGTAGATTTTATGGATATAAGATTTGTTAAAGGCAATATTTTTGAGCTACAAAGCGATGCAATTTTATATTTTATCGAAAATTCACTTCTGGAAGAGAATTCAAAAAAATTAGTTGAGAAAGCTGGAGAAAGAATTTTAGAACCTCTTACAAAAATAAGTGGAATAGAAAAAGGAGAATGTAAAATCATTCCTGCTTTTAATATAACTTCAGATTATGTGATATTGGCAAATTTGCCAGAAGATTTAAGAAATAACAACAAAAATATTTTCAAAAATCTAATCTATAATGTTTTTTGTGAAATGAAAAAATTCGAAATTCATTCGCTTAACATAGATTATTCTTTTTTAACTGAAAAATATTCTAGTGAATTTGTTAATCTTATAAATGAAGTTATAGACGAAAAATCGTTGAGAATTAGCGATTTCCTTGTATTTATGTGCAAAAGTTAATAATTGACTTTTAACTTAAATTACTCTAAAATAATATTATGTCCAATAACGAAAGGTAGTGATTAATATTTTTCCAGAAACTCATAAGAGAATTGTTAGAGAAATAAATCAAGACATTAAAGATTCTTATGGAATCAATTTAAATATAAAAAAATTAGAATGGGGAGCTGTTAGTCCAGATATTTTACCAAAATACAAGCTGATAGCACATTACAAAGAAGAAAGTATAAATTATATTGTAAAAGAAATTATCACTATAATTTATCTTTTTCAATTTACAGATTTAACAAGATTGAACTCATTGCAAAATAAGATTTTGAGTACAAAACTTGGAGTAATAAGTCATTATCTAAGTGATTATGTGTGTCTTCCACACGCAAAAAGATGGAGGTGCAATCAACACCTTAAAGATCACATGAAATACGAAAGAGTTTTGAATAAGTTGGCACAAAATCATATATTTGACAAAAAGGCAATAATAACAAGTCAAATAAGCATAGACAATGATGAATGTGTGATGTTAAAAACACTGGTTAAGAATTATATTGAAGATATAATAGATGAATACAGCATTTCAGAAGATAAAACTAGAGATTTGGACTTTGCGTACGGGTTGAATTATTCTATTTTCTGTTTTATCTTTGAAACTATTGAAGTATTCTCTACAGAAAGATACTATCAAAAGTCCTTTGTTTTTTAAATATAATTAGGAGTAGAAGTTATGTATAAAGCTTACAATACGAACAATTTAAAGAAAAAGCTTGAGAAAAAATTTCTTTTCGAAGATGATTTATTAGCTTTATACTTAATGCTTGATATTGTTCAACAAGAAAACAAAATACAACCTTGTTATGTCAAATATAATGCTCTTAATAAAATTTACAATGTTTTAATTAATCATTTGTCGTATAGAAATGACAGAGAAAATATTATTAAAGCTATTTTTGATTTAATCTCAGAAGATATTAATAAAATTGAATTCACATATTATCTTCAAGCTTATACTGAAGGCTTTAATAATAAGAATATAAGTGATGAGTTGGAGTTTTATGCATTAAGACATATTCCAGCATCTACGATTAAAAAATCGGATATTCTTCTTCATAATACTGAAAGCAGAAGTGCTAAGTTTTTAAAAAATAAAATGATTAGTTCAATTAAAAACAAATCTAATGCATTCAGAGTACAAGATTCAATAATAGATAATTATTGCGAAAACATCTTAAAAGACAAGATATTTAGCATTAATAGCAAGATGGACAAACAGTTAGTGATGAAATCTATTAATGATAGTGTAGTGATTTCTGAAGAAAAATTTTTGAATATGTGGCAATTGGAAAATTTGTACAAAAAAATTGTTAAAACTTTGAAAACTGTTTTAAATAATTCTATAGAAGATGCATTGTGGTATGGGTTAAATGACAGAGTATTACAAAGGTATAAGTAAATTGTAAAGTCAGATTTAAATTGTTGTAAAAAAATTTGACAAAACAAATTTAATCGTTTATACTAGTAAAGTAATGTTTGATACATTAAGCCCAGATAGCTCAGTCGGTAGAGCAAAGGACTGAAAATCCTTGTGTCGCTGGTTCGATTCCGGCTCTGGGCACCAAAATGTGTGCGGAAGTGGCTCAGTGGTAGAGCATCGCCTTGCCAAGGCGAGGGTCGCGAGTTCGAGTCTCGTCTTCCGCTCCATATGGCGACATAGCCAAGTGGTAAGGCAGAGGTCTGCAACACCTTCACCCCCAGTTCAAATCTGGGTGTCGCCTCCAAAGGAAAGTTTATTATAGACTTTCTTTTTTTTTATATGTAAAGGAGTTAATATGATTTTTATTGATTTATTAAAAGATGAGTATATTGATCAATTATCGGATTTTGTATACAAACTGAGAAATAATTTTTTATTTCAAAATAAGTTTGATTCAAATTTGGCGAAAAATAGAACAACAATAATTAAATCTTTGAAAAAACAAATATCTAGAAAAAATCATTTCGTGATTTTTGAAGAAACTAAGTTAATAGGGTATTTAGTGTTAGATTTAGATAATAAAGAGTTGCTAATTAAAGAGATATATTTAGATAAAATTAATAAATCAATACTTTTTAAAATTTTTAGATTTTTAATGGATTATGCACTATCAAACTTATTTGATATAATTAAATTTAAGTTCAATGGATTTATTTTTGATGAAATTATAAAAGAACATTTGGATGATCAAAATAGATTAGAAATAAAGAATGATATGTTTGTTGAATCTCATAATAAATTTGCGATAATTAGTTTTAAAGCTAAAAAAGGCTTGATAAAATTTTTAAAAGGCAATGATTATGAAGTTATTTACAGTTTCGATAGTAAAAAAATGGATGAAAAAGTTAGTGACCATGTAGATATGCAAATTAGGAAAATAAATGAAAATGCATTCGTTTGTACTCAAGAATCGTATTTTCATTATAGGGCATATCTTCCAAATTATATAACATTATACGTAACAGAGCTTGAGATAACGAACACATATCCGAAAGATTGCTTGTTAAATAACTTTTCAATTGAAAATCATTTAGTATGTAATAAAAAATCTGTAGATCCTATTATTTTGAAATTTCTTAAAGATGAGAAATTAATAATGGTAAAACAAGGATACTCCAAATGTTCAACAATAGTTACTGATAAATTTGTGATTACCAGTGATAAATCTATATATAATAGTGTTCAAAAACAAAGTATTAAGGCTTATCTGATAGATGCCGGTGAAATAAAACTAGAAGGTTATGATACAGGATTTATTGGTGGAACTTGTGGATATTGTGATGATTTAGGGATTGTTTTTTATGGCAATCTTGAAAAATATAAATTTAAAAATAAACTTATTGAAATTTTAGAAAAAGAAAATATAAAATACTATTATACAGATGATGATGATTTTATAGATCGCGGATCTATAATCTTTAATAAATAGGAGGTCAATTATGATTCAACCATCTACATTACCAGGGATGATGGAACTTCTTCCTGAAGACCAAATGGTGTTTGATACAATTAAAAGAAGAATAGAAGATGTTTTTATTAAAAATGCATTTTTTTCAATCGATACACCTGCCATAGAAAAATTAGATGTTTTGCTATCAAAAGGTGGAGGAGAAACAAGTAAGCAAGTATATAGAATTGATAGTAGTAAGAAAAATCAAGGATTGAGATTTGACTTAACTGTGCCACTTGCAAAATACATTTCAATGTACATGCAAGACTTAGCATTCCCATTCAGAAGATATCAAATAGCTAAGGTGTATAGAGGAGAAAGAAATCAAAAAGGAAGATATAAAGAATTTTATCAATGTGATATAGACATTATAGGAAATGAAAAATTAAGCTTATATAATGATGCAGAAATAGTAAAATGCATGTATGAAGCTTTAAAATCAATAGATGTTCCAGATTTTGAATTTCAATTTAATAACAGAAAAATATTGAATGGATATTTCTCTAATTTAGGTATTGAAGACTTTGAATCATGTTTGAGAATAATTGACAAATTAGATAAAATAGGAATAGATAATGTAAAAGAAGAATTATCTAAGCTAAAATTGGAAGATGAAAAAATTGATTCGATTTTAAATTTCTTAAAAATTGATGGAACTAACCAGGAAATTATCGAAAAACTGGAATCATTGAGTATCGATAATGAATTATTTGTTTGTGGTCTGGATGAATTGAAATTTGTATATGAAGATATTTTATCTTTGGGGGTTAGTCCAGATAATATTAAAATAAATTTATCGATAACTAGAGGACTTGATTACTACACAGGTTCAGTATTTGAAACATTTTTTAAGGAATATCGTGAAATCGGATCTATATGTTCTGGAGGAAGATATGATAGTCTGGCGAATAATTTTACTAAAAGCAAGTTGCCTGGTGTAGGAATGAGTATCGGCTTAACGAGATTATTCTATCAACTTCAAGAATTAAATTTGGTAAAAGGTCAACAAAATAATTTTGATTGCATCATTATTCCTATGAAAGGTTACGAAAAAAATGCAGTGAAGTTGATGAATGATTTGAGAAGTTCTTCTGTTAGATGTATGAGTTATCTTGAAGATGATAAATTAAAAAAGAAATTTAATTATGCTGACAAATTATCCGTAAAATATGTTATAATAATAGGACAAGATGAAGTTGAGCAAAATAAATTCACTTTACGAAATATGGAAAATGGTAATCAAGAATTATTAGAACTTAACCAAATTATTGAAAAGTTAAAATAAAGGCGATGAAAAATCCCAGTAAGCATATAAGAACTTTCAGAGAGAGTAAAACTTAGGCTGAAATTTTACTTAAGAGATCAGTATGCTGAATACTAATTTGGAGCCTATTGTCAAATGAGAAAAAATTAGGGTGGAACCACGAGACACTTGTCCCTATCGGGATGAGGGTCTCTTTTTTATTAGGAGGTATTTATGTTTGAAGTAAGATTAAAAGATGGATCCGTAAAAGAATTTGATGAAGAAATAAGTTTATTAGATGTTTGCAAATCAATTTCTGAAGGATTAGCAAGAGACTGTGTCGGAGCAGTTGTAGATGGTAAAATTATGGGTTTAATGGAAACTATTGATTCTGACTGTGAAGTTCAATTTGTAAAATTTGATGATGAAGAAGGAAAACAAATTTTCTGGCATACTTCATCGCACTTAATGGCTTATGCTATTCAAAGATTGTATCCAAATACAAAATTTGCAATTGGGCCTTCAATTGATTCCGGATTTTATTATGATTTAGATACAGATCATAAATTCGTACCAGAAGATTTAGAAAAAATTGAAGCCGAAATGAAAAAAATAGTTAAGGAAAATCCTAAATTAGTAAGGGTTGAAATTTCAAGAGAAGAAGCATTGGAAAGATTTAAGAAAGAAGGTCAAGATTATAAAGTTGACTTAATAGAAAATCTTGATGAAGATGCTACAATTACATTGTATGAAATGGGAGACTTCGTTGATTTGTGTAGAGGACCTCATTTATTAGAAGTGAAAAATATTAAAGCATTTAAATTATTATCAATTGCCGGTGCATACTGGAGAGGTGATGAAAATAATAAGATGCTTCAAAGAATTTACGGAATTTCATTCCCTAAGAAAAAATTATTAGACGAATATTTGGATAGAATGGAAGAAGCTAAGAAGAGAGATCACAGAAAAATCGGTAAAGAAATGGGGCTATTCTCAATTCAAGAAGAAGGACCGGGTTTCCCATTCTTCCATCCAAATGGAATGGTTGTGTTAAATGAACTAGAAAAATTCTTGAAGGAACAACTTTTAGATAGAGGATATGGTCAAATCAAAACTCCATTGATTTTGAACGAAGATTTATGGCATCAATCAGGTCACTGGGATCACTACAAAGAAAATATGTATTTCACTCAAATAGATGGCGATGATTATGCAATAAAGCCAATGAACTGTCCAGGATCAATTTTAGTTTACAAAGATGAATTGCACAGCTACAGAGAGCTTCCAATTAAAGTTGCGGAACTAGGTCAAGTTCACCGCCATGAATTATCAGGTGCATTGCATGGCTTATTTAGAGTTAGAACTTTCGTACAAGATGATGCACATGTATTCTGTTTACCTGAACAAATAGAAGAAGAAGTAACTAAGATTATAGATTTCTGTGATTATATTTATTCTAAGTTTGGTTTTAAATATGAAGTTGAATTGTCAACTCGTCCAGAAGATTCAATGGGGTCAGATGAAGATTGGGATTTAGCAATCAATTCACTTAAGAGTGCATTGGAACATAAAGGTCTTGAATATAAAATTAATGAAGGTGACGGAGCTTTTTATGGACCTAAAATAGATTTCCATTTGGAAGACGCAATTGGTAGAACTTGGCAATGTGGAACTATTCAATTAGATTTCCAAATGCCAGAAAGATTCGATATGACTTATATCGCAAGTGATGGATCTAAAAAACGTCCAGCAATGATTCATAGAGCAATTTTAGGTAGTGAAGAAAGATTTATGGGAATACTAATAGAACACTATGCTGGGAAATTCCCATTATGGTTATCACCAGTTCAAGTAGAAATTCTTCCTATTAGCGATAAATTCAATGATTATGCTTATGAATTACAACAAAAAATGAAAGCACATGGATTGAGAGTGAAGGTTGATGATAGAAGTGAAAAAATCGGTCTTAAGATCAGGGAATCTCAATTGAAGAAAGTGAACTATTCATTAATAATTGGACAAAATGAAATTGATAACAACGAAGTATCAGTAAGAAAAAGAGATCTCGGAGATGTAGGATCTAAAAATACTGATGAATTTATTGATGAATTAGTAGATGAATATCAAAATAGAAAATAATTCTATAAAGAAAGCTTATTTTACAATATAAAAATTTGCTCTGAATTTCTCAGAGCAAATTTTTAATAGAAGGAGGTAAAATGTACAAGAAATTTTATTGGTTTCTAAAATATTACAAAAACAAATTAATTCTTGCTATTACATTTCTTTTATTAAGTGACCTGGTCGGGTTAATTCCTCCATATATAACAGGGAAATTAACCGATAGAGTATTAAACAATTCGATTGAATTAAAACCTTTTTTAATTATACTTTTAATTGATGTTTTAGTAATAGGAATTAAATATTTTTTTGCAATGGGATGGTGTTACTACACATTCAGAGCATCAAATGAAATAGACTATGTAACTAGAAACAGACTGATGGATAAATACTTAAACGAATCAATGAAATATTTTCAAACTTTCAAAACGGGAGAACTAATGAACAGAGCTACTGGAGATGTAAATAGTTTAAGTGATTTGATGGGATTTGGAACTCTTACATTTTTTGATTCTACAGTATTTCCTTTGTTTATAATAATTATAATGATGGTCGTCGTTGACGTTCGTCTAACACTTGTTTCTATAATACCTCTTCCTATATTAGCATTTTTGTGTTTAAAAATAGGTAAGAAAATCCATGAAAAATACTCAATAGTTCAATCAACATTTGATAAGTTAAACAATAGTGTACTAGAAGATGTTGAAGGTATTAGAATTATAAGAGTTTTTGGGATAAAAGATGCTAGATATTTTTCGTTTCAAAATCGCTCTAAAATGTTAGTTCAAAAAAACATGGATGTTGTAAAATACAGAGCAATGATGGCTCCTTTTCAAAGAATAATTCCAGCGATAACTTTTGTTATAGCAATTGGATATGGAACGTTCTTAATAAGTAAGAATCAAATATCTGTTGGTCAATTGGTATCTTTTACTTATTATTTAAACATGTTAATTTGGCCAATGTATGCATTAGGAAACTTCATAAATGTATATCAACAAGCCGATGCATCAATGGATAGAATTGATAATATACTTGATTATGAAGATGACTTAGATTTAAACGAAGATTACAAGGAAATTGATGATATAGAAAGTATTAAGTTTGAAAATTATAGTTTCAAATATCCTTACTCCAAAGAATTTGCACTCAAAAATATTTCTTTTGAATTTAAGAAAAATATGAGGGTGGCTATTGTTGGAAAGACAGGGTCAGGAAAGTCAACTATTCTTAAACAATTATTATTCTTGTATCCAAGACAAGATGAATTTGAAATCAATGGGAAATACACGAATTTGATTAATTTGAAATCAGCTAGAGATAATATGGCATATGTGTCTCAAAAAAGCATGATTTTTTCGGATACAATAAAAAATAATATAAAACTTTCTAAGATAGAAGCTACAGATGAAGAAGTGATTAAAGTATCTAAGAGTGCGGATATTTATAAGGATATTGTTGATTTTCCAGATAAATTTGATACTTTGTGTGGTGAAAACGGACTGTCGTTATCTGGAGGTCAAAAACAAAGAATTTCATTAGCGAGAGCTTTATTAAAAGACTCAAACTTGGTTGTATTAGACGACTGTTTAAGCGCATTGGATACTCAAACTGAGAAAAATATTTTAAGAGAGTTAAAAAAACTTAATAAAACCGTAATATTATCAACTCATAGATTAAATCAGATTGACGATTTTGATTTAATAATAGTAATGAAAGATGGTCAAATAAGTGAGATGGGTACTCATTCGGAATTAATGGAAAACAAACAATGGTATTACAATCAATATAATATCCAATTACTAAGGGGCAGATATGAAGAGTAAATTAAGAAATAAATTTGTATCAGAAAAACTAAAAATGTATTCCATGAAGCAATCCAAAGAGTTGGTGATTGGATTTGTGTTTTCCTTATTAAGAACTTCTATGGAAATTTTGGGCCCAATTGTAATAGGATTTGTATTAAATGAGTATGTCGCTAAGAATAATATGGTTGGTAATTTTTCATCAATTATAAAATATTTGGCTATTTATTTGGTAATTTACGTTGCGTGTGGAATTTTCAGTAACTTGAGTATGATTTATTTTGAATTGGCAGCAAACAACGTAACATATTTTGTACAAAATGATATATATAAACATATCAATGAATTACCTATAGAATATTTTGATAATTTGGCAGCAGGAAGTATAGTTTCAAGAATAACTAATGATACTATGAGATTGAAGATAATGTTTCAATTAATTCTTGCAGATATTACAACTGCTACGATAATGATAGTTGCAATATATATTATGATGGTTGTAACAAATATTAAAGTGTCTTTGATGCTTCTTATATTGTTCCCATTGGTTTTCTTAATATTTTATGATTATAGATACAAGTCAGCAAAACATAACAAAAGAATTAGACATTTAGTTAGTAAAATAAATGCAAATATTAATGAAAATATTAATAATATGGAAATAATTCAAGCTTTAAATGTCAAGAAAACTATAAAGAATAAATTTGATAAAATTAACAAAGAAATTTTTGATAATAATTTGGCTCTTACAAAACTGAGAAGTTATGGTGGATACAGGGCAATTGATATAATTGGTTTATTATCAACAGTTATAATTTTATTTTATTTTGGATATGGTCAGATAACGAAAAGCTATCCAGTTACGGTTGGAGGTCTTTATATCATTATTGATTATACTTCAAAGATATTTTCTAATGTTAGTGTAATTGTTACAAGATTTGGAGATATGGAACAAGCTTATGCATCTGCAAGCCACATATTCGATATCATGAAATTAGATACAATAGAAAAATCAGATGGTGTGATTGATGGCCTAGAAGGAAATATCGAATTTAAAAATGTTTATTTTGCTTATGATAAAAATGATGTATTAAAGGATGTTTCATTTAAAATACCAAAATCAACTAGTGCGGCTTTTGTAGGAACTACAGGTAGTGGAAAATCTACAATACTGAATTTAATATTGAAGTTTTACGATGTAAAAAGTGGTGAAATTTTAATTGATGGAGTGAACATCAATGATTTAAATGAAGATATATTGAGAGAAAACTTTGCTGTTGTATTACAAGATCCATTTCTTTTTGAAACTACATTAAAAGAAAATATTACTCTTGATAAGGATTATACTGATGAAGAAGTAATTACTGCTTTGGAAGAGTTAGGATGTTATACTTTGCTAAAAAAAGGTTTAAACGAACTTATAAAAGAAAAAGGATCCAATCTTTCGCAAGGAGAAAGACAATTGATTTCTTTTGCCAGAGCGTATATTAGAAATCCTAGAATATTAATTCTAGATGAAGCTACATCAAATATTGATACCGAAACAGAGCAAATTATCCAACAACCACTAGAAAAATTAAAATATTCAAGAACTACATTGATAGTTGCTCACAGATTATCTACAATTAGAAATGTAGACAAAATTTTTGCCCTATCTAATGGTAAAATAATAGAAAGTGGAACTCATGATGAGCTATTGCTAAAAGATGGTTTCTATAAACAAATGTACGATGAGCAATCATCCATTTAAAGGGGGATTAATGGACAAAAAACTAAAATACATTAGGACAGCATACACTATCATATTTACAATTATTGTCTTATATATAGTAAGGAACAATTTTATAGCACCTAATCACATCTTTAAATATAAGATTTTTTTGAGTATTGGACAAAAATCACAAATTGTATTATTTGGGCTTTTAGTATTTCTTATTTCATCAATTTCCTATTTTTTATATAATAAAAATTTTGATTTCAAGGATATAAAAAAGTATTGGGTCTTAGAATCGTTAAGAAAATTTGTGTGGATAAAGGGAATAGAATCAGTATTTATCGGTGAAGATGAGTATAAGGATCAGAACTTAAACAAAAATATTTCTAATTTTATTGCTTTATCTTTAATTAGTATATTCACGATATTTTTAATGAAACCAGAATGGACACTATTTTTGGTTTATTTAGTAATATTGGTTATTGGTATTTGTGTTATTTATTTTAAAAACAAATGTCCATATTATTTAGATTTTGCTGTAAAAGATAATATAAGTGTCAAAAGAAAAGTTTTATCAGTAGCATATGAAACTGTTGTTACAATATGCAATATATTATTTTTCGTTTTTGTGATAAAACAATTTACTAATGTAAATATTTCAAGTTTGGTTCTTATTTATTGTGTTTCTAATGTTTTTGGGCAAGTGAGCTTGATGCAAGATGGCTTCGTTGTATCAGATTTAATAGAAATACACTTTTTATGCAAATTGATTGAACCTAGAGCAGCGATAATTGCTATCCTGATATACAGAATTGTAAGTAGCGTTATTCCATGGATAATTTCATTAATTATGATATTAAGAAAAATCTACGACAATTACAATACTGATCATTATAAGAAACAATTTGCTTTTAATATTCTATCGATTTTTACGCTAATCGTTGGATTGATCTTATGCTTAAGTGTTGCTACTCCATCTATGTTATTAAGAATAAAATTTTTGAGGAGATTTGTTAAGAAAGATGTAGTGATTTTAGCCAGATTCATAACACTTACATCAGGTGGGTTACTAATACTTCTTTCACAAGGAATAAAAAAATCGGTTAAAAAATCTTTTTATATAGCGGAAGCCGTATTAATAGTTTCTGTATTTTCAACATTATTAAAAGGATTAGACATTGAAGAATCAATTATTACCTTACTGTTGGGAATTGTAATGTATATTATGAAGGATGGCTTTACAGAACAAGCTATCAAAATAAAGCCAAAATATTTTATAAATACTATCGGTAAATTATCAGTTGTCACAGTATTATTTATATTTATTAGCAATACTGTTCGTAAGGTAAATTTTCTGACATCACATAGAAAATATTCTTTAAATTATTTGGTTGAGAACAAGAGATATATACTTCTATATGTTTTATTTGTTTTGATATTATCTTACCTTGCTCAATATACGCGAACTAAGAAGATCACATTTACAAAATTAACAGATGAGGATTTTGATAGAATCGATAAATTCTTGGAAGAATTTGGTGGAAATGAATTTAGTCATTTAGTTTATTTGAATGATAAAAATGTTTATTTTGACAAGACAAATACTGTAATGATAATGTATCGCCCGGTAAAAAATAGCGTTATAGTATTAGGTGATCCAATAGGTAAGAAAGAAAATTTCGTTGAAGCAATTGATGATTTTATAATTTATTGCAATGAATATCACATGAATGTTTGTTTTTATGAAATAAATGGAGAAAATCTTGAATTATACTGTGATCAAGGTTTTAGATTCGTAAAGGTTGGACAAGATGCAACTGTAGATTTAACTCAATTTTCTTTAGTAGGAAAGAAAAATAGAACTTGGCGACATGTTCTTAATAACTTCGATAAAGGTAATTATGAATTCAAAGTTGAAGATCCGACCGATAACCTGTTATCTCAAATGAAAATTATTTCAGATAAATGGTTAGGAAATAAAAATGAAATGGGATTTAGTTTAGGATTTTTTGACGAATATTATCTGAAAAGAACAAAAATTGCATGTATTTACAAAGAAGGTGAATTACTCGCTTTTGCAAATCTTCAGCCTTTTTATGATGATAAAACACTTTCTATAGATTTAATGAGATATGATAGATCAAATGAAGATGGGTTGATGGATTTTATATTTATCAAGTTGATTTTATGGGGCCAAGAAAATAATTTTGAAAAATTCTACCTAGGAATGGCACCTTTATCTAAAGTTGGAGATAAAATTTATTCAAAGAAGAAGGAAAAAATTCTAAGTATTGTTTACAATACTCAAAATAAGATATATAATTTTAAAGGTTTAAGAAATTACAAAGATAAATTTAAGCCCAACTGGTCGAATAAATATATAGCATATACTTCAGACTTTAATTTACCATATATTTTAATTAATGTTGTAAATTCAAAGAAAAAATAGTTGACAAAATGTTCAACATAGTATACAATATTTGTTGTTGATAAGTAGAGATATCCGCTCTCACCTTATAATTTCGAATTCATAAGGTTAAAATTTAATTTGATTATTAATTTTTGGCGGGTATTTTTACCCGCCATTATTTTTTTGGAGGTGAATAATATAAAAGACTTAATGATTAATGAGGAGATAAGATCTTCTAAAGTTAGATTAATCGATGACGAAGGTGAACAAATAGGTGTAATTCCTATTAAAGAAGCTTTGAAAATGGCTGAAGATAAGCATCTGGATTTAGTAAATGTAGCACCAAATGCCAAGCCACCTGTATGCAAAATATTAGATTATGGAAAATACAAATATGATGCATTAAAGAAAGAAAAAGAAGCGAAGAAAAATCAAAAAGTAATTAACGTAAAAGAAATAAGACTTTCACCAAATATTGAAAAACACGATTTAGAAGTTAAGGCTAATCAAGCATCCAAGTTTTTAAGCAATGAAAACAGAGTAAAAGTTTCTGTTAGATTTAGAGGTAGAGAACTTGGTCATAAAGATTTGGGTAAGGAAGTTCTTGATAAATTTTATGAATTAACAAAAGATGTAGGACAAATAGAAAAGAAACCTTCTATGGAAGGTAGAATGATGATAATGTTTATGGGTCCTTTGACTGATAAAGAAAATTAGAGGGGGAAATAATATGCCAAAAATGAAGACACATAGAGGTTCTGCTAAAAGATTTAGAAGAACTGGTACAGGTAAGTTAAGAAGATATAAAGCTTATGCAAGTCACTTAACAGGTAAGAAATCTGCAAAGAGAATTAGAAACTTAAGAAAAGGTACAACAGTTAGCGATGCAGATATGAGAAGAATCGATAAAATGATTCCTTAGTTAGAGGGGGAAATATAAATGGCTAGAATTAAACGTGGTACAAATAATAGAAAAAGACATAAAAAAGTATTAAAACAAGCTAAAGGATATTACGGCTCAAAACATACATTATACAAAACAGCTAACCAAGCTGTAATGAAATCATTAGCTTATTCATACGTTGGAAGAAAAAGAAGAAAAAGAGATTTCAGAAAATTATGGATTGCTAGAATTAATGCAGCTACAAGAATGCACGATTTAAGCTACAGCAAATTTATGCACGGATTAAAAGTAGCTGGTGTTGACTTGAACAGAAAAGTTCTTGCTGACATGGCTGTTAGAGATGAAAAAGAATTCGCTAAATTAGTTGAATTAGCAAAAAACAATTTATAAAATAAAAAGCTTAAGTTGATTTATATCATACTTAAGCTTTTTTTAATATAGTATTAATTTCGTTTTCATTTGAATTTATTAGCTTTAACTTTTTATCACGAGTTAGACTTTTTGTTTTAATTTCTAATTTTAATGCATCACTTTTATTATCAATTCTTTTCATAAAAACATAGTTTACAGGAAGCCTTGCCCTTGTATATTTACTGGCTTTACCTTTATTGTGCATTTTAATTCTTTTTAGAAAATCATTGGTAATACCTGTATATAAACTTTTATCAGCACATTCTAAAATATATAAATAATACATTAATACATACCACTTACTTGTTTTGCAACGTCATAGCTGAAACCTTTTTGCAGCAAGAAAGTAACTATTTTATTCTTTAAATCATAGCCTTCATGTTTTTCTTTCCAAATATTGATTTTAGTTTCAACTATTTGAGTTGCTTTGTCTAACTCCATATTATATCCAAAGACATCTTCCAAATAATCTTCATAAATTCTTTTATCAATACCTTTTTGGTATAAATCATTGATTATTCTTCTTTTACTGTAATTTGTTAGATTAATTTTATCATTGATAAATATCTTTGCATAGTTATAATCGTCTAGTAAATCTAGGTTTTTTAATTTAGTAATTACTTCATCAATAATTTCTATGCTAAATTTCTTGGATTTTAATTTTGTAATTATTTCTTTTTCAGTTCGTAATTTATATGATAAAAAATTAAGGCTGATTTCAAAAGCTTCTGTAAATTTTGAGATATTCAATAAATGAGTATATAGTTCATCATCTATTGTCATTTCGTTATGAATTTTATATCTTTCAAAATCATTATAACTTAGTAAAAAACTTTCTTTTGTATCAGTCTCAATTACGAACTTATCTTTTTTATCATTGAACTCAATATTTTTTATTATCATTTTATCTCATGTTCATTATTACATTTAGTATAAATGGAGCAACCATCATTGCTACTAAAATAATCGCTATAACTTGAGCTAATTTTTGCTTTTTCATGAAATTCACCTCTATGATATTCTAACACAAAAACATATATTTGCATATTTTAAAATAATGCTATAATATATTTATAAAAATGGAGGTAATTATGGCTGATTTAAAATTTGAAATAGTAGAAAGAATTGGAGTTTTATCCACAAAAGCTAACAATTGGAATAAGGAATTAAATATTGTAAAATGGTCTGATTACGATGCAAAATACGATATTAGAGAATGGAATCCTGATCATTCAAGAATGAGTAAAGGTCTTACATTCACAGAAGAAGAATTAAGAGTATTACATGCATTAATAGAAGATGAATTAAAACAATTAGATTCAGAAAAGTAGGATAAATTTTGAAGTTCATACATTCAGCTGATTTTCACTTAGGCATGAAATTTGAAAAATCTTCAATTCCTCAATCTATGTCTAAAATTAGAAGACAAAGAATTTGGACATCTGTTGAAAAATTAATCAAATATAGTATTGATGAAAATGTAGATTATATTTTTCTGTCTGGAGATTTGTATAATTTGGAAAATTTTAGCCTAAGTGATATGAATCGTTTAATTGATCTATTTTCTAGAACAAATTCACAAATTTGTATTATAGGTGGAAATCACGACCCTATTTATAAAGATAATTTATGGGATATGGTAAATATTAGTGATAATCTGAATATTTTCAAAAAGGATACTCTTGAAAAAATAGAATTTGATGACACTGATGTTTATGGGATAAGTTACAATAAAAATAACTACGATTTCGTGAACATTTTTGATGATTTAAAATTAGACAAGCTAAAAACTAATGTTTTAATGATTCATTCTGATTTATTAAATGATAACAATTGTTATATGTTTTTTGATCAAGATAAAGTAAATAATTTGGGTTTTGATTATGTGGCTTTAGGTCATATACATAAACCGACTATTTTTAATGATAAATTTGTGTATCCAGGTTCTATTGAACCATTGAGTTTTAAAGAAAAGGGGATGCATGGTGCTGTTATTGGAAGTATAGTTGATAATAGACTTGACATCGATTTTTTAGATTGTTCTGAATCAAACTTCAATGAATTTGACTATAATATATCAAATAAATTTAGCTATTACGATTTGGTAGGTTCATTGTCAAAATGTTTAGTTGAAGATAAGAAAAACTACATTAGAATTAATTTAAAGGGACAATTAGAAGAAGGGTTTGATTTAGATATAGATTCTTTACAAGAAAGCTTAAAAAAATATTGCGAATATGTAGAAATAATTGACAACACAGAATCTAATATAAATTTGGATAAAATTTATGAATTTAACAGAAATAATGTGTTGGGTTATTTTATTGAAGAGACGAAAAACTTGGATCAAGAAAATCCTGTGGTTAAAAGAGCAATTAATTTAGGAATTAAGTCCTTAATGGAGAATAGTTTATGAAAATTATTAGATTAGATTTGATATCATTTGGCAGATTTAATAATTACACAATTGAGTTTGGAGAAAAATTTAATCTAATTTACGGGTTAAATGAGTCAGGAAAGACCACTATATCCAAATTTATAGAAGGTGTATTTTATGGATTTGTTAAACCTTACTTAAAGAGAACTGTATTTACTGAAGACTACGAAAAATATCGCCCTTGGAATAGTGAAAACTATGAGGGCAGTATTTTAGTGGAAAAAGATAATAAGAGATATGTAATTTATCGTAATTTTAAAGAAAAATATTTTAATATTTTCAATGAGACTACTGGTAATAACGAAACTGATCTAGATGGTTTTAATCAAGATAATTTATCATTTCCGGGTGAATACTTTTTTAAAATGCCTTCAGATATCTTCAAATCAACTGTTTTTTCAAATTTAAAAGAATTAGATGCAGAAGATAAGAATGTAAGTTCTATTGTTGATATGCTATTGAATTCATCAGATAGCAATAATGATTCTGTTTCATTTAAAAAAGCACTAGATAATCTGGAAAAGATGAAATCAAATATTGGGACTAAACAATCTAAAGCTAAACCGTTGGGGAGTTTATATCAAAAAAAGTTTGATTTAGAAGATGAAATCAAAAATATTAATAAAGACAAAAAAGAATATGAAGATAGTTTAAATAAGCTAAATGAGTACAAACTTAGACACGAAAAACTGCTTCTAAATAAAGAAAAATTAGCTAATTTGCACAAGAAGAACGATATAGAAAAAATAGAAGATGCAAAAAACTATAAAATGCAGATTTTAAAAGAAAAAGCAAGTTTATTAGACAGAGTATCAAAGATTAAATACATCAATGACATTGACGAAGATGATGTTAATAATTTGGAATATCAAAATAAATTATTAAACGATAATAGAATTACATTTAATGAGTTATCGAAGGAAAAGAAATTATTAAGTAAGGATTACTACCAATTAAAAGCAAAGCTTAGTAATTATGAAACTATTAGAGATTATATTGATGAAATGAATAATTTAATTGAAAAATTAAATGGAATTTCTAAATTAAAAATCAAACTATCAATTATTGGAATTATATTTACAATAATTGTTGCAGGAATGATTTATATGATGGGGGATACAAAAGAAATAGTTATTGCTCCTGTATTATTTGTTCTTTATTATATTTTAGTTAGTATATCCAATAAATTTCAGAAATTATCATACAATCGTCAATTAAATAAGATTGTGCAAAAGATTAATCAAATTACTAACATGAGATACAAAAGCTACAATGAAATAATTAATGATTTTAGATATGACTCAAATATGGAGAAAAGCATTGATTATTTAAACAAACTTGAGGGACAACTTCAAGATATTGACTCAAGACTAGATTCTATTATAAATGAAGATGAAAGCTCCAAATCAAAGATTAATAATATTTTATCGTCATCAAGAAATTTGAAGAACATAGATGTTGAAGATTATAGAAGGAAAAAAATAGAGTATGATCAATTGATTGATAGAATTTCAGATAAAGATGATCAACTTCAAAAGATATCATCTGAATATGATTTTAGTATTTTATTAGAAGATATTAATTCAGATTCAATAAAACTTGAGGATAATGATATAAAAGATATCAACTTACTTAATAAAGAAATTGACGAATCTATTGAAGAAAATGCGAAATTATTTGAAAGGACAAAAATACTTGAAAAATCTGTAAATCTTCTGTTGGAAAAAGAAGAAAGATTAGCAGATATTAATGAGAATATTCAAAAATACGAAAATGAAATTACATCTATAGAATTGGCTATGGATTTGATTAATAAAAGCATAAATAAACTACACAAAAATTTTATACCTAGAATTAACAAGAAGGTTTCAGAAATGATGGCTTATTCAACTAAAGACAAGGATAGATTCAGAGTTGATGAAAATTTAGATGTTAGCATTTATGATGGAGTAAAATTTTACGAACAAAAACATTTAAGTTCTGGAACATTTGACTTACTTTCTGTTTTTATTAGAATAAGTGTGCTTGAAGAATTAATGGGTCTTGATTATTTGATGATTCTAGATGATTGTTTTGTTCAATTAGATGATGTAAGATATAAGAAATGTCTGGATTTGTTATTTAAAATCTCAAATAGTAATCAAATAATACTTTTTTCTTGTCAAAATAGAGATGAGCAATTATTGAATGAACTAGACATAATATATAAGAAAATTGAGTTAAAGTAATTATGATATATGCAATAGGTGATTTACATCTGGATTATACAAAAGAAAAATCAATGGATGTGTTCGGTGATAATTGGGATAATTATGAAGAAAAGATATTTCGTAATCTAGAAAAATTAAATGAAGAAGACATTATACTTATTCCAGGAGATATTTCTTGGGCAATGCAACTAGATGATGCTTTTGTGGATTTGAAAAGAATCGATAAGAGTCCAGGCAGAAAGATTTTAACTAGAGGTAACCATGATTATTGGTGGTCTGGTATAAGCAAATTAAGAAAATTAGATTTAGAATCTATTAAATTTATTCAAAATGATTCATTGGATTTAGGAAATATCAATATATGTGGATCACGAGGATGGCTTGATCCAACTAGCAAAGAAGCTACAGAAAAAGATGAAAAGATTTTTCAAAGAGAAATTTTGAGAGTGAATATGAGTTTAGAAAGTGTCCGAAATAACAACGATATTATTATGATGCTTCATTATCCTCCTTTTGATATCAATAAACAACCTAATGCGTTGTTTAATTGTTTGAAAAATTATAATGTTACAGATTTAATATATGGACATTTGCACGGATATGGACATCAAAATGTCGTCGAAGGAACAATAGACGGAATACATGTACATTGTGTGTCCTCGGATTATATTGATTTTAAAGTTAAGAAAATTAGGGAATAAAATGGAAAAAGAATTAGAATGCAAGGTATTTACTGATGATTTTAATGGTTTGATGGATAAAGCTATTGAAATGGGAGCTAAAATGATTGCTCATGAAATTCAAGAAAATATTTTAATTGAATCTAATAATTTTGATTTAATTGATAGTAGTGATTATCTTAGAATTAGAATTTCAAAAGATATTTTTAATAATGAAAACAAGAAATTTCTTACTTACAAGAAGAGAGTTAATGATACAAACGTTAGACATTATGATGAATATACTATAGAGTTTGATAGCGAAGAAAACTTGAAACAAATATTAAAATTTGTTAAATTGGATAAGCAATCTTCATCTAAGAAAGAAAGAAAATCTTTTGAGTTTATGGATGCAAGACTGGATTTTGATTGCTGGGATAAAGATTTTTATTCGTATCCATATTTAGAAATTGAAGTAAAAAATGAAGAACATTTAAATGAGATAATAAATAAATTAGGAATAAATAAAGATCAAATTTCAACTGAATCTATAAGTGAACTAAGATCTAAATTACAAGAAAGTTAACAGAAAGGATAGACTTTTAATGGCAAACAAAAAGCTAGTGGTAGTAGAATCTCCAACTAAAGCAAAGACAATTCAAAAAATGTTAGGGTCAGGATATAAAGTTGTAGCTACAATTGGTCATTTAAGAGATTTACCAAAAAGTAAACTAGGCATAGATATAGAGAATGATTTCGAACCACAATATATTAATGTGCGTGGTAAGGCCAGTGTAATCAATTCTTTAAAAAAAGATTACAAAAATTCTCAAAAAATATTCTTGGCAACCGACCCTGATAGGGAAGGAGAAGCTATTTCTTGGCATTTGTGCTATTTATTAGGTATAAATCCAGAGGAAGAAAATAGAGTAAAATTCCAAGAGATAACTAAAGACTCTGTAAAAGAAGCAATAAAAAAACCTGAAGCTATCGATTTAAAATTGGTAGATGCTCAACAAGCAAGAAGGGTTTTAGATCGTATAGTAGGTTACAGCATTTCTCCATTATTATGGAAGAAAGTTAAATCTGGACTAAGCGCCGGTAGAGTACAGTCTGTAGCCTTAAGACTAATTTGTGAAAGAGAAAAAGAGATAAGAGAGTTTGAACCAGAAGAATACTGGTCTATTCATGCAAATTTATCAAAAGACAAATTGGAATTTGATTCTGAGCTATATTATTCAAAAGCCGATAAATCTAATAAAATCTACATAAAAAACAAAGATGAAGCCGATAAAATTTTAAATGATTTATCTGAGAAATTTGTTGTAGATTCTATTAAGCAACAAAAAAAATCTAGGAAACCTTACGCTCCATTCACAACATCCACACTTCAACAAGAAGCCTATAAAAAGTTGTATTTTCAAACTTCTAAAACAATGAGAATAGCTCAACAGTTGTATGAAGGAATTAGTTTGGGTAGCGAAGGGTCAGTAGGTTTGATTACTTATATGAGAACGGACTCAACAAGAATTTCTCATGTTTGCGTGAGTGATTGCCTAGATATTATTAATGATCTTTACGGAAAACAATACGCCACAAAAGGTTATGATTATTCTAAAAAGAAAAAAGGATCACAAGATGCCCACGAAGGTATTAGACCTTCATCAGTAAAAAGAAAACCGAATGAAATAAAAAAATATTTGACTGATGATCAGTACAAATTATATAAATTGATTTGGGAAAGAACTGTTGCTAGTCAGATGAAAGATGCACGTTATCTATCTACATCAATAGATTTTGATAACAATGGTTATACTTTTAGATCTAATGGTAACGTGGTGATTTTTGATGGTTTTACAAGAGTATATTCTTTAAATACTAAAGATAGCGAATTGCCTGAATTAAAGGAAAAAGAATCTATAACTTCAAAAGAAATAGAATCTAAACAACATTTTACTAAACCAAAACCTAGATACACAGAAGCAAGCCTTGTAAAAACACTTGAGGAAGATGGCATTGGTAGACCAAGCACTTATGCATCGATTATAAGCAGCATTTTGTCTAGAAATTATGTTGAATTAAAAGAGAAAAAATTTTACACAACAGAAATCGGAGAAAAAGTTTGTGAATTTGTAGTTAAATATTTTGATTCAATTATTAATGAAAAATTCACTGCTGAAATGGAGAATGAATTAGATAATATTGCTGAAAACGACGTAGAATGGAAAAAAGTAATAAGAGATTTTTATGATGGATTTAATGAAGATTTAATCAATGCAAAAAATGCACAAGATAAATTTAAAGTTAAAGACGAACCAATTGGACGTAAATGCCCTGAATGTGGCAGTGATTTGGTAATAAAACATGGAAGAAATGGGAAATTTATCGGATGCAGTGCTTTTCCTGATTGCAAATATACGGAAACTATTGTAAAAGATACAAAAGTAAAATGCCCAAAATGTGGTCACAGAATAATAGAAAAAGTATCTAAAAGAGGTAAAGTTTTTTATGGATGTGAAAATTATCCAAATTGCGACTTCGCTTTATGGGACAAGCCTACGGGTGAAAAATGTCCTGAATGTGGCAGTTTGCTAATTCATAGAAAAAATAGGCGAGGAGAATCTATCCTATGTTCTAATGAAAAATGTGATTATAAAAAGCTTGAAAAATAAAAATATATATGATATACTTTTAAGGTAAAACACACAGTCGATGATACAGATGCAGTTGCTTAATTGTCGCATTTGTAGATGAGTCGTCTGGAGGAAAAAAACGGAGGTAGAAAAATGTCAGTAGTATCAATGAAATCATTGTTAGAAGCTGGGGTTCACTTTGGACATCAAACAAGAAGATGGAACCCAAAAATGTCAAAATTTATATTTACAGAAAGAAATGGAATCTATATTATAGATCTTCAAAAAACTGTAAAACAAATTGATGATGCTTACAATTATGTAAGAGACATCGTTGCAGATGGTGGGGAAGTTCTTTTCGTGGGAACAAAAAAACAAGCTCAAGAAGCAATCGAAACAGAAGCTAAAAGATGTGGACAACATTATGTAAGCCAAAGATGGTTAGGTGGTATGTTAACAAACTACAAAACTATCAAAACAAGAATTAATAGACTTCACCAATTATATGAAATGGAAGAAGATGGAACTTTCGATCTTTTACCTAAAAAAGAAGTTAGCCAATTAGAAAGAGAAAGAGAAAAACTAGAAAAAAACCTTGGTGGTATTAGAAAAATGACAAAAATGCCAAGTGTACTTTTTGTAGTCGATCCTAAAAAAGAATACATTGCTGTTCACGAAGCAAAAATATTAGGAATACCAGTTGTAGGTATCGTAGATACTAACTGTGATCCAGACGAATTGGATATTGCTATTCCTGGTAACGATGATGCAATTAGAGCGGTTAAGCTTTTAACTTCTACAATTGCTGATGCTGTTATTGAAGCAAATCAAGGTCGTGAAGATTCAGAAGAAGTTTATTCTGAAACTGAAAATGATACAGAAGAATCTGAAAATGAAGAATCAGTATCAGAAGAAGATTTAAAAGAATTTGTTGAAAATTCTGAAGAACAATCAGACGAAGAATAATAAAAAATAAGCGACGGTTAAACTGAAAATTGAATAATTGTTTGACAGTCGCTTTTTAATTTAATTGGAGGTAATAAAATGGCACAAATTACTGCTAGTATGGTAAAAGAATTAAGAGAAAAAACTGGCGCAGGAATGATGGACTGTAAAAAAGTCCTATCTGAAGCAGATGGAAATATTGAAAAAGCAATTGACATTTTGAGAGAAAAAGGACTTGCAGGAGCAGAAAAAAAAGCTGGAAGATTGGCATCTGAAGGTATTGTTGAAACTTATATTCATGGTGGGAAAATTGCTGCTATTGTTGAAATCAATAGTGAAACAGATTTCGTTGCAAAAAATGAAGAATTCAAAAACTTCGCAAAAGATATAGCAATGCAAGTTGTAGCATCAAATCCGAAATATGTAAGTCGTGATGAAGTACCAGCTGAAGAAGTAGAAAAAGAAAAAGAAGTATTAGTTCATCAAGCTATGAATGAAAACGATGGAAAAAATATTCCTGAAGACAAAGCAAAAATGATTGCTGAAAAGAAAGTTGAAGGAAGAATTAACAAATTCTACTCACAAATTTGTCTATTAGAACAACCATTTATTAAAGATCCTAATAAATCTGTAGAAGAATTATTAACAGATTTAATTGCAAAAATAGGTGAAAACATTAAAATTCGTAGATTTTCTAGATTTGAAGTTGGCGAAGGTTTAGAAAAGAAAAACGAAGATTTTGCTGAAGAAGTAAAAAAACAAATGGGTCAATAAAAATTATTGCTGCAATTTCATATTGCAGCTTTTTTTTATTTTACATAATATCATATTGATTTTAAAATGCTAATTTGGTATGATTAATTAAAGAAAACCTTATTATTAATTAGGAGGAAATTTTGAGTTTAAAATATAAAAGAGTTCTACTAAAATTAAGTGGTGAAGCTTTAAGTGGTGATCAAGGACATGGATTAGACGATGATATTATAGAAAATATCTGCGATTCTATAAAAGCCGTTCACGAGGAAGGATTGGAAATTGCAATTGTTGTAGGTGGTGGAAATTTCTGGAGAGGAAGATCATCTAAAATTGATAGAGCCACATCGGACTCAATGGGCATGTTAGGAACGACAATCAATGCTTTGAGATTGCAGGCATCATTAGAAGCAAAAGGTATTCAAACACGTGTACAAACAGCAATAGATATGAAACAAGTTGCAGAACCTTATATTAGAAGAAGAGCAATTAGGCATATTGAAAAAGGTAGAATTGTAATTTTTGCTGCTGGAACAGGTTTACCATATTTTTCTACAGATACAACAGCTGCATTAAGAGCGGTAGAAATTAATGCTGATGTTATTTTAGCAGGGAAAAGAGGAACAGATGGTATATACGATTCTGATCCTAATAAAAATAAAGATGCAATTAAATACGATAAACTTACTTATATCGATATTTTGAACAAAGGCTTAGGCATAATGGATGCAACAGCGACATCACTTTGCATGGAAAACAATATGGGATTAGTTGTATTTGGTATTGATGATCCTAAAAATATAATTAGAGTTTCTCATGGAGAAAATATTGGAACAATTGTTGAGGGGGATAAAAATGAGTAAACAAATTTTAAAAGATATGGAAGCAAAAGCGGATAAAACATTACATGCATTAAGGGAAGAATTAAAAACAGTAAGAGCTGGACGTGCGAATCCTAGCATATTAGATAATATTATGGTAGATTATTATGGTACTTCAACACCTTTAAAACAAGTTGCTACTATTTCTGCTCCAGAGGCTAGATTACTTACAATTCAACCATGGGATAAATCAATAATGAAAGAAATTGAAAAGCAAATTCAAGCATCTAACTTAGGAATTACTCCTTCAAATGATGGTAGTATTATCAGATTACCATTTCCACAATTAACTGAAGATAGAAGAAAAGAATTGACAAAAGTAGTAAAGGAATATGGCGAAAAATCTAAAGTCACTATAAGATCTATAAGAAGAGATTTTGTTGACGATGCAAAAAAAATGGAAAAGAATGCTGAAATATCTGAAGATGAATTACACGTATTATTAGATGATATTCAAACTTTAACAGATAAGTTGACGAAAGAAATTGATAATATTGTTACAGATAAAGAAACAGAATTAATGGAAATCTAAATCGTAATATTTAATTTAAAATCTATTCAGAATATGAATAGATTTTTTGTTGCATGTAAATTCTTTTATTAAAATAATCTATATAAAAGTAGGAGGAATCGAAAATTATGACAAAAATGTTACAATTATTACTTTTTTGAAACTTATTTGTAACTTTTTTGTTGAATTTACTTGACATATTTTTTTTATTCTTTTAATATTATCTTAGGATGTATTAGGAGGAAGTTAATATGAACAAAAAAGGACTTGGCCTATCTATCGGATTGGCTTCAGTCATAGCTGTAGGAACTTTTGTATCGCCTTATTTAAGTTCCACAACTTTAATAGGAGACAATAATATTGAGTCTAATCAATCAAATGATTCAAAATATTCAGTTGCAATAAAAAGCAATGATGAATTGACTCCAAATGCTGAAAAAGAAGAAAAAGAGAAAGCTCTTAATGAAATAAGAAACTCACAAGTAAGAAACGTATTAAATGATTCCACAAGAACTATATCTAAAGAATCTAAAGAAGAAATTAATTCTGAAGTAAAAGAAGTTAAAGCGAATAAACAAGAATTAAAGACTTCTGCTGAAAATAACGTTTCTACATATAAACAAAATAGTGAAAAAGTAGATACAAAAAAAGATGAAGCTAAAAAAGTAGAATTATCTACTGCAAATGTTGGAAAAATTTCAAAAGATAATGAGAATTCAAAATCTAGCTTAAAAAAAGAAAAATCTGAAGTCGCTTCATTAACTCTTTCAAGAAACTCTGAAAATGAAGAAGAAAAGATTTATTCAAATATAACAAAATCTACGACAGGTGATTTATTTGTAAGAGAAAAAGCAGATAAAGAATCTGAGGCAATAGGTGTTTTACCAAAAGATACTAAAGTTGTTGTTAAAGATGATAGCAATAAATCGTGGGCAAAAATAAGCTATAAAAACAAAGAAGCATACGTAAGTAAAGACTTCTTGACGAATGAAAAATCAAATAAAAAAGTAGTTTCTGAAGCTAAAAAACAAGTTTCAAAAAATAATCCTGAAGTTAATAAAGTAAAATCAAATTCTGCTGAAAAGTCAGTAGATATGTGGGTAAAATCTCCAGTTTATATAAGAAGTGAAAAATCAATCAGCTCTAATAAACTAGGTGTATTAGAGAAAAACGCTAAAGTACAAGGTGTAGTTGAAGATGGATGGTTCAAAACTTCTGTAAATGGAAATAATGGTTTTATTAGTATTAAATACTTGCAAAATAGTAAAATTGAAGAAAAGCAAAATGATAAACTTCAAATTTCAGAAGCAAAGAAGAAAGAACAAGTAAATAAATCAAATTCCACTAAATTTGAAGGAACTAACTATACTGGATATGTAAAAGAATCTGTTAATGTTAGGGATAAAGACAGTATGGATTCTAATGTAGTTTCAGTATTGAAAAAAGGTACTAAAGTTAGTGGCATCAAAGGAAATTATTGGTTAAAACTTTCTGAAGGAAGATATGTTTCTGTAAATTATATTCAAGACAGTAAAGTTGAATCAAACCAAACAAAAAACACAGAAGTTAAAGATTCTTACAAAAAAGATTCTAACTCTAAGGTTGTAAGATCAAATGAGGGTGGTTCTGGCAGTGCTGTAGCTCAAGCAGCTTATAATTATTTGGGAGAAAGATATGTTTGGGGTTCTGCACAACCAGGAGTAGGATTTGATTGCTCTGGATTAACTAGTTATTTATATAATAAAGTTTGCGGAATTTCTCTTTATAGAAATTCAGCTGCACAATCAAATAATGGATATCCTGTAAGTAAAAGCAATTTGAAACAAGGAGATTTGTTATTCTTTAGTACAAATGGTTCAGGAAGTATTTCTCACGTTGGGATTTATGTTGGTAATGGCAAAATGATTCATGCTTCTACACCATCAACAGGTGTAATTATTTCAGATATTGACTCAAACTATTACTCAAATACATTTGTAACAGCAAGAAGAATCTTAAACTAAAATCATAAGCTATTGGCATTTGATGCCAGTAGCTTTTTTTATTAGACGAATTGCTTGTGCATATGATATTATAGAGTATATAGATATAAGAGGCGCACTATGAATTTCAATTTTTCTAAAGATAAAATTTTAATTGGTATAGCAATAATTCTTTTAGCTGGTTTTGGTTACTATAAATCTAATTCAGATAATTTGAATGACAATCAAATTCAAGCTTTTGTTGATACAAAATCAACAGAAAGCGTAAATAAGCAGTCTGAAAATAGTGCACCAAACAGCGAAGATAATTCTACTAAGATGTGTCAAATAGATGGTTGTGTAAACAAACCTGGTGTCTATCATTTTAAAAAAGATGATAGAATTAAAGATATCGTTGAATTAGCTGGTGGATTTAAACAAGATGCGGATACGAAAAGTGTAAATTTGGCGATGAAGCTAAAAGATGAGATGAAGATCTATATTCCTTCTAAATCAGAAACTTCAAAAGAGCAAAACAATGATACACAAAGCTCTGATATAGTTACTATAAAAGATAGTAACTATAGTAATCTTGTAAATATTAACACTGCTGATAGTAATAAATTGCAAACATTACCAGGTATTGGACCTTCCAAAGCTAAAAAAATAATAGAATTTAGAGAAAAAAATCAATTTAAAAAAATTGAAGAAATAAAAAATGTGGATGGAATTGGCGATAAAACTTTTGAATCATTGAAAAGTTTAATAACTATAGATTAAAGGAGATAAAAAATGTTAGACAAAAAGTACAAAACAATTAAACCAGAAGATGTCAAATTAACTGAGTTTACTCAAACAGCTGGATGTGCAGCAAAGATAGGACCTGGTAAATTAGCTGAGGTATTAAGTCACCTTGAAAAAGTAAATGACGATAATCTTGTAGTAGGATTAGATACAAGCGATGATTGTGCTGTTTATAAAGTAAGAGATGATTTATGTTTAATTCAATCTCTAGACTTCTTTACACCGGTTGTTAATGACCCATATACATTTGGTCAAGTAGCTGCGGCAAACTCTTTAAGTGATTTATATGCCATGGGTTCAGATCCATTGTTAGCTTTAAATATTGTTTGTTTTTCTGATTGTATGAATCAAGATATTTTAGTTGAAATTTTAAAAGGTGGTGCTGATAAGGCTAAAGAAGCAGGATGTCTGTTAGTTGGTGGTCATACAATTCAAGATGATGAACCTAAATATGGATTGTCTGTGACAGGAATCAATCATCCAGATAAAGTTTGGGCCAACTCTACAGCTAAAGTAGGTGACGTAGTTGTATTAACTAAAAAATTAGGTGTAGGAATTGTAAATACTGCTATAAAAGGTGGAATGGACAATCAAAAATTATTTGATGAAGTTATCAAATCTATGTCTACATTGAATAAATACGCTAAGGAAGCATGTGATGGACTAGAAGTTCATGCTGCTACTGATGTAACAGGATTTGGTTTGTGTGGTCATGCACTTGAAATGGCTAAGGGATCTGATTTAACAATAGAAATTGATTCACAAAACTTACCTATTTTCGAAGGAGTAGAAGAATTCGTTAACTTAGGATTAGTTCCAAAAGGAGCTTACGATAACAGAAATTTTATCAGAAATGATGTAAAAATCAGCAAAAATGTTAGCAGCTTCATAGATGATTTGGTATTTGATCCTCAAACATCAGGTGGATTATTAATTGCATTATCTAAGGAAGATGCTGATAAACTTGTAGAAAAACTACATGAATCTGGCCAAGTTGGAAATATAATAGGAAGAGTAAAGGAAAAAACAGATCACTTTATTGAAGTAATCTAATCAATCTTATGAAACTTAGAATTCTGTTAGTTTTTCCATCTAATGTATATAAAGATGAGATCATTTTGAATTTTTCTAATGATGAAAATTATGAAGTTTCAGAATGTTCTACAATTGAAGATGCACTTGAAAAATTAAAAAAAGGTTACTATGATTTTTTGCTTTGTGATATGAATTTTTCGGATGGTACGGGCTTAGATTTCAAAAAAGAAATCAGCAAACTATATTCTATTCCGACGATTTTTGTTAGTGACGAATCAGATGATATGAAAAAAATCTTAGCGTTAGAATATGGCGCAGATGATTATGTAGTTTATCCATTTAATATGCTTGAATTGAAAGCAAGAATTAGAGCAGTTCTAAGAAGAACAAAATCAGACTTAGTAAATGATAGTAATAAAACAAATATTTTACAAATCGGTGAATTTGAATTTAATTTAATATCAAGAACTGTAAAAAGATATGGTCAAGATATAGAATTAACAGGAAGAGAATTTGAATTGTTATATGTACTTGTTTCTAATAAAGATAAGGTTCTTTCAAGAAAAGAATTGGCTGCGAAATTATGGGAAGATGCACAATCTCATATCAGGACTGTTGATGTTCACATTAAAAGATTGAGAGAAAAAATCAAAGACAACGAATCATTAATAATTAGAACAAAATGGGGAGAAGGATATTACTTCTCATCAAATACAAAAGTTTAAACTGCTTTTAAAAAAGCAGTTTAATTATTTATGGAGGAAATATGTATCAAACAGATATACCAAAAAAAGATCAATTAATGGCAAATATAATCACAAACGTGGGAGAAATAAAAATTTGTTTGTTTGAAAATGATGCTCCAAATTGTGTGGAAAATTTTGTAACTCATGCACAAAAAGGATATTATGATGGAACTATTTTTCATAGAGTCATTAAAGATTTTATGATCCAAGGAGGAGATCCACAAGGAACAGGCTATGGCGGAGAAAGTATTTGGAAAAGGCCTTTTGAAGATGAATTTTCGGATAATTTAAAAAATATAAGAGGAGCATTATCTATGGCTAATTCTGGACCAAACACTAATGGATCTCAATTTTTTATCGTTCAAAACACTTCAATTAGAGAAGATTATATTAAATATCTTGACGAATGTGATTTGAACGAAGAACAAAAAGAATACTATAAAAATAATGGTGGTTGTTTTTGGTTAGATGGAAAACATTCTGTATTTGGTCAGGTTTATAGCGGGATGGACATAGTAGATAAGATTTCTAATGTAGATACTGATTTTTCAGATAAACCGTTAGACGATATTATAATTAAATCAATAGAAATTTCAAGGAATTAGTATGCATCAATATAGAGGTAAATTAATAGTGCATACTGGTTCTATGTTTTCCGGAAAAACATCTAGTCTTTGGAAAGAAGTGAATAGGTTTAAAATCGCTAAGTACAATGTAGTCGTGTTTAAACCAAAGATGGATTCCAGATATTCTAAGGAAAAAGTAGTAACACATGATAAAAACGAAATTGAAGCAATAAATGTCGATAATATTGACGATATAGTTGAATACACAAAAACTCATGACGTAAATGTCATTGCTATAGATGAAGTGCAGTTTATTAATTCAAAAGCAGATCATTTTGTAAGACAAATAAATTATCTTTTGGAAAAAGGATTTACAATTATTGCTGCTGGGCTTGACATGGACTATAAAGCCAAGCCATTTCAACTTGTTAAGGAGTTATTGCCTATATGTGATTACGTTGAAAAACACCACGCAGTGTGCGCTGTGTGTGGAAATGATGCATGGGTAAGTTATCGTATATCAGACGATAAAAACAGAATACAGTTAGGGGCTAGTGAGGCATATATGCCATTATGTAGAAAACACTACATTGAAAAAATGAATGAAAAGAAGCTAACAGAACTACAAACAACATATTTAGATAAAGATAAAAAAAATAAAAACACAATTTAGTTATACTAAATTGTGTTTTTTCTATTCTGGATAGATTAAATTTTCTGTTTTAATAGAATTTAGAACCTTCAAGTACTTATCAGAGTAGAATTTTGCCATATTTAAATTCATATCTGAATAGTTGCCACAGTCCTTTGCTGATTGACCAGGTATATCGCCTTCGTAATTAGATATAAATTCAAAGAGTTCTTTAATTAAGTCTACGATATCTTCAGATTTTTTATCTCCGACCAAGATTAGATAAAAGCCTGTTCTACAACCCATAGGACCAAAATAAATAACTTCATTTTCAAGTTTATTTCTTAAAAATGTAGCGGCTAAATGTTCTATTGCGTGAACTTCTGCTGTATTCATAACAGGTTCTCTGTTAGGTGCAGTTATTCTCAAATCAAAAGTAGTTAATACTTCATTGTTTAAATAATCTTTTCTTGATACATAAATTCCAGGTAATAATTTTAAGTGATTAATTTTAAAACTTTCTATTTTATTCATATTTCCTCCTAAATGAAATTCAATGGGTCTTTTTGAATTGATGAAGATATAATCAATCCTATTGAAATTAAGTTGATAATTTGAAATGTTCCACCATAACTAAAAAATGGCAATGGAATACCAGTTATAGGCATTACACCAATAGTCATTCCAATATTTTCAAATATGTGGAATAAAAACATTGCTGTAAATCCAATTGTCAATAATTTTGAGTATAAATTATCTGAGTTTTGAGCAATAACCACACATCTATAAAGCATTAAGGCATATAATAAAATCAATATAAATCCACCGATAAATCCAAATTCTTCAACTAATACCGCAAAAATAAAATCTGTTTGCTTTTCAGGAATAAAATTATATTGACTTTGTACTCCATTTAAGAAACCTTCACCAGTCAATTTTCCTGATCCTATTGCTATTTTACCTTGAAGAGCTTGCCATCCAGTGTTTGATAAATCTCTTTCAGGATGAACAAAATTTAATATTCTATCTCTTTGAAACTGATCTAGTCTCAAGTATAAAAAAGGTAAACTAACTATTCCTAAGACAATTGCTCCTATTAAATATTTCCAATCAATTCCAGCTGTGAATAACATAACGATTATTATAAATGTATACACCATTGCTGTTCCTGCGTCTGGTTGTTTTAAAATTAGAGCTACAGGAATAAAAGCAAAAATTAGTATTTTTAATAAAGTTTTGGGGTTATTCAGGCTGTTCTTGTTAGATTCAATAATATTTGCAAGTGAAATAATAAGAACTATCTTCATTATTTCAGAAGGTTGAAAATTTATTGGTCCAAACTTAAACCAACTTCTTGCGCCCCATTCATCACCAACACCAAAAAATAAAACTAAAACTAGTAAAACATTGCAAATTATGTACATTGGAATGTTAAGTTTTTTTATTATGTGGTTGTCTAGTGATATTATAAAAAAAACAACAATTATTCCTATAATTGTAGCTATTAATTGTTTTCTGAAATAATGATTTGAAAGACTTGATCCAGCGCTATATAATACTACAAGACCGTAAATAATAAGTATTAAAACGCTGATAATTAGAGTTTTATCTATTTTTGATATATTTTTTTTGTTAATATTAAACATGTCTCACTTCCTCATCTAGTATTATAACATATTAAATATGAAGGTGTGATATAATAATGACTTGGAGGTAATTATGAACAGAATAGGGTGCCATTTATCTACATCAAAAGGACTTCACAAAACTATAGAACAATGCTTACAAATAAATGCTGACACTTTTCAATTCTTTCCTCGTAATCCAAGAGGATCTAAGTCTAGATTAATTCCTGATAAAGAAATAGAAAAATTTTTGGAGCTTAGGGAAACCCGTGATATAAATAATATTGTGTGTCATGGAGCATATACAATGAATTTATGTAGTGATAGAGAAGATTTAAGAGAATTGGCGATTCAGCTTATAAATGAAGATATGAAAAAAATTAAAGATTTGAAAATTGATAAGTACGTTCTTCATCCAGGAAGTCATAAAAATCAAGGAATTGAGAAAGGACTTAATTTGATTGTAGAAGGCTTGAATCAAATAGATGTTTCAAATGGTCAGATGATATGTATAGAAACTATGAGTGGAAAAGGTAGTGAACTTGGATGTGATTTAAACCAAATTGCATATATTATTAGTAATGCAAGTATTCCCTTGTATGTTTGTATAGATACTTGCCATTTATTTAGTTCTGGAATTAGACTGGATAGTTTTGATGATTATCTTGATGAATTTGATAAGTTAATTGGTATTGAGAAAATAAAAGTAATTCATTGCAATGATTCTATAATGTCATTTGGAGCAAATAAAGATAGACATGAAAAGTTTGGTAAGGGATTGATTGGAGAATCAGACCTTTTTAATGTAATCTTTAATGAAAGGTTAGAGGGCAGACCAATAATATTGGAAACGCCTAACGACTTAGATGGATATAAAATTGAAATTGAAGAATTAAGGAGAAAGTTTCATGAGTTACGAGAAAATTAATAAAATTTTGGATGATTTAGATAGCTTATATCCTAATGCAAAAGCAGGTTTAGATTTTACTACTCCGTTCGAATTATTAATTGCCACTATTTTATCAGCGCAATGTACAGATGTTAGGGTTAATAAAGTTACAGCTGTTTTATTTAAAGAGCACAATACCCCTAAAACAATATTAGACTTAGGAGTAGATGGATTAGCAAAATACATCAAAAGCTGTGGACTATACAAGACAAAATCAAAAAATATCATAAATACATGTAATGTTTTATATCATGATTACGACTCAAAAGTTCCAGATACTATTGATGAATTAATGAAATTACCAGGAGTTGGTAGAAAAACCGCAAATGTAGTTGTAAGCAATGCATTTGGAACACCAGCTATAGCTGTGGATACTCATGTTTTTAGAGTAACTAACAGAATTGGAATTGTAAATGAAAAAGACGTATTGAGTACTGAAAAGGCGTTGATGCAAGAAATACCAAGAGACAGATGGTCAAAAAGTCATCATTTATTTATTTGGCATGGCAGAAATCTATGCAAGGCTAGAAATCCAAGATGTGAAGAATGTATATTGAATGACAGATGTAAATTTTACAACTCTTAATTAAAAAAACTATTGACAGATATCTTTTTTGATGTTATTATAGTGAAAATAAATCAAAGGAGATAGTTATGTTAAAAAATAGAAATTTAATTAACGCAGATGATTTTAATGTAGAAGAGATAAACGAAATATTGAATTTAGCAGAAGAAATTATAAAGAGTCCTTCTGATTTTTCTAATTTATGTAATGGAAAAATCTTAGGGACTCTTTTTTTTGAGCCTTCAACAAGAACAAGATTAAGTTTTGAATCAGCAATACATAGATTAGGTGGAGATTGCATAGGCTTTTCAGAAAGTGCAAGTTCATCGACATCAAAGGGTGAGTCTTTGGCTGATACAATAAGAACAGTGTCAAATTATACAGATATAATTGCGATGAGAAACCCAAAAGAAGGTTCCGCAGTTTTAGCTAGTTCTTATGCAGAAGTTCCATTGATAAATGCAGGTGATGGTGGACATCAACATCCAACTCAAACTTTGACAGATTTGTTGACAATTTGGATGACTAAAAAAAGATTGGACAACATGACAATAGGATTGTGTGGAGATCTAAAATTTGGTAGAACAGTCCATTCTTTGATAAAAGCTATGTCAAGATATGAGAACAACAAGTTCGTCTTAATATCTCCTGAAGAACTTCAAGTGCCTGATTATATTAAGATATTTTTAAAATCAAAGAATATAGAATTCAAAGAAGTTGAAAAAATGGAAGATGTAATCGGTGAATTAGATGTTTTATACATGACTAGAGTTCAACGTGAAAGATTCTTCAATGAAGCAGATTATGTTAGATTGAAAGATTCATATATCTTAGATAATGATAAAATGAAATTAGCTACAGAAGATTTAGCTGTTCTTCATCCATTGCCAAGAGTAAATGAAATAGCTACAGAAGTTGATAGCGATCCAAGAGCAGTTTATTTTAAGCAAGTTAGATACGGTGTAATTGTTAGAATGGCGTTAATATTGAAATTATTAGGGGTGAGATAATGTTAAACATTAATAGTATTGAAAAAGGTATTGTAATCGATCATATCAAATGTGGAATGGGTTATAAAATATTCCAACTTTTAAAGTTAGACAAGGCTGATTATACAGTAGCATTAATCATGAATGCACAATCAGGTAAATTGGGAAGAAAAGATATGATCAAAATCGAAAATGTTATAGATATAGACTTTGATATACTTGGAGTATTCGATGATAATATGACTGTTAATATAATTGAAAATGAAAAAATAAAAGAAAAAATCAGCTTAAATTTACCAGAACATTTTGAAGGTTTTATTAAATGTAAAAATCCTAGATGTATAACTCAATCTGAAAGAAGTATCGTACAAAAATTTAGTTTAGTTGATAAGGATACTAGAACCTATAAGTGTGATTATTGTGATCACTTATATAACGTGGAGGAATAATGAAACTGCTGCTTAAAAATTGTCATATTATAGATAAAGATAAAGATATTTTTGCTGATATTTTAATAGAAAATGGTAAAATAAAAGCAATAGGAGAGATATTAGAAGAATGTGATGAAATCATTGATGTAAAGGGAAAAATTGTAATGCCAGGATTCATAGATTTGCACACTCATTTCAGATATCCCGGTCAAGAAAATAAAGAGGATTTATATACTGGTAGTCTGTCAGCTCTTGCTGGAGGCTACACAAGTTGTAATTTGATGGGAAACACTAAACCAGTTGTGGATAATAATGAAATCTACAATCAAATTATAGACAAATCAAAAGAAATTGATCTAATAAATATATATCAATGTATGGCCACAACAAAAGATTTAAAATCTATAGAAATGATTAATTTTGAAAAAGCAGATAATAATATCAAATTCTTTAGTGAAGACGGGAAAGGTATAACAGATTCTTTACTAGCCTTTAATATTTTTACGGAAATAGAAAAAATAAATAAAGGTATAATGGTACATGCAGAAGACCATAATCTAACAAAGATTTCTACAAGGTATGCAGAGGATTTAGAAACAATTAGAGATTGCTACTTAAGCTTAAAAACAGGATGTAGAGTTCATTTTTGTCACGTTAGCACTATTGACTCATTAGAAGCGATAAAATTCTACAAAGAAAAAAATGCACCAATTACTTGTGAAGTTACTCCTCATCACATATATATGAAAGATAGTGATTTTAGAGTAAATCCTTCAATAAGAACTCAAGACGATATAGATTGCATAATAAAAATGATAAAAAATAATACAGTAGATGCTATTGCAACAGATCATGCTCCTCACACTAAAGAAGATAAAGATAACGGTGCATGTGGAATGATTGGACTTGAGACAGCGTTTAATATTGCATATAAAGTGTTGCATGAAGAAAATGATATATCATTAAACAAAATATCTGAATTAATGAGTTACAATCCAGCTAAGATATTAGGAGAAAATAAAGGTGCTATAAATCCAACATACGATGCTGATCTAGTTATAATTGATATTGATAAAGAAATCAAAGTAGAAAAATTTAATTCAAAATCAAACAATTCTCCTTTTATTGGCGAAAAGTTTAGAGGCAGTATTGAGATGACAATTGTAAATGGAAAAGTTAAATTTGAGAAAGGGGCTAAAAATGATAATAGATAAGCTTTCTGAAAGAATAAACGAAAGATCCATAGTATGTGTAGGACTAGATACTAGTACAGATTATGTACCAGAAAATATGAAAAAAGGAAAGAAAGTTAGCGAATATTTATTTGATTTTAATAAGGAAATCATAGATAATACAAAAGATTTAGTAGCATGTTTTAAAGTTCAAATTGCATACTACGAAGCACATGGCATAGAAGGATTAATAGCTTACAAAAACACTCTTAAATATCTTAAAGATAATGATTTAATATCTATTGCCGATGTAAAAAGAGGAGACATTGCAAATACAGCCAAAGAATATGCAAAAGCACATCTTGAAGGTGATTTTGAAGCTGACTTTATAACAGTTAATCCATTCATGGGATATGATACTTTAGAACATTACTTACCCTATCTTGAATCAAAAGAAAAAGGAATATTTGTATTAATGAGAACATCAAATCCAGGTTCAAAAGATATTCAATATAAGGATTATAAAGGCCAACCACTATACTATGAGATAGGCGACAATTTGAATAAAATTGCCAAAGAATATATAGGACAATGTAATCTAAGTTCTTTAGGATTTGTAGTAGGTGGAACTCAAACTGAAAACGCAAATAAAATCAGAGAGAGATATGAAAATATAATGTTCTTAATTCCAGGATACGGTGCACAAGGAGCTAAACCAGAAGACATAAGAGTTTACCTTGATAACTTTAAGAAAGGAATTGTAAATTCGTCTAGAGGTATAATATTAAATTACAGAAAGTTTGATGATGGAGAAGAAAATATCGGTAAATATGCTAGAAAAGCTGTAGAAGATATGAGAAAGGATATTTACGGTGAATAAATATATCGATTCTGAAATAATATTTAATGAAGAAATTAGCGATGGAATTTTCAAATTGGTTTTAAAAGGAAAATTCCAAGGTGATCCTGGTCAATTCTATATGTTAAGAGCTTGGGATGAATCACCACTTCTTCCAAGACCACTTAGCATTTGTGATTTGGATGAAGAAAGTATAACATTTTTATATACTGTCGTAGGCAAAGGAACATCAATAATTTCTTCAATGAGAGTTGGAGAAAACATCAAAATTCTTGGCCCGTTAGGAAATGGATTTGAATTACATCCAGAAGCAAAATGTGCTATAGTTGCTGGGGGGATTGGAATCGCTCCAATGAAATATTTGTCAAGAAAATTGAAAAATGTAGATTTGTATGTTGGATATAGAAACACAACATACATGGAAGATGAGATTTTAAACAAAAACGAAACAATAATTTCCACAGAAGATGGATCAATTGGGTCAAAAGGATATATAACAGAATACGTAAAAAATGACTATGATTATATTTATGCTTGTGGTCCAAATCCTATGATGAATTCTTTAAAGAAAAGAAATCTTGATGCGACAGAATTTTACTCATTAGAAGCTCACATGGCCTGTGGAATAGGAGCGTGTTTAGGATGTACTGTTCATACAACTAATGGACTTAAAAGAGTTTGCAAAGATGGTCCTATTTTTGAGAAAAACGAGGTGATATTTGATGCTTAAAACAAACTTTTGCGGCGTTGAATTTAAAAATCCTGTTGTTGGAGCTTCGGGCACATTTGGATTTGGAAGAGAATATGAAAACTTTACAGATCTAAATAAATTAGGAGGTATCTCTACAAAAGGATTAACTATTCAACCTAAAAATGGAAATACTGGTTTAAGAATCTATGAAACACCGTCTGGAATCATGAATAGTATAGGATTACAAAATCCATCTGTTCAAGAATTCATTAATAGGGATCTGGACTATATGTTATCTTTGGACACTGTTACCATTGCAAACATTGGTGGCTCTGATATAAAAAGTTATATTGAAGCGGTTGAACTTATATCAAGCACTGATATAAAAATAATTGAGTTAAATATTTCTTGTCCAAATGTTAAAGAAGGTGGAATGGCTTTTGGGATAAAATGTGATGTAGCACAAAAAGTTGTATCGGAAGTAAGAAAGCATACTGATAAAGTTTTAATGGTAAAATTATCTCCTAATGCTAATGATATTGTAGAAATGGCAAAGACTTGTGAAGATTCTGGAGCAGATGCTCTTAGTCTTGTTAATACTTTTAATGCATTAGCTGTGGATATTAATAAAAGAAAACCTGTATTTGACAATATAACTGCCGGTCTTTCGGGACCTTGTATAAAACCTATAGCTTTAAGAATGTGTAGAGATGTATGTAAAAATGTAAAAATTCCTGTTTGTGGTATGGGTGGAATTCAAAATTACAAAGATGCATTAGAATTTATTATGGTAGGTTGTCACTTGGTTCAAGTTGGTACAGCAAATTTTGTTAATCCAAATGTTATGGTTGAAATAGCAAATGGTATGGAAAACTATTTAAAACAAAATAATTTTAAATCAATAAACGAAATAAGGAATATTATTTAGGAGGAAAAAGATGGATAGGGTTGTTGAATTATTGAAAGAAAGTAATGCATTATTAGAAGGTCACTTCTTATTGTCATCTGGAAATCACAGTGATAAGTATTGTCAATGTGCAAAATTATTACAATATCCAGACAAAGCTGAAGAAGTAATTAAAGTTATTGCTGATAAGCTTAAAGATGTTGAATTTGATACTGTTGTTGGACCTGCCATGGGTGGAATAATTGTAGCTTATGAACTAGGAAGACAATTACATAAACCAGCTATATTTACTGAAAGAAAAGATGGTAAAATGTGTCTTAGAAGAGGATTTGAAGTAAAAAAAGGTGAAAAAGTTATTATCTCAGAAGACGTTGTAACTACTGCAAAATCTTCTTATGAAACAAAAAAAGTTTTGGAAGAATTGGGTGCAGAAGTAGTAGGAATTTGTTGTCTAGTAGATAGAAGCGTAAACCTTGATATTGATTTACCATTATATAGCGCAACAAAAATCGATATAGAAATTTTTAAACCGGAAGAATGTCCTTTATGTAAGAAAGGAATAGAATTGGTAAAACCTGGTTCAAGAGAAATTAAAACAAAATAGTTTATTAAAAAATAAGCCTAATTTGAAGATTTCTTCATGAGATATTCAAAGATAAAGGCTTATTTTTTGTGTAAGAAAAAATCAAAATATGATACAATAATTAAGAATAAACTAAAAGGAATTGAAAATGGATTTATCAAATTTAGATCGAGATAGGCTGCCTAAACATATTGCCATAATAATGGATGGAAATGGAAGATGGGCTACAAAACGAAATAAACCCAGAGTTTTTGGACATAATGAAGGGATGAAAAGAGTTGTTGACGTTGTTGAAAACTCTTTAAATATCGGAATAAAATATTTGTCATTGTATGCTTTTTCAACAGAAAATTGGAAAAGACCACAAAAAGAAATAGATTTTTTAATGCAAATACTCATTAAATATATAGATGATCAATTAAATAAACTAGTAACTCAAGGAGTTAAGATTAATATTTTGGGAGATATTAGTGTATTGCCCGAAAAAGTAATTCAAAAGATAGAATACGCATTGGATTCGACGAGAGATAATGATAAACTTATTCTAAATATTGCTATTAATTATGGGTCAAGGCAAGAGATATTAAAAGCTGTGAATACTGCGATAAAGAAGGGAGTAATCCTGACTGATGATGAGTTCTCAAATCTTTTATACACGAGAAATCAACCGGACGTTGATTTACTGATTAGACCAGGTGGAGAAAAAAGACTAAGCAATTTCTTGCTTTATCAAATGTCTTATGCAGAGCTTTATTTTTCAGATATATATTGGCCGGATTTCAAGTTAGAATCACTTATCGATGCGATTTATTGGTACCAAAACAGGGATAGAAGATTTGGTGGATTGAAATGAAATTTTTAAAAAGGACATTAACCGGAATAATAATTTTATTGTTATCTATTTTTTGCGTTTCTAAAGGCGAAATTTATCTTTTAATTATGAATTTATTCCTAAGTACTGTTGCAATTTACGAACTAGAAAATGTAATTAACAAGGATTATTCCAATAACATTAACATTAATAATTTGATTATTAATGTATTATTTAATGTTAGTTTTAATTTAAGCGTTTATTTTAAGAAGGAATTATTCGCGATAGCTTTATTGTGCAGTTTTAGTTTGATAGAATTGACTTTATATACCATTTTTGACAAACCTATCAAGGAAGTACTAAATAACTATTTTATGCACATATATATTACGATTACTTTTTCGTTAATGTATTTTATTTCTGGAACTGAATATATTTGGCTTATCTATATATGTTCTTGGGGAACAGATACTGCAGCATACTGTACAGGAATGTTGTTCGGCAAACACAAATTGACAAAAATTAGCCCTAAAAAAACTATTGAAGGAGCAATAGGTGGAATAATAGGAAGCATGATAATTGGTGCTATATTTTCTATATTTTATGGTAATTTAAATATTGCTAAGATAGTTATTATCGCTTTCTTCGGTTCTATTATATCTCAAATTGGTGATATAAGCGCTTCTAAAATTAAAAGAAAAGCCAATGTGAAGGATTTTGGTAATATTTTTATAGGACATGGTGGAGTAATGGATCGATTTGATAGTTTTATTTTTGTTTTACCTTATCTTTCAATTTTATATTGTTTAGGGCTATAATTAGGAGGAAATGTGATTACAATAATTTCATCAATAATAATATTTTTACTTGTAATTTTAATACATGAATTTGGACATTTTATCGTAGCAAAAATGAATGGAGTCTCCGTTTTGGAATTTTCAGTAGGTATGGGACCAAAACTTTTCCAAAAAGAATCGAACGGAACTCTTTACTCTTTGAGATTGTTACCTGTAGGTGGTTATTGTCAACTAGAAGGGGAAGACGAAGAAAACGACAGTCCGAATTCTCTGAATAATCAATCTCCGTTTGTAAGACTTAAAGTCATTTTAGCTGGTGCTATTATGAATTTTATATTAGCTTTTATATTGTTAATTTTACTAATGTCTGTAAGTAGAGTTAGTACTGAAGTATCTGGTGTATTGGAAAATTCACCTGCATATTCTTCAGGAATACAAGCAGGAGATAAGATTGTATCTATAAATGGGAAAAATATAAATGATGGAGAGGAATTATTAAAAAATATCAAAGAATCTCAAGGTGATTTGGATATTAGAGTAATAAGAGATTCTCAATCAAAGAACATAAAAGTCACTCCAAGATTGGAAAATAATGTTAGAAAAATTGGAGTAAACTTTCAAGAAGAATATAATATTAAAAATTTTAGTTTAATAAAAGGCTTTAAAAAGGGCGTCATAACTTTTCTTAATTTGACAGGCATGTTATATAAATTTCTAGGGATGCTTATAACTGGTCAATTAGGTTTAGGAGGAGTTAGTGGACCTGTTGGTGTGGTAAAAGAGATTGGTAATGCTGCAAAGACTGGAGTTGCCAATTTAATTTTCTTATTGGCGTATATTAACATTAACTTAGGTGTATTTAACTTATTACCCATTCCAGCTTTAGATGGTGGAAGAGCGATATTCATACTAATTGAGATGATATTTGGCAAAAAAATATCTCAAGAAAAAGAAGGCTATATACACATGGTAGGATTAATTTTGCTTTTAGCATTAATCGCCGTAGTTACAATAAAAGATGTTATTAAATTATTTTAAATGTTTTGATTAGGCCTGTATGGGCCTTTTTAAATTTGAAAGGTGAAGTAATGAAAAGAGAAGATACTAAAAGAATTTACGTAGGAAATGTTGCTGTGGGAAATGGAGCAAGAGTTACAGTTCAATCTATGACTAATACCGATACAAAAGATGTAGAAAGTACTGTAAAACAAATTAAAGAATTTGAATCTGTAGGATGTGATATTTCCAGAAGTGCAATTAATGACTTAGAAGATGCGAAGGCGATACCAATTATAAAAAGCATGACGAATATACCATTCGTTGCTGATATTCAATTTCATCACAAATTAGCAATAGCTGCAATTGAAAATGGGTGCGATTGCATTAGAATTAACCCTGGAAATATTGGTGGAATAGATAGAGTCAAAGAAATCGTAGATTGTTGCAAACATCATAAAATTTCCATGAGAATTGGAGTAAATAGTGGATCTGTCAATCAAAAATTCATTGACAAATATCATGGAGTAAATGTGGATTCAATATGTTATAGCTGCCTTGATCAAATAAGAATGATAGAAGATATGGGATTTGACGATATCAAATTATCATTAAAATCTTCTAATGTTAATATGTCAATAAAAGCTTATGAAAAAATGTCAGAGTTATGTAATTATCCTCTACATGTTGGTATAACAGAAGCAGGTCCTTCTAATAAAGGAATTATCAAATCCAGTGTAGGAATAGGAAATATTTTGTCAAAAGGAATTGGAGATACTATCAGAGTTTCTTTAACTGGTGATCCTAAAGAAGAAATCATTGTAGGAAGACAAATTTTAATGAGTTTAGGTTTATTAAATGAAGGAATTGAAATAATTTCATGTCCAACATGTGCTAGAACCAAGATTGATTTGATAAGTCTAGTGAATGAAGCTGAAAAAAAATTGGATAAAATAGATAAACACATTAAAGTTGCTATTATGGGTTGCGTTGTAAATGGACCAGGAGAAGCAAAAGAAGCTGATATTGGCATAGCAGGTGGAAATGGAGTAGGCTTAATATTTAAAAAAGGGGAAATTGTACGAAAAATTAAGGAAGAAGAATTATTAGATGTATTAATTGAAGAGATAGAGAGGTTATAAATGCATTTATTACTCAACGATGTATTAAAGAAAATCGGCCTAAAATATGATTCAAAATACCCAATTTATATTGATAAATTAACTTATAATAAGGATAATGATGAGTTAGATTGTTTGATAAACATTCAAAAAGATGAGAGTAAGGACTCCTTGTCAGAATTTATACAAAAAGACTTATTAGATTTTATCGCAAAAATTAATATTGATTATACAGAGTATGAAGATTCGAAAATCAATTTTTCAAAAGATGCTTTGATTAAAATTTTAAAAACAAGTGATTTTTGTGAATATTCTTCTTGTATTGATTTTAAAAATTCGAAGATAAACGATTCAGAAATTTCACTTATTTTTAATTTTGAGCAAATAAGGGATAAATTTATATCGGATCAAAAGGATAATGAGTTAACAAAATTAATAAATAAGACATATAATTTAAATTATTCTGTCAAATCTGAAATTGTTGAGTTAAAGGATAACGATGATTATAGACAAAATCTTATTGAGTATGATAATTCAATTCGAAAAAAAATAGCAGAATCAATAAAAGATACTCCAAAGCAAGAAAAAGAAGAAGTTAAAAAAACGGGAATAAAATGTGGTAAAGATATAACCAAGTCTCCAATAAAAATCAAAGAAATCATAGAAAATGAAGATGATACTTGTATCAGAGCTGAAATTATTGATGTAGATGTCAGAAGTATAAAAGATGGAGAAAGTTTTATTATTTCTTTGGATCTAAGGGATGAAAGCGGAGCTATTTTCGCAAAGAAATTTTTGAAGAAAAAAGAATTTGAAGCATTTGGTGATAAATTAAAATCTGGAGTTTACCTTTTATTAACAGGAAGGTTGGAATTTGATAGATTTACTTCTGGAAAGTCTTTCTCAATAAAACAAATGCAAGAAATTGAGAAGCCAGAATCTAGAAAAGATGAATATGAGAAAAAACGTGTGGAATTACACATGTATTCTCAAATGAGCCAACTAGATGGATTTATTGACTTGGATGAATGCTGTAAAACTCTAAAAAAATGGGGACATACAGCGCTAGGTTTAACAGATAAATCTGTAGTTCAAGGTTATCCACAATTGTATGATGCTTGTAGCAAAAATGGACTAAAACCACTCTTTGGTATGGAAGCAAAAATAATAGAAGATGATTTCAGAATAATAACAAATCCTTATAATTCTATGAATTTGCAAGAATTTGTAGTTTTTGATATTGAAACTACTGGATTATCAAATGCAACAGAAAAAATCACGGAAATTGGTGCTGTAAAGATTGTTGGCAATCAAATTGTTGATGAATTCAATCAATTAATCAACCCAGAAATTCCAATACCAGAAAAAATAACAGAATTAACGTCTATAACAAATGAAATGGTAAAAGATATGCCTAAAATAGACGAAGTATTACCTGAGTTTTTGAAATTTGTCGGAGATAGCACTTTAATAGCACATAATGCAGATTTCGATATGGGATTTATCAAGAAAAATTGTCTTGATTTGGGAATAAATCCTGTAAGAACATATATTGACACACTAGCGTTTGCAAGGGCATTGGAACCTCATCTCAAAAATCATAAACTTGATACTTTGACAAAAAAATACAATGTAAATTTATTCAACCATCATAGAGCTTGTGATGATGCAAGGGCGACGGGAGAAGTATTTATTTGTATGGTCAAAGATCTTGAAAAAAGAGGAGTTAAATTTGATATAAATATAAATAAAATGGATTCTGAATGGAGCATTTCAAAAAGAGAATCTCATACTGCGACAATATACGCCCAAAACTTAGTTGGATTAAAAAACTTATATAAGCTTGTGACTGCTTCTAATTTAAAATATTTTTACAGAGAAGGCGGAATACCAAAATCTGAATTGAATAAAAGAAGAGAAGGTCTTGTAATAGGATCCGGAAACGAAGATGGAGAATTAATAAAAGCAATACTTGGATTTGAATCAGATGAAAAATTAGATGAAATTATTTCAAGGTATGATTTTTTGGAGGTTCAACCACCGATTTATTATGATGGAGTAAAGTCAAAAAGGATGAGCTTTAACTTAAAGAGTTGTGAAGAATTAACTAGAAAACTATATGATTTATCAAAAAAGCACAATAAACCTCTTGTTGCTGATTCTTATGCAAAATACTTCGAAAAAACGGACTATATTTTTAGAAATATAATATTAGAAGGTCAACCTAGAAAAATTTATGGCGAAAAATTCCCTACGTTGTTTTTCAGAACTACTGATGAAATGATGAATGAATTTAGTTTTTTAGAAAAAGATGTGGCTGAGGAAATAGTAATAGATAATACCATAAAAATTTCAGAAATGCTAGATGATATTAAGCCAATACCAGATGGAACTTTTCCACCAGTTATTGAGGGATCTGATACAGAATTAAGAGAAATGACGTATAAAAAAGCTAGAAGTATATATGGAGATGATTTACCAGAAATTGTTGAAAGTAGATTAGAACGTGAGTTATCATCAATTATCTCAAATGGTTATGCTGTATTATATATTATCGCTCAAAAATTGGTAAAGAAAAGTAATGAAGATGGATATCTAGTAGGTTCCAGAGGATCTGTAGGATCTAGCTTTGTTGCGACAATGGCTGACATAACAGAAGTTAATCCTTTAATTCCGCATTATATTTGTGAGAATTGCAAACATTCTGAGTTTATACATGATGAAAATATAGGTTCAGGAGTGGATCTTGAAGATAAAATTTGTCCAGTATGTGGACAACCATTAAAAAAAGAAGGTCATAATATACCATTTGAAGTTTTCTTAGGATTTGATGGCGATAAAGAGCCAGATATTGATTTGAACTTTGCTGGGGAATATCAACCGACTGTTCACAAATATACTGAAGAATTGTTTGGGGAAGGTAAGGTATTCAGAGCTGGAACTATTGGTACAATTTCCGACAAAACAGCTTATGGGTATATAAAAAAATATTTTGAAGATAAAAACGTATATGTTAATAATTCAGAGATAAAATATTTGCAAAGAGGAATCTTGGGAGTTAAAAGAACTTCGGGGCAACATCCAGGTGGAGTAATGATAGTTCCAAGAGATAAAGATATTGAAGATTTTTGTCCAGTTCAACATCCTGCGGATGATGTTAACAGTGATATAATCACTACTCATTTCAATTATAAGTCTATAAGTGGTAGAATTTTAAAGCTTGACTTGCTTGGACACGATGTGCCAACAATTATAAAAATGTTGTCGGATATGACAGGAGTGGATCCATTAACTATTCCTATGGATGATAAGGAGACAATGAGTATTTTTTCTTCAATAGATGCTTTACACTTTCAAGAATTAATTGATGGACTAGATATTGGAACATTAGGAATACCTGAATTTGGTACAAACTTTGTAAGAGGAATGTTGAGAGATACAACTCCAAAAACTTTTTCGGAATTAGTTAGAATTTCTGGATTGTCTCATGGCACAAATGTATGGTTAAATAATGCACAAGATCTAATAAGAGATGGTGTTGTCGAATTGAAAGATACTATCTGTACAAGAGATGATATTATGATTTATCTAATAAATAAGGGCCTTGAAAAGAAAAGATCATTTAAAATAATGGAAATAGTAAGAAAAAATAGACTTCTTGATGAAGATACTCTAAATTATATGACCGAAAATGGTGTTCCAGATTGGTACATTGAATCTTGTAAAACTATTGAGTATCTTTTCCCGAAAGCCCATGCTGTAGCTTATGTTATGATGAGTTATCGAATTGCTTATTTTAAAGTACACTATCCAGAAGCTTTTTATTCAACATTTTTTACTATAAAATTACAAGATTATCCTGGTGATGTTATTGTAAGCGGATTAAGTGCAATTAGAGAAGAAATGCAATCATTGAAAGATAAGTACAAAGAATCCAATTCTAAGATGACAGCAAAGGATAGTAACAAATACTCTGTATTAGAAGTAGCAGAAGAAATGTATTGCAGGGGAATAAAACAATCAAGAGTTGACTTGCATAAATCTGACAAGGCTAGGTTCAAAGTATTAGAAAAAGGATTCATTCAGCCTCCTTTTAATGCACTAGAAGGGGTTAGCGACGCAAACTCTATTGCTATTTTTGAAGAAATACAAAAAGGTGATTTTATTTCAAAACAAGATTTTACTATGAGAACGAAAGTTAATAAAACAGCTTTAGAAATACTAGAAAACCACGGTGTTTTAGATGGTTTACAAAATGAAAATCAAATAAGTTTATTTGATTTTTAGTGATATGTTATAATTAGATAAATGGAGTGATTATGGATAAACATTTAATTTACAAAACTAATAATGAAAAATTAATAACTTTTATTTTTGGTCAATTAGAAAAAAACGCAAAAAAAATTGAAGAAGCTTGTGATGTTATATTAAAGATTTCTGAAGAAGGTATTCTAATTAGTGGTTCTGATTTGAATATTGAAAGTGCAAGTAATCTTTTAGAATCATTAAATACACATACTTTATCTGGGAACGAAATAGCAGATCAGGATTTGGATTATTTGCTTTCTAACTTAGAAAAAATAAAACAAGAAAATATTTCAAAAATTAAGGACTATGTAATTTGCTACAATTCAAAAGGTAAACCTTTAAAGCCAAAAACTGTAAATCAAAGAAACTATGTTGAAATGATTAATAAAAATGATATTGTTTTTGGAATAGGACCTGCAGGTACAGGAAAAACTTACTTGGCAATGGCTATGGCAATAAATGCATTTAGAAATAACGAAGTAGATAGGATAATTTTAACTAGACCAGCTGTAGAAGCTGGAGAAAGTTTAGGATTTTTGCCAGGAGATCTTCAAGAAAAAATTGATCCTTATCTAAGACCTATATATGATGCTATGTTTGATATATTAGGTTATGAGAATTTTGAAAAATTTAAAGATAGAGGATTGATAGAAGTAGCACCATTGGCATATATGAGAGGTAGAACTTTAGATAATGCATACATTATATTAGATGAAGCACAAAACACTACCAATGAACAAATGAAGATGTTTTTAACTAGAATAGGATATGGTTCAAAAGCTATAGTAACGGGAGATATTACACAAGTTGACTTACCAAGAGGTAAAAAATCAGGGTTACTAGTTGCGACTAATATTCTTAGAGACATAAAAGGAATAAGCTTTTTAGAGTTTGAAAAAACAGATGTTGTAAGACATCCACTTGTACAAAAAATTATTGGAGCTTATGAAAAATTAGATAACAATAGGTCGAATTATGATAATACAGATAAGTAATAGACAAGATGATTTTCAAATTGATGATGAATTAAGATTTGATATTGAAAATTCAATAAAAATATGTTTGCTTCAAGAATTAAATGATGATAATTATGAGATATCTTTGTCATTTGTTAGTGAAGAAGAAATTAGAGAACTTAATAGAGATTATCGCAATAAAGATAGTGTAACTGATGTATTGAGCTTTCCTTTGGAAGATGATTTTCAAATTCAAACAAATCTTTTGGGTGATATTATTATATGTTGCAATAGAGCTGTGAAACAAGCTAAAGAATACAATCATTCTATCAAAAGGGAAATTGTGTATTTGGTTGTTCATTCTATGTTTCATTTGTTGGGTTATGATCATATTGATGAAAGTGACAAAATTATTATGAGAAATAAAGAAAAATCGGCCTTGAAAGAAATAGGTATCTATAAAGATGAAGAATTTAAATAGTAAGTTAAAAGATAAAAATATTTCTAAAAACACATCTTTTATTACTAGTTTTCAATATGCAATGGATGGAATTATTCATTGTTTGAAAAATGAAAGAAATTTTAGAACTGATATTTTGATGACTGTTCTGGTTATGATTGCATCATTAATGTTTGACTTATCAAGGGTAGAAATGGCTTGTTTGTGCATAACTATAACATTCATATTAATGGCAGAAATGATTAACACCGCCATTGAAACGATTGTTGATTTGATTTATGACAAATACGACGAGAAAGCCAAAATAGCAAAAGATGTTGGAGCAGGAGCGGTATTACTAGCTGCTTTTAATTCTATTTTTGTAGGTTATTTTATGTTTTATGATAGAATTGTTCCTCTTAGTCATACAGCAGTTATCAAATTACAAAATTCACCAACGCATTTGACATTTATAGCTTTGATTTTGGTAGTTGTTATAACTTTAGTTCTAAAAAGTTTTATATATCAAAATAAATGGACATATTTGCAAGGTGGAAGCGTAAGTGGTCATGCATCTGTTTCTTTTTGCAGTGCTACAATCATTGCCCTTTTAGCAAATAATACATTAGTGACAATACTATCATATTTTATAGCTTTTTTGGTTGCAGAAAGTAGAGTAGAAGGAAAAATCCATACACTAAGTCAAGTTATAGTTGGTGGCATAATTGGGACATTAGTGGCAATATTATTATTTAAAGTAATTATTTAGGAGTATTATGGAAATTAATAAAATGTATAAAATTGCTTTGCAATATAAACAAAACGCATACACGCCATATTCTAATTACAACGTAGGATGTTGCGTCAAAGACATAGAAGGGAACTATTATGGAGGTTGTAATATTGAAAATGCTTCATTTAGCCCAACAATTTGTGCAGAAAGAACTGCAATTTCAAAAATGGTATCTGAAGGATTTAAGTTAATAGATACTATTTTAATAATTGGAGATTCTGATTTCACTTATCCTTGTGGGGTTTGCAGGCAAGTGATTAAAGAATTTTCTAATGAAGCTACAAAAATAATAATAGCTAAAAATGAAAATGAGTATAAGATTTATAATATTGAAGATTTATTACCTCATGGTTTTAGTGGAGATGATGTAAATGTTTAAATCTGGATTTATTTCAGTTATAGGCAGAAGTAATGTAGGAAAATCAACTCTTTTAAATAGAGTTCTAGGAGAAAAACTAACGATTATTTCTGACAAACCTCAAACTACAAGAAACAAAATACAATTGATATATACTGACGAAAATATGCAAGCAATATTTTTAGATACCCCAGGAATTCAAACACCAAAAAATAAACTCGGAGATTATATGCTCAAAGTTTCGATGTCAACTTTGAATGAGGTTGATGTTATAACATATATTGTAGATACTACTGAAGAAATAGGAAAACTAGACTCTGAAATTATTGAGAAATTAAAATTAGTTGATACAAAAATAATTCTATTAATCAATAAAATAGATAAAACATCAAGTGATAAAGTCAATGAATTAGTAGAAATGTACAGTAAAGTTGGAATATTTGAAGAAATAATTCCAATAAGCGCATTGAACGGAGATAATGTAGAAGGATATTTAACTTCTTTAAAAAATAATTTGCCTGAAGGTCCAATGTATTATGACAAAGATAGCGTAACTGATCAACCTATTAGACAAATTGTACAAGAACTAATTAGGGAAAAGGCCCTAATGAATTTATCTGATGAATTACCACATGGAATAGCTATAACTATTGAAAAATTCAAAGAAAGACAAGACAGGAATTTAATTGATATAGATGCTACTATTATTGTTGAGAAAAAAAGTCATAAAGGCATGGTAATTGGGAAAAAAGGATCAATGATTAAAAAAATTGGAACTGATGCCAGAATTGATATTGAACAATTATTAGACGCTAAAGTAAATCTGAAACTATGGGTTAAAATAGATGAAGAATGGAGAAATAAAGATTCTAGATTAAGGTATTTGGGTTACAATTAATGGAACAAGATTACATCAAGACACAAGCTATTGTGTTGGAGCATATAATTTATGGAGAAAATTCTATAATTTTGAATGTTTTCAGTAAAGAAGAAGGTATTATTGGGATTTTCATCAATAATATTAACTCCATGAAATCAATTATAGAATTTAATGTTCTGTCAGTGAACGATTTTACCTTAAAAAAAGGAAATCAATTCTATTATTTAGTGGATTATGATTTAATTAACTCTAATTTTAATATAAGAACTAACTATAAATCAGAATTATTTAGTTTGGTTATAGTTGATTTAATAAAGTCAATTTTTTACAATGAAGTATGTAATGCAAAAGTATACTCTTTAATATTGAAAACAGTAATATTCTTATCAAAATATTCAGATAATCAGTATGCTTTAATTAATGCGTTTATTTTGAAGCTAGTATCATATCTTGGGTATCAACCAAGTATGTTTTATGAAAATAGTCATAACAGGTTTTATTTAGATGGCGGATTTGTAGATTCCGATGGAGAATACTACCAAATAGACAACTTACATGCAAAGTATATGATATACTTAATGAAAAATAGGTATGATGATATAGTTAATAAAAAGTTTGAATCTATAAATGAAAACGAAATTTTAAAAATTTTGCTAAAATACACGATGAACAATTTTGGAATTGAATATTTGGGGTCATTAGGCTACCTTGAATATTTGTAAGGAGAAATAATGTATAACTTATTAATAGATATAGTGACTAATAATATTCCTGAGAATTTTATAGGATTTATAAATAGATCGCTTGACGAAAAAATAAGAAAAGAATTAAAAAAACTGCAATTAGTATATTCAAATATAGATTTGGATACAATAAAAGATCATTTTTTTATTTACATTACTAATATAGAAAATCCAGGATATACACTAGAAGATTATGAAAATGTAATAAATAAAGCTATTGATTTGATAAATTTCAAGTACAAATATGATTCAGAAAGTTTATCATTTAGAGAGTCTATCTTGTACATTAAAATTTTTAATGAAAAAGAAAATAAAACAATAGAATTCAAAGGCTTAAAAGAAGATAAAGATGACAGCTTAGTTAATTCTTCTACTTTTAACAATTTTTCTTCAGAGTTACTAAAAAACCAAATAATATTAAAAAAAGAAGAAAGATTACAATCATTTGAAAAAAGCGCTAATAAACTTGCTAGAGCAAATGGTTGTTCAATCATTAATAACAAAAGCATACTCAACGAATACGCGAATAAATTTGATTATCCTGTTAGCATTGAAGGATCATTTGACGAAAAATATTTATGTATCGATAAATCAATACTTTATACAGTTTTGATGGAAAATTTTACAGTATTACCGATGGAATTTGATAACGGAAATAGTTCAAACTTTTTTGTTTACGCGAAAAACAAGAATTCTGAAGATTCCCAAGCTTTGATTCAAGAAATTAATAACAAATTAGAAGAAATAGATAATTTGATAAACCAAAAATCAGATAGAAAACTTGAAGACTTTGTTGAGGATTTGAAAACAGTTAATTATATCAATAATTATGGTAACTTTTATGACAAAACTCAAAGACTAATAAAGATATCAATTGAATTATGTAAAATGCTTTCAGTTAGTCAGGAAACTATTGATTCTGTTAGAAGGATAGCATTTTTATGTAAAGCGGATAAAGCTACTGAAATTGTGCAAAAATGTTCTTATTTACACGGGTTAATTGGAAGATTGTATGCTAAGTCTGATGGTGAAGATAAAATTGTTTATGAAGGAGTATATGAACACATAAAACCTAGATTCATATCCGAAAACATTCCAAATTCAACTGCTGCTAGAATTGTTGCAATTTCTGACAAAATGGAATATGTTATGTCTTACATAATATCTAATAGTGATGATAATTTTAAATATAATTATAAATTACGAAAAACAATAACGTCTGTTATTTCAATAATACTTAAATCAGAATTAGATTTTAATTTAAGTGATTTTATTACTAAAATTTTATATGTATTTCTCCAAGACAAGGGAATAGTAGATTATGAGTATTTTGAAAAAAGTATAAAAGAAATTATTCTTGATGTTTACAGAGATGAATGTATAAAATTAGGTTATGATTTTGATGAAGTTGATGTGATAAATTATGATACTTTGAATATCTTTAAATCAAATCGTTTATTGACTAATCTTCATGAGTTAAATACAAAAAATAACGGTAAGTTAATGGCTCAAATTCTAAAGATGTTGGAAGTAAACTCTAATGAGTGCAAGTATACACCGATGGAATTAGATAACAATAATTTATGCAATTTATTAGAGAAATTAGAAAACTGTTCTGTTGAAGATTTACCTTTTTATAAATTAATTTTCAAAGGTGTATTTAAGAAAATAAATTAAGGAGAATATTATGAATAAAACCATGGTAGTTATTTCTGATTCTACAGGTGAAACAGCAAATCAAGTTTTAGATGCTGTTAAAGTTCATTTTGATATTAAAAATGTTAGAATAAAAAAATTCTCAAAAATTATTAGAAGAGAACAGATTGATAAAATATTAAACGATATTAATGGAGAAATTCTAATATTTTCAACAATCGTAAATCGTGATTTGCTAAATTATTTGATTGAGAAAACAGAAATGAATGAATCGATTTATTTAGTAGATGTTTTATCATATCCTATTTTAGTTTCAAGTAAGTTTTTTAAGCAACAACCTAAATTTGATGTAGGATTGAATAGAAAAGTTGACCAAGAATATCTTGAAAAGATGGAAGCTTTAGAATTTGCCGTAAAATACGATGACTGTAAGGATAAGTTTGGTATTCTAAAAGCTGATATTATATTAATAGGGGTTTCAAGAACTTCAAAAACTCCATTGAGTTTGAACTTAGCATTTAAAAATTATAAAGTATGTAATATTCCAATTTTACCAGAAGTCAAAGTCCCTTCTGAATTATTTCAAGTTGACAATAAAAAGATTATTGGTTTGATTATTGACTCTGATAAACTTAATAATATCAGGGAAAATCGAATGGCTAAAATTGGTTTGCAATTAGGCTACTCAGATGATTCAAGAATAGAAAAAGAGCTTGATTATGCAAAAGAAATTATGAACAAGATAGGCTGTAAAATAATTAATGTTACCGATAAAACAATTGACGAAACCTCAAATGAAATAATTTCATATATTGATAATAATAGTAAAATTTAAGTTCTCGTTTTTTGAGAGCTTTTTTGTTTTAGCTATTAAATTATGATAAAATATTAGGAGAATACTGGAGGCAAATGTGGAAAATAATAGATACGAAATTCAAAGAAAAATAAATGAAGACAAATTTTCTACGACATTTAAAGCATACGATAAAAAATTAAATAGATATCTTAGTTTCAAGGAATATAACGACAATAAATATTTTGATACATTAACAAATAGTTTAAAATCTTTATCAAACTTACATCATCCTAATATTCTGGAAATGTATGATTTAATGATTAGTTCGGATGATAAGTGTTTTTTAACTTATGAGTTTTTTGACGGAATATCATTGGATAATTTGTTCAAAAGAAAGGATGTTTCAGAATCTTTTTTATTAGATATTTTGAGAAAAATTTTACTTTCATTAATTTATTCAGAAAATAATGGAATATTTTTTGGGAATTTACGAATTTATAATATGTTAGTAGATGAAAATAATAATTTTAAGATTGATATTTTCAAAAACTTCGATGGTGAAAACTTTGGTAATAGTGAAGCTCAGTTAAATCATAATATTAACCTAATATTAGAAATTTTAGAAAATTCTAATATAGATATTGAAAATAGTAATTTGAATAGTTTTTATCAAAATTTAAGAAACAACTCTTATGATGATACACAAGGTATTATGAAAGATTTAAATAAAATCGATAATTATAAAATGACAGGTTCAAATAATGAATATATAGATAATACAATTAAATTAGATTTAAAAAATGAGCATGAGAAAAATATGTCATATAAAATAGATGAAAATTTATTTGAAGAAGAAATTAAGAACAAAAAGAAATCTCATAATTATCTTAAATCTTTCTTAGTGTATTTTACATCTGTATTATTAGCTTTTTTTGCTGCTGCAGCAATAATTTTTTACTATAATTCGAGGCCAAAAGCACCTGACTATGTTGGAAAAAACCTAAGACTTGCTGTTGATCAAGCTACAGCGAATGACATTGAATTAGTTGTGGACAAATCAGTAAGCGTGGATAAGTCAGATTTTAATAAATATGTAGTTATTGGTCAGAGCCCAAAAGTTGGCGATAAGCTTTTATTTAAGAAAAAAATTAAGGTAGAACTTGGATTAGAAAAAGAAGATACTATGATTAATTTAATAGGTTTAAATTTGAAAAAAGCTAAAAAAGAGCTTTCTAATCTTGGTTTAAATGTTAAGAAAGTTAGATACAAAAAAAGCTCAGTATATGATGAAGGTGTAGTAATTGACCAAAGCATTGAAGCTGGTAGAAATATTAAAAATGGAGATTTCATTACTATAACTGTAAGTTCTGGTAAAGCAAGAAAAACAGAAACGGTTGAAGATGAATATACTCCACCTGAAGAAAATGAAAGACCTAATGAAGATGAAACTGATAATTCTAGTGTAGATAATAATGATTCAAATTCTAATTCAGATAGTAATCAAGAATCCGATAATGAAAATACTAGAAAAAACAATAATAACAGTGGGGAATAATATGGAGTATTTTTCGATTTCATATAAAGGTGATATTAGAGAAAAAAATGAAGACTACTATAAAAATGAAACTTTCAAAGATTCTCAAATATTTTTAATAGCAGATGGTATGGGAGGATGCAAATACGGGGAAAAAGCTTCTGAAATTGCTGTTGAAGAGTTTTTGATTTGTTTTAAAAATCATTACGATGAAAAACTTACCATGAAAGATCTAATTTATGGATCAATTCATCATGCAGGTTATAAAATTTTGGATTTCTCAAAATCAAATAATTGCCTAAATAATATAGGAACAACATTCTTAGCCACTATTATTAAAGAAAATACAATGTATTTATTCAATGTTGGAGATAGCAGAGCTTATTTACAAAATGAATATGGTTTTTATCAAATATCAAAAGACCATGTTGTAAAAAATAATGAAAATCTTAAAAATGCTATAACAAGAGGACTTGGCTTTTTGAGTATGGATAAACCTGATTATCTTATTAAGGAATTAAACTCTGATGATCAAATACTTATGGCTACCGATGGTTTTTATAAATTCATTGATAATAGTAGTATTGAATATATTTTGAAATCAAACTTAACCGTAAAAGAAAAATGCAATTCATTATTAGAAAATGTAATTAATAAATCCGATGATAATATAACAATTACATTAATTAAAATATAAAAATTATTTATAAGCTATCGAATATCGATGGCTTATATTTTATAAAGGAGATTTAAATGGAAGAAAACAATAATAAATTAGCTTCAAATTCTTATGTTAATTTATTTATAAATAGACACGGACATGCTCCGACTTATTCGATAATTACACATGGTTGTCAAATGAACGAACATGATTCCGAAAAAATCAAAACATTACTAGAAAATATGGGATTTGAACAATCTGATGAAAAATTAGATGCAGATTTTATTATTTTTAATACTTGTTTGGTAAGAGAAAATGCAGAAATGAAAGTCTATGGGCAATTGGGAGCATTGAAAAACTTAAAAAGAGAAAATCCAGATATGCTTATTGCAGTTTGTGGATGTATGATGCAAACTGGTCCAGCGAGAGATATAATTAGAGAAAAATATCCACAAGTAGATATAGTATTTGGAGTAAATAACATAAATTCATTACCATATCTTATAGATAGACACCTAAGCAGTGGAAAATTAGTTGTAGATATTGAAAGAAAAGATGATATTGACGAAGATATTGCTATCAAAAGGGACAATGAATATGTTGGATATGTAAATATAATGACAGGATGCAATAACTTTTGCACTTATTGCATAGTTCCTTATGCAAGAGGGAGAGAACAAAGTAGATCTGTTGAAAGTATTTTATCCGAAGTGAAAAGAATGGTAGATCAAGGATATAAAGATATAACTTTACTTGGACAAAATGTAAATTCTTACGGAAAAACTCTTGAAAAACCGGTTACGTTTACGGAATTATTAACTAAGGTCAATGACGTTGAAGGACTTGAAAGATTAAGATTTTTAACAAGTCATCCTAAAGATATTTCGGATGAACTAATCGAGGCGATGGGTAAATTAGATAAAGTTTGCGAAAATATTCATCTACCATTTCAAGCAGGATCAAATTCGGTTTTAGAAAGAATGCACAGAAGATATACTAAGGAATCTTATTTGGAAAAGGTAGAAAAATTAAAGAGAAGCGTAAAAGGAATTACTTTTTCAACTGATATTATAGTAGGATTTCCAGGAGAAACAGAAGAGGATTTTCAAGACACTTTAGATGTGGTTAGAAAAGTTGGATACGAACAAGCTTTTACATTTAAATATAACAGAAGACCGGGAACAAAAGCTGATTTATTCGAAGATCAAGTTGATGAAGATGTAAAACAAGATAGATTAGAAAGACTTTTGGATGTTGCTTATCCTATTTTTTACGAAAAGAACAAATCGTACCTTGGTACTATACAAGAAGTATTAATTGAAGGGAAAAGTAAGAATAATCCTGAAGTAATGACAGGAAGAACTAGGACATTTAAATTAGTAAATGTTAAATGCGATAAATCTTATATAGGGAAATTAGTAAATACTAAAATTGTAGATTTTAATTCTTTTGCATTAACAGGGGAAATGGTGGAATAATATGGGTTATACTCCTATGATTAAACAATACAAAGAAATAAAAGAACAAAACAAAGATTGTATATTATTTTTTAGATTAGGAGATTTCTATGAAATGTTCTTTGAAGATGCTTTATTAGCTTCCAAAGAACTTGAAATTGTTTTGACACAAAGAGACTGTGGAGAAAACCAAAAATGTCCAATGTGTGGCATTCCTTACCATGTTAGTGATGTTTATATCAATAAATTGGTATCAAAAGGATATAAAGTTGCTATATGTGAGCAACTAGAAGATCCTAAATTAGTAAAAGGTTTAGTGAAAAGAGGAATTATTAAAATCTATACCCCTGCCACAGTTATAGAAAATGAAAATTCTGATACTGGAAATTTTAATTACTTGATGAGTATTTCAAAAAAATCAAATGAAGTAGCTATTTCGTATATAGACATCTCAACGGGTGATGTTTCATATACGAATACTACATCTGATGATATTTATAAAATAATCGAAAATGAGATTTCAAAAGTTACTCCGAAGGAAGTTATATTTAATGATTATGAGTTTTCAGCCAAATCATTAGAAACGATAGCAACTAAGTTTTCTATTGTATTAACAACTGTTAATAATAGCACTAATTCTTTAGATTTCATTAATAGCAAGATAAAATACGATAATAGCAACAGTGAAACAACTAATATTTGTGTTGCGAATTTATTAAAATATGTGTTCAGATATCAAGAGGATTTAGTTCATATCAATAGCTCTAGTAAATATTATATTAATGAGTTTATGGAGATTGATTCTAATAGCGTTATTAATCTAGAAATTCAAAAAAACTTATATACAAATTCTAAAAATGGTAGTTTGTTCGGAGTATTGAATCATACAAAAACATCTATGGGATCTAGACTATTGCATAGTTATCTAGAAAGACCATTGATGGATAAAGAAGAAATTCTAACTAGACAAAGTAGGGTTGAAGAAATTTTTGAAGATTATGAGTTATTAGTTAATTTAGAAGATAGTCTTGATGGTATATACGATTTGGATAGGTTGATAGCTAAATTATCATATAAAAGTGCCAATGCCAAGGATTTAATCGCTTTAAAAGTTTCTATTGAAAAGATTCCATATTTAAAAACTCTCTTAAATTGCAACAAGAAAAACATACAATTAATAGGAGAAAAATTAGATGATTTAGGAGACATATACGATTTGATAGACAAATCAATAGTTGATGATCCTCCAGTAACTTTGACAGAAGGAAATTTAATAAAATCTAATTTTTCTAATGAATTAGATCAATTGAGATACAACAGAGTTAACGGAAAAAATGAATTAGTAGAATATGAAATGTCTGAAAAAGATAGGTTAGGAATTAAAAACTTAAAAATTGTTTTCAATAAAAAACTTGGTTACTTCATTGATGTAACCAAATCTAACTTAAATAAAGTTGGAGATGATTACGAAAAAAGACAAACATTAACAAATTCTTCGAGATTCAAAACCAAACAATTAGAAGCTATAGAATCAAAAATTTTAGATTCTGAGGATGAGATATTTGAACTTGAATATAAAATATTTGAAGATATTAGAAAAATAATTCTAAAAAATTTATCTAGAATAAAAAAATCAGCTGATTTGATTGCAATCATTGATGTATCAAATTCACTTGCTAAATGTGCTTACTTGAATAATTATATTAAGCCTGATATCAATACTTATGGATTAATTGATGTACTAGAATCAAGACATCCTATAGTGGAGTTGAGTGTGGGCCAATCTGAGTTCATAACTAATGATATTTTAATAGGATCTGGGAAAAATGATATACAGTTAATTACTGGCCCTAATATGAGCGGTAAATCTACGTACCTTAGACAAGTTGCCTTGATTTGTATATTGAATCAAATTGGTTCATTTGTACCTGCTACAAAGGCTAATATTTCGATTGTGGACAAGATTTTTACAAGAATTGGTTCAAGCGATAACTTGTTTAAAGGTGAATCTACCTTCATGGTGGAAATGAAAGAAATGAGCAACATTATTAAATATGCAACTTCAAATAGTTTATTAGTTTTAGATGAAATAGGTCGTGGTACATCAACATTTGATGGATTAAGTCTTGCTTGGGCTATCGTTGAATATATTTCAAAGAATATAAAAGCAAAAACTTTGTTTGCAACTCATTATCATGAACTTACAGAACTAGAAAAGAAGTTGAATAATCTTATCAATATGAAAGTCGATATAAAAGAAACTAATGACTCTATTATATTTTTAAGAAAAATTACTAGAGGTTCAACTGATAAAAGCTATGGTATTGAAGTAGCTGAATTAGCCGGAATGCCAAAGGCTCTTATAAAACGAGCAAAGTCAATTTTAAAAGAAATTGATAAGGAAGACACTAAAATTGATTTACCAATTGCAGATTTTGCCGTTCAAAACGATGAGAATGATGAAAAAAACATCCATGAATTGGAAAACTTCAAGGATGAAATTCAAAATATTAACATAAATGAGATTACTCCACTTCAGTCCCTACAACTGTTGAATGAGCTTGTTATTAAAGCTTCGAAATTAGGTGATAAAGATGATTAAGTTATTGTCAGAAGATACAATTCAAAAAATAGCAGCAGGTGAAGTTATTGAAAGACCTGTTTCAGTTATCAAAGAGTTGGTTGAAAACTCTATAGATGCTGGAAGTGATACCATTGTTGTAGAAATTAAAAATGGTGGAAAAGATTTTATATCTGTTAGCGATAATGGTTCTGGGATTGATAAAAATGAAATAGAATTAGCGTTTAAAAGACACTCAACTAGTAAGCTTGAAAAGTTTGATGATTTGTATGATATAAGGACATTAGGTTTTAGAGGAGAAGCTCTAGCTAGTATTCTTGCTGTGAGTAAACTTTCTGTAAGTACGAGAACAAAATCAGAAAAAATTGGGAAGAAAGTTGAGTTTAGAAATTCAAAGGTTATAAGTGAATCTGATGTTGCAATGAATGTCGGAACTAAAATAGTAATCAAAGATCTATTCTACAATGTACCTGTAAGAAAAAAATTTATGAAGACAGACCAGACAGAAGCAAATCTAATAACAACTACAATGTACAAATTTGCTATTTGCAACACCGATGTTTCTATTAAATACATTAAAGATAATAAAACTTTGTTTGAAACAAAAAAGAATTCTTCAATTAGGGAGAATATCATTAACTTATTTGGCACTTCATTGTCCAATAATTTAATAGATATCGATATAAATTCTAGAGATTACAAAATCCATGGCTATATTTCAAATAATAATTTGTATAGAGCTAATAGACAAATGCAATATATATTTCTAAATGGTAGATTTGTTAAATCTGAAGATATTAGAAATACAGTAGAATCTAATTATAAATCTGTAATACCTAATGGGAGATTTCCATTATTTTGGCTGTTTTTTGAAATAAAACCTAAGCTTGTAGATGTTAATGTTCATCCCAATAAACAAAAAGTAAAAATTTCTATTTTAGATGAAGTATTGGAAGAACTTAACAAAAAAGTTAGATTTTTATTAGAAAATAATGCAAGCATTGCAAATATTAGTCAATCAATTCCTGACGAAGATAAATACAAAGATTTAAGAAGGAATTATTTTGAATCTGATTCCAATTTAATAAATTACAAGTATGATAAGGTATCAGAGCCAACTTCTTCTTATAATCTTTTCAATGATAATTCAAAATTAAGTAATTTTAGAAATATAAAATACAATGATAAGTCAGAAGATATTATCAGAAATCCAAAAACTACTGAAGATTTTTTTGCTGGTAACAAGATAGTAAATCAAAATAATTTATTTAATAAAGATAGTGAACAAATTAAAGTTGAATCTTCTTTAAAAAAATATGAAAAATTTGATATACTAACAGTTTTATTCAAAACGTATATTTTAGCTAAGGATGAGTTTGACAGTAAAATTTATTTATTCGATCAACATGCCTGTCATGAGAGAATTAATTATGAAAAATTAACAAAACAAATGCAAGAAAACGAAGTAGTATCACAAAATTTAGCTTTTCCAGTTAATATATCTTTAACTGATGAATTAATGGAAATATATGTGAATAACAAGAGTATATTTGAAGAATTGGGATATGAAAGTGATGTTTTTTCAGATGATTCCGTTGTTATTCGTGCTGTTCCATATTTATTTGGAAATTCAAATGCTGAGTTTTTATTTACTGATATTTTGGATACAATTGCTAAGAATTCAAATGATCCTTTTGACGTAATAGAGTCTAAAGTAATAAAGAGATCTTGTAAAATGAGCGTAAAAGCCGGCGATACATTAAGTAACTTTGAAATAATTAAACTTTTAGAAGATTTATTTAAATGTGAATATCCATTAACTTGTCCTCATGGAAGGCCAACTTTTATTGAAATGAATGAAAAAGATTTAGAAAAAATGTTTATGAGGATAAAATGAAAAAAAAATGTATTGTAATCGTCGGACCTACTGGAGTAGGGAAGACCAGCTTAAGTATTTTTTTAGCAAAAAGTTTAAACAGTGAGATTATTTCAGCAGATTCTATGCAAATTTATAAGTATATGGATATTGGTACTGCAAAAGTTGAACCAAAATATCAGAAAGAAATAAAACATCATTTGATAGATATAGTTGAACCGAATGAGAATTTTAATGTAGAACAATTTCAAAGTCTTTGCATAGATAAAATTGAAGAAATTTCAGCTAAAAATAAAATTCCAATTATTGTTGGAGGTACAGGACTATATATCAATTCTATAACACATAAATTAGAATTTAACACTGTTAAATCTGATGAAAAATTAAGATATGAATTGGAAAATATTGCAGAATCACAAGGCAATCAAAAACTCCATAAAATGTTGGAGGATATAGACCCTGAGTCGGCAAGTAAAATTCACACGAACAATGTGAGACGTGTTATTAGAGCAATTGAAGTATACAAGCTTACTGGCCATAAATTTAGTGAAATAAACGACAAATTCGATCATTATAACGATGATTATGATTTTTATATAATTGGATTAAATGATGATAGAGAGATACTTTATAAAAGGATAAATCAAAGAGTAGATGAGATGATCGATGAAGGCTTTATGGCTGAATGTAAATATATTTATGAACTGACAGATGGAAATTCTCAATCAATTCAAGCTATAGGTTACAGAGAAGCTTTCATGTATTTAAATAATGAAATCTCTTTTAAAGATATGGTTAGTTTAATGAAAAAAAATAGCAGAAAATATGCTAAGAGACAGTTAACTTGGTTCAGACAAGATGAAAGAATTCATTGGATGAATTTGGAAGATTTTAATAAATTTGAAGATATTGAAAAAAATTGTTTGGAAAATTTGAAAGAATGGTTATATGATAAAAGATAAAATAAAAGAATGGTATGATGTAGATGATTTTAGCTATGATACAGTCATAGAAAGTAATAATCAACTATCAGATAGATTTAAAGAATTGGAAAATTTGGAGTTTGTTAATCAACTTAAGGTTTTGAAAGCTTTCCAAGACAATAAGTTACAAGCTACTGATTTTGCATCAACAACTGGATATGGATATGGAGATGTTGGAAGAGATAAATGTGAAGCGATTTTTAGGGATATTTTTAAGGCAGAAGACTGCCTTGTTAGACCTTCAATTGCTTCTGGAACTCACGCATTGAGCTTGTTAATGAAAGGCGTATTATTGCCTGGAGATAAGTTATTATATATTACGGGTTTGCCTTACGATACATTACAAGAAGTTATAGGAATCGAAGGCAATTCTCCATGTAATTTGAAAGAATTTGGAATTGACTTTGACTATGTTGATTTGGTAGATAATAATATAGATTTGGAAGCTGTAGAATCTAAAATAGACTCTTCGGTAAAAATGGTTGCTATTCAGAGGTCAACAGGATATAGCTTAAGAAATGCTATTAATATTGAACAAATTGAAAAAGCAGCTAAATTTATCAAAGAAAAATTTCCAGAAATAATCATAATGGTTGATAATTGTTATGGGGAGTTTACTGAATACAAAGAGCCTATTGAAGTTGGATGTGATGTTATTGCTGGATCTTTGATAAAAAATCCAGGTGGAGGAATAGCTCTTTCTGGTGGATACATTGCTGGTAAAAAGTCTATTATTGATAGGGTAGCAAATACTTTAACTGCACCAGGAATAGGGAAGGAAGTAGGAATAACTTTTGGTACTACTAGAAATACATTACAAGGATTATTCTTAGCTCCTAAAATTACGATAGAAGCTATGAAATCAGCATTATTATTTTCTCACGTCTTTAAAAAATTAGGATTTAAAACAATTCCAGATGTAGAAGATAAAAGAAGTGATATAATTTGTGCGATTATTCTAAAAAACGAAGAAAGAGTTGTGGAATTTTGTAGATCAATTCAAGAGTCATCTGTCGTAGATTCACACGTAGTTCCTTATCCTTGGGATATGCCAGGATATGATGACAAAGTTATAATGGCATCGGGAAGCTTTATCGATGGTTCTAGCATAGAGATTTCAGCTGATGGTCCGTTAAGAGAGCCATATGTAGCTTATTTTCAAGGGTCATTGAGTTATAATCAAGCATTACTTGCTTGTATGAAAGTTGTTAAGAATTTAAAAAATAAAAATCTAATTTAAAATGACAAAAGCCCTCTAATTATTGTGATAATTAGAGGGCATAGTTTTATTTAATAAATTGTTCTGTATAAACCAATAACTTTTCCTAAAATTTCTACATCTTTTACAATAATGGGATACATCGTTGAATTTGAAGGTCTTAATTCAATATGATCTGAATGTCTGTAAAATCTTTTGACTGTTGCTGATTCGTCCATTAATGCAACGACAATATCACCATTGTTAGCAGTATTTTGTTTGCGAACAATTATTTTATCGCCGTTTAATATTCCGTCTTCAATCATAGATTCTCCTTGGACTTTCAAAATAAAAACTACACCTTGTGATGTATATTCAATAGGAAGAGGAAATGTATCTTCGACATTTTCTATAGCTAAAATCGGCATTCCAGCTTGAACTTTTCCAACAATAGGAACATCTATAGTTTCTTTTTTTATTTCGTTTTCTTGTTCTTCATAAACACTATCTATAATTTCTAAGGCTCTATTTTTTAAAGGATCTCTTCTTAAATAACCCTTCATTTCTAATTTCAAAATATTATTATGAACAGTTGATGTAGAATTGATATTCAAACTATCACCAATTTCACGAATAGCAGGGGGATATCCTTTGTAATCTATATATCTTTTTATAAATTTTAATATTTCTATTTGCTTAGAGGTTAAATCATCGTACATTAATATACTCCTTTTCTATTCTTTTCTTGATTATATCATATTTCTTCAAGAAATGAAACATTTGTTTTCTTTTTTTATAGAACATAAAAATTTTTCTTGACATACAAGAACATATGTTGTAGAATAAAGCCATAGAACATATGTACAGAAAATAGTTTCTGAACGGGAGGAAATATGAAAAAATATAAAATTACAAATAAGTTCAAATTTTTTAGATTTATATCGATTTGTTTTGTAGCATTGTGTTTGATGACTCTAGCATTAACGTCTAATCTTAGTTATGGTAATTATCAGAATCAAGAATATAACACTGAGTATTATATAGTAGAACCATCAGATTCATTATGGAAAATTTCCACAAAATTCAAACCAGATAATATGAGTACAAGACAATTCATATCAATAATAAAACAATATAATAGATTTATAGAAGGTAGCTCAATTAAAGTAGGCGAACATTTGAACATACCTTTAATAAATAAATAAGATACTGTTATACTCCTAATACTATCTAATAACAGTAATGAAGATCAAGCACATGTCTTGATCTTTTTGTTTTTCTTAGTTATTATTTTTTAAATCGTTGTTTAAGGTATTCAGTGGGTTTTTATTTACCGCACTTCTTAAACTGTTATTATCTACATGGGTGTATATTTGTGTGGTTGACACTGATTCATGTCCTAAAATCTCTTGCAATACTTTTATATCGACATTACCATATTGATACATTAATGTCGCTGCTGTGTGACGTAATTTATGAACACTGTATATACTAGTGTCAAATCCACCAACTTTTAAATAATGTTCAATTCTGTACTGTATAGCACGATTACTCATTCGATTTCTTTTTTTACTAATAAAAAGAGCGTCATTATCTATTTCTGGTCTTATTTTAAGATAATTATCTAAAGCATCTAAACACATATCATTTAGATAAACAGTTCTTTCTTTGTTTCCTTTACCGATGACTCTCAATGTATTTGTTTTTATATGATCAATATTTATGCTGCTAAGCTCAGATAGTCTCATTCCACAGTTTAAAAATAATACTGTAATACAGTAATCACGAGCTTTTATTTCTTCATCTTTTTCACGTAATATAACTTTAAGTAAATTTAATGATTCATCAAGCGTGAGATATACTGGTTGTCTAATATTTTTTTTCGGCGAATCTAAAAGTTCTGCAGGGTTTATTATATCTAATTTTCTTATATTGATAAGATACTTATAAAAAGTTCTTATACTAGAAGTTTTACGGCTACGTGTAGATGAACCATTGGATCTGTTATGGTCTAAAAATCCCATAAAAGAGTGCAAATCAATAACATCGATATTTTTGAAAAAATTCAAATCTACATCAGAAGAATCAATCTTAACAATATCATCAAATGATTTTAATTTTATATTTTGCTTACGCGCTAGAATGTATTTAATCATTAAATTGATATCGTAAGCATATTCTTTAACTGTGTTTGACGAACGTCCTTTAATAGTTTCTAAGTAGTCTAAAAAATCCATAAGTATCATAGGATAGCTATTCATAGTACCTCCAAAATCCATAACCTTAATGTCACAAAATTATTATTTTGTGACATTATCATTTTATCAAAATCATCCTCTATTGTCAAAAAAATATAGCAAATTTTATTTGCTATATTTTTTATGATCTGATATGAAATTGTTTAAGTTTTCTAATCCTTGTTTAATATCTTCAATACTTGTTGCATAGCTCATTCTAATATATTTATCATCTCCAAAAACAATACCTGGTACGAATGCAATATTATATTTCGAAAGCAATTCATTACATAATTCTAAAGAATTATTAATGGTACTATTATAAAATTGATCCATTTTAATAAATACATAGAATGCTCCTGTTGGATAAATATATTCTAAGTTAAATTCATCTAGTTTGGATACTATATAGTCTCTTCTGGACTTAAATTCACCAATCATTTGCTCTACTTCATCAGATTCGTCTTTTAACGCTGTTAAACCGGCTATTTGGCTCAATGTATTCGCGTTTGATGTAATATGTCCTTGAAGTCTTTTTATGAGCTTAGAGACCTCCTTAGAGCTACAAGAATATCCTAACCTAAATCCAGTCATTGCATAAGCCTTTGAAAAACCATTTATTGTTATAGTTATCTCATTAATTTCATCAGATAATGAGCCTATACTTATAAATTCTTTATCATATGATAATCTTTCGTAAATTTCATCAGATATAATATAAATATTATTATCAACTGCCCAGTTACCAATACTAAGTAATTCTTCTTTTGAATAAATAACTCCTGTAGGATTAGAAGGATTATTTAATATAAGACACTTAGTGTTTGAGTTTTTATATTGGTTTAATATATCCACATCGACTTTGAAGTTTTCATTATATGGTAAAATTACAGGCTTACAATCAGTGAGTTTACACATTTCTGGATAACTTAGCCAATATGGTGATGGTATGAGAACTTCATCATTAGGGTTTGTTAACGCAAATAAACTATTGACAATTGCTTGTTTAGCCCCAGTAGATACTACTATAGAATCTTTATCACATTTAATATGATTAATATTATTAAGTTTTAAACTTATTTCTTCTCTTAAATCTGGTATTCCACCAGTATCAGTATATCTAACTACTCCATTATCCAAATACTTTATTGTTTTATCAATTATATATCTTGGAGTTTTAAAGTCTGGTTCGCCAACAGTAAAGTTATAAACTTTAACGCCATCATTTTTTAATTTATTAATTTTAGCACTCAATTCAAGTGTTAAAGATGGATTTATACTGTTAATTTTTTTTGATAGCATAATCGCTCCTTAATTCATGTAGTTTTTTTATAGATTCAAAAGTTGAATAATTTAATGCGAAATTTCCCATTAAATATTCTTTATCAAATTGTTTTCCATGACAGTCACTTCCTGCCGTGTATAGTAACTTGTTTTTTAACGCTATATTCAAGTATTTTTTAATATCAGTAAAAGAATGTTTAGAATTAATTACTTCAATTCCATCAATACCCATTTCTATGATTTCATTTACTATATTATCATCATTCAATGTTATAGGATGTGCTAAAATACATACACCGTTAGCTGATTTTATAGAATTAATAATGTTTTGTAGTGATGTGAAGCTTTTTTCGACATAGCATTTACCTTTTGGAGATAAATATTCGTTAAAAGCTTCATTTTTATTTTTACAAATATTAATATCAACTAAATATTGAGCTAAATTACTTCTAGAAAAAACTCTGTCTTTACTATAATTCAGGACTTTATCCTTGTCAATTTTTATTCCAATTTTCGCAAAATTTTTTTCAAAAATATCAAGTCTTTTTGCTCTATCATTTATAGCTAATTCAGATATTTTTTGTAATTTTTTATTGGACCTATCTACATAGTATCCTAAAATGTGTACTTCTTTGTTTTTATAAGTTATTCCAAATTCTACAGCTTTTATGATGTTAGCATTACAGAATGCGGTATTAGATGGCATTAGTATATCATGATCAGTAATAGCAATTTTATCAATAGAATTTTTATTTGCATTATATTGAATTTCTTCAATGCTTAATCTTCCATCACTTTCTGTGGAATGTACGTGCATATCAATCATTTTTAAATCCTTTTAAAGTTTTTCATATTAGAAGAAGGTCAACAAATGTTGACCTTCTAAGTTAATTCTTATTTTGCGTAATCAGATACCCTATTTTCTCTTATGACATTTACTTTAATTTGTCCAGGATATTCTAATTCACTTTCAATTTTATGAGCTACATCTTTTGCTAATATAACCATAGAGCTTTCATCAATAACATCAGGTTTTACCATGATTCTAATTTCTCTACCAGCTTGTATAGCATAAGAACTTTCAATACCATCAAATGAATTAGCTATTTGTTCTAGATTTTCTAATCTTTGGATATAGTTTTCCATAGATTCACGTCTAGCTCCAGGTCTTGCTGCGGATATTGCATCAGCAGATTGAACTAATATAGATTCGATACATGTTGGTTCAACATCACCGTGATGAGCCTCAATACAATTAATAACATCTTTTGGCTCTTTAAATCTTTTAGCAGCGTTAACGCCTAGTTCAACATGAGGTCCTTCGATTTCGTGGTCAATTGCTTTTCCTAAATCGTGTAGTAGTCCACCTCTTTTAGCTAATTTAACATTTACTCCTAATTCACTTGCAAGCATTCCAGCGATATTGGATACTTCGATAGAATGTTTAAGAACATTTTGACCATAACTTGTTCTGTAATGAAGTTTACCAAGAATTTTAATTAATTCTGGATGTAAACCATGCACATTTGTTTCATCACAAGCTTCTTCACCTTTTTCTCTTATAGTATTATCTACCTCTTTTCTGGCTTTTTCAACCATTTCTTCAATTCTAGTAGGATGGATTCTTCCATCAACAATAAGTTTTTCCAAAGCAATTCTTGCGATTTCACGTCTTACAGGATCAAAAGCTGATAATACAACAGCTTCTGGAGTATCATCAATAATCAAATCTACGCCTGTTAAAGTTTCGAAAGCTCTTATGTTTCTACCTTCACGACCAATTATTCTGCCTTTCATGTCGTCATTAGGTAAATTAACGACTGATACGGTAGATTCTGCAACTTGATCTGCAGCATACCTTTGAATTGATGTACTAATGATTTCTCTTGCAAATTTTTCAGATTCTTCCTTAGTTTTGGATTCGATTTCTTTAATAATAGCAGCTTGCTCACGTATTGTTTCAGTTTTAACTCTTTCAAGAACAATGTTTTTAGCTTCGTCACTTGTTAATCCTGCAACTTTTTCCAATTCTAATTCTTTTTCATCTATTATGGATTGAATTTTTTGTTGCATATCATCAGCTTTCTTTAATTCTGAATCTAGCTTTTTATGCTTCTTTTCTAATGATGCATTTTTTCGTTCTAAATTTTCTTCTTTAGAATTAAGTCTATCTTCTTGACGACTGATTTCTTTCAATCGAGATTTGTTTTCTCGATCCAAATCACTTTTCATCTTAAAAATTTCATCTTTTGCTTCTACTAATAGTTCTTTCTTCTTAGTTTCAGCATCTTTGTTTGCATCTTCAATTATTTTAACAGCATAATCTTCAGCACTTCTGATTTTTTTCTCGGCCATGCTTTTTCTCAAAAAGAAACCTATTACAATACCTAAAATTGCAGCAATTATAGCAATTATTAAAGATGTCGCGGTGCTCATAAATACACCCCCTTTATTCAATTTTCAATATTCATTAAATAAATCTTTTGGATAAATTTACTCTTTTAGTGTAGTACAAATACCGTTGATTGTCAATATTTAGATATATAATAGAAAATTATATAACATCTATTTCGGATGTGTTATTTCTATTTGTAATTCTATAGTTTATATCTCCGATAGCTGATAAGTGAGCGTTATGGGAAATCATTATAATTTGTTTATTGTATTCCTCACTGATCTCATTGATAAAATTTGCTACATTGTGTATATAGTCTTCACTAACATGCTTACAAGGTTCATCAAGTACAATAATATTGGCAAGATTATTTTCATATAGCATGATAAAAGAAATTCTTAGTGCCAAGGAAACTATATCTACTACTCCACCACCTCTAGCATCGACAATATCGTAGGTAAAAGTTTTAATCTCACCATCAATATCTAAGCTTTCTTCTATAAAAAACTTGGCAGAAGGATTGTTGTTTTTGATTTTTATTTCGATTTTAAAATTCATTTCTTTTTCAAAGATATAACTTAAACATCTACTTACAAGGTTTTCTATTTGAATTTTGGCTTGTTCTCTTGAATATTCTGAAGTCTTATCATAAAGCATTTTTATGATTTCAAGTTTTTCTATTTGCTTTTCAAGAGCATCAATGCTTTTTTTTGTAGCTAATATTTCTTCTTCTATTGATTTTTTTACCGCTAATTCACTTTGATACTTAATTTCCATAGAAGTGATTTTGGATTGAATTTGAGTTAAATCAATTTTTTGCATCAGGAAGAAGCTCCTCAGCTTTTTGTAAATCTTGTTCGATTTGATTTTGTAGTCTAGTAATTTCTGATTCAAGATTTTCAGGATCTATATTTAATTCTTTTAACTGATTAAGTATATCTTCTTTTTGCTTTTCTAAACTTTCTAAGGCGATTTCAGCTCTATTCTTTTCTTCTTTAGCTTTATCAAGTCTTTCTTTTATGTTGTTAAAACGTTCATTAGTATTCATTATTTCCTTAACTCCTTTACTATTCGAGTAACATGATTTTCATCTATTTCGCTTAGACAAAATGGACATATTTTTTCTTTGTAAAGATTTTCTTTGTATTTATTTATCAAGTCATCTATTAAAAAATTACATTCAGCTAATTCTTTAGTATTCTGTTGATAATTCTCTTGTTTTTCATCTAAGGTGTTTTTTATTATTTTTAATTTGGTTAACAATTCGAAAGCATTGTTAATATTTAATAATATAATTTGTAAGTTATTAATAGATTTCAATTTATCTAATTTATCATTTTGGTCTAAAATGATTTTATTAATTTTTAGATATGAAATATTAAGTTTATATAGTTGTATATATTTTTCTTTGTTTTTATCAATTTTATTTATTAATTCTGATACTTTAGATGTATTAATACTTGTTAATACCTTACTATTATTCTTTATTGCTAGGTTAATTTTAGAATAACTTTCATTCAAATTAGATAAATGATTTAAAATTTGGATATCATTTTGAGTATTTAATAAGATGTCATAGGATTTATGCACTTGTTTAAATTTTTCTAATTTACTTTCATAATTTTTAAAACTACTATTTACATAAGTAAATCTTTCATGTAATGGTTTTAAAAACTTCAATAGAGTGAGATTTTTATCGATGTTATCAATAATTTCTGATATCAAATCCGTATATATTAAATTATTCAATTTTACATTACTAGATTCGATACATTTAATTATTTGCTGATAATACTCATATAATTGATAAAGTTTTGAGAAAGAAGAAATATTATCTTCTGTATTCTGCAAAGTTTCTGAACAAATATCTAGTCCTTTGTAGTTATCTAAGTATTTATAACCATTTTTAATCCTGACATTTAATTCAGAAAGTTTAATGGATAATGTTTTCAATATATTTAATTTTTCAGAATTTTTGGCTAAATTATTGTATAGAACTTTTAGATTGTCAATTTTTATTTTATCTTCATTTAAATAATTATATTTATTTAAAGATTCTTCTTTTTCGTTGATAAAACTTTTTTTAAAATTTAATTCTCCTTTTGTGCTTTTTATTTCTTTTGAGACATTTCTGGATGCATTATCCAGTATGTCAATATTTACTAATTTTCCAATTGCATTTGCCTTTGTAGAATCTGTTTCGGACAGCAAAAATGAATTTTCTAATTGAGAAGCAATTAAAATATTGTATTTTTCGTTCAAGAGATTAACTTTTTTAAAAAGAAAATCATCTTGAATTTCTGATGGTATTTCTCTACCGAAATTTTCATATTTCTTAATATCTTCACTATCAGGATTGTTTTTAATGTAGTAATAATTAGTATTACCTTTTCTACCTCTTAAAATAAAATTGCCGTTGTTAAATACAATTTTGACTTCAACATTATTATATCCATTTCTGATTAATAAATCAGTTGTGTAATCATTGAATAAGACCCATGATAGAGCTCTAATTAAGGCAGTTTTTCCACTATCAGAAGCACCTGTAATTAAGTTTACTTTTTCTGAAAGCTCAAAATGACCTTGTTCGTATGACTGAAAATTAGTTAAATATATATCGGTAATATACATTATTCTATTCTCCTTATGGCTTCATCAATGATCTCTTCATCTATTTTCATTTCTCTTCCTATGGATTTTAAATTGTTATTGATGTCTATAATCGGATTGCTTGATAATTTTGAAAGTCTTTCTTTTATATCCAGTAGGCTTTTGTTTTTAATCGAATACGGGTTTATTTTATCGTCGGAAAAAATTTCACCGCTATTTTTAGCACTTTTTAGAAAAATTTCTTCAATTTTGATATCATCTTTTGTAAGTTCGATTATCAAGACCTTAGGTCTTCTTTTTCTTTCTGATTCAGTATTAGTCATTCTAGCAATACTTCCTGGATTTGAGAAATACTTTTCATTGACCTTTACAGTCTTAAATCCAGTATGATAGTGTCCACTTAACACAATATCACAATCAGTATCCATAATTTGATCGATTAAAGTATACTCAATTTGTTCAATAAATTTCTTATACAGTAAAAAACTGTGTATCATTAGTATATGATAGTCTATATTATCCAGTCTTTTCGGATAATAATGAGATTTATCTGATGAATCAATATCATGAGTATATGGTTGGCCAGAGATTTGAACTCTCAAACCATCTTTTTCAATTATCTTAGGCTTATCTTCTTCAATTAGTTCCAATACATCTAATGAATTGTATAGTCCCATCATAGCTCTATCTATAGAGTTTGGATTATAACCATATATATCATGATTCCCGCTTATTATATGAATTTTCTTCGGAAAAGTTTGAAATAATTTACCAAATTTAGATGCTGTTTTTATTCCAACATCTGCTTTATCAAACAAATCTCCACCGTGAAGTATCATGTCAACATTTTTTTTTATTGATATTTCCCTTATTTCTTCAATTTTTTTATAAATAGAATCTTCATAATCATCTATTCTAGATCTAGGATTCCTAGATTTTATATGTGTATCTGTAAAAAATAATATCTTCATCATAGAAATAATGGGCAAGTAATACTTGCCCTAGTCTAATTCATCCTCACTTATTTCGTTATTCGATTCGTCTTTTATATCATCGTTATTTTCTGTTTTGATAGCCTCTGAATCCTCTTTTGATCTTAATCCATAAAATTCATAAGTTTTATCGATAATTTCTTCTAGTATTTTTGGATTTTCTTCTAAAAATACTTTAGAGTTTTCTCTACCTTGTCCTAATTTTTCATCTTCATAACTATACCAAGCTCCTGCTTTTTTTACAACTTTGCAGTCAGTGGCTAAATCTAATATTGTACCTATTTTAGAAATACCTTCTCCGTACATAATGTCGAATTCTACTTGTTTAAATGGAGGTGCTACTTTGTTTTTGACGATTTTAACTTTAGTACGATTTCCAACAATATCGTCACCTTTTCTGATAGCTTCTCCCCTTCTAATTTCAATTCTAACTGAAGAATAGAATTTTAAAGCTCTACCACCCGTTGTAACTTCAGGATTACCAAACATTATTCCAACTTTTTCTCTAAGTTGGTTAATGAATATAACTGTACAATTGCTTTTTGAAATAACACCTGTTAGTTTACGTAAAGCTTGAGACATTAATCTTGCTTGTAGACCAACATGGCTATCTCCCATATTGCCTTCTATTTCAGCTCTTGGAACTAGTGCTGCAACAGAGTCAATTATAATAATATCTACAGCAGAACTTCTCACAAGAGAATCACATATTCCTAAAGCTTGTTCACCTGTATCTGGTTGTGAAATGATAAGATTGTCTGTATCTACACCTAAGTTTTTAGCATAAATTGCGTCTAATGCATGTTCAGCATCTATAAAAGCTGCTGTTCCACCCATCTTTTGCGCTTCAGCAACTACATGGAGTGCTAAAGTAGTTTTACCAGAAGATTCAGGTCCATAAATTTCGATTACTCTACCTCTAGGCAGACCACCTATTCCTAAAGCAACATCCAAGTTTATAGCTCCAGTAGGAATAGCTTCTATATCTTTTTGGACATGATCTCCAAGTTTCATTATAGAGCCTTTTCCGAATTGTTTTTCAATGCTTGCAAAAGCTTCTCTTAAAGCTTGATCTTTTTCAGATCCATTAGCAAAATCCATGACTACCTCCTAAAAAATTAAACAGAACATAAGTTCTTGTATTTATTATACCACAAACCAAAAAATAATTATATATTTTTTAAATCTAAAACATTAACATTCTTATAAATATAATCACATAAGCTGATTACAGTTAATACAATCGAAATATAATATAGGTACATGTCTAAAGCAAATCCCAATTTATCCCCGGTATTAATCAAAATCAAAACAATAGCGATAAATTGAGTCATCGTTTTAGATTTTCCCCAGTAGCTTGCTGCTAAAGTAACTCCGTTAGATGCAGCTAATATTCTGAATCCACTAATAGTAAGTTCTCTTAATACAACTATAACCACGCTCCATGCAGGAACTTTTCCAAGTTGAACTAAAACAATCAATGCACTGCAACTCAACATTTTATCAGCTAATGGATCCATGAATTTACCAAATGTAGTAACTAAATTTTTCCTTCTAGCGAGTTGACCATCAATAAAATCTGTTATTGCAGAGATTATAAATATTAATGCAGGTATATAATTGTCTGTTTTGAATACCAGTAATGATGCAACAAAAAATGGTATTAAAATAACTCTTAATGTTGTGAACTTATTTGCAATATTCATTTCAATCACGTCTTTCTAAATAATCTTTAGGTATTAAAATTTTTCTAGGTTTGCTTCCCTCACTAGGACCAACAATACCTTTTTCTTCCATTTGATCTATTATTCTTCCAGCTCTAGCATACCCTATTTTTAATTTTCTTTGTAATAAAGAAATTGATGCAGAATCTTCATTCAAAATAATTTCTACAGCATCTGTAAATAAAATATCTGTATCGTCATCTTCAAGATCAATACTCTCTGATTTATCTATGTCTTCTATAATTTCTTCTTTATAATTAGTTTCATTTTTATTTATTAAAAATTTAACTACATTGTCCACTTCTTCATCAGATATAAAAGCGCCTTGAACTCTACTAGGTTTTGCCATTGATGAAGGGAAAAATAACATATCGCCTCTTCCTATAAGCTTTTCTGCACCAGATTGATCTAGAATAGTTCTAGAATCTATTTGGCTACTAACAGCAAAAGAAATTCTAGACGGTACATTTGCTTTTATTGTACCAGTAATAACATCCACTGTTGGTCTTTGAGTTGCAATGATTAGATGGATACCACATGCTCTAGCCATTTGTGCTAGTCTGCAAATAGCATCTTCAACATCATTTGCTGAGACCATCATTAAATCACTTAATTCATCTATTATAATAACAATATAAGGTAGTTTTTCAAGTTCATCATTTTTATTTTTCTTATTATACGCTTTGATATCTCGAACGTGATTTTCTGAAAATATTTGATATCTTCTTTCCATCTCTCTTACAGCCCAATTTAAAGCGGCGCTTGCTTTTTTAGGATCCGTAACAACTGGAATAGCAAGATGTGGAATATTGTTATATATGCTCAATTCTACAACTTTTGGGTCAATTAATATGAGTTTTACATCATTTGGATTTGACTTATACAAAATACTCATGATTATTGTATTGATACAAACGGATTTACCACTACCTGTAGCTCCTGCTATAAGTAAATGAGGCATTTTATCTACAGAAGTTACAATACATTTTCCAGAGATATCTTTTCCTAATGCTATTGGCATTAACGATTTTTCTTTTACAAAATTGTCAGACATTAAAATCTCTTTTAACATTACAGAATTTTTAACATCATTTTCTACTTCAATTCCCACTACAGATTTGCCAGGAATTGGAGCTTGAATTCTAATTCCACTAGTAGCCAATGAAAGTGATAAGTCATCTGCTAGATTAACTATCCTTGAAACTTTGACACCTGCTTTAGGCTCTAATTCGTAGCAAGTAACAGTAGGACCTCTATCAATTTGAACAACAGTAGCATCTATTGAAAAGTTTTTTAGAGTTTCTTCAATCATCTTTGCTTTTTGTAATACAGAATCATCATTGTCTTCCATGTATTCCGCATTTTTTAAAAGCTCTAATGGAGGAAAAGTATAATTACTTTGTCCAGAAAATTCACCAAAGTCTATAACAGATAGTTGTTCTCCAGATTCTTTTTCATTAGATTTATAATCGTTGAGTTTTGGTTTTGGGGGTTCAGAATCTATTGATTTCTTCAAATCAGATTTCTCTTTAATAATTGAATTTTTAGAAATTCTTTCTTTTGTAGGTTTATTTTGCTTAATCTCATGCGATTTTTCGATACTTTTATTTTTTTTGTTCTTTTCATTTTTTGTTTTTATATCTATAAATGTCTTTTTAACAAAAGCAAAAAATTTTTGAAATAACTCTTTTAAAGTTAAATTCATTATTGCAGATATTAAAAACAAAGAACAAAAAACAAGTGCAACATATAAACCTATGTAGCCTATAGCCATGTTTAGTATTGATGCTATAATAGCTCCTATTACTCCAATACCACTATATTCATTCGCTAAATTTAAATTCAAATCAATCCTTTGATTAATATTAAGATTTGGATAGTTTGATATATTAATTAAACTCATTACAAAAATTGAAGAAACAGCCAATATATAAGTAATTTTTCTTAGTTTATCTCCATGGTTTATATCAGAAATCGTAGATATAGTATACAGTATACCTAATGATATAAAAACATATGAAAAGATGCCAAAAGTATTGAAATATATATTTTTTACAATAATTCCCAAAACACCAACTCTACTACTAGCCATGAATATAAGTGAAATAATTAACACTAATATAATTATTAATTTTTTTGAAGAGTTAGCATTTTTTTTGCTATTAGATTTTGATTGAGTTTTGTTTCGTGATTTAGTATTTCTAGCCATAATTAGTAGCCTGTATGGCCAAATCCGCCATCATTTCTATCTGTAGCATCTAATACTTCAACTTCTTCGAATTCAATATTTTCGTATTTTTGTAGTATCATTTGACAAATTCTATCCCCCGATGAAATTGTATATTTTTCATTCGACAAATTGACTACAGGAATTCTTAATTCTCCTCTATAATCACTGTCTATAGTGCCAACGCAATTTATCAGAGTTATTCCATGCTTAATACTCAAACCACTTCTTGGTCTGATTTGAACCTCATAACCTTCTGGAATTGCAATATATATTCCAGTAGGTACAAGAGTTCTTTCAAGTGGTTTTAAAGTTATATCATTTTCCGTATAAGCTCTCAAATCCATACCACTAGACCCAATTGTTGAATATTTTGGTAGAGGGTTATTAGATTTATTAATAATTTTAACTTTCATAATGTCCCCTTTCAAAAATATAGTTGAGTAATAAAATTACTCAACTATTAATTATTTATCTTCTGTATTTTGATCTTCAGATTTTTTATCAAAATTCTTTTTTTCTTTTCTTTCTGGTTTTGGTAAAAGAGCTTTTCTGGATAATGTCATCTTACCTTGGTCATCTATATCCATAAGTTTTACCATAATTTCATCGTTTTCTTTTAAAACATCTTCAACTTTATTAGTTCTTTCATGAGCTATATTAGAAATGTGAAGAAGACCTTCTTTTCCAGGTAATATTTCAACAAAAGCACCAAAATTCATAATCTTAGTAACTCTTCCTAAATATTTTTCACCAATTTCTGGTTCTCTAACTATTTCTTTAATCATATCTATAGCTCTTTGTGCACTTTCAGTGTTTTCACCAGCTACTGTAATTTTACCATCATCTTCAGTATCTATTTTAACGCCGGTTTCATCAATAATTTTGTTTATGACTTTTCCACCTGGTCCAATAACTTCTCTTACTTTTTCAGGTGCAATATTAATTACCATAATTCTAGGAGCATACTTTGAAATTTCTTTATTTGGTTCACTTATACATTCGTTCATTAACGATAATATATGAAGTCTACCAACTCTAGCTCTTTCTAAAGCTTCAGTTAATATTTCTTCAGAAATTCCTGTAATTTTAATATCCATTTGCAATGCAGTTATACCATCTTTTGTACCTGCAACTTTAAAATCCATATCTCCTAAGTGATCTTCCAAACCTTGAATATCGGAAAGAATTACAACATTATCATCTTCCTTAATCAATCCCATGGCAATACCTGCAACAGGTTCTTTTATCGGAACACCTGCATCTAGTAAACTAAGAGTTGAACCGCATACAGATGCTTGAGAACTAGAACCGTTTGAACTTAAAACTTCAGATACTACTCTTATTGTGTAAGGGAATTCTTCTTCTGATGGAATTACAGGTAATAGAGCTCTTTCAGCTAAAGCTCCGTGACCAATTTCACGTCTACCTGGACTTCTTAAAGGTCTTGCATCCCCAACAGAGTAAGGTGGGAAGTTGTATTGATGCATATATCTTTTATCTTCTTGTTCAATTAGTCCATCTAGTACTTGTGCATCAGAAGGAGTTCCTAATGTTGTAACAGATAAAACTTGAGTTTGACCTCTTTTAAACAGACCTGAACCATGTGGTCTTGGCAATATATCAACATCACAAGTTATTTCTCTAATTTGATCAAGTTTTCTATTATCAGGTCTGATATGATCTTCTAATATTAAACGTCTTACTTCTGATTTTTCTAAATCATCGTATATAGTAGAAACTTTTGAAGCTATACTTTCATCATATTTTTCAACAAAATGATCTACTACGCTTCTTTTGAGAGTATTAATGTGATCTTCTCTATCTAATTTATCTTTATTAACTGTAATTTTCTTCAAATCTTCAATGCAGAATGATTTAACTTCTTCATCTAACTCTACATTTTTTTCTGGCTGAATGAATTCTTGTTTTGGCTTACCACATTCTTTTTGAATTGACTCAATAAATTCACATATTTTTTTAATTTCTTCATGTGCTCTAAGTATAGCTTTTAATACTTGTTGTTCAGTAATATTATTGCATCCAGCTTCAACCATCATAATAGCATCTTTAGTACCAGCAACAGTTAATTCAAGATCTGATTTATCTCTTTGTTCTTGTGTTGGATTAATAATAAATTCACCATCGATCATTCCTACGGCTACAGAACCAGTAGGTCCTAAGAAAGGAATATCTGAAATGCTCAATGCTATAGATGAACCTATCATAGCTAAAATATCAGGAGTATTGTCTTGATCCACAGAAAGTGCAGTAGCTATAACTTGTACATCGTTATGATATCCTTCTGGGAATAATGGTCTTAATGGTCTATCTATTAATCTAGCAGTTAATGTAGCCTTTTCACTAGGTCTACCTTCACGTTTAATAAATCCTCCTGGAATTTTTCCGACAGAATAAAGTTTTTCTTCAAAATCGCATGTTAATGGGAAGAAATCAACTCCCTCACGTGGCTCTTTTGATCCTACAGCAGTAACTAGAAGTACAGTTTCTCCAGATTGAATTAAACATGCTCCATTAGCTTGTTCAGCAACTTTTCCAATCGTAACTTCTATTTTTTTACCGCATAAATCATATTCGTATTTTTTTATCATATATTCTCCTTATAAATAAAAAGAGCGGAAAAACCCGCTCTTTAAATTATCTTCTAATGTTTAATCTTTTAATTAAATCACGGTATCTTTCAATGTCTTTATTGCTAAGATAGTTAAGAAGATTTCTTCTTTTACCGATCATTTTGAAAAGACCTCTTCTTGAATGGTGATCATTCTTATGAGACTTTAAATGTTCAGTTAAGTAGTTTATTCTGTAAGTCAATAAAGCTACTTGAACTTCTGGAGAACCAGTGTCTCCTTCTTTTGTTTGGTATTCTTTGATTATTTCTTCTTTGATTTCTTTGTTGTACATAATTTCCTCCATAAAATTTAATATTCACCATTACAGCGATATCGTTGAGGTTTCGAATATCAATGTAACAGTAGTACTTATTTATATTATCATATAATCTTGTAATTGTAAATCTAAATCTTGGTTTTTTGCAAAATTATAATCGCTTTTTAATTTATTGATAAGTTCAATCTCAGAATTAAATTTTACATTATCTCTTATTTTTTTTATGAATACTAGCGTTAATTCTTTTCCATACAAATCACCTTTAAAATCTAATATATGAGTTTCAATTTTAACATCATGTTCATCGTATGTTAGATTTTCTCCTATTGATGTTATACCTTTGTATAATTTGTTATCATAAATAACGTTAGTATAATAAACTCCTGCTGCTGGTATAATATATTCTTTGCATTCCAAATTAGCAGTAGGATAACCTAAATTTCTTCCTCTATGTTTCCCGTCAATTACAACTCCCTTAATGCTAAATGGTCTGTAAAGCATTGAATTAGCATTTTCAATTTCTCCATTTATTAAAAATTTGCGTATTGTTGTCGATCTAATAGGGACACCATTAATAAATTGGTCATCTATAATATAGAGTTTATAATTAAAAACTTTTTGGTAATTTTCTAAAGTAGATACATTACCAGATGCACTAATGCCAAATTTGAAATCTTTGCCAACAACTAAATTTTTGAAACTAGTATGTTCTTTCACATAATCTAAAAACTCTTCAGGTTTTAAGGATAAAAAAGCTTTATCAAATGACTTGATTAAACAATAATCTACATTCATTCTTCTTAAGAGATTGATTTTATCATCCATTGTTAATATATTTTTAAACTTACCATCGTCTAAAACTTCTGAAGTATGTGACTTGAATATAATAACACCTGATTTACCTAAGCTAACACATTTATTTATAAGTTTTTGATGTGCTAAATGTAATCCATCAAAATTTCCTAAAGTAATAGCATCAATATTAATTTTTACGTTATCTTTGTCTAAATCAATTATTTGCATATATCAAATACCTTATTCATTTTTAAAATATTATCTTCAATACTACCAATTCCAATAAATTTATTATTACAAATTACTTTAATATTATCAATGTTTTCATGGTTTATATTTATTTTAACACCATTGGTTATTTTTTTATATAAATTATCATCAAGTTCGATAGATTTCATTTCTGTCAAACTTTCATAGACTGAAAATGATACATCTCCAATGTTACATTTTCTAAGCGATTCTATTTTTACTGAATCTTTTATGTCAAAACCTCCAGAATTTACTCTGATAAGAGATTTCATATATGCTAATCTATCTAATTTTTTAGCAATATCTTCAATCAAAACTCTAATATACGTTCCCTTAGAACATTTAACTTTGATTATACAAGAATTTTCTAGAAGATATAATGGTTCTATATTATAGATTGTAATTTTTCTGGATTTTCTCTTAATTTCCTTGTTTTCTCTTGCGTATTCATAAAGTTTTTTTCCATTTACCTTAACTGCGGAATACATAGGAGGTACTTGGTCAATGGTTTTACCATTTAAATCATCTAAAATTTCCTTTAATTTTTCTTTATCGTATGTTTTCTCTGAAAAACCTGTGACATTACCTGATAAATCAAGAGTATCTGTACTTGTTCCAAAACACATTTCAAATATATATGTTTTACCATATTCCATTAGATATTCTGTTATTTTAGTTCCTTTTCCAACGCCTAATAACAAAACTCCGGTAGCATCAGGATCTAGAGTACCAGCATGTCCAATCTTCTTAGTTTTTAAAATTCCTTTACATATAGAAACAACATCCTGAGAGGTATATCCTTTTTCCTTAAAAACATTAATTACGCAATCCATATCTATCAATTTCTTCTTTAATTTTATTTAACACTGCGTCATAATCACCGGTAATTTTAGTGGCAGCAGCATTCTTATGACCGCCTCCACCAAGATTTTTGGCAATTGATCCTACATCAATATTTCCTTTGCTTCTGAAACTAACCTTGTATTCATTTTCAGTTTGTTGTTTAATTAATACTGATATTTTGATTTTGTCAGTATCTCTGAAAGTATTAATTACACTATCAATATCTGAAATTTCAACATTATACTTATTTAATTGATTTATCATTACAAAACCAATTGCAACATGATCATTATAAATTTCAGTCTTGGATAAGATTTCATTTTCTAATAGTTGTGCTTCAAATTTTTTTGATTGATAAATTAATTCGTTGATTTTCATCATGTCTGCGCCATATTCAACTAATTTAGAAGCTTTAGCTAATGTATCAGCAGTTGTAGCAGAATATAAAAATCTTCCAGTGTCAGTTGATATTCCAGTTAAAAGTGACATCGAAATTTCTTCATCAATTGGTAAACTTACTTCGTTAATTACATCAAATACTAATTCACAAGTTGAGCTATAACCTTTTTTAACAATGTTGACGTCACCGTAAAACTCATTACTTTGATGATGGTCAATATTTATTCTGTATCTTGCTTTATTAAATAAATCATCAATATTACCCAATCTCTCATAATTAGCACAATCTAGGCATATTATCATATCAATATTAATATCTGTATTTTCTGATAGCAATTCCAAATTTGGCAAAAATTTTAAATTTTCAGGAATTTTGTCAAACTCAATAGGATAAACTTTTTTTCCTAAATTGAGTAAACTTTTTGATAAAGCAGTTAACGAACCTAAGTTATCACCATCTGGGTCTAAGTGAGAAATCAGAGCAATTGAACTTGCTTCGTTCAATTGCTCTTTAAATTTCAAGATTTCATCATTAATCTTCATTATAGTTTTCCTCATGAATTGATTTTATTAGATTTTCAATATGCATACTTTGCTCACTTGTTTCATCAATTTTGAAAATCAGTTGTGGTACGTGTCTTAAATCTACACTTTCACCAATTTGTTTTTTTAAGAATCCTTTTGCTTTGTTCAATCCTTCAAGAGTTTGTTTTTTCTTTTCATCATCGCCTATTACAGCTATATATACTGTAGCAAAACTCAAATCATTTGTTACTTTTACGTCAGTAACAGAAACATTTAGTTTGTCAATTCTAGGATCTTTTAGTGAATTAATTATAGAACTTGAAATAACTTTTTTGATTTCTGATGAAATTCTTCTTACTCTTTTAATATTCATAATTCTCCTATCTTTGTACTTCGTTTAGTACATATGCTTCCAGTACATCTCCTGGTTTAATGTCATTATAATTTTCTAAGCCCATTCCGCCTTCATAACCTTGAGTTAATTCTTTAACATCGTCTTTATATCTCTTCAATGAAGAAATAGGACCTTCAAAAATTAATATTTCATCCCTTAATAAACGAACCACAGCATTTCTAGTTACTTTTCCTGTGTTTACATAAACGCCGGCAACAGTACCTACTCCTGGAACTTTGAACGTATCTCTAACTGTAGCTCTACCTAAAACTTCCTCTTGATATTGTGGTTTTAACATACCAGTGATTGCATTCTTTACATCTTCTATAGCATCATATATAACTCTATAAGTTCTTATTTCTATAGATTCATTCTTTGCCATATCCAAAGCCACTTGAGTTGGTCTTACGTTAAATCCGATTATTATCGCACTTGATGCAGATGCTAAGTTAACATCAGATTCAGTAATACCACCTACTGCACCGTGAATAATATTAACCTTGACTTCATCGTTACTTAGTTTTATTAATGATTGTTTAATGGCGTCAATCGTACCTTTAACATCAGTCTTTATTATAATATTAAGATCTTTAGTTTCTCCGTCTGAAATTTTGCCAAATAATTCGTCTAAGTTCATAGTTGAAGAAGACTTGATTTGTTCTTCACGGTTATGATCTTTTATTTTTTGAGCATAATTTCTAGCTTCTTTTTCATCTTTTACAGCATATATCATATCGCCAGCTTCAGGTACTTCGTTTAAACCTAAAATCAAAACTGGTGTTGAAGGACCTGCCTTTTTAACTTGCTTACCTTGATCATTAAACATGGCTCTGATACGACCACTTGCTTGTCCACTAAATACCATATCAGAATGTTTTAAAGTACCCTTTTGAACTAAAATTGTAGCAGTTGGACCTCTTCCCTTGTCTAATTGTGCTTCAATTACTGTACCTACAGCAAGTCTATTTGGATTAGCTTTTAACTCTTCCATTTCAGCAACCATTAAAATCATTTCAAGTAATTCATCAATACCTTCACCAGTTCTAGCAGAAACTGGGACTAAAACTGTATCTCCACCCCAGTCTTCAGGTACCAATCCATTTTCAGCTAATTCAGTTTTTACTCTTTCGATATTAGCATTTTCTTTATCTATTTTATTAACAGCTACAATTATTGGAACGCCAGCAGCTTTTGAGTGATTTATGGCTTCCACCGTTTGAGGCATTACACCATCATCTGCAGCAACTACCAATATTGAAACATCTGTTACTTGTGCTCCTCTGCTTCTCATTGCTGTAAAAGCTTCGTGACCTGGTGTATCTAAGAATACTATTTTTTTGTCGTTAACTCTAATAGTATACGCACCAATATGTTGTGTAATTCCTCCGGCTTCTCTACCAGCTACTCTAGAATTTCTAATTCTGTCAAGTATAGATGTTTTACCGTGGTCAACGTGTCCCATTACAGTGATGACAGGTGGTCTTTCTTTTAAATCCTCATCTTTATCTTCAAAATCTAGGTTAAACACGTCATCGTCATCAAAATCTTCGACTTCATCTTGTTCAACGATAACATTGAATTCACCAGCTACTAAACTTGCAGTATCAAAATCAATTTCTTGGTTTTGATTTGCCATTATACCTAATTCCATAAGTTTCATTATTAATTCACTAATAGATACACTTATTTTTTCAGATAAATCTTTTACTGTGATTGTAGGTTGAATAATAAATTTCTTAGGTTCTTTTGATTCATTTTTGATGACTTGTTCTTTTTTATTTTGATTATTATTTTTATTATTGTTGCTGTTTTTGTTATTTCTATTATTCTTATTATTGTTAGAATTTTTGTTTTTATTATTTTTAAAATTCTTATTCTTTTTCTTATCATTAGAATCATGTTTTTCATTCATTTCAGATTTGTTTTTGTGTTTTATCTTATCGAAATGAGATACAGATTCATCATCTTTATTTCTTGGATGCTTAGGTTTAAATCTTTTTTTAGAATTATTATCTTGTTTATTCGTTTCTGTATGTGATTTATTTTCTAGCTTTGCATTTGAGTCTTTATTTACAACTTGTTTATTTTCTTTTTTTGAATTACTGTTATTTTGATTATTTTGAACTTTTTTTGGTTTTTCATAAAAAGATTTAACTTTTGATATTTGGTCTTTATCTAATGTTGACATGTGACTTTTAACTTCAATTTTGTTCTCTCTTAATTTGTTCATTAAGTCTTTTGTTGAAACATTTAATTGTTTTGCCAATTCGTATACTCTTATCTTTTCCATACAAAGACCTCCTTTTGATTAATCTTCTACATGGTTAATTAACTCCTCATATATAAGTGCGTCTACATCTGTTTTTAAAACCTGACTTAGTCTTCTGTTTTTCTTTGCCTTGTTTATGCATTTTATATCCTTGCATAAATAAGCTCCTCTGCCATTTTTCTTGTTTGTCAAATCTACGGAAACTCCGTCATCTTTATTAAAAACAACTCTTATTAGTTCTTCCTTTGGTTTATTTTCACCACAAACAACACATTTTCTTAAAGGAATTTTTTTAGTTTTCATTTAATACTCCAAAACTTAAATACATTTAATTTTCAGAATCTTCTGCAATTTCAGTGTTTTCGGAATCTAAAGAATTATTGTCTTCAGTATCCTCAATATCTTCAATTTCTTCTATATCATCTGATTCATGATATTTAATTTTATCAAATACTTTGTCTTTATCTTCATCTCTAACTTCAATACCATTAGATTCTAGAAAATCTACTTCTCCATCGAATTCAACAGACAAGCTTCCATCTTCATAAGATTCTAGGTATTGGTTAAGCCCTTTGATGTCTATTTTCCAGTTAGTTAACTTAGCTGCAAGTCTAGCGTTTTGTCCTTCTTTTCCTATAGCTAGAGACAATTGATCTTCTGAAACAATTACACGGCATATTTTTTGAGCTTCGTCAATGAATGTCGCTATTACTTCAGATGGACTTAAACTATTAGATATGAAAGTCTTAATATCTTTTGACCATATAACAATATCAAGTTTTTCGCCATTCAACTCATCCACAATAGACTTAACTCTGGTTCCACTGAAACCTACACATGAGCCAACTGGATCGACATTTTCATCATTACTGAATACCGCAATCTTAGTCCTTGATCCAGGTTCTCTTGCAACGCTAAAAATCTCAACAGTTCCATCATTTATTTCCGGAACTTCTAATTCAAATAATCTTTTAATTAAAGAATTATCAGTCCTTGATAGTATTATTTGAGCTCCTTTTGTAGTGTTTTTAACCTCTTTGATGAAAAGTTTTAATCTCTTGTTAGGAGTATATTCTTCAGATTTTATTTGTTCTGAAACTGGTATTATACCTTCTACTCTACCCAAATCTATATAGACAATTCCACGTTCAACACGCTGAACTGTTCCAGTAATTATTTCTTTTTCTCTGTCAATAAATTCGTTATAAATATTATCACGTTCTGCATCTTTTAGCTTTTGAATAACAATATTTCTAGCAGTTTGAGCAGCTATTCTTCCGAAGTTTTTAGGTGTTATTTCAATTTTCACTTTATCACCTAAATCGTATTTACGTTTAATAGTCTTAGCTTCTTCTAAACTTATTTCAGTATTTTTGTCTTCAACATTTTCAACAACAGTTTTGATTGCATATAAATTCACCTTACCGTTGTCTCTATTTATGTTAACTTCTACAGAACTTTCTTCGTTTTCATGGTCTTGATAATCAAAATTTTTCTCATAGCTTTTAATCAATGCTTTTTCTAAAGCATCGAAAACAACTTCTCTTGGTATTTTTTTTGATTTTTCTAATTCATCAAGAGCCTTTATAAAATCATTGTTCATATATTACTATCAATCGAATAATGAAAGCTTAATCGATGATATATTACTCCTTTCAATTTTAATTTGATTTTTTTCTAATTCCAAAGATATTTCTTGATCATTGAAATCTTTTAAAATACCTTTGAACTCTTTCTTACTATCTAATTTTTGATATAAATTTACTATTACAACATTCCCTAAATTTTTTTTGAAATCTTTATCTCTAGTGAATGGTGTAGTTATATCTACTGATGCAATTTCTAAATAATAGGGATCTGAAATAGGATCTATTTCGTCTAGTTTGTCAGTTATTCTATTATTTATTAACTCACAATCATCAATTGATATTAGACCTTCATCCTTTTCAATGTAAAAAGTCAAAATATTTTTCCCATTTTGATTTGAATATTCTACATCATAAAAGTCTATTCCAGTATCTTCAATTAAAGGACTGAGGTCATTATTCATAAGTTCCCTAAGATATTTCTTATTCATATATCTCCTTTTCGTAAATTATTTAAATAAATAAGAGTGGGATTCCCCACTCTTAGCCACAATTTATTCTAGACATATTGTATCATAATTAATCATAATAATCAAACTATCTTCTATTTCTTAAAGACAAAGGCTTATCAATTATTTCTTTCATAATGATAGCTTTTTTTAATTCATCTTTATGTTTAAATTCATCATTAATCTCAACTCTAATAAGTTCTAATTCGTCGTTTTTTCTTCGAAAAAATCTTTATCAATTAATTTTTGATTTTCTTTTCTATTATTAGTTTGCTCAAAATTATCGATATTATTTTGATTGTATTGAGAATTGTTTGATTTATTAGAAGATAATTTCGTATTTGATTTATCTTTTCTTAAATCTTCTAATGTCTTTTTCTTACGATAATTCTTACGGTTAAAGTTTTTTTGGTAATGTCTTGAATTACTAATGTGAATAAAATAATTAGCAAAAAACTTTACAACTATTATCGTAATTACAAGAGATAGAAAAGAAAACATTACTTATCATCCTCTTTAATTTTTTCGCTATTTCCAGAAATAGCTTGTCTCATCTCAGTATCACTTATAATATTTTTCATATTATAATAATCCAAGACTCCCAAATTACCAGATTCTAAAGCTTTAGCGATAGCTAGAGGAACCTTTGATTCACTTTCAACTACTTTCGCTCTCATTGAACGAACTTCTGCTATCATTTCTTGTTCTTTTGCAACAGCCATAGCTCTTCTTTCTTCTGCTTTAGCTTGAGCAATTCGTTTGTCAGCTTCTGCTTGATCTGTTTGTAGTTTTGCTCCGATATTTCTTCCTACATCAACATCCGCAATATCAATTGAAAGTATTTCAAATGCAGTTCCTGAATCCAATCCTTTGTTCAATACAGTTTTTGAGATTGAATCTGGATTTTCAAGCACAGAGGTATGAGATTCTGATGAACCTACAGTAGTTACAATACCTTCACCAACTCTAGCTATTATAGTTTCTTCTCCGGCACCACCAATTAATCTTTCAATATTTGCCCTAACAGTAACTTTTGCTTTAACTATAACTTCAATACCGTTCATTGCTACTGCAGCAATGTTTGGAGTTTCAATTACTTTTGGATTAACAGAAACTTGTACTGCTTCTAAAACATTTCTACCAGCTAAATCAATAGCTGCTGCTCTCTCAAACTCTAACTCAATATCTGCTCTTTGAGCAGCGATTAATGCATTTACTAAAGTATTTACATTCCCACCTGCTAGATAATGCGCTTCAAGTTGATTAGTAGTTAGATTTAATCCTGCTTTTGTTGCTTTAATAAGTGGATTTATAATGTTTTTTGGAATAACTCTACGTAATCTCATACCAATTAATTGTGAAATTTTGACGTGGACTCCTGAAAACTGAGCAGTAACCCATAAACCTACAGGAACTAACGAAAAGAATACTAATAGCAAAATAACTATTAATATAGGTACTAAAAATGGAATTTCAAATGGCATTTTACACTCTCCTTACTATTATTTTAAAATCTTTTATTTCACTAACAACAACCTCGCAACCTTTTGGAATAAAATCTCCCCTAGTAATAGCGTCAATATAATCACCATCTATTTCGATTTTGCCGCTCGGTCTTAAAGGTGTTATAGTAATTCCTTTTTTGTTCAAGTATTTTTTTGATGACTGAGTAAATGATTTTGAATTAGTTTCTTTTAAAACAAATTTATTGAATTTACTTGAGTCAAAATCTTTACTTAAAAATACTAATATAAACAAAATATCAATTGTTATAGCAATAGCTACTGTTAAAAATGCTAGGTACAGATTATTAATAATCATGCTTATTCCTACAATCATTGATAAGACACCCACAATTCCAGCAATAAAACCACCTGGAACTATTAGTTCTAATCCAACGAATAAGAGCCCTATTAAAAATACTAATATCCCCACTATGTTGATATCACCGTGATTATAATAAGACAAAATAAATAGAACAGAAAAAACAGCAGTCAGTACACCGTATTTAATCTTCTTGTTTGATAACATAAGCAGTGTTATACAAATAAATGTTACTGCTAAAAAAATCATACTTAGAATATGATTAGAAAATATATCCATAGAAAACGATAACACCTCCTAAATATCTTTATAACACAATTATACACTAAACAAAGCAATCATAACCACCAGCTTAGCTGGTGGTTTGCTCTGCCCCTATAAGGGGCTGTTGCCTGCAATGCACCTTGTGCATATTGAATGTCCGACAGCTGCACTACATTCTCAATTGACGCTAAAGCGCCTCTTTCTTCTTTTTATTTTTTATTCTTTTTCCCAGTAAATGGGTCTATATACTCTTTCAAACTTATTTGGTCCGCTATATAATCTTC
>NZ_NDYF01000012.1:0-127125 GCF_002243175.1 Finegoldia magna
TTAGTAATCTTCCACCGAGGCTTCTGTCTACTAAATCCCGTTCGACTTGCATGTGTTAAGCACGCCGCCAGCGTTCGTCCTGAGCCAGGATCAAACTCTCAATTTAATGTTTGTTTGAAGCTAGCTTTTCAGCTGACTTTTGCTTTTTTATTCTCACCGAATTATTGTTTGGTTTGTACTTCTCTCAAAGTATTTACTTTATTTAATTTATTAAGGTTCTATAGTTTGTTGTCTTAATGACAACTTACTTCGCACTTTCGTAACGACTTTGTTAGTATATCATACAAACTTTTCTTTGTCAATACTTTTTTTGAAATGTTTTTCATTCAAAATGTGTTTTCATGAAATGTTACTTTAGTGAACTATTATAGTTTACTATCATCATTTCATTTTGTCAAGTGTTTTGTAAAACTTTTTTTATTTCTGTTTTACATGCATTACTTTCTTTTGAGTAATTTAAAAAGCACTTAACTCAAAGTGCTTTTATATAATATCAAGGTTTTTATTTTTTGTCAAGTGTTTTTTTGTTTTTTATTTTAAAAATCGAATTTGTTTGTAAATGCTCTATTGTATTATGCTTTATCGACTTAGATGATAGGGATGCTACAAGTATTCCAAGAGCTATACTGGCGGCAAATAACATTGCATTTCTCGCATGTGAAAAAGCTAGTTTAGAATTTTGCTGAATTGTGTAATACATTGTGTAATACATATCTGCCCCTGGAACCAAAGATATTATCCCCGGTATTACAAAAACCGTAACTGGCATGTGAACTTTCCTTGAAGCTATCTCTCCTATTATTCCTACAGCTATTGATGCAAACAAAGCCGCGATAAATTTGTTATTTAAAATTATTGTTAAATATTTGTAAACGAACCACGCTACAAATCCAGATACCATAACTATTTTATAAGATCTTTTTGGTGAATCGTAAAATAGTGAAAATCCTAATGTGGCAAATGATGAAATGATTGATTCTATAATTATATATAACATTAGATTGCCTCCATCATAACCGCAAAATATAGTATACTACCAACGCCTAGAGCTATACTCAACGCTGTGATCACAGCATTAATCATAGAACTTATCCCAGATAATAAATCTCCACTTAGTACGTCTCTAACAGAGTTTGTAATGGACACTCCAGGAACAAATGGCATGATACAACCTACGATAATACTGTTCATATCTAAAGCCACACTAAAGATTCCAAAAATTTTCAATGTAACTAATGTTAGAAATGTCATAAACGCAACTGTAATATATGTATTAACAAATTGTGGATTTTCTTTTCTTTGAAAAAATCTGAATACTAACATTTCTAATATAGATATAAAGAAAGCTACGATAGGTTCAATAATACCACCCACTAATAAATGCGCAAATAATCCAGAAGCAGCAGATGCGCCTAGGATGTAAAGTTTTTTATCGACAGTTCTGTTATCTATTTTATTTATTATTTCTATTGACTCATCCAAAGTATACACATCTTTTACAAAATTTCTGGAAAAATCATTAATTTGGTGAATCTTCCACAAATTTGTAGCCTTTGGAATTGTTCTTCTCATAGTCACAAGATCTCCAAAATCAAAACTCAAACATATAATGATACAAGTATAAGATACAAATACATTAATTTTATTAACTTTTTGAATACTTTTACTCATTCTAAAAGCTGTATCTTCTACACGATATGTTTCCGCGCCACTCTCAAGCAAAATTCTTGCAGTATCAGCGACTACATCCATTAAATCTTGGCAATCTTCTTTTGTTTTAACGAATTGCAAAATATCTCCTCCAATATTAAAATTATAACATATAGGAGGCAATTATGGATATTATCAAAAACAGAAGATCGAGAAGAAATTTTACATCTAAAAAGGTATCAATAGAAGATATCAAACAAATCGTAGAAGCTGGAACCTTTGCTCCTACTGGAATGAACAAACAAGACAACATAATAGTTGCTATCTCTGATGATCGTACAATGGAAAATTTATTAAAATCTATCAGAAAACACTTAAATAATGAAAACTACAACGGTTTTTATAATTGCAAAAATATGATTTTGCTTTTGAGTCCTCACGATAATAGAAATAGAAAGTTCGACTGTGGATGCATTATGCAAAATATGATGTTAAAAGCTTGTGAATTAAATGTAGCGAATGTATGGATTAATCAGTTTTATGATTCCTATGATAGTGAACCTATCAGAAAATTTCTACAATCTATAGACATCGATGACGATTACGAAATTACTTGTGCTCTTGCTTTGGGTCACAGCGATGAAATTCCAAAAATCAAACCAAACAAATTTATAACTAAATTTATCTAAAAAATAGATCGATTGAATCTGACTTATAATCAGTTTTCAATCGATCTTTTATTTTAGAAGTTATCGTAATAAATTCTGTCGTCAGTTACTCCAACTTCGTTCAATGCTTTTGTCAAAGATTCTATCATTCTTGGAGATCCGCACAAGTAAGCTGAGCTGTTCTTTCCAGTTTCTTTGCAATATTTCTTGATTGCATCATCAGCATGTCCAGTTTCTCCTTCCCAATTCATTTCAGGAGTTGTTCTTGACAATACTGGAATAAATTTGAAATCGTACAAATCTTCTTCAAATTGTTTCAATTCATCTAACAAGAATAAATCATCTGGAGTTTTGGCCCCAAAGTAAAATCTTGCTTTTCTCTTAATATCATGATCTCTCATGTGGTTAAGGATAGATCTTATTGGTGCAAAACCAGTTCCCGCTGCTCCCAATATGATTTCCGTATCTTCATCGTGATAGTAGAAATCACCATAAGGACCATTAATAGTAACCTTGTCACCTTCTTTAAGAACTTTGTGACAATAAGTTGTACATATACCCTTGGTATAACCAATTAACAATTCGATATGTTTTTCATCTCTGATACTAGAAGCAATAGAATAAGCTCTGAATACTTCTTCATCTGATCCTTCATATCCATCGCCTTTTGGATATTCTTCTGCTTTTAATTGTACATATTGACCAGGTTTAAATTTGATAGTTTCTCCTTCTGGAAGTTCAAATCTAAACTTAGTAATTCTATCAGTCAAAGGTAATTTTTCAACAAGAGTTGTTTCGTATTCTTTTACGTTAAATAACTCTTCTGGAATTTGAATCGAAATATCTTTTTTGACTTTTACTTGACAAGATAATCTAACACTATCGTTAAGTTCATCTTCTGTTAACATTGGTTTTTCTGTAGCAAGTACTGGACCTGCTCCATCCAAAACTTTTACTTTACAATAACCACATGATCCCTTACCACCACAAGCTGATGGAATGAATACTTTTTGGTTTCTAAGTGTAGATAATAAACTATCTCCACCATCTACAGTAAATTCTTTATCGTTATTAATAGTTAGTTTTACTTCACCATAATCTGCAATGTACTTATCTGCAAATGAAAGCAACAATGCAAATAACGCACACAACACAGATACTACAATTGTTGTAATAATTATTTGTCCCATGATTCCTCCTTATGATATTTGAACTATACCAGAGAATCCGATGAATGCCATCGCCATGATTCCAGTTATAATTAAAGTTAAAGGAGATCCTTGGAGACCTTTTGGTACAGATGAATCCTTGATTTTGGATCTAATTCCAGCCATTGATACAATTGCTAACATCCAACCAAGTCCACTTCCTATTGCAAATCCTACTGTTTGCAAGAAGTTGTAGTTTCTGATTACCATGAACAAACTTACCCCTAAAATTGCACAGTTTACTGTGATAAGTGGCAAGAATATTCCAAGAGCGTAATACAAATTTGGAACGTATTTTTCCAAAATCATTTCCAATAATTGAACAAATGCTGCTATCGATATAATAAAAATTATATACCTCAAATATTCTATATTAAATCTTACAACTAATTTATATAAGAAAAAGTTGATTATAGTTGTGATCGTCAATACAAATGTTACAGCTATTCCCAATCCTGTTGCAGTTTCAATTTCTTTACTTACTGCTATAAATGAACACATTCCCAAAAAGTTTGAGAAAATCATATTTGAAGTAAAGATTGATGCAAAAAATATAACTAAAGGACTAATCGTCATTACTTAGCATCTCCTTCCTTTTTAAGATGAGCATTAGCGATCCACATAACTATAGGTAAAATGAAGAACGCTGCTGGTGGCATAACCATCATTGTCCATGGCACAAAACTTTCAGGCATTATTCTGATTCCGAATACACTACCGAATCCCAATAATTCTCTGATTAAAGCTATGAGCACAAGAACTACAGTATAACCTAAGCCTGATGCCACACCATCTACAAAACTACTTACAGGATCGTTGCTGATAGCAAATGCTTCTGCACGTCCCATTATTATACAGTTGGTAATAATCAAACCAACGTAAGGTCCTAATGTTTTACTCATTTCTGGCATGTAAGCCTTCAAGAAAATATCAACTATTATTACGAAGAATGCAATAATAAATACTTGAACCATCATACGAATGTGTTTTGGAGTTACTTTTCTAAGTAAACTAATCAAAAACGATGAACATCCTGTAACAAAAGCTAATGCAAGTCCCATAACTAAGGAGTTCATACATAAGTTTGTTACTGCTAATGTGGAACAAATTCCTATAACTTGAATAAGAACAGGGTTGTCATCAAGCAATCCATTTTTCAATAATTTAGTATATTTATTTGAATTAGCCATTATTTACCTCCATTCTTAATAAACTCATTCACATCTTCATTAATCATATTCACAACAAATGTAGATGTTTGAGTTGCACCACTTATAGCATCAATATTTCCACCATTTGCTGGTTTATTGATTACAATTTTGCCGTCAACAGGTTTTGAAATATCCAAATCTCTGTATTGGTTTTTGTATTCATCTTCTGTGATACGTCCACCCAAACCAGGAGTTTCGTCTTGTTTAATGAATTCTATTCCAACAAGTTTTTTCATATCTTTAGTTATTCCTACATATCCACTGATTGAACCCCAAAGACCAGGTCCGTTAATAGGAACTGCGTAAGCTTTTTCTTCACCATCTTGTTTTAAAATGTAAAGTTTGCTGTCTTTGTAGTCTTCTTCTACGACATTGTCTTTGAAAGTCTTGTCAATGTTTGATGCAGAAGTATCTTCAGGTAAGATATTAAATACATTCAAAATCTTATGTTTTAATTCGATATCTTGATTAAATTTTACTGTAGGAGTTGTAACTTGATTTAACAAAGCCAACGCTAATGTCAAAACTAGTGTCAATCCCAACATAAAAATTACTGGATATACGACTGATTTTTTCTTAGCCATTAACCTTGACCTCCTTATTTGATTTTGCTTTTTTATTAGATTGAACTTTATTTACACAATAATCAATTATTGGTGCAAAAGTATTGCCAATAAGAACCGCAAACATAACACCACCTGCAAATAGTGCAAATCCTCTGATAATTACAGTTACAATTCCTATTATGAAACCATAAATCCATTTACCAATTGGAGTCTTAGCTGCAGATACAGGATCTGTTGCCATGAATACAGTACCGAATAAAAATCCTCCCATTAACATTCCATAAATAGGATTAGGAACAGAAGTTACACCCATTGCGTTAAAAATTAAACTTAATACGCAAAAACCAAGCACACTTCCCGCCATAATTTGCCAGCTTGCAACTTTTTTATAAATCAAATAAATTGCTCCAATAATAATCAAAACTTTGCAAGTTTCGCCGATAACGCCAGGAATTTGTCCCAAAAGCATAGTCGGGATTGTTTCAAATGCTGAGTTAACTTTGAAGGCTGTCATTGGAGTTGGTTGTGTCATAGAATCCAATGATTGTGTTAAGTAAGTTCCAAATCCTCCAGGAAAACCACCTACAGCTTTGTTCCAATAAATAGTCATTTGTTGAGGAAAATTAACATAAATAAATACACGAGCCACTAAGGCTGGATTGAAAACATTTTTTGCAAATCCTCCAAAAACCATCTTCCCGAAAAATATACCAAACGCTATACCAACTGCCGAAATCCAAAAAGGAATTGATGGTGGTAATGTCATTGTATACAAACAGGATGTGACAATAGCTGCTTCAGATATTTTGTTTCTTTTGAATATCTTAGCATTAGCCAAATATTCGACAAGGCATGCAACTATTATGTTTAGCAAAAATAATGCTAACACTCTTAGGCCATAAAAATATATCGCCACCAAAGCAATCGGCAAAAGTGCAAACATAACAGGATGCATCATTTTTTGTTTCATAAAATACTTATTATAAAACTCTTTCAAACCTTTCACCCCTTATAAAAATTTTTTATATATAAAACCCATAAAATACGGATTTATTTTCACTACTAAAAGCTTTTCATTATGTACTCGAAAAAATATTTCTTTTATTTATCATATCATAAAGAGCACCAAAATCAATGATAAAATTTGTTATTTCTAATAAGTAGAATATCTTATGCCAAAGATATTGACCATATATAATATACCCATTTAACCATAAAAATAATTATCTCAGATAATTTTCTTCAATAAAAAATCGACCTAAATTAATAGATCGATCTGTTATTGTTGATTAAATTTTATAAGACTGTTGTTTTTCTGATAATTTTTACGATTAGTCTTCACTAATAAAAAGTATAGTCCTGCAAAAGGCACTGCTAAGTAAAATGTCACAAATCTATTAATAGCCATTATACTAAACGCCAATGATTTTGGCATAAATGAAGAATACACAAGCATCATGCTTCCTTCGATAACTCCTACACCTCCAGGAATATGAACACTCTCAAACGAAATTGTAACCACCGCCTGGATTAGAACAAGAGTCATAAAATTATATGAATTCAATCCAAATGATTTGTACAAAATCGCAGGAATTGCAAACGAAAACAAAAGCATTGGAATTGATATGCACAATAATTTTGCAAAAACTTTTTTATTGTTAATTAAAAACTTCCCGAAATTCTTGTGTTCTTCTATGGTTTTTGTAATATCTTCTTCTGACTTGCTGAAGCGTTTAAGAATTTTAAATTTGGAAAATATTGTGTTGAAAAATCTAATTACTCTAGACGCCAATTCGCTATCAAACATCAAAAATCCTATTCCTATTACCAAGACCAATTGACACGCTATTCCATATATAACCAAGTACTTAAACTCAGAAATCGACGCAATTTTTCCTACTAATCCAAAAATCATTGCTACAAAGAAAATAATTACCATGGACAAATGATAAATCCAATTAAAAGAAAGTAGTGAATTAATTGTAGTCAATGAATCAATGTTATCCGTTCTCATTGTATGATATTGCAATGGTTGACCAAGGCTACCTCCTGGAGATATCATACTGAAAAAATAATCCGTAAATGTATATCCAAAGCACCTTTTAAAAGATACATCATAGCCTTGTATCCTTAGAAGATATTTGTACGATATAGCTTCCAATAGAAAAAACATAAACATGGTCATAACACATGCCACTATGTAAACTGGTCCTATCTTTTTTATTACATCAAAAGCATCATCTGCTCCAATTTTATTTTTTATGAAAAAAATTACTCCTGCACTAAATGCAAATACTAAAATTGCTCTTAAAATCGTGTTTTTGTTCTTCATGTTGCACCTCATCTGATAAAAGTATACCATTAGTATAGTACAGTTTGCAATTAGTTTTTTTCATTGTTGACTTTTTGTATACTTTTGAACGTAAAATAGCCTACCGAAATTAATCAGTAGGCTAATTAGTTATTTTCTTATAACTTCAATTTTAACATTTTCTCCATTCAAATCAATGTCTTCCCCGTCCACATTTTCATCAATAATAATGTCAACAGTTAATGTTTCATCTTTTATGAAGTCTTCATATTGTTCAATTGCTTTTTTAATATCATCTGTTGGCTTGATTTTGATGATGATATTATCTAATACATCAAAGTCATTTGATTTTCTCATTTGTTGAACTTTACTTACAAGCTCACGCGCATATCCTTCCATCAATAATTCATCAGTGATTTCTGTGTCCAAGATTACAAAATAATCTCCTTGCATTGTCACATCGAAGCCTTCTTTGGAGTTGATTCTTACATCAACGTAATCTCTCTTAATGTCGATGTCTTCATCGTCTAATTTAATATTCAAATCTGATTTATCTAGTTTTGATACGAAATCCTTAGCGTTGATATCTTTCAAATAATTTCCAAAAGATTTGATGTGTTTACCAAGAATACTACCAGCAACTTTGAAGTTAGGTTTTAGTTCGTAATTCATAAATTCGGACAAATCTTTCTTGTATTCGATATCTTTTAAGTTGATTTCTTCTTTGATTAAATCCTTGAACTCTTCAATCTTATCCTTAAATCTTTCATCTAGGACTATTTTCTTCAATGGTTGACGAACTTTAATATTCACTTCTTCACGAGAAGCTCTTGCAAGTGTTACAAAAGTTCTTACCATTTCCATCTTTTCTTCTAACTTATTGTCGATTAAATCTTCATTTACCTTATCAAAATAAGCTAAGTGAACTGATTTTTCGCCAGTTAAATCGTGATACATTTCCTCTGCGATAAATGGAGTAAATGGAGCGATTAATTTAGTAAGTCCAACTAATATTTCATAAGTTGTGTTGTATACAGCTTTTTTGTCATCATCCATTTCTGTTTTCCAGAATCTTCTTCTGTTACGTCTGATGTACCAGTTTGATAAATCTTCGATTACAAAGTTAGAAATTTCTCTGGCAACTTTTGTATATTCAAATTGATCCATATTTTCAAAGTAGAATTTTTGTAGATTTGTAAACTTAGACAAAATCCATTTGTCAATCACAGCTCTGTCTTTATATTCTACAAAATATTCTGTAGGATCTGTTTCATCAGTTGTTGCATACATTTGGAAGAAGTTGTAAGTGTTTCTGAATGATCTGAAGAATTTGCTTTCTACTTCTTGTAATCCACTTACATCGAATTTTGTTGGAATCCATGGTGGAGATACATAAAGTGAGTAGAATCTAACAACGTCCGCCCCGTATTTATCGAATAATTCTATAGGATCAATTGTGTTTCCTCTGGACTTACTCATCTTCTTTCCATCTTTATCCAAGATTAAATCATTTACCAAAACATTTTTGTAAGGTGCTTTTCCTGTAATCATTGTAGAAATAGCTAACAAAGAATAGAACCATCCACGTGTTTGGTCAATTCCTTCGTTGATGAAATCTGCTGGGAACACTTTATCAAAGTCATCAGTGTGCTCAAATGGCCAGTGTTGTTGCGCAAATGGCATAGCTCCAGAGTCAAACCAAACGTCAATAACATCTTTTTCTCTAGTCATTATTTCGCCACATTCTGGACATCTAATGTGAACATCATCAACGTATGGTCTGTGAAGTTCTATATTTTCATCGATATCTTCAATCGCCAATTCTTTTAATTCTTTTCTTGAACCAACAGAAAGTGTGTGATTACATTTATCACATTTCCAAATATTTAGTGGAGTTCCCCAGTATCTATTTCTAGAAATTGCCCAGTCTTTAATATTTTCAAGCCAATTTCCAAATCTTCCTTCACCAACGTGATCTGGATACCAATTTACACCGTTATTGTTTTCAACTAATTTATCTTTTAGTTTACTAACTTCAATGTACCATGATGGTTTTGAATAATAAATAAGAGGTGTGTGACATCTCCAGCAGTGAGGATAATTGTGTTCGATTTTTTGTTTTCTGAATAACTTGTTTTCTTCTTTTAATCTTTGCAACACTTCTGGATCTGTATCCATAACGTGTTGACCAGCCCAAGGGCCGCCAACGAATTTTCCTTCTTCATCAACAGGATTGATTAATGGCAAATCGTATCTTCTTCCTGTTTGATAGTCATCTTCCCCAAAAGCTGGTGCAGTGTGAACAATTCCTGTACCATCTTCAACAGTTACATAATCTGCACAAGTCACATAAAATGCTTTTTTGTTAACATCATAAATAGGCAAAAGTTGTTCGTATTCCATATACTCCATATCTTTACCTTTTAATTCTTTGATTAAAGTGTAGTCTTCGCCTTCGTGACCCAACAAATCGTGTGCTTTGTTCTTTGCAAGATAAATCTTTTCTCCGTCTTTTTCTGCCAAAATATAATCGATATCTGGATTAACTGTCAAACAAACATTTGATGGCAATGTCCAAGGAGTTGTAGTCCACGCTAAGAAATATTCATCTGCATCTTTTCTTTTGAATTTAACATACGCTGTTGTAGTTTTGATATTTTCATAACCTTGTGCAACTTCGTGTGATGCAAGACCAGTACCACATCTTGGACAATATGGAAGGATTTTCGCTCCTTCGTAAATCAATCCGTCCTTGTACATTTTGTCAAGCAACGCCCACACTGATTCAATGTAATTATTGTCCAAAGTAATATATGGATCATCCATATCCACATTGTATGCCATTCTATCAGACATCTCTTGCCATTTTTCTCTGTAAGAAAATACAGATTTCTTACATTCTTCGTTGAACTTTTCTACGCCGTAATTTTCGATTTCTTTTTTATCGTGAAGACCAAGTTTCTTTTCAACTTCAATCTCAACTGGAAGACCATGAGTATCCCAGCCAGCTTTTTTGTAAACTTTATATCCTTGCATAGTTTTGTATCTGCAAGTCATATCCTTCAAAGTTCTACTTATAACGTGATGAATTCCTGGTTTTCCATTTGCAGTTGGAGGACCATCATAGAACACATATCTATTTTCTTCATCTCTACTGTTGTAAGTTTCATTCAAAAGATCAATCTCTTTCCAATACTTACTAGTAGCCTGTTCACGTTCCTTAACAGGTTTCTTAGAAAGTTCCTTAAACTTTTTCATAAAAATATCTCCTTATAAAATAATTAAAAAATCCCCTGGAAATTAATTCCAAGGGACGAATAAACCGCGGTACCACCCTAATTGTGTAAACCTCTCATTTCTTGTAACGTCAAGTAATACGCACAGACCTGTTAGATCTGTGAGCTTCTTTCAGATGATTCAAATATTTTTTAATTTATCCCTCTCACCAAACAGGATTCTCTGTAAAATTAATCAAAATATTCCGTTCTGATCACAGCTTTTAATAGAATTATAATAATATATTTTTAATAATTTGTCAAATATTTATAAAAATTATACAAAATTTCACGTACCAATTCAGCTAAATTATTTTGCAAATGATATAATGAAATAAACAATTAATGAAATTTACATAAACACTTAAAATTTTAATATTAGGAGGACAAAATGAAATACTTTAAATATTCTAAAACCATTGCATTAGCTTTTGTATTATCGGTTTCAATATCACAACCAACATCAGCGATAAAGCAAATCGAAAAAGTTTCAATCGAAGGAAAAAACCAATACGAAACAGCAATACAAATATCAAAAAAATCTTATCCAAAAACATCTGACACAGCTATAATCGTAAATTCTGAAAAAATCGCAGATTCGTTGTCAGTTGGTGTATTGGCGCATAAAATAAATAGCCCTATACTTTTAACAGATCATGATGAAATTAACCAATCTACATTAAAAGAAATTCAAAGACTGAAAACAACAAATATTATACTTGTAGGTGGCACTCAAAGTATTTCCCTATCACAAGAAACAAATCTAATGAACCAAAGTTATAAAGTAAGAAGGATTTATGGAAAAGACAGAATAGAGACATCATTTGCAATCGCAACAGAACTTTCTAATCTCAATCAAACAAAACAGTTCGACAACGCATTTGTAGTTCACGCTACCAAATCAATCGTAGATTCAGCAAGTGTAAGTGCAGCTGCATGTAGTATGAATAGTCCAATCTTATTTGTTGGAAATGACACAAAATCATTTGAAGAAAAATATTCAAACTATACATTCAACAACACGTATTTAATAGGTGGAGCTACAGCAAAATTATCCAAGAATTTTCCAAATTCAAAAATCATTTATGGAAAAAATAGAAATGATACGAGCGTGAAAATAGCTGACACATTCTTCAATAATTCAAAATCCGTTTTCTTAGCCAAAAACGGTGAACAAATATTTTCTGAACTTATAGACTGCGTTACAGTGGCACCATTTGCAGCAAATCAAAAATCCCCCATCATTTTTGCATCAACAAAAAACAACTTAACTAAAACAGAGAAAAATTTCTTCGACAAATTAAATCCGAATAAAATAACGCTAGTTGGTGGCGGACTTCATCCTAAATTTGACGAAATAATCGGAAAAACTCCACCGAAAAAAGAGTACGTATTATTAAATGTATCTCAAATAAACCAAAACAAAGCCGGTTTGCCGATGGGCTGTGAAGCAGCATCACTTCTGCAATGTTTACACTACAAAAATATCAAAACTGACACAAATATTCATCAATTTATAAAAGAAATGCCACTTGCAAGAGATAACAATCCAAATCATGGATTTGCGGGTTCTCCTTTTAATATTGACGAAAGAATTTATCAATCAATATTCCCAGAGCCATTAACAAAATGGGCTAACAAATACGCAAACGCAGAAAATATTTCTGGCAAATCTTCAGAATACATCAGAGAAGAAGTTGCAAAAGGAAACCCTGTAATATTCTTTGCTACGTATAAATTCAGAAATCCAACATTCAAAGATTATTTTTGGGGCAAAAATGCACTTTACAACGCACACGTAATGGTAGTAGATGGCTACGACAAAAACAGAATGCACATAGTAGATCCAGCAGAAGATAAATCAAACGGTTATTGGATATCCCGCTCACTTTTTGATAGCAGATACAACATCAAAAAATACGCCGTCGTTGTTAGATGATTTTATAATAGATACAACAAAAGCCACCGTACGGTGGCTTTTTGATATTAATCAAAAAAGTTTAATTCACCAAAATCTTCAGCTATATCTATCGTAAACTCTTCTTTCTTTACATCATCTATACTTTCGGCTATAACCAAATAATAACTTTCTGTTCTGTAATATTTCCTTGGCTTTAAATTAAAGTCAAGCTTAAATACCCTATCAGAGTTATCTGAACTTTCTTTATCAGCGATAATTTTTTTAACATCGCTAATTTCTGCACCTGTTGAATCTGTAAAATAGACACTATATACAGCTGCTTTTCTATTATAATCAACTGATTCTTTCTGATAAAAGCTCAATGAAAAATTCATATTGCTTATCTTGTGACTGGAAGTGAGTAAATCAACACTCACCGGTTTAACATCGTACTTTTCTTGATTTCTTCTGTATTCAACAGATTGTTTTCTTACATGCTTGTACTTTATCAGAGGAACAATCATTTCTTGTAAGCTAACTCCACCATGTACGAATTTCTCACCAGCCCCCGACATTCTAATTCTCGTTTTATTTCTAGGAGTAAAAGCTGTGTATTTTTCATCAAAGAATTTAACATTCATTAAATATTCTAATTCACAGTCTCTCTCAGTTATAGCATATCTTCGTGCATATTCAATTACGCTTTCATTATTAGAAATATTATCCACTTTATTTGTATCCTCAATCGAACTAAAAGTATACAAAAATCCATGATCACTTGTTATAAAAACATTGATTCCACCAAACTCATTAGTAATCATTCTAACAATATCAATTATTTCATCAATTGCATCATCACAAGCATTAAACACACTATTTTCGTCATTATGACTAGAAGAATCAATAGTATCGTGATAAATATAAATTATTTCCTTTCCCTTTACTATCGATTGCCTTTGCTCTCTTTTCATGTGAATAATATCATTGTATTTTAGAATCGCAGAGTTTGGATTAGCTTTGTTTAGACAATTCTCTCTGTAATTACTATCCGTTCGCATACCATCGCACATCACAGATAATTTTTCATTATTTGCACTGCCTGTAATATTAACACTCATATCTTCATGAGGAAGAAGAGCAGCCATTCCAAATTTAGTAATAGTCGGAAAAATTGCCTGCATTGAATCCATAGAAATCTTGCACTGATGTTCTCGTTCAAGCTTTTCAGACAAGCTCTTAGCAACCTCATACCTCATCGCATCAGAAATAATTACATAACATTTGTTTTTTTTGTTTTTTATATTGTCACTATAAAAATCCACTTGCTTCTTAATCTCAGAAACATATCCCAGATCTTTCAAATCATCCTTACAGTAGTCGAACCATCTATCACCAAGTTTCTCCAAAAACCAATTATTATACAAACCCTCTACATAATCCTTAACGACTGAAAAATCATCTTTCAACCAGGAATTAAAATCCTTTATAATAAAATTGTAATTTTTGTGGAAGCCTCGATAATACGTATCCATCAAATAATACTCTTCAGTATAGCCATCCCAAATTTCTTTTGCAGATCTTCCCCAATTAGATGCACTATTTTTATTGTAAAATTCTTGCATATCACACAAGTAGCTCAACGCTTCGTAATAATACTTATAATCATCAAACCACACGCCAATTCTTCTTCGTTCGATTATTTCTCTGTTATTATCGATATCAATAATATAATCTTTAACATCTCTTGTGATTTTTTTCAGAATAATCTTATCAATAAAATCAAAAATTTCTGTATCGATCAAATCATTCACACCAAGCCTGAATAAATTGGAATCAACGTCAAACTCATCGTTAATATCATCCAAATAAGGTTTCAGCACATCTCTTGAACTGCTGTTTAACCATTCCCACAAAAAATCATAACAAAAAGAACAATATGCACTGTTAATAAAATCATCATAATCATTCAACAAATCTTTTCTGATGGACTTCGTCAAAGCTGTCAGAACTATTACATCCATTAACTCCTTTAAACTAGAATTCTCTTTTTCATAACCAGTAGCTTGTGACACCATCTTCCAGAAAATATCCACAGCTCCATAATTACACAAATCCACATACATCTTGTTAGTATCATTGTCCAATCCATTTGATAAAACATTTCTAATAATCATACTAGGATTCAAGCTATCACTTGAACTTATTGTAGCCATTATTGCCAAGTACAAATCCTTCTTATTATCAATTTTTTTTGCAAGAGAATTGAATTTGACACGTCTTGTTTTTGCATTGAAAAATTTGGAATAATTTTTGATATCACCTCTTAGCTTTTCACTATCAACAACATTTAATTCATTAATCCACAAACTGATTAAATCAGCTCTGAAAATCTCGCTGTATAGCTTCATATCATAAAACCAATCCTCCTCATTGTTTTCATAAACAAAAGGCTGATATACTAAGAAGTTACTCTCCAAATCCTCGAAATTCAACAAATATTTTACAGCAAAATTATTATTACAATCTAACTTAATAACTCTTGCATTATCAAAACTTACATCATCAATATAATCCAAGAAATCCTTCGATTCATCAACCCAAAAAATAATTCTTCTATTATAAAATTGTGGCAAAGGAAGCTTGAATTTTTTATCAAGCTCCATCAATATATTATCTATATCCACCTAATCACATCCTTAAATTTTTGCCAAAACATTCTTAAAGATATCGTAATTATTCTTCACACCGTCATCCAAGTCAATCTCAATCATTTCATCAGCTAAGCTGTGGATTTTTTCTTCATAAGACAGAATCTCTCTCGATTTTTCTTGAATAGAATCTCTCTCTTTCTCCAATTTAATCTTTTCAGCTCCTTCAGAATCATTCAACCTATTTTCCAAATCCGCCAATGCAGTACGATACCTACTTTGTTGTTCGTGAATATAATCGGTTCTGATTCTCGCAATAGTATCTTTTTTATATCTATGCATATAAATCAAACATTTGAATCCGTTTTTCTTCCCAGAATCAAACAACCAATAAATCGGTCTTTTCTTGTATAATTTGACATGATCCTTATAAAAATCTTTAATAAAATAATTTCTGATTACAGCTCTACTATGAGATTTGCCACCCAATGCATTTGCGATAAACTTCAGATTGTCCTCCAAGTTATCTTCTCCATATATAACTTTAACAAACTCAATAAATCTGTGAACAATATCATCGTCGAAATATTCATCATCAGAAATAGGAATGATACCATCTCTGTCAGCCGTAAATGAAACATAATTGGAAGAATTGAACTCTCCACCAGCATACACCAATCCATCCTTATCCAATGAGTATCTTCCCATCATACAACCAACTGCATAAGAAATAAAAGATTTTACGTCATTTTTCACATCAGCTCGATACAAAGTAATATCCTTATCATCTACAAACTCATCCATTTCATCTGACAATCCATAAATATCAATGAAAATTCGGTTTAACTCTTCTTCATTTGATTTTAATTCTTTAAACCTTTTTTGAGTGATTTGATTCCAAGTATTAAAAGATTGCTCAATAGTTTTTTCTCCATTTATAAAAGGATGCTTTCCAAAATCCCATGAAGTTTCGAATGAATCCCAATCTGATTTTGAAATTCCAATGTTTTCTTTTACTAATTCATCAACAATGTTAATCTTTGTCTTATGAATTATAACTGGAAAATTTTTGAAATCTCCTACTTGTAAGTTAATTGTTGGATTTAACATTTTAAAAATAAAATCAGATAATTTCGTACTCATTAAACCCAATCCATAATATAAATCTAATGACCCGTTAAAAAATGCTGACATACCAGAAACATCATGAATGCCCCCATAAGACCTGTATCTTATCGAAAAACCACCAGATGTTATAAGTCCCCAAGTAATTGCTTCTTTAAAATATGAATCTCTATTTTGTGGTCTTGATCTTAGTTTTCCATTTTTATCTACAAAGTTTCTGATTTCAAAACCATCTTTTTCCCAATTAACAAGATAATCGTAGTTTCCGTACCACTGCCTTCTCTGTCCACCTTTATTATAAGGGATCCATTTTTTTTGACTTTGTAATAATTCATCAGAACTTTTAGCGTTAAACTTGCATTTATTTATGTCAACTTCTTGCCATAATCTCAAAAATCTATTGTTATCAGCTGTAGCTAATCCTTGTTTAACATCTAGGACATTTCCAATTGGTTTACCATTGTCAAATGCTTTAATGACATTATCACTTGCCCAATATGCAATTGGCGAACCAGGAATTTTTTCAAAATTACTTTGATCTGTTTCATAAAAATAATCGCAGCTATCGGATTTAATTGCTTCAAGTACTTTTTGTTTTTTCTCAAGTGAAGTATTATAATTAGTTAATTTTATAAAAGATGATTTGTAGCTCGGCGTTTTTGATTTCCTATTGACAAATATTGTTGTTTGCACTACTTCTCCACCAATTTCTTCAAAAGCTCTTGTACCAAGATGAGCCATACAAATGATTGTGCTGCTTTCTAGTAATTTATTTCTCAATTTTTCATAAGATGTCAAAAACATCCACGAATGCTGAGTAATCATGGAATAATAACATTTGTTTTTCGAAAACATTATACATCTTTCTATAAAAGCGGCAAAAAGATCATTTTTTGATACTCCATAGTTTTTCTTTAAAAATTCTGAAAGCTTTCCATTTGCATTTGAAGTTCCCATATATGGCGGGTTAGTAACTACGATATCATACTTTCCCGATAAAATTTCACCAATATTAATTAAACCTTCAAATTCGTTAATAGTTTGTTCTGAAAGAAGTATATCCCTGTTATTCTCCAATTCATTTAATCTGTTTTTCAATAACTCAAAATTTACTGAATTTACTGTAATCAAGGATCCGTATTGCTTTGCATCTTTCAGTTGATCTATAAGCTTATTAAGATTGTTTTCTAGTTCATTATCTCCATCCGTAAAAATTTTAATCAAAAGTGGACTGAGATTTTTACTTTCTTTTATAGAGTAAATATTATGATTAATTCCCCTACTTAAGAATCTCTTATCGTACTGACAAGCTTTCATCATAATTGAAAAATATGATAGCTGGCCTGCACGGTCGTCTATGTCTAATCCATAAAGGTTATTTTGAATAATACTAGCCACGGCTTCTCTTTTTTGAATTCCGTAAGACTCGTAAATCATAACTAATACATCAAATAAATATGATAAAACATGACCCGATCCCATGCATGGATCTATGCATTTTATTTCTTGTGGTATGAGTTTTGAATATTCTGCTCTAATTTTATTTAACTGATTTTTGACATCATCTTCTTGGTCAGACTCTTCAATAAAATACTCCAATTTGCTTTTTAATTCTGAACTTGGATGACCTTCAAGCCATAACCTTCCCAAAGAGTTATCTACCATGTATCTTACAATCCAGTCCGGAGTAAACAACTGAGTTGCTGCTGGTATTTTTTCTTTAGTAATTTTTTTATTTTTCTTTAAATCAGAGAAAACTTTATCTTTAAGCTCTTCATTATAATACTGATATAACCATCCAATTATCTCAACTTGTTCGGTCCAATCTTCATTCGGTATTTCTGTAATCATTTTATCGATGATGCTGTCTTTTCTTAGAAGATTATCTGGCAACAATAGTTCGGTGTAATCATTTATTTTCTGGAACATTTCTGGCAAGTATTGGTTAAGGTCATTACATTGCAATATTAGTAAATACTTGAATAGCTCTTCATCACTACTTTTTTCTTTTAATTCGTATACTTTTTCAAAATCCATATTTTCAAATTGAAGATTGATGGCTTCTTGTAATATTTCAGGATTAAGATTGTCACATTCATCTGTGAATACTCTGATATGACTTGGAAGATATCCATTAACTTCCATGAATCTTAAAGCTATGAATCTATTAAACCAAGTGTATGCTACTTCTTCAATTACTTGATTGTAGCCTTGTTCTTCAATTTTTTTGATGAGTGCTTGAAGCTGTGTCTTCTCAGTATTTGTCAATGGTTCATCTGTGAATACTTTCTTGTCAGTAAATGATGTGTTTTCTTCAGATATTCCAAATTCCAATGCTTTCTGTGATACTTTTTGTATTAGTTCACTTCTTGCGAATGTAGCAAACTTTCTGATTGCATTCTTGTCCATTGATATCTCCTTAATTTATCTTAAATCCATCACAATCTTTGAGTTGTTCAACCATGGAGTATTTTACTCTGTCCAAATAGTCTTTGATTTCTTCTACAGAATTAATTTGTTTTGTTGGAAACAATGATTGTCTGCTTAAGTTTTTGATTTTCTTAGGTTGTGGTGGTTGTGTAGTTGCACTTGTGAATGGTTTCTTTTTATCATTTACTTGTGATGATAAAATCATTTGGTCAATTGATGACAAGTATTCATCTCTTTTAGTAAAAAGCTGAGATTTCATTCCTTCCAGGGTTGTAATACTATTTTTGTCTGGTATTTGATTTCTCTGAAATGAGAAATAATCATCGGCTTTATTTGAAACGCTCTTTGCTGAGGTGTTTTTTTCTGCTCTTGAGTGTATTTCTCCTAGACATTGTCTTACATCATTATAAAGTTCTTCTCTTTTTGATTCCAACATTTTATCGTGCGATTGTTTTACATAATCTAGTAGTTCATTTAATTGTGGAATCAGAGAATAGTTGAAGTTTTTATCAGATGGAATGGTTACAATTTTTCTGATTTTATTTAGGTATTCATACGCTTTTTCATCACGTGATATTGGATCAAGATCATCTCTCATGCTTAATTCAAACTTGTAGGCTTTATTAAACAATTCAACTTGATTGTCGAAGAATTCTTCAACATTTTTTACATCTTCTAAGTTGTCCAACAGTTCATTCTCATTAGAGTTTATTGAGTCTATAAATTCTTCATTATCTTTTGATTGATTTAATATTGTCTCTATTAATTTTATTGATCTTACTATTTTATTTTTATCTGGATATTTGTATTCAGAGTTATATTTTTGCAATAATTTTTGGTAATGATCGTTTTTTGATTGGAACTTGTCTTTGATGAATTGTATTAGATCGTCTTCATCTTTTGGTATATCCATTACATCAAAGTATTCTCTCATGAATGATTTTATTTTTCTTATTTTTATTGGAGAGATTTCGTTTCTTTTTTGGACTTCAACTTTACCAATCTCGCTTTTTTTCCTAAGCATATCGATAAGTTTCGGATTGTTTCGTTGAATTGTTACTCCTGAGTATTTTATAGTTATTTTTTGATCGTATAAAAGTCTTGCTATTACTGATGCTATGTCAATTTCGCGCCATCCATATGGTTTTTTTTGATATCTTGATTGAATGTCTGCCATTGATGTTGGTAGCTTTTTTCTTTGTTGCATTTCAAGATACTCTTCTACCTTATTCAAGGCTTGTTGGTTTGGAATTGTTCCTTCAATCATGTTTTGTGATCCATTTAAAATCATGTTGATATCTTCGTCTGTAGTTGAATAGGATGTAATTAAATCAATATCACTGTAAACGTGGCTAATTAGTTGATCCAGCATTTCATTGATTTTATCTACTGGCGTTTTTGAACTTAGTACAAGCTTTTCACCGTCAGCAAAAAAGTTTCCATCTTGGATGGCTTTTTCAATATCTTCTCGTGCTTGTTTTTCGTATTTGTTTCCGATTTCTTGCTGAGCTGTTATAATTTGTTGCAATGATGATGGCAGTGAGCTGATGTTTTTTTGCATGATGTATTTTTTGATTTTCATGGCTTGTTCTAGATTTTCGAAATACGGATAATTTGCCAATACAACAATTGCGTTACCTTTTGATTCGATAAGTATGTCGGATGTTTGATTGCCAATTGTATCTTTTGCAATTGTGTAGGCTTTTAATTTCATATCTGAATTAGCCATGCCCATTACTATATCATCTACCATTCTGTCAAATGCAAAATCATTGAGTCCATATCTTCTTTTTCTATTTGTAAATATATCTTCAAAAATTATTTCACCTATTCTTTGAACTATGGATGATGTGTCAACAGATGTATGTTTGATTTCTTTGGCGACGTCTTGTTCTTCATCTGTTAAGAAATTATAAACATCTCCACTTCTAGCAATATAGTTTTGACTTAGTAATCTGTTAAGACTTTGTTTGATTGAGTCTCTTACTGTGATTTTGTCTACGTTTATGTTATCAGCCATTAATATTGCAATGTTATCTATATTGCATGGAATGTCATCTACATATCGCAATAAATATAATAATTTTAGTACTTTAACATCTTCTGCTTTTATTCCGTGATTTTCTTCATCGTCGGCAGCATTTTGGCATCTTTCTATTACTCTTCGGATTGATCCATCTAAAAATGTGTGCGTTGTATCATAAAACATATAGAATGGAACTATTGAGTACTCATCTTTGTCTTCAACTTGTATTGCCGATTCTTGAAATCCTGATAACATTGAGCGTTCTCCGCCAGATAAGTGCTTTCCAGTATTACCATGTTTTCTAATTTCCGAGAATACTTTTTGCATTATAATGAATTGATATGGTACAAATGGAAATATATTGATAAACTCGTCTTCATTTGAGTATCCTTTAATGTCTAATATAGCCCCATTAAAACTAAACAGATTTCTCATGATGCTTTCATTTTTATTGAATACATCTTTTAAAACAGGCTTTGCTTCTTCGTTTTTTGTTAATATTCTTTTTTGGATCACTTCATCTGCTGATGATGATGTTAATGAAAGTCTTGTTTTGAATCTGGCTTGAATTCTGGAAAACTCATTTTCGCGCGCTTTTATTATTTCATCGATAGATTCTTGTCCCGTGCACATTACCCAAACTTTTCCCTTGCACTCTGTTCCTATTTTCTCAAGTAATGTTTGTAAGTTAAGAAGTAAACTTGTGTTTGATCCCGTATACTGTCCAACCTCATCTATCATAAATAACAATCTGAAATCGCTTGGCTTGGATTCTACGTATTCGTTAATCTCTCTAACTAGTTTAGAAATACTCATTTCTATATCTTCATCGGCAGAATTATACCAGCTTCTAGCTGAAGATTCTTCGATACCCATGACTTCTACCATCGTTGTTATAATTTCTTCATCATAAAAAGAATATGCTTCCCTGTCAGCGTACCATTCCATGCCACTATTTTCTTTAAATACTTCTCTAAATTTTTCGAACAAATTTTGTTTATCCAAAAATTGCTCTAATTTCGCTATTTTTAAGTTTTCTCCGTAATATCCTAAGTATTTATAGAATACTTTGGCGAAAACTCTTAAAACCGCTGTATCATCTTTTCTCACGTCGGATTCCGAGTCAATGTTGAACAATATTGTGTCTGTTTGATTATTTGTTGATTTTTTTATTAACTCAAAGGTTCCTGGATCTTCAGAAAATTTTGATTCAAATCTATCAATTGTGTATTTTCCACAAACTTCACGATTTTCTAATAAGTAGGATAATATTTTTAAAAAATGTGATTTACCACTTCCAAAGAATCCTGATATCCACACTCCTATATCATTAGTAGGATTGTTAAATGAATCTGAATATATTTCAAAGAAAGTTTTAAAGTGCTTTTTTAGTTCTTTTGTTATAACGTACTCTTCTAATTCTTGTACTATTATTTCATCAACATCTTGATCAACTTTTACTACACCATTTATATTACGGTTGATGTCGTCCTTAAACATATTTTTGATTTTCATTTTTCTCTCCTATTTTCTATTGAATGCCCTATAGTATGAGCTTGATTCGAATTCACCAAACAATGATACAGTCAATCCATCATACTTACCTGGATAAAGAGCTATAATTGGTAAATCTGTTACTTTCTGAATTTCATTTAATATCATGTGCAATTTTAAAAATGGATGGACTCTTCCTACTCCATAAATTATTACAACTTCATTATTCATATGTTTATTATTACTTAAATCCATTTTATCAATAATTTTGTCATAACTGACAACCTTTTTTATACTATTTAAAAGTGCTTCTTTACCAGATTTTTTTTCTTTCTCTACATATTTATGAATCAATTTTCTATCATTCGATACTTCAATAAATAACTCGAACAAATCGAACGCCAGAATATTACAATTTTTAAGGGAGTTATCTTGTTTGAGTTTCTCAACAAAATACCTGATTTTCATCTCTTCTTTTGGATCATAACAAAATATATTGATGTTTACTTCATTACTAAGCCCTTTTCCTTCAAGAAAATCTGGTTCTTGTATAATTTTTTTTAAATTGTCTAATCTTTCATTTAAATCTGTCATATCAATACCTATTCAAAATTATTAAAAGCCTTTAATGCTATGTTATCATTATTATTTACAATTTCTTGTTTTAGTGAATTATCAAGTAAGACTTTGTTAAGCTTAGTGGAATTTCTGTCGTCAATGTATTTATTTTCTAGCATGACTTTTTTTAAAACTTGCTTTATTTTATTAATTGTGGAATCACTCCAAGATGCTACCAATTCATCTTGCTCTTGTAACTGTAAAATAAATACATTTATATCTAAATTGGAAAAATTATAATCATGAGTTGAAAATTTTTGGCCAATAATATTAATGAAAAAATCCCATACAATTCTTTGTTGCTTCATCATCGCATATAAGCAGGCTTGTTTTGACGCTTCAGAAGGTGCTTGTGCTATTATTTTTACAATTTTTTTATTATTTAGAGAATTTAATCTTTTTAAGCAAACATTTGCTATGTTTTTTAGAGATTTTTCTGTTTTATATTGCAATAAGTTTTCGGAATATATTTTATTAATGATTTCTTCATCATCATTAAGTTCTAGCTTTAACTTTGCAGTAATTCTCATTTCATTGAATAAAAACTGTTCTCTCGTCAGACTTCCTGAATATGGACTTTTGGATTTTAAGTTTTTTGAATTTTTTGAAACCATTAATATCCTCCATTTTTTTAAATATATTAAAATTTTTTTACATTCTAAAAGAAATTATGTATGCACTATGTAATTATATCATTTAATACACGTATTATGAAACTTTTAAATATAAAAATAGGTGCTTTCTAATTAGAATGCACCTATTAATAAATATTTTGTTAATTTTTCTAATCTTAATAAATTTTATTCATAGTAAGATTGGAATTGTTGTACTAATTGAGCTGCGATAACACTTGATGGTCTGATTTTTGCCAATTCTTCTTTTGCACGGTCAATTGCTTTACCAACTTCAACTCTCTTGTCGCCATGTCTTCTAGCTTGGATAGCTTTGTTCATAGCTTCTTTTAATGTTTCGATTTCAGTTTTTGTTGCTCTGTAATCTTCGCTGTTTAATGCTTCGAATACTGCTTGGTCTAGTCTGTCGCCTAATTGGTAAATTTCAGCTACAGTTGCTTGTGGTCTTAATCTTAGAGCAGTAATTTCACTGATTTCAGCGTTTAATTTTTTGATTACTGCATCAGACATATTTTTCAATTCATGATATTTTAATGATCTAGCTTTTGCTAATTTGTGATCCAAATCAGATCTTACATAGATGTTTGCAGTATCATTCAATCCAGCATCTGGGTAGCTAAGTAATTTTTGTGATAATGCTTCGAATTGTGCCATATAAACTTTCATGTCTTCTACTGTGTGGAATGGAGATGCTGCTATTACAAATCCTCCGAAGATGTATTCAGCGATTTCTGCATGTGCTGCATCTACTTTGTATCTTAATTGAGTTGTAGCAAATCTGATTGCTCTTCCCATTCTTCCTAATAACAATAATCTTTGTGGAATAGATGATAAGTCATAAATATCTGCTACTCCCATTCCTACTGCTGTTTGGTCTATTTTTTCGCTAATTTCAAGAGAAGTTTCGTTGAATTTGTCAACCATTTCTTTTTCGTCTTCTCTTTTAACTTGGATTGAGTTAACTTCGTTTTGAATTGATTTGATTTGTCTTTTGTAAACTTCTGCTTCATCAATTCCTAATTTTTCAGTTTCTTCTGCGCCTTGAACGATTTCAAGTTTATCTTCTTGTGCATAAGATACTGCTGGCGCTACTGTTCCCAATAACATACTAGATAGTAATACTACTGATAATGCTTTTTTTAACATATTTTTCATCTCCTAATAATTAAGTTCAAATGTTTTTACTTGGTCTTTTAATTCGATTTTAACGTTGAAATCTTTAACCCATGTTCCAAATTCAAATCCGTTGTATTTAACTGATGCAACTCCGTTGTTGAAGTAAACGTCTCTTGCGATTGCTTTTTTAGTGTTTGTCACTGTTACTTTTGCTGGTCCGTTGTACTTTTTACCGTTTTTAGTTGCTTTGAATTCGATTGAGAATATTCCAGCTTTTCTTTCTGAAGGGTTGATTTCTGTTATTTGATATTCGTCTTTGTCAACTTTTTTGATTACGTTTAGTTTGAATTTATTAGTTACTCCGTTTTTTGTAGTTGCAGTTATTGTAGTTGATCCTTCTGCAACTGCTTCGATTGTTCCTTTTTCATTAACTGTTGCAATATCTTCGTTGTCTGATTTGTAAGAAACTTGTTTTTCTAATGCATTTTCAGGGAATACAAATGTCTTTGATGCTAAATCAAATGTATCTCCAATTTTTAATGTAGTAGATTTTACTGAGAAACCAATATTTTTAACTTCATAAATATCTTTTCCAACTGAAGAGTTACCTCCAACTACCCCGCCACCATTTGTATTAGTGTTAAGATATTCTGAGTTTTCTCCAGTGGCTTGTAAGAATGGAATTCCTTCTACGCTGTGACCAGGTTCTACGATATGAAGTTCAAAGTTTGATTTTGCACAACCATCTTTTGAAACTACTGTAATCATAACAGTTCCTGTTCTTAGTGGAATGATTGTTTTTCCAACGACTCTTGCCATGAATGCATTAGATGAGTAGATAAATACTTCTTTGTCTTTAACTTCGTTAGGTCTTACTATTGGGCTGATAGTTGTTGTTTTGTTGATTGAGATGGCTCCCATGTTGCCTTCTTTAAATTCGATTTTTTCAGCCTTGATTTTTGGTCCAGTAATTTTTTCCATTGCTTCGTGAAGTTTCTTAACTTGGTCGTCTAATTCACCACATTTTACTGTGATTCTAAATTGCAAACCTACTGTTTTTGAAATTTCTTCACTTAATTCTTTTACGATAAATGAATTACCAAATTTTGTTCTTGAAGCACGTACTTTTTTAGCTTCTCTGATTTCTCTCCAAACTGCAGCTTTTTTGTAAATAGTAGCTATGTCGTTTGGTCCCAAATCAGGATAAGCTAACAATTCTTGTTCCAATTGGTCAAATTTTTGGATGTAATCCATAATTTGAGCTTCACTAGCAAAAGGATTAACAGCATATAATAATCCAGTTATTATATATTCTGTTATTTTAGTGTGAGCTGCTACAACTTTGTTAGATAATTCAGTAGATGCAAATCTGATTGCTCTACCAATTCTAATCATCAATTGTACTCTTACTGGAATTGTAGATAAATCATAGATTGTGTTTTCTAATGCTCCTACAGCTTCTGCACTTCCTACTGCTTGGCGTTGTTTCATTTCAGCTACTTTAATTTCTTTGTCTAAGAAATCATGTGCTTCATAAAACTGATCCATAACTTCCTTGTACTTTTCATCAGCTGGTTCTATGTCTTCAACTGATTTTACAGCTTGTGTCAAACCTTCTTTTAATTCTGAAATTTCAAGTTTAGGTTCTTCTTGTTGTACTTCCAAAGAATCTGCGAAAACTTCACTCAAAGGTGCAACAGCTATAAAAGTCATAGCGAACACTAAAATCATTGCTAATGATTTCTTTAAATGTTTCATATTTCCCTCCTATGAACTAAATATTTTATTTAACAATCGGCACTACCCGCTATTGATTAAAACCCAAATTTTATGGTCTCTTCGTGATTTCTTATAGTTATAGTCGCTTCGAAATCTTTTCTCCACACTCCAAATTGACCTCCGTGGAATTTAGATTGTGCATGACCTGAATTGAAATATATTGTTCTAGTTAATTTTCTATCTCCACTTTTTACTGTTAGCTTTGCTGGACCAGAATATCCTCTGTCTCCTTCTTTTGCATCTATAAATACAGTGAATATTCCAGCGTGTCTTTTAGATGGTGCAAATTTTTCTACAGTAATTTCGCCTTTTTCTTTTGGTATTACAATTATGGTAATGCTTGTTTGTAATCCTTCTTTTGTTTTAATATCTACCTTTGTTCTTCCGATTTTTTTAGCAGTAATCACTGATTTTGAATCAATGTCAATTATGTCATGGTTACTTATACTAAAATCAAAATTTCTTATAGCAGTTTGTGGATAAGTTAAAATTTTTGAATCCAAATTAAACTTATCGCCTTGTTTGATAGTGACTGATGGAACTGATACTCCCAAACTTCTAATGACTTTAGGATCTAATTCTTGATTATCGATCGGTGGTTTAGGTGGTATAACTGGGATTTCTGTATTATCCGGATCTGTTTTTGGATCATAATCATTATCCCCAATTACCTCAATCATTTTTCTATCAGGAACTCTAATTCCTTCTGGAGCTACCAATAGATTAAATCTTTGTGTAATTTTTCCATCGACTGTTTTTATCAAAATATTTGCATTTCCAACATTTACTGGATATACTGTTCCGTCGTTCTTTACAACTGCAACATTTTTATCCAATGATTCAAAAACAACTGGATCGTTGTTAAATTTTTCTGGTTGAACTGTCGCGTGAAGTTTTCCTTTCTTTTTAACGCTTATGAATCCTTGGCTACCTTCTTTCACAGTGATTGAAGTTGGTTCTTCTATTACTTCATCTGGATCAACTTCTGGAACTGTATCTCTTGGAAGAACTTCTCCAGTAGTTCCGATAGCTTTTATACAAGCATTTGCGTTTTTAACTTCTTTAGTCAAATCAGTCCATTTGTCGCCTTGTGATGAAACATAAGATTGACCTTCTTGAGCTTTTGCTTTTGAAGCATAATCTGCAATCGGCATTTCAATAGGCATTGGATATTTGTAATTAGCAGCTGATGAATCCATGTATGCTACTATCGCAAATTTTTCGCCCTTTTTAACTTTGATTTGGTTGGTATCCAATGTATAATATCCAGGATATTCAATCACACCGCTGCCGATTTCTTCTCTTTTGGCTGCCAAATCATCTGTAGATTGCAAATCTCTTACAATGTACAATTTGTATTGTGTATTCATCGCAACTGTGAACAAACCAGCTTGATAAATTGTTTGATCTTCATCAGAAGTAAATACATTCGCAATGTAGCCTTGCATATTGTATCCAACACTTCTTGTTGCTCCGAAATCGTCGTATTGTGAAATTACAGCATTAGGATCTTTTCTTTGAGGAATGAAGACTGCATTGGACTTACCACAGAAACCATCGTAATACGATACGTAATAGTAACCGCCATCCATAAAGCTTGTTCCCCAACTATTTTTTACAATCCATGCTCCATCGCCAGGAGCCTTTGCTTGGAATAAATTTTTTGAAAAATTATCATCCCATCCTACAATTGTTCCTGCGTGATCTGCTTTTCCACTTCCTGGATTGTAATAACTTTTAGTCTCTTTCTTTTCGTAATATTTTTGAGAACTTAAAGTTGTGTACACTCCACCGTATTCCATAATAGCTTGTTTGATAACATTAGTTTCATTTGCATTGTGAACATCTGGAAGATAAATGACTTTATCAAGATCAAAAGCTCTTTTGACATTTGTAGGTGAAACATTGATGTAAGCATCGTAAGGATCGTCTTTTTCTAAAATCGGACCAGTTCCTCTCGCAAGATATGATGTTGCAATATCTCTGTTACCTCCATCATTTGGACCCCAATCGAATCCGTGCATGTTTCTCATGTGTTTTTCACTAAAATCAAATTCTTTTCCAAATAATTTTAAATAAGACTCCATGGAACCATATGTAGCAAATGTCCAGCAAGAACCATTTTGTCCTTGATTTTTGACTGAGGAAACTCTGTTAGTTTTTCTCAAATCATATTTTGCTGGCAATGCCGCTCTGGAAGCTGAACGAACTGAATCGTAAGATGTCTTCAATGGAGATATTATCAATTCGTCATCCTTGGAATTTTCTTTAAAACTATTTTCAACAGGACTTAATTCTAGTTTGGAATTTTTGTTTTCGTCTGCAAACGTTGGACCAGTAAACATCATAGATGATACAAGAACTGTTCCTAGTAGTAGACTCAAAATTTTTTTGATTTTCATAACGCCCTCCTATTGAAATATGCTACTAAATTAATAGCCTTAATAAATATGCTTTAGTTATCAAAATTATTTAGTAATAGTACATCTATTAATTTAGTTTTTGGTATTTGTTGCATTTATTATATCACATAATTTCAAAAAATCTATGTTTTTAATGAAATTTTACATTAATTATTTAAAAATTTACATTAATTAACATTGATTTTAACGTACTACAGTAGAAATGTATAGATAATCACAAAATATGACATTTTATTGAATTTGTTCAAGATATATATTTATTCTTCCAAAAGTAGTATAATATAGTTGTTAATTCTTAATAGTGTTATGTATACTATTTTAATCCTGAATTAATATTTAAAATTATTGCAAGGAGTTGAATATGAAAAGAAAAAATTTATTGCTTTTTATTGCGGTTTTTACGTTGCAATCACTGTTTTCTACAAGTTTTGCAGACAGTCAAAACAAATTCAAATTAAACGATGATTTAACTGTAAAAGAAATCGATTTTTCTGAAGCGCCTCGTAATCCCGCATTTAACAGGCAAAAAAGTAGTTCTAAGACTACGAAAAACTACGGTTCAAACGAAGATCCTTTCTTGGTTAACACAAACTACGATTTGTTTAATCAAAAAGAAGACATCCCAAGTCAAAAAGCTTATGGAATTCCAGCAAACTACGATTTACGTCAACACAACAGAGTTACTCCCGTAAAAGCTCAAGGGCCAAACGGATCTTGTTGGGCGTTTGCTACGTATGGTTCTGCAGAATCGAATATGCTCACTAATGGTCAGTTCACAGATTTTTCTGAAAAACATTTGAGAAATACTCATGGTTTTGACTGGGGTCCTGATCAAGGTGGTACAAGAGCAGTTGCTGCAGCTTACTTATCAAGATGGTCTGGTCCTATTTGGGAAAAAGACGATCCTTATTCTGCTTACGATTTTAGTTCTCCTTATAATTTAATTCCAGCTAAGGAATTGAAGGAAGCTTTGTACATTCCAGATGTTAACAATAATCAAGATCGTGACAGATTAAAAAGAGCTATAATGAGATACGGTGCTTCTTACACGACTGTAAACGGAGATCCAAGCTTTACCAACTTTTATTCTATGAGTCATTACAATCCTGGTTATGGTTGGCAAAATCATGCTGTAACTATTATTGGATGGGACGATGATTACTCAAGATACAATTTCGGAATAACTCCCCCTGGAGATGGTGCTTGGCTTGTAAAAAATAGTTGGGGTGATCGTTGGGGAAATCAAGGTGGATATTATCACGTATCGTATTATGATGCTCACATTGCCAAAGGAAACTGCATTTTTGTTTTAAAAGAAAAAGATAGAAATAAATCTATCTGGTATTACGACGATTTGGGAATGACTGATAGCATTGGTTACAATCAAACTGGCTGGTTTTCAAATATTTTTGGTCCCGTAAGTAGAACTAGTCAAATCGATGAAGTTGGTTTCTTCGTTCCTTCAAATGGAGCCCAATACGAAATTTATGTTAACACAAATATTGGTGGAAACAGTGGATTCAACGATAAAGTTTTAGTTGCACGTGGAACTGTGGAAAACGCAGGATACACTACTGTAAAATTTAATCCACAAAGAATAAATGCTGGAGCTTATTTTGCACCAATTGTAAAACTTACAACTCCTGGTTACAGCTACCCTATTCCAATTGAATCTATGATTTACGGATATTCTTCAAGGGCAAGAGCTGGATATAATCAATCATTTATTTCTAACGATGGATATAATTGGTCTGATCTGGCAAGAAATAGAGCAAACGCAAATGTATGCTTAAAAGCTTTCACCAAACCTTATTCAGGAACCAATGTCGATCCAACACCAGACCCTGATCCAGTGGAACCTACACCTCAACCAGATGTTCCCGAACCAGATCAAGAAATTAGAGTAAATAAAATCACAGTATCCGAAGACAATATTACTTTAAGAGAGGGAGAAGACACACAAATCAACGCAAAAGTTTATCCAGAAAATGCGACAAACAAAGAATTGATGTGGTCATCTTCTAATACAAATGTGTGTGCTGTAGATAATTCTGGATTAATAAGAGCTTTAAATCCTGGACAATGTTATGTAACTGTTAAGTCTGCAGACAATCCTAGAATTTTGCAATACATCAGGGTTAACGTACTAGAAAATGAAAAGCCAAATATTGACGACAGTGTTGACAAGGATGTTAAAGTCCAAAGTATTATTATGTATCCTTCCTATAAAAAAGCAAAAGTCGGCGACAAATTCAGAATCGATACTAGAATATTACCTGCAAATTCCAAAAATCACGATATAACTTGGGAAAGTTCAGATGAAAACATCGCATCTGTAGATAACGCTATGGTTGTATGTAATAATCCAGGTAAAGTTAAAATATTTGCCAAATCAAAAGACGGTTCAAACGTTTCAAACTTTGCTGTAATTTATGTAGAAGGTGACAGTCCAGAAAGCAAGATGGCTGTAAATATTAAATCCAATGTTTACAGAAATTCAATTTCTATTGGTAATACTAATAATATTTCCGCTGTAGTTACTGATTCAAACAAACGAAACATTAAAGATGCAAAAGTCAAATTCACGATTAACAAACCATCTAAGAAATTAATAGAAAAAGAATTGACTACAAACTATCGCGGACAATCTATACTATATTTAAAAGCTGACGAATTAGATGAAGCTGGAACTTATAATGTAAATATCAAAGCGACTGATTCAAAAGGAAATACTAACGAAGATAATGTAAGTTTTGAAGTAAAAGATAACAGAGCAACTTTTGATACTAAAGTTGATTTGGACAGTACAGAAATCAAATTGAATCAAAATTCTATGATAACTGTGACTTGCAAGACTAATACAAGAAGAATTTCAGGTGCTGATGTAGTATTAAGCATCACTGATGAGAATGACAATAAACAAGAAAAAAGATTTAAGACTGATAGCTACGGTAATTGTTACTACACATTCAGACCAGAAAAATCAGGAAGATATTATATTGAAGCCACAGTTTCAAAAACCGGCTACAAAAATTCTTCAGCAAACACAACACTTATTGTTAAAGAATCAGAAAACAAACCTGAAACAAAACAAACTGTAAATTTGAAGTTCGAAACAGACAAAAAGTCATACAATCTTAATGATACAGCGAACATTAAAATATTTGCTACAGATGAAAACGCCAAGAAAATTGCTAATTTAAAATTAAATATTAGAATTAGAAATCAAAAAGGATTCGATCAAACAATTACAAAAACAACTGATTCAAATGGTGTCGCAACAATGTTTATAAAACAACAAACTGCAACATCACCAACAGATTTCACTGTAAAAGCTTGGTGTGAATCAAATCCAAACACTTCGTTTGATTTGAAGGTTTCATTTGGTAGTTCAGATAAACTTCAAATCAATTCAATCTACAGTCCGTATAATTTGTACAGCAAATATAACAACAACTATGTAATTCACAATTATATCAGAAATATCAGATAAAATTAACGCCCTTTATCGTATGTGATAAAGGGCGTCTATTTTAGTTATTCAAATAATTCTTCAAGAATTCTTTAACTCTTTCGTGTTTTGGATTTGTGAACATTGTTTTTGGATCTGTATCTTCAATGATGTAGCCTTCATTCATAAAACAAACTCTTGTGGACACATCTCTAGCGAATTGCATCTCATGTGTCACAACTACCATCGTCATCCCCGTTTCTGCAAGTTTTGACATTACTTGCAATACATCGTTAACCATCTCAGGATCCAGCGCAGATGTTGGTTCGTCGAACAATAAAACTTCCGGATTCATGCACAATGCTCTAGCAATGGCAACTCTTTGTTTTTGTCCACCTGATAGCATGCTTGGTTTCTTATGTGCATGGTCAATCATTCCTACAAGTTCCAAATATTTTTTAGCTTCTTTAACAGCCGATTCCTTGTCTCTTTTCAAAACTTTGATTTGTGCGACAGTGCAATTATCCATCACACTCATATTTTCAAACAAATAAAATTGTTGAAATACCATGCCTACTTTGGATCTGAATTTGTTTTGATTAAATTTGGAAGAAAGTATGGATTCTCCATAATACAAAATATCCCCACCAGTTGGTTTTTCTAGAAGATTGATGCATCTTAACATAGTAGATTTACCAGAACCAGACGATCCTATAATAGATAGAACTTCCCCTTTCGATATCGTGAAGTTGATATCTTTTAGAACTTCTACTCCATTGTAGCTTTTTTTCAAATGTTGTAACTCTATTATTTTATTTTCCATTGAACATTCCTCCAGTTGTAGCTTCCATTACGTATTCTCTGTTATTAGATTTCTTTTCAATGAATAATAAAAGTCTTGTCAAAGAGAATGTCAACACGAAATAGATAACGCAAGTAACTGCGTACGTTTCAAATATATTATAAGTTGAACCCGCAATTGATTTGGATACGAAGAATAATTCTGTAACACTGATTACGTTCAATACTGATGTATCTTTGATGTTGATTACAAACTCATTTCCTATAGAAGGCAAAATGTTTTTGATTGCTTGTGGCAAGATTACATTAATCATTGATTGTCCGTGTGTCATTCCCAAAGCCTTACAAGCTTCCATTTGTCCGACATCGACAGAATTAATTCCACCACGTACAACTTCTGACAAATAAGCTCCAGTGTTGACACTTACAATGAACAAAGCTGCACTAATTGGTGCCATATCAATTCCAAGATATAATTTTGCTCCAAAATAAATCAACATTGATTGTACCATCATTGGTGTTCCTCTGAATATTTCAACATAACAAGCTAGAATGAAATTAATGACTTTGTGAAGATAATAAGTGAACTTATTTTTATCTTTATCTAGTTTCATGTTTCTAATAACTGCCACCAATATACCAATTAAAAATCCTACAATTGTAGACACACTGGCGATGAACAACGTCATCAATGCACCTTTTAAGAAAAGCGATCCGTATTCATTGAATATGCTTTTTACTTTTGATAAGAATCCTTGTGGTTGATCTTTTTCCACGTTCAATCTTACCATTTCTTGCATCAACTTATCTCTTTCTTCTGGACTGATTTTTTTCAAAGCTTCATTGATTTTTTCGGTCAAATCAGAATTTTTCTTCACCCCGATTGCAATTGAAGTATCTTCTGCTGATGTTTCAAATCCTGAACCTTTTTCAAATTCAATGTATGAAAGTTCAGCATTAGATGCTTCTGCACTCAAAGCTTGTGGCTTTTCTGAAACATATCCATCTATCTTCTCTGCCAAAACTGCAGACAGCATTGATGGAAAACTTTCCATTGCAGGTAGTTTATCACAATCCTTAATTTGATCTATTACTGAATAATGGAACGTGTTCAATTGACCAGTAATTTTAAAACCCTTTAAATCATTTAATGATTTTGCGTTGATGTATTTACTATCTTTTTTTGTTACGATTACCAAATCAGAACTGTAATAAGTATCTGAGAAATCAATTTGTTCTTTTCTTTCTTTCGTTGGGCTCATTCCTGCAATTATCGCATCAACTTTCCCGCTCATAACTGCTGGTGCAAGTCCATCCCATTCCATTTTTACTACAACTAATTTCTTGCCCAAACTATCGGCAATTTTCTTAGCTATTTGTAAATCGTATCCGTTTGCATATTCCCCTTTGCTATTTTCGATAGGATAAGCACCATTTGCATCTGTCGATTGAGACCAGTTAAATGGCGCATAGTTTGCCTCCATTCCAATTACAAATGTATCTTTTTCTGCAAAAGATTCGGTGTCAATGAAAACAAACATCATCATTAGTATCATAACTACTCCGATGAGTTTTCTGGTAAAGTTTTTCATTTACTCCCCCTTTTAATATTCGATATCCATTAAATACAATCCACAAGGTTCAATCGTGATACCTGCAGATTGTCTGTCTTTATTTTCCAAAGCATTTTTAAGCCATTCTATGCTTTTTCTTCCTCTGGCTACATCAACCATGCTCCCAACCAAAATTCTAACCATATTTCTAAGAAAACTTTCCGCCTTAAATGTGAATACAATATCGTCGTCAATTTTTTCGATTGAAATTTCATCAATAGTTCTAATTGGATTGGTATCTTCTTCCAAATTATTAACGAATGATGTGAAATCATGTTTTCCAATTAGCATATCTCTGCATTTTAGTAACAAATCAAAATCTAAGTAGTATTTTCTATGACCTTTATAATCATTAAACCAAGGCTCCATATAGTATTTGTTACATAAAATGTATTTATATGTCTTTGATTTTGCACTAAATCTCGCATGAAAATCCAAATCCACTTCTTCAGATTTCACTATGACAATTGAATCACTCGTGAAGTGGTTGACTCCCATTAGAAATTGATTCGCTGAAATATCTGTGTCAACAATGAAGTTACACACTTGACCTTTTGCATGAACTCCTTTGTCAGTTCTTCCAGCTCCATTGATTTTCACTGGTTGATTAACCATTTTTGTCACTGCTTTTTCTATTTCTAATTGTACGGATGGCAAATCATTCAGCTTCTGCCATCCGTAAAATTTTGAACCATCATATTGAACTGTTAATTTGATATTTTTCATATTATTCTACTCACTATAATTAAAATGAATAATAATATAATAACTCCATAAGCTATGAAATCTCGTTTTTGATACGATAATTCGTTCAGCCTTGTCCTTCCTTCTCCACCGCGATAACATCTGGCTTCCATTGCAACTGCAAGTTCTCCTGCAATTTTCAAAGCATTTATAAACAATGGAACTAGAAGTGGAACGAGATTTTTGGCTCTTTTGATTATATTTCCAGATTCAAAATCTGCTCCTCTAGCCATTTGAGCTTTCATTATTTTGTCTGTTTCTTCAAATAATGTCGGAATAAATCTAAGAGCTATGGTCATCATCATTGCAAATTGATGAGCAGGAAATCCAATTTTAGCAAATGGATGTAGCATTTTTTCCATAGCATCAGTCAATTCAATTGGTGATGTTGTCAATGTCAATAAACTTGTACCTAAAACCAAAAATATCAACCTAAATGCCATAAAAAATCCCAAATTCAATCCAGCTTTTGTGACAGTAAATATTTTCCATTTCCACACAACCTCACCTGGTGTCATTAATACATTTAGTATGAATGTCAACAAAATAATTGGAAGAAGTGGTTTAACTCCTTTGAACACGAATTTCGGTTTTATTTTGGAAATTTTGATTATAGCTATTAAGAACACCAATACAGGTGCATATACCCAAAGTTTACTTATAAGAAATATCGCAATAATATATAAAAATACAAATGTTACTTTGACTCTTGGATCAAGCTTATGAATAATACTATCAGTTGCAAAATATTGACCAATTGTTATATCTTTTATCATGATTTTGCCTCCATAGCTTTTTTGATGCTTTCATAAGCTTGTTCAACATTCAAGCAATCCGTTTTTACATCTAATCCTTTTTCTTTCAATCTTCTCACAACTTGTGTAGATTGTGGAATGCTAAGTCCAATCTCCTTTAGCTCTTTTTCTTTGCTAAACACAACTTCCGGCTTATCGTCCATAAAGATTTGACTTTTATCTATAACAATTACTCTGTTACAAAGTTTTGCGATATCTTCCATGCTATGACTTACCAAAATAACTGTCATGTCTTCTCTCTCAAAAAGTTGTTTTATTTGATTTAAAATCATATCGCGTCCCAATGGATCGAGCCCTGCAGTTGGTTCATCTAGTACTAAAAATTTTGGTTTCATCGCCAAAACACCAGCAATTGCTACTCTTCTTTTTTGTCCACCAGATAATTCAAATGGTGATTTTTCTTTCATGTGTTCAACATCTAATCCAACAGCATCGCAAGCCCACTCTACACGTTCTTTAATTTCTTCATCTGTAAGCCCCAAATTTTTCGGACCAAATTCAATGTCTTTGTAGCAAGTTTCTTCAAACAATTGATATTCTGGATATTGGAATACTAATCCAACATTTTTTCTTATATCTGTTTTTACTTTTGTCTTTGTTGATATTCCGTCGACTAATACATCTCCACCTGTCGGTTCTAATAATCCATTCAGATGTTGTGCCAATGTTGATTTACCGCTTCCAGTGTGTCCTATAATTCCAATAAATTCTCCAAGATTTATCTCTAAATTGATATCTTTGAGAGCAACTTTTTCAAACGGATTTGATTTGTTATAAATATGTTCTAAATTTTTGCATTCTATCTTCATATCTATCACCTAACATTCTCCCAAAGCTTCAACGAGTTCGTCTACAGTAAGGACATCAGCTCTAACATTTATATTTGATTTATTTAAAAAGTAGCTGATTTCAGTAGGCTCTGGAACATCAAGTCCTATTTCTTTCATTTGTTCCACATTTGAGAAAACTTCCCTTGGAGTTCCTTCAAGCACTACATCTCCCTCATTAATCACGATAATTCTATCTGCATTTACACATTCTTCCATGTAATGAGTAATGTGGATTATAGTTTTGCCCATTTCTCTTAATTTCAACACAGTGTCTAATATGTCTTTTCTTCCTTGAGGATCAAGCATTGCCGTTGGCTCATCCATTAACAAACACTTTGGATTCATTGCTAGTATTCCAGCAATCGCAATTCTTTGTTTTTGACCTCCAGATAATAGCGCTGGTGAGTGTCTTTTGTACTCACTCATTCCCACAAGTTCAAGGCATTCATCCACTCTCCTGCGAAGTTCTTCTCTTGGTACTCCCAAATTTTCAGGACCAAAAGCAACGTCCTCTTCGACGATTGTCGCTACCAATTGGTTGTCAGGATTTTGGAATACCATCCCACACATTTCACGAATATCCCACAAGCTATCGTCATCTTTTGTGTTCATGTTTCCAACTAAAATATCACCTTCTGTTGGAATGTATTGAGCGTTGATGAGTTTTGCTAGTGTAGATTTTCCAGATCCGTTGTGACCTAATACGCAGACGAATTCTCCCTCTTTAATATCTATGTTTAAGTTTTTTAATACTTTTTTTGATGAACCTTCATATTGAAAACTTAAGTTTTTTATTTCTATGATGTTTGTATCTTTTTTCATCAAAACTCCTCAATTTTATAAAAAAAGGGATGCAAATTTACATCCCTTAATTCTTAAATATTATTTATCTTCATCTTGTAATGATTCGTAGTTTCCAGATTTTACTGTAGATTCTTCCGCTTCTTCAGAATCATTTAATTCTTGTGCTTTTTCAGCTTCAATTATATCTTCTTCAGCTTTACCGTCATAATCTACTTCAATTCTGTCATATTTTGCTATTCCTGTACCGGCAGGTATTAGTTTACCAATTATTACATTTTCTTTTAAGCCTATTAAGTGATCAACTTTTCCTTTAATAGATGTTTCTGTTAATACTCTTGTAGTTTCTTGGAATGATGCTGCAGATAAGAAACTTTCAGTTGCAAGTGATGCTTTTGTGATACCCATTAATGAATGAGTTCCTGTTGCAGGAGTTTTTCCTTCTTTGACAAGTTGTTCATTTGTCATCTTGAAATCTCTAGCATCTACTACGCTGCCTGATAAGAATCCTGAATCCCCGCTTTCATCAACTTTAATTTTACTCATCATTTGTCTGATTATAATTTCTATGTGCTTATCGTCAATGTCTACACCTTGTAGTCTGTAAACTTTTTGAACTTCTCTAATTATATAATCACGAACACCTTCAGCTCCATTAACTCTAAGAATATCTTGTGGATTGATTGAACCTTCTGTTAATGGTTCTCCCTTTTCAACATGATCTCCGTCGTTAACTCTAATGTGAGCGCCGTAAGGAATTTGATAAACTTTTTCTTCGCCATCTTCAGCAGTTACGATAACATCATTTCTCTTTTTGTTTTCTTGAATCTTTACAGTACCTTCTATTTCAGTAATATAAGCAAGTCCTTTTGGTTTACGAGCTTCAAATAATTCTTCAACTCTAGGAAGACCTGATGTGATTCCTACTCCGGCGATACCACCTGAGTGGAAAGTTCTCATTGTCAATTGTGTACCCGGTTCACCGATAGATTGTGCAGCGATAATACCAACTGCTTCACCAATGTTTACAGGCTTACCAGTAGCTAAGTTTCTACCGTAACATTTAGCACAAACACCGTGTTTCATCTTACATCCAAGAACACTTCTTACTTTAACTTCTTTGATACCTTTTGATTCTATTCTTTCAGCAATAGCTTCATTGATCATATCATTTTTATGAACGATTATTTCTCCAGTATCCAAATCAAGGATATCTTCGAATGCATATCTACCGATAATTCTTGATTTCAAATCTTCAACTTGTCTGTTACCGTCTTTGATTTCTTTTGCAACTATATATTCATCAGTACCACAATCATCTTCAGTTATGATTACATCTTGTGATACATCTACAAGTCTTCTTGTCAAATATCCAGAGTCTGCAGTTCTAAGCGCTGTATCTGATAGACCTTTTCTTGAACCGTGTGTTGAAATAAAGAACTCTTGTACTGAAAGACCTTCACGGAAGTTTGATGTGATAGGAATTTCGATTGTATTACCAGCAGTATCGGACATAAGACCACGCATACCACCTAATTGTCTGATTTGGTTTTCACTACCACGGGCTCCAGAAACTGCCATTATATTCAAGTTGTTATCAGCAGGAAGGTTTGTCATCAATGCTTTAGTTACATCTTTAATACATTGTTCCCAAATTCCGATGACTTTCTTGTATCTTTCTTCGTTTGTAATATCCCCTTGAAGATAGATGTCTTGAACCATATCAATTCTTTGTTCAGCTTGTTCAATGATAACTTTCTTTGAATCAGGAATTGTAATATCTCCCATAGATATTGTCAACGCACCAATTGTAGAATACTTGTATCCCATAGATTTAATGTAGTCTAACAATTCAGCAGTTCTAATATTTCCATATTTTCTGAAAGTTAAATCGATGATTTTGGATAGCATTTTCTTGTCAACTTGCAAATCAACTTCAAGTGAATATGGATCTTCTTCTCTGTTCACCATACCCAAATCTTGAGGGATTCCTTCGTTGAAGATAAATCTACCAACAGTGCTTTCTACGATTTTACTTGTACCATCGTTATTCACACTGTCACGTTTAACTTTTACTATTGTTTGCAATGTTACATAATGCATTGCATAAGCTAACATCATTTCATCTATATCTTTGAAGATTAAGCCTTCACCTTTTTGACCTTCTTTTCTTGTAGTCATATAGAATGAACCCAATACCATATCTTGTGAAGGAGTTGTGATTGGCTTACCATCTTTTGGTGCAAGAATGTTATTCGTACTTAACATCAAAAGTCTAGCTTCTGCTTGTGCTTCTGGAGATAGTGGCAAATGGACTGCCATTTGGTCACCGTCAAAGTCCGCATTGTATGCAGTACATACCAATGGGTGAAGTTTGATAGCTTTTCCTTCAACTAATATTGGTTCAAATGCTTGAATACCAAGTCTGTGCAATGTCGGTGCACGGTTTAATAATACAGGATGATCTACTATAATATCTTCCAAAACATCCCACACTTTGTCGTTTTCTCTTTCAACTAATTTCTTAGCGTTTTTGACGTTGTGTGAAATTTCTCTCTTAACTAATTCTCTAATTACAAATGGTTTGAACAATTCAAGAGCCATTTTCTTAGGAAGACCACATTGATAGAATTTCAAGTTTGGTCCGATAACTATTACTGAACGACCAGAATAGTCAACTCTCTTCCCTAACAAGTTTTGTCTGAAACGACCAGATTTACCTTTAAGCATATCTGACAAGCTCTTTAATGGTCTGTTTCCAGGTCCTGTTACAGGTTTACCACGTCTACCATTGTCGATAAGAGCATCTACTGCTTCTTGAAGCATTCTTTTTTCATTTCTTACGATGATTTCAGGAGATCCAATATCCAATAATCTTTTTAGACGATTATTTCTGTTGATAACTCTTCTGTATAAATCATTCAAATCACTTGTAGCAAATCTTCCACCTTCAAGTTGTACCATTGGTCTGATATCTGGTGGAATAACTGGAATTACATCCATAATCATCCATGAAGGATCATTCTTTGATTCGATGAATGCTTCTACAACTTCAAGTCTTCTTAAAATTCTAACTTTCTTTTGTCCAGTTGCTCCTTCAAAAGTTTCAGTTAAATTTTTGTATTCTTCTTGTAAGTCTATTTTTTGAAGAAGTTCTTTGATTGCTTCAGCTCCCATTTTGGCTCTGAAATCAACATCTTCTTCGTACTTATCACAGTATTCTTCGTATTCTTGTTCAGTTAATAATTGTTTTTCGTATAAATCAGTTTTACCTGGATCTATAACTACAAATGATGCAAAATAAAGAACTTTTTCAAGTGCTCTAGGACTCATATCCAATAACAATCCCATACGTGATGGAATTCCTTTGAAATACCATATATGACTTACAGGAGTTGCAAGTTCAATGTGACCCATTCTTTCACGTCTAACTTTTGATTTTGTAACTTCTACACCACATTTTTCGCATACAATTCCCTTGTATCTTATTCTTTTGTATTTACCACAGTTACATTCGTAATCTTTTGTAGGTCCAAATATTTTTTCACAGAATAAACCTTCTTTTTCAGGTTTTAATGTTCTATAATTTATAGTTTCTGGTTTTTTAACTTCTCCCCAAGACCATTGTCTGATTTTGTCTGGTGAAGCCAAACCGATTTTCATAGCTTCAAAAGTATTTTTTTGTACCAAGGAGCCCTCTCCTTTCTTATAGTCTATCATCGCTGCCGAATTCGCTAGAATCATCGTCTTCTTCTATTAATTCGACTTCTTCATTATTTTCATCAAGTAATTTAACATCCAAAGATAATGATTGAAGTTCCTTAATTAAAACTTTGAATGATTCAGGAATTCCTGGTTCAGGAATATTTTCCCCTTTAATAATAGCTTCATACGTTTTAACACGACCAACAACATCATCTGATTTAACAGTTAAAATTTCTTGAAGAGTATGAGCTGCACCGTATGCTTCCAATGCCCAAACTTCCATTTCTCCAAATCTTTGACCACCAAATTGAGCTTTACCACCCAATGGTTGTTGAGTTACAAGAGAGTATGGTCCTGTTGATCTGGCGTGGATTTTTTCTGCAACCATGTGGTGTAATTTCAACATATACATGTATCCTACAGTTACTGGGTTTTCAAAATATTCTCCACTTCTACCATCTCTTAACCAAATCTTTCCTGTTTTTGGATATCCTGCTTCTTCCAAAGCATCTTCTATTTCAATATCACTTGCACCATCGAATACTGGTGTAGCAACTTTCCAACCTAATTTACTAGCTGCAAGTCCCAAGTGAACTTCAAGTACTTGTCCGATGTTCATACGGCTTGGTACCCCTAATGGGTTAAGAACTACTTGTACTGGTGTACCATCTGGTAAATATGGCATGTCTTCTTCTGGCATAATTCTTGAAACGACACCCTTGTTACCGTGACGACCACACATTTTGTCACCAACCATGATTTTTCTCTTAGTAGCTACATAAACTCTAACTACCTTGTTAACACCTGGTGATAATTCGTCGCCGTTTGCTCTTGAATAAGTTTTAACATCAACAACAACACCTGATTCACCATGAGGAACTCTCAATGAAGTGTCTCTTACTTCCCTAGCTTTTTCGCCAAATATTGCTCTTAACAGTCTTTCTTCAGCAGATAATTCTGTTTCTCCTTTTGGAGTAACTTTTCCTACTAAAATATCTCCAGATTTTACTTCAGCACCAATTCTAATAATTCCTTCATCGTCTAGATTCTTTCTCATATCTTCCCCGATATTAGGAATATCTTTAGTTATTTCTTCAGCACCTAATTTTGTTTCACGAGCTTCTGATTCGTGTTCTTCTATATGAACAGATGTCAATACATCATCTACAACTAATTTTTCGTTTAATAACATCGCATCTTCGTAGTTGTATCCTTCCCAAGTCATGAATGCGATAAGAATGTTCTTTCCTAAAGCCATTTCTCCCATTCTAGTACTTGGACCGTCTGCGATTATATCATCAACATCAACCTTGTCACCTTTGTTTACAATAGGTCTTTGGTTGAAAGTTGTACCTTGGTTTGCTTTTTTAAATTTACGAATAGTGTACTTGTCAACTTTTCTATTTTCATCACGAGTGATTTCTATCATATCAGAAGAAACTTTTGTAACTGTACCTTTGTGTTTAGCTTTAACTACAACACCAGAATCCTTAGCAGCTTTGTGTTCAATTCCAGTACCAATAATTGGCGCTTGAGTTGCCAACAATGGAACTGCTTGTCTTTGCATGTTTGAACCCATCAACGCACGAGTAGCATCGTCGTTTTCCAAGAAAGGAATCATCGCTGTACCTACAGATACGATTTGTTGCGGACTAACGTCCATGTAGTCGATAAGTTCTCTTGGATAAATATCATTTTCGCCGTTGATACCACGACCAGAAACTCTTTCATTTACAAATCTAGAGTTTTCATCCAATGGTTCGTTCGCTTGAGCAATTATATATTTATCTTCTTCATCAGCTGTCAAATAAACAATATCTTCTGTAACTTCTCCAGTTTCTTTGTCTACGCGTCTGTATGGAGTTTCTAAGAATCCATACTCATTAGTTGTAGAATAAGTTGTCATAGAAGTTATAAGACCGATATTTGGTCCTTCTGGTGTTTCTATCGGACAGATTCTGCCGTAGTGAGAGTCGTGAACGTCACGCACTTCAACCCCTGCTCTATCTCTAGATAAACCACCTGGTCCCAAAGCTGATAATCTTCTCTTGTGAGTAAGTTCTGCCAATGGGTTTGTTTGTTCCATGAATTGTGACAACTGACTTGAACCAAAAAATTCTTTGATTGCAGCTGTAACAGGACGAACGTTGATTAATGATTGTGGAGTTGCCAAGTCTGGATCTTGTGTGCTCATTCTTTCTCTTACAACTCTTTCCATTCTTGATAAACCAATTCTGAATTGATTTTGCAACAATTCACCAATAGTTCTTACACGTCTGTTACCTAAGTGATCGATATCATCAGTTGAACCAATTCCAAAGAATAAATTGAATTCATAGTTAATTGATGCCAAAATGTCTGAATGGATTATATGAATTGGAGATAATTGATGAACATTTTCTTCAATCGCTCTTCTAATTGATTTTTCGTCATCATTTTCTTCCAAGATTTTTTCCATAATAGGATAATAAACTTTTTCTGACAAATTCAAATCAGATAAATCCATATCCAAGCCAAAACTATCCAAATCGACAAAGTGGTTACCAATAACACGAACGCTTTGACCTTCGTGTCCGATAACATCAACAACATTTATACCTGCGTTTTCGATTTCGATTGCCATTTCTTCAGTAATCAAATCTCCTGCAGTAGCTAAAATTTCTCCAGTTGATGTATCCACAATATCTTCTTTTGCTTTTTGATTAGTAATTCTATCTCTCAAAGATAATTTTTTATTGAATTTGTAACGTCCTACCTTTGCTAAGTCGTATCTTCTACTGTCGAAGAACATATTATTAATCAAAGGTTCTGCACTTTCTAAAGATGCAGGATCTCCCGGTTTTAATTTCTTATAAATTTCAATTAAAGCACTTTCTCTATCTTTTGAAATTTCTTTTTCGAGAGTTTTTCTTAAAATTTCAGAATCTCCCATAGCTTCAATTATTTCATCATCAGTGTCAAATAATAAAGCTCTAAGTAATGTAGTAACAGGTAATTTTCTAGTTCTGTCGATTCTAATATTCACTACACCACTTGCATCAGTATCCATTTCTAACCAAGCACCTCTGTTTGGAATAACTGTAGATGCAAAGTTACTGTTACCTGATTTGTCAATTTCTTCGGCGAAGTAAACACCAGGACTTCTTACAAGTTGGCTTACAATTACCCTTTCAGCACCATTGATGATAAATGTACCACTGTCTGTCATCAAAGGGAAATCACCCATAAAAACTTCTTGTTCTTTTACTTCTTCTGTGTCGGTGTTAATTAATCTTACTTTCACTTTTAACGGGCAAGAATAGTTAGTATCTCTGTCTTTTGCCTCTTGGATTGTATATTTTGGATTTTCCTCAAAATAATAATCCACAAATTCCAAAACAAGACTTCCCGCATAATCTTTTATAGGACTAATATCTTCAAAAACTTCCTTGATACCTTTTTTTACAAACCAATCAAAACTGTCAGTTTGAATGCCAATAAGATTTGGAAGTCCCAAAACATTTTTGTTCCTAGAAAAGCTAACTCTGTCCGTTACTCCATACTTTTCAGTATGCATATACTTCACCCCTTATACTATCTTAAACTCCTAAATAATCTACTTTATAGCATAATTATCCATTTTTATACTGTATCTTAGAATTATATAACAACAGTTTTATTTTGTCAATTATTTTTTATTAAATTTCGGCTATTTTTCATATTTAAAATTAAAAAAACTCACAAAACAAAAAATCATTTTGTGAGTTAAATTTATTTCGTAATTTTTATTATTGTTTTCAATACTCCATTAGAAATTAATTTGAAATAAATGAGGCAATCTTTTTCTAATTTATAAATCTCTACACTTTCATCTAATTTAAGTTCTTTTTTATATACAACTTCCACTTTCTTGATTGTATCATCGTCCAGATAATTTTCAATCCATTCGATATATCTAGCGTTGTTTGCGTGATAATTGTAGTCTATATCCGTTTTTCTTACAGTGTATTCGCCACACTTTTTATAATCGCCGTCTATTAGTTCCAAATCCTTTTCTACAATGTCATAACCATCTTCTCTTCCGTAAATCACTCCAAGTTCATCACTTATTCTCATAGGAAGCTTCTTTTCAGGATTAACAAGCAGCCATTTTGTTTTAGCTCTTACAATTAATTCACCATTTCTAAAAACATCGTAGTTACGAAAAGCGTAGAATTTTCTAGTATAAGTATGGTAAGTTTGAATTGTCAAATCGTCAAATCTTTCAGGCATGTTATGTATATCAACATCCCATTGATATATAATCCAACTTCCATTCAAATCTTTTAGTTGTTCTTTGAGTATTTCTTCTTGTTTAATAGAACATTCAAGCATATAATCGAATAACTTGTTCAATCTGATTTTTGAATTTATCCCACAAAACACGTTCATAACTTTCGTATTTAAACTAACTTTCATATTACTCCTCTCTTAAATAATAGCTTTCTCCCATGATAGATTTTTTCTTGGTAATATATCCATCATTGCTAAGCTTATTTAATTTGTTTTCCAAATCACTGACACTCAGTTTTATATTGTGTCTTTCTTCGATTATCTTACAAATCCTAAATAAATCAAGAGTTATTGGAAATACATTGTCTTCTTTTAACATTTTAAATAATTCCATATCCGATTCATTTTTCTTTTGAACATTTATTTCCAGCATTCGATACATTTCATCAAAAGGATTTTTGAATTTCGGTTGTGTAGTGTATGCTAGTCTTATCCTTGCAAACAACGTTTTTCCGATTTGAGCTTGGGAAATGAATACATCACCATTTGATAGATATGGAAGTCTTCGTATTTCTTCAGATGACAAATCAGTTTCTTTTCTGATGGCTTCAAGGTCCTTTTCGGTTGATATTCTGAAAATAAATTTTGTGGACAACTGTGCAATTGTAGTCTGTTCGATAGCTGCCATTCTTTGGGAAGCTAGTATGAGAAAAACTCCGTATTTTCTACCTTCTTGTGCGATTTCCTTGATAATTCTTCGTGTTACAGATATCTGGTCACTACCACAGAAGTTGTGAGCTTCATCAAAAACCATACAAATAATCGGAAAATATTCACTTGTCATTGCATCTACGTATCTTCTTCTTTTTCTATAACAAGAATTCACTGCGTACGATGCGTACAAATTTAGCATCTTTTGCGTACCTTGAATTATAACTGTTTTGCCGTCTTTTAGTGCTTCGAAAAGTTTTTGCGAAGTGTTCAAGAATATATCTGTGTTCAGTAATCTATTAAATCTCCTGATAACAGCTTGAAGTGAATCGACATTCACAAGTTGTGAAAATCTTTCATAGTATCCTGTCGCGTCATCCTCCTTATCTGATAATGCTTTGGATATTGTTGTCAAGTAATCCAAAAACGCATTCGCACTGGATTGGGTGATGGAGTCTTTGTCAAGAATAGCTTCATAAGCAGATTTCATGGATTCTGTGAGTTCTCCTTGTGTTTCTATCAAACTGATAAGCTCATATCTGCTCAAGTCAGGAAAATTAATTCCCAAATCTTCACCAACTTTTAAAACTTCAAATTTGTCAGAAAAATCAATGCCATAATTTTCAAGTGTCCTGTCTTTAAACACCATTTGGTTGTGTGGATCAAACACAATTGTTGGAACAGATTTCTTCATCAATTCTTCAATTACTACTCTTAACCCGTATGATTTACCAGATCCTGATCCACCAAAAATACCAATATGCGGATATTCAATCATGTTGTAGTAGTTAAATAAATACACCAATTCTTCTTGATCGTGGACTTTTTGATTAGAATCCATGATTTTAAGCAAATTTTTGTATTCTTCAGGACATGTTTTATAAATTTCTTCTGTGTTTTTTATAATTCCTATTTCGAGCGATTTGTCAATTGTACCAGAGTAAAATAAATGTTTAATCTCATCAAATTTCGGTTTTCTGACTGTAGATCCCGCTTCAATCGCAAATGCCGGATCGTCCATCACTCTTAATTTGTAAATGTATTTGATTCCTTCAGAAATATTGTATCCTACTGCTTGAAGTTTTAGAATTTGTTCTTTGGTTATATAAGAATCGGCGGTGTTTGACTCCATAAATTCATTAACACTGTGAGTTTCCGTGACTTGACACAAAATATCCCCTTGTTTGATATCTTCCACAATCATATACTCATTGATTCTAAGTCTATCGTATTTACTAGCCACGTAACATTCGATTTGGTCGGTCATGCCGACTACTCTAAAATCTAAATCATTCATTATATAACTCTTTTACTCCTTTGAGATCTAAATATCGATTGATACATTTCAGTATCCAAGTATTTCTTCGCCAAAATTTCAGCTTGTTTGTTGTCAATCCTTGTTTTCTTGTCGACCAAATCCAACAAAAACGGCACTCCTCTTGTATTTTCATCGGACAGTGTAAGCACGAAAGAAATTATTTCATCAAAATCATCCATGTTTTGCGATGGAATGTCGATAGCTATTACGCAAGGATCCTTAGATGTTCTTATAAAAGCTTGTTCTATATCGTACTCTTTTTTTCTAGATTTATGCTCATTTACTACAAAACCTTCATTCATATCTAATACATTGAACAAAGCTTCTCTATCGAAAAGCATACCCACATTAACTCCATTTTCGTTAAATGTGTTCATGATAATTTTCGTGTTGATTTCTTCGACAACTCCAACTAAAATAACACCTTTCTCATCACAAAGTTCGACCAAATCATTGTATAAATCTTCCGCTTCAAGGCAATATCTCATTAAAGTTCCATCCATCATAAGTATTTTTATATCATGATTTTTTACAGCTTCGATCGCTACAGCAAGTTCTGTAGCACACAATTTTTCCTTTGAGATTTGGAATTGATCGCGTTCTGAAAATTCATCCACCAACGGACACAAAATATCCGCCTTAACCAACGGTTCTTGATCAGAGCTTAGAAGAGCCATCGACTGAAAAAACTCCACATAGTTCGGATAATTTGCACCGATTCTATTAACTGAGCCATCTACAACGCAAATACATCCATCTTGCTTAATTTCTTTTAGCTTGTCAACACTAAATCTTTCATAAAATTTGATTTTGCCAATTTTATTATTAATTAAATCCCTTACATCTTTCCTACTTAATTTAGAGACATTTTTTCGATTTTTAAGTCTCTCATTTAAATGAGAGACTTCATCTATTAAATCTTTTGAAATCATAATTCTAAGCTCTCTTTGTAAACATCATTTTTCTTCAAACCGTAAACATCGCTGACGATTTTCACTGCTTGTTTTTTTGACATTCCATCGTTGATAAGTTCTGTGAGTTTTTCTTTTACATCTATATCTTCATTTTCTTCGATGAGCTTGTCGATTACAATTACAAATTCACCTTTTACAGTTTCATTTTTTAACATTTCGATAACTTCAGCACATGTCCCTTTCATAACGGACTCGTGAATTTTGGTAAGCTCTCTTAAAACACAAATTTTTCTATCTCCCAAAAACTCGCTGAGTTCTTCAACTGTCGCTTCAACTCTGTGAACCGATTCGTATATTATTGTAGTCATCGTTGCATTTTTGATTTGGTCGTAAAACTTATTTTTCTCAGCATTTTTTCTTGGCACGAATCCCAAGAATGCAAATTGCAAACTATCGAATCCACTTCTAACCAAAGCAGTTATTGCAGCACTTGCCCCCGGTAATACTTCAATATCGATATCTCGATCAATCGCCTTTTCTAGTAAAATTTGTCCTGGATCACTAATAGAAGGCATTCCCGCATCACTTACTACTGCGCAATTTATATTTTCCAACAAAATTTTGTCAATAATTTCTTCTGATCTGCTTTGTTCGTTGTGCTTGTGATAACTCACAAGAGGTGTTTTAATGTCGTAATAATTCAGTAATTTCGATGTATTTCTGGTATCTTCACAATAAATTACATCCACATTTTTCAAAACGTCCAACGACCTCAAAGTCATATCTGCCAAGTTTCCAATTGGAGTTGGCACAACGTAAATTTTAGACTTCTGTAATTCCATATATATTCATCACTTCTTCCGTGTAGTCTTCATCATTATAAATAATCAGATTTTTCTCAAAAGTTAAGAATGGTTTCTGATTTTTCACAAATTGTATCATCACGAGATTGGGCTTATCGTCAATTCTCGATTGCACAAACCTAATTCTCTTTGCTTCCATATTATGTTTTCTACTAATACTTAATAAATCGACCAATCTCTCGCATCTATTTATCATAAATAAAGATCTATTAGATTTGAGTTTCAACTTTGCAAATTCAAATAAATCTTCCAATTTCATCTCATTATCGTATCTCGATGTGTGAAAATTAGTATTCTTATTAGAAATACCGTGACCATTTTTTTGATAAGGTGGGTTAACTATTATGTTGTCTATTGAATCGTTTTTGATGTCGACATTTTTGAAATCGTCATTAATAACATAGGCGTTATGTAAATTATTAATCTCAATAGTTTCTTCCAGCATATCTGCAACATCTTTTTGAATTTCAATTCCAATGCATTTTGATAAATTGTACAAAGCCATACATCTCAACATCAATATCCCTGTCCCGCAACCAATATCTATAAGATTGGTGTTCTTTTTCATTTTCGCAAAATCTGTAAGGAGGATGGAGTCAATCGTAAAAGAAAATTTTTCATCATCAGCAATTATTTTTAAATCGGTTTTTGGTATAAAATGTTCTCTTTTCATATTAAAAAAATAGACCACTCAAAAATGAGTAGTCTAATTCTCCCCTAAAATTAGCAGTCTTGATGTGGAGCATCTACTGGACATACGTCAGCACAAGAACCACAATCGATACATGCGTCTTGATCAATTGTATAAATGTCCCCTTCAGAAATACAATCTACTGGACATTCAGGTTTACATTGTCCGCAAGCGATACAATCGTCAGAAATTTTATAAGCCATATTGCTTTACCCCCTTGTAATTTTAGAGCGTATTATGTATTTATGCTCTACAATCATTATTACACACTATTAGAATAAATGCAAGTGGTTTAATGACATTTATGATTACATCCACCGCACTTATTAAAATCAATTAATTCGTCTACATTTACTTGGATTAATTCTTCTGTTTCATCCTCTGTCATCACTTTTACTTTCACAGATTCCAAAAGAGTATTAGTTTCAGTCACAACTCCTTCTCCCATCTCAGTAGTAACTTTTTGACCAACGTGTGGCATTTTCTTTAATTTGCACTCATAACCTTCTTGCTCATAATTCAAGCAACACATAAGTCTTCCACAAAGCCCACTGATTTTTGAAGGATTAAGCGATAGCGATTGGTCTTTTGCCATTTTGATACTAACTGGATTGAAATTTCTCATATATCTGTTACAACAACATCTTTGACCACAAGGGCCAATTCCTCCTGCAATCTTTGCTTGATCTCTCACTCCAATTTGTCTCAATTCTATTCTGATTCTAAAAATTCTGGCTAATTCTTTTACTAATTCTCTAAAATCAACTCTTTCATCTGAAGTAAAATAAAAAATAACCTTATTGTTATCAAATGTATATTCACAGTCCACTAATTTCATATCCAAACCGAATTCTTTTACTTTTTCTTTGCAGACTTCGATGGATTCCTTAGCTTTCTTCTTATTTTCCATATAAATATAATCATCTGCACTATCAGCCAATCTTATGATAGGTTTCAAATCAGACGATAATTCTTTTTCGTTTATTTCAAAATTTTCTTTTACAACAACTCCATACTCAATACCACGAGCAGTCTCCACAATTACGTGATCACCTAGTTTGTATTTAAGATTATTGGAATCGAAGTAATACACTTTACCAGCTTGTCTAAAACTAACACCAGTTACATCAAGCATAGTTTTCCTCCATTATATACAATAAAAGCTCTTCCATAGAAAGCTCAAAATTCGCATTAACTTTAAAATATCCCCTTACAGACTCAATCTTGTCCAAAGTATCTACTATGATTCTCTCATTAGCCTTTGGATATTTCCTGTACAATTTCACGAAATCTTTGTTCAAAAAAGACCCGTCCCTAGTCTTCACAAATTTCAAAAACGACGAATAAAACTCCATCAAAAAATCAAATAACACATCAGTTTCTTTTTGAAAATTGGACAAATATTCTTTCGAATCCAGCATCGTCATAAGATTTTGTCCCATAGATTTATCCAAGATATCCAAAATTTGAGAGTAATCAAATTCTTCATTTTCTCTTTCACTTAGATAATTAATTACTTGGCATCTGGAAATAATAGTTTTTAGAAGTTTATTCTTATTGTCTGTAAGTAATATAAAATACACAAAAGGCTTTGGCTCTTCCAAATTTTTTAAAAGAGCATTTGAAGCCTCTGTTCTCATCAAATCAGCCTGTTTTATCAACACGACCTTGTTATTAGATTCAAAAGGCTTTGTGGATACAAATTTTGCAATATCTCTAATTTTGTCTATGGTTATAGAATTTTTCTCAGGTTCTATTACCAACAAATCGGATAACTTATCCCTATCAAACTTCAACTTCAAATTTGAGTTACTAACAAGCAAATTGTATATCAAAGCCTCAGCATCATAATTTATTTCATTTAAATTCTCACCATATAGTAAATATTGGTTAGAAACTTTATTATTATTGACTTGATTTATCAAAGTTTTGTTTTTCGGTAACATTAAAACTTTTTAAAATCCTCTAAATCCATAACGAAAATATTAGCCTTTGATTCATTATCAGATTCAATATCATTTTCGTCACATACTTTTTTAATCAAATCTAAAATAGATTGTTCTTTTTCTACATCAGTACCAATCAACATCGTAGTGTTTCCTTTTTTCAAAAATCCACCTGTTGATGATAATTTTGTAGAAGATATTTTATTCTCCAACAATTCTTTTGAAAGAATATGACTCAAGTCATCTTCCATAATTACAACTATAAGTTTCATAAAATCACCTAAAATCTCAAATACTTATCTACTTCTAGTAAAAATACAGTAGCTCCACCTACCATAACCTCTACAGGATATGATATGTAGTTAGTTCCTGGCATACTAACAGAAAGCATTGAAGTTGTAGTTTCTCTTGATTTGCAATCATTTTCAATGATTTCCAAACATTTATCTACATTTTCATCTTCAGTACCTATTAATAAAGTACTATTTCCTGTCTTCAAAAATCCGCCAGTTGAAGCCAACTTTGTAATTCTAAAACCAGCTTCAGTAAGGTCTGCATTTAAATTATATACATCTTGATCTTGAACAATTGCAACAACTAGTTTCATAAAACATTTCTCCTTTTTAAAACTTTTATACATTGACTAAATACGTCTTCTACAGATTGAGTTGCATCAATAATTTCTACATTCTTTTCAGAATTTAGAATCTCTTTATATCCATTATATACCCTTTCATGGAAATTATTACCCTCTTTTTCAAGTCTATCTGCTGTATCCAAAGAAGATTTTCTCTTCAAAGTAGTAATAGGATCAACATCGAAAAACAAAACGAAATCAGGAAACACTCCATTTATAGCAAATTCGTTAATCTTTCTAACATTTTCAATTCCCAAATCTCTTCCTACACCTTGATATGCAAGAGAAGATATGAGAAATCTATCACACAAAACAATTTTATTTTCGTTTAACGCGGGAAGAATTGTTTCTTCAACATGTTGCGCCCTAGAAGCTGCATATAACAAAGCTTCTGTCCTGTAACCCATTTTGGTGTTTTCAGTATCAAGTATCAAATTTCTGATCTTTTCAGCAATGGGACTTCCCCCAGGTTCTCTAGTTTTAATTACATCGTAATTATTTTCGATTAAATAATCGTAAACTTTTTGAATTATGGTTGATTTCCCACTGCCATCTGGACCTTCAAAAGTAATAAACATATTTTATCCTATAAAAAAAGCGAGTTAACTCGCTTTATTTTTTCTATTTTATTATTCTGCGTCTTCTTCTTCAGTTTCGCCAACTGTTGGAACATCTGCAGATACTTCAGCATCATCATCTTCAATTACTTCTTCTTTTGGTTCAGATAATGAACATACTGCTTCTGTTTCTTCGTTAAGAACTTTTATATCAGCATTTTTGAATACATCCAAGTCTTTTACTTCGAAAGTATCACCAATTTGCATATCTACAACTGATACAACAGCTTCGTTTGGTAAGTTCTTTGGTAAACATTCGATTTCGATTTCGTCTAGTAATTGCATCAATACTGATGGTTGAACTCTGATTTCATCTCTTCCTTCTAATACAACAGGAATAGTGAAGTTTGCAACTTCTCCCATTTTAATCGCTTTGAAATCAACGTGAACATATTGATTTTTGAATGGGTGTTTTTGAACTTCTCTGATAATTACAGTGTGATCTTCTCCATCAACTTTAACATCGATTAAGCTTGAAGTTCCCGCCATTAAGTGAACTTTTCTTAATTCTTTTTCATCAACACATACATTAATTGGTTCTAAGTCTTTTCCGTAAATAACTCCTGGAACCATTTCTTTTACTCTTAATTTTCTAACTGCATTTGAGCCAACTTCGTCTCTTTTTTGCATATCTAATTTATAGTTAGTCATTTATTTTCCTCCTAAGTAATCTAAAATCTCTATTAATTATACCAAATAAGTGATTTCTTCGCAACAAATTTAATATTTTAGTTAGATTAAATGACAAAATAATATAAAAATAGAATTACCAATCCTGGAATACCTAAAATACCAGCGATTAACATATCAACCAAATTATACGGAATATGAAGATTGAAAAAGCTTAAGAAAATATTTAAAATAAAAATTCCCACAAAACCAGAAAGTGCATGCATTCCCAATTTAAAAGAAATTTTAAAAAATAACGCCAAAATTGCAACGCTAATTAAAACAATAATAATTGTAGCTGCGCTCATTAAAATCAACTCCTCTTGTTTATTTAAATAATTTTTTGGGTATAAACCATTTGAATGAAAATGAAATTATAAGGAGGTCTATAACATGGACAAAAGACAAGAAACAACATTTGCAAACAACCCTGTAACATTATTAGGAACTAAAGTAAACGTAGGTGATAAAGCTCAAGATTTCACTTGCTTAAATGCAGAATTAAAACCAGTAAAATTATCTGATTACGATGGAAAGAAAAAATTAATTTCTGTAGTACCATCAATCGATACTGGCGTATGTGAATTCCAAACAAAAGAATTCAACAAAAAAGCTAGTGAATTTGACAACACAATTATATTTACAATTAGCTGTGATTTACCATTTGCACAATCAAGATTCTGTGCAGCTGAAGGAATCGACAACCTTATAGTCCTAAGCGATCACAAAGATTTGGATTTTGGTTTGAAATATGGTTTCGTAATGGAAGAATTCCGTCTTCTTAACAGAGGTATTGTAATCCTAGACGAAAACAACGAAGTTAAATACGTTGAATACGTACAAGAAAATACAAATCACCCTGATTACGATAAAGCTATAGAAGCCTTAAAATCACTTTAATAAATTATATCACACAAAAATAACCGAAAATTTTCGAAATGTATACAATATGATTACATTTTAAACAAAGCCTCACATAAGTGGGGCTTATTTTCTTCATAAAAATAAGTCTAACCCCATTTGAGATTAGACTTATTACAAGTTATTTGATTTTTGAATTATTTAAGCATATCCAAAATATATTCTTTTTCCACTAAACCAACTGTAGATTTTATGATTTCTCCATCTTCAAATACCAAAATTGTAGGAATACTCATTACTTTGTATTTTCTAGAGATTTCTTGTGCTCCATCTACATTTAATTTACAGATTTTGATGTTTTCGTCTTTGTTTTCTTCATCAATTTCTTCAATTATTGGAGCAAGTCCTTGGCATGGTCCACACCAATCTGCATAGAAATCTACTAAAATTTTGCCTTTTGCTTGGATTACTTCTTCATCAAAGTTTTCATTGTTTAAATAAATCATATTTCACCTCTAATTATTGTTATCATTGTTGTCGTTATTTCTGTCGTTTTTATTATTATCTTGTCCATCATCTTCAGAATTTTGATTGTTTCTCTTTTTGTCAGAATTTTCTGAGTTTTCGTTATCAGAATTATCTCTGTTATTATTTGAGTTTTCACTATCCGATTTTCTCTCAGAGTTTTCTTCAGAGTTTGATGGTTCTTTTTCTTCGTTGTTTTGTTTGTCGCTATCTTCTTTGTTGTTGTCTGTGTTTGTTACATTTTCATCAGCAACTTTAAGGTATTCTTCCAATGTCAAATTTTGGTCGTGAAGGATTTTCGCTAAATCAATTCCAACATATCTGAAGTGCCATGGAGCAAAGCTTAATCCTGTAGTATCTTTCTTTCCTTCAGGATATCTCAATACGAAACCGTATTTATAAGCATTGTCCATCAACCACTTGTATTCTTTTGATTTTGAGAAATCTAATTTGTATTTAAGTGTGTAATCTTCTCCTATCAAATCATATGCTAGACCTGTTTGATGTTCAGAAGTACCAGCTTTTACGAATTTTACATCTTCTACATCTTCTAACTTAGATTGTTGTTCGAATGATCTATAATCACTCACGCTTCTTAATATTACACCGTCTTTGTTTGCATCATTAACCATTAAAGTAAATGATTTACGAGCATCTTCATCAATTCCTGGATCGTAATCTGATGGCAATGTGTAGTCACTGTTTACAATCAAAACGCCTTTTATTACTTTGAATTGATTTTTGTTTTCTATATCTGACAAATCAGATTTTAAAATGTATCCTTTTTTGCCGTTATACACAACGTATGAAAAATCTCCTTGATCTGAATAATACTTTACATAAGCATTGTTAGGAATTTGTTCAAGAACAGTGGATATTTTTTCGCTCTTTTCATACAAATTAGTCATTTTATTTGTCTTTGAGAACTTAACTAATGATTGAACAACTGGTTGTGGTTTTACTGGTGTTTGGTTAGTGATTGTTGTTTGTTGTTTTGGTTTTGCGTTATTTTTATTTGTAACCTTTTTAACAGCAAAAATTATTAAAAGTATCAAAACTATTGCCACGATTGCGGAAATAATTCTTCTTCTTCTCAGTTTTTTCTTTCTAGCTATTCTTTTTTGTCTAGCTATTCTCTTTCTTTCCATTTCAACCATTTCTGGAGTCAAAACTATTGTTTTGCCCATATCTTGTTCATGATTGTAACTATTTCTTTGTTTTCTCATTTCTCTACGATTTTTTTCGGCGTTTTTCTTTCTGCGTCTCATTTCGCTTTCTGAAACTCTTCCGCTTGAAAAATCGTATTTTTTATTAATATCACTGTAACTTGATTTTCTTTTATTGTCAGCCATATTCCACCTCTTTTATTGATGTTCTACATCCGGAGTATAATTTGGTACGATTTTTTGCAATTGTTCAACAATTACTAACTTTGAGTTTTGTTCTGTAGTTTTCTTCAAATCTACTAAGTCGTTAGATAATTTTTCTATATCGTGAACCACCGGTTCTTCTACAAATATCATATCATATTTTGTCTTACTTATATTATTAGCTTCAATCAAAGTTTCTTCGTAAAGTTTTTCTCCAGGTCTAAGTCCCGTAAATTCTATCTTGATGTCTTTGTCCAATTCCAAGCCTGATAATTTTATCAATTTTTTAGCCAAATCTACGATTTTTACAGGATCTCCCATATCTAATACAAATATTTCTCCACCTTCTGCCATTGCTCCTGCTTGCATAACAAGTTGACAAGCTTCAGGGATTGTCATGAAATATCTGATAATATCTTTGTGAGTAACAGTAACTGGTCCTCCTTCTTGAATTTGTTTTTTGAATAGAGGAATTACTGAACCATTTGATCCAAGCACGTTTCCAAATCTAACTGCCACATACTCTGTTTTAGAATTTTGATTTTTAGATTGTACTAATAGCTCACAAATTCTCTTGGTGCAACCCATTACAGATGTCGGATTGACCGCCTTATCTGTAGAAATTAATACGAATTTCTTGACGTTATGAATATCGCAACAATCGATTATATTCTTTGTACCAAATACGTTGTTAAGAACTGCTGCTTGTGGTGAATGTTCCATCAAAGGAACGTGTTTGTGAGCTGCTGCGTGGAATACAACATCTGGTTTGTGAATTCCAAATATCGCATTCATTCTATCGAAGTTTCTTATCGATTCGATAATAACATCGATTGGTGCGTTAGGATCATTTCTCAATATTTCATTTTGTATATCATAAGTAGTGTTTTCATAGATATCAATCATCACCAATTTTCTTGGTTTATACTTTAATATTTGTCTACAAAGTTCACTACCAATTGATCCACCAGCACCGGTTACCATTACGACTTTATCGTTCAAAAACTCATTAAGGATTTCTTTATCCAATACTACTTGGTCACGTCCAAGTAAATCTTCGATTTGAACATCTCTTAAATCTTTCAAATCAACCTTGGAATCTATAAATTCATAATAGCCAGGCATTATTTTCACTTTTGCATTAAGCTTTTCGCATTCATTAAGAATTTGTTTCTTACGATCTGAATCTATTGTTGGTATTGCAAGTATAATTTCTTCAACGTTGTACTCATGTGCCTTTTTGACAATATCACTTGTGTCACCAACAACAGGAACCGACGAAATACTTTTGTTTATTTTCGTATTATCATCGTCGATTATACACACAGGTTTTGATTTCATTTCAGGGTGATTTAGCATTTCACGTACAACCAAAACTCCAGCAGCACCAGCTCCAATTATCATTGAATTAACTTGCCCTTCGATAGTTTGTTCGACAGCTGATTTTTTATCTGTTTGAGTTCTTGCAATCATACGAACTATTAAAATTAATACAACTTCAAAAACAAGAGCAATCAAAAAACTTGATCTTGGAAGAGTTGATTTTACTAAAATTAAAAACAACGAAGAGCCAACACTTGCAATAGCAGTGTACACACCAGCTTTTAGGTAATCTTCAAAAGTTGCATATCTCCACATTACCTTGTACATTTTGAAAATAAAAAGTATCAAAATTTGTATTATTGTAACTACAGCTGCGTATTTAAGATAGTAACTCATGTATCTTGACGGTACTTGTCCGTCAAATCTTAAAAGCAAGCCTACAACATACGATATATTAATGATTACAGCATCCAAAATTCCCAATACTATATTTCTGTATTTATTCATTTTAACTCCTTTTACAAATATTACTTATCGTATTCATTATACCATAAATACAAGATAAAAATATTCACAAAAATCACTTTTAACGTTTAAATCTCAACTCTCCAATTAAAATCATCTTTAATCTTTCCAAATTGTAAATCAGTCAACGTTTCATAAACATGAAGGCTAATTTTTCCGATTTGACCGTCGTTAACAACCATTTCATATTCATCATACAATAACTTTCCAACTGGGCTTATAACAGCTGCAGTTCCTGTACCGAATATTTCCAGAAGCTCTCCATTTTTGTAATAATCCACGATATCGTCAATGGAAATTCTTTCTTCGGAAACTTCCATTCCTTCGTGTCCAAGTAATTCAATAACAGATTTTCTAGTTATTCCTTCCAAAATACTTCCGTTAATCATCGGAGTTATAACTTTATCCTTTAGTACAAAGAATATATTCATCGCACCAACTTCTTCGATGTATTTTCTTTCTACACCGTCTAACCATAAAACTTGTGAATAACCTCTGTCGTGAGCAATATCTTGACTTTTCATACTAGCAGCATAATTTCCACCAGTTTTCGCCATTCCCATTCCGCCTCTTACAGCTCTTACATAATCTTTTTCAACATAAATGCTAACAGGACTCAAACCATTTTTGTAATAAGATCCACTTGGAGAAGCTATTATGATAAGTTTGTATTCATTACTAACTTTTACTCCCAATTGTGCATCAGTTGCTATTATAAAAGGCCTGATATACAATGAGCAACCTTCGTCTTCAGGTATCCAATCTCTTTCCAAATCGACAAATTTGTACAAATATTCTAATACTTTTTTTTCATCGATTTGTGGAATGCACAATCTGTCATTACTTTTATTTAATCTTTTTAAATTTTCTAATGGTCTAAACAAATATACTTTTCCATTGTTTTTATAAGCTTTCATTCCTTCAAAAACAGTTTGTCCGTAATGAAAGACCATAGAAGAAGGATCAAGACAAATATCTTGGTAAGGGACGATTCTTTCATCGTGCCAACCATTTTCTTTGTCATAATCTATTATTAACATGTGATCTGTAAATAATTTACCAAATCCCAATTCTTCACTATTTGAGTATTTTTGTTTTGGTGTTGTTGTTTTTTCGATTTTTAAACTCATTTATATCTCCTTATATGTAAAAAAAGCTACCATCAAGGTAGCTTAATTTTGTCTTATTCAGCACTGTATGGTAATAGTGCAACTTGTCTAGCTTTTTTGATAGCATCAGTTATTTGTCTTTGATGTTTTGCGTTTAATCCAGTTACTCTTCTTGGTAAAATTTTACCTCTTTCGCTGATATAATTTTTAAGCATATTTACATCTTTGTAATCAATAACTTTTGTTTTATCCTTTTGGAATGGATCTATCTTTTTTCTAGGTCTAAATCTTCTTTGCATATCTTTAAAACCTCCTACTATTAGAATGGAAGTTCGTCAATATCAGTCGGAACTGCATTGTCTCCCATTCCGAAATCGTCATTACTCTTATGAATATCGTTTGAATTTTGGAAATTGTTGTTTTGGAAAGAATTATTGTTGAATGATTGGTTATTGTTGCTGTAACCTTGATAGTTACCTGAATTTGGTTGTGAATTACCCGATTCAACAAAATCAAATTGATCGACAATCACATCAGTTGTATAAATTCTTTGTCCTTGTTGGTTTTCATAAGATCCCGTTTGAATGTGACCTGTAATCGCAATTCTATTTCCTTTGTGGAAATATTGTCCAATAACTTCTGCAGTTCTTCCAAAAGCAACGCAATTGATAAAATCCGCAGTTGGTTGATTGTTGTTTTCAGCTTCCATTCTTTTTTCTTTAGATAATCTTCTATCTACAGCAACACTAAATCTAGCGTTAGCTAATTGAGTATTGGCTGAATATCTAACTTCAGGGTCTCTTGTCAATCTACCCATCAAACTAACATTATTCAAAACATTTCCTCCTCTTACGATTATTGTTCGTCAACTCTAACAACCATGTATCTAATGATTTGGTCGAATAATCTACATCTTCTTTCGATTTCCTTAACAAATTGTGGATCTAAATCGAAGTTTACAATATAATAATAACCTTCTTTGATGTAGTTAATTTCATAAGCTAATTTTCTTTTTCCCCAATCGTGAACTTCTTCAAGTTTACCATTTTCGTCAATTACTTGTTGAATTCTTGAGAATACAGTGTTTCTGTCTTCTTCTGATAATTCTGGCTTAAAGATTAGCACTAATTCATATTTATTCATATGACACCTCCTTGTGGTCTATTTGGCCCCTATCCGGAGCAAGGATTTACCTATATATATTACCATAATCTTTTAACATTTACAACAAATTTCCAAAATATTTTTTAGTTTTTTTGATTTGCCAGAATGGTTTTATCTATTATAATATAAATATGAAATTCATTTTAAGGAGGCATCTTATGGAAAAGAAATTTATACCAGAAGTAAAATCTAATTTGAGACACAGAATGGTACATATTCCAGAAGCAATGTACAAAGCATCTGGCATAACAGTTTTAGGAAAAAGAATAAAAACTCTTGTCTTCACAACAGACATTGCAATAATAAATAATACGAATGGTCACGCAATAATGGCAGTGTATCCTTTCACACCAACATTGGCAATCACAAATGCTATTATAATGTCTTCAAGTCTTCCAGTTTTTGCTGGAGTCGGCGGTGGAATTACATCTGGAATTAGAAGTGTAAATATGGCATTACAAGTAGAAATGTTGGGAGCATACGGAGTAATCGTAAATGCACCAATGAAAAACGAAACTATCGCTCAGATGAAAAAAGTTCTAGACATTCCTATCGTCGCTACAATCGTATCGGCATACGATGATATCGAAGGTAAAATAAACTCTGGTGCAGATATTTTAAATGTATCCGGTGGAAAGAAAACTGCATTTTTAGTTGAAGAAATCAGAAAAAAAGTTGGTTATGAATTCCCAATAATTGCAACAGGCGGTGACAATGAACAAAATGTTATCGATACGATAAATGCTGGAGCAAATGCTTTAAGTTATACTCCGCCAACATCGGGAGAAATTTTCCACAAAGTAATGGCAAATTACAGACAAGATATGAGAGAAAAGCAAGATGAGTAAAAGTATCGATACAAAAGAACTCATCAAAATTGCTTTATTCAGTGCACTAATAATAATTGGATCTTATATTATAATCCCATTATTCCCAGTTCCTATATCTTTACAAAGTTTGTTTGCGATAGCATCGGGATATTATTTGAGTAAAAAATACGCAAATATGTCAGTTTTATTGTACATTATATTAGGTCTTATTGGTCTTCCAGTTTTTGCTGGAGGAAAAGGTGGAATGCAGGCAATATTTTCACCAAGCTTTGGTTATGTAATTGGATTTTTGGCACAAACTTTTTATGTAAAATTCAAAGACCGTAACCTTTCAAGACTCAAACTTTTTATCATGTTCATGGTGTCATCACTTATAATTTACGCTTTTGGTGTGATATACATGGGAATATTTTTCAAATTATCTAATAAACAATTCGACCTATGGAAATTGTTATTCACTGGTATGATAGTCTTCTTACCTGGAGATATTTTAAAAGCATTAGTGTTTAGTTTTGTTACAAAAAGAGTAGAAAAATACATTTAAAAAAGTAGAAAAATACATTTAAAAAAGTAGAAAAATACATTTAAAAAAGTAGAAAAATACATTTAAAAAAGTAGAAAAATACATTTAAAAAAGTCATACAAGTTTGATGAAAAAATCAAATTTGTATGACTTTTTTTTATTCTGTAATTTCTTTTAATTTTCCAAATATTTTGTAGTCTACATTTTTCAATTCACTGATATTTCTTGCCCCAAGCATTACCATAAGCATTTTTAATTTATAAATCAAGCTATCCAAAAATTCCTTAGCAAATTCATAACCACCATGCATTAAATAAGATAACACTTCGCCACTCATTGCTGTCATATCTGCCCCAAGGACTAGTGCTTTTACAATATCAATTGCTGTTTTTATGCCACCACTTGCGATTAAAAACAAATCATCAGGCTTGTCTTGCATCTCCAATAAGATTTTCGCCGTAGGAATTCCCCAACAATAAAATTCAGAAAATTCCATATCAAACCTTCTATTATCTTCTATTTCAGAAAAATTCGTTCCGCCAAATCCTGCAATATCAATGTATCTAACTCCCAAATCGTATAAATCATAGATTGTTTTCTTACTCATTCCGTAACCTACTTCTTTTACGATTATCGGAACATCTACATTATCTACGATATTTTTGATGTTATCTTTAATTCCAGAAAATTCTCTGTCTCCTTCTTCCATGATCAATTCTTGAATTGGATTTAAGTGAAGGCCAAACATATCAGCATCTATCATTTCAATTGCTTTTTTAACTGATTCCAAGCTTTCTCTTGCAGAAAGATTTCCTATTACGATGTTTTCATTTTTTGTCAAATTTTCTCGTACAAGTTCGAAACTTTCAATCGCTTCTGGTTCAACAAGAGCTATTTTTTGACTACCAACAGCCATTGGAATATTGAATGTCTTACATAATCTCGCCAAATCCTCATTGATGTCACAGCAGGAATCTCCGCCACCAGTCATGGCGTTTATCATGAAAGGATAGTCAATTTTCTTGCCGTTAAATTCCATCGACAAATCGACATCATTCAAATCTATTTCAGGTAGTGATGTGTGCTCCAAATAAACACAATCAAATAAGTTATTGCCCCTGTATTCTGATTTTAAATAATTTTCAATGTGTTCTTGCTTTCTTTCCACAAAAATACCTCCCAAAAACAAAACCGCTAATTATTTTGAGATTCTTCCTCATCTTCTTTTCTGTCATTATCATTAGTGGTTTGATCATCCAGTTTGTATTCAGCAAATAATCTGTCTACAATTTCTGGTAATTGTTCTTCATCCGCCATATACCAACTAATTCCATCATCTTTGTATTCTCCTGGCAGTATATAGCTATGTATTTTGCTAGATGAAAAGTTAGGAAGTTTTGTAAGATAAGCAGTCATATCCCCTAGTGGGATATTTGTCTTAACATCTCTTTTGAATATTTCAATCATCTTTGGCATTTTTGTAATATTTGCAGGACTTAATAATTGATCCATCAATGTTTTTATAAAATAATGTTGATTTTCAATTCTAGCTTCATCAGATCCACCTAATGGATGACGTGCCCTTACATATTGTAACGCTTCATCTCCGTTAAGTTTTGATTTCCCTTTTGGAATACGGATATGTCTTGATTCGACAACTATTTCAGCTGGTGAATCAACTTCAACTCCACCCATAGCATCTACTATGTGTTCAACACTATCAAAATCAACCTCAACGTAATAATCCAAATCTATTCCCAATAAATCTCTCAACGCTTTTAAAGATCCCTTCGCACCTTCATAAGCGTGTGCCGCATTTACTTTGTGAATGTTTCCATTCAATCTAATTTGAGTATCTCTTGGCACAGACAGTATGTCCACATTACCAGAATTAAAGTTAACTTTACAAACCATTATAGTATCAGATCTTTGATGATCTGTTGTGCTTACTTCCTTGTCAATTCCTAAAAGTACAAACAAAAATTCATCCGGTATGTTTTGTTCAATTACATTGTTTTTTCCTAATTCATCGCCTTTAATATCAGAGCCAGTTGTTTTTAAGCTTCCCAAAAATTTACCAGCACCGAAATACACTCCCAAAAATAGTGCTAGCGAAATAAAAAAGACAATAACAGCTCTTTTTTTCATTCTTTCCTCCAATTACTTTCTTAATGAACAAAGCACTCGGATTTACCGGTGCTTTGTCATAACACTTATTTAATTATATCAAAAACAATGAAAATTTACACTAATTTTGATTTTTTGTAAGTTTTAATTATTAATTTTCTCTTTTGCTTGTGAAAGCATAAGCTTGATTCTGTTAATTTGATTTACTTCACTTGCACCAGGATCGTAGTCAATTGGAATTATGTTTGCTTGTGGATACAATTGTCTAATTCTCTTAATAACGCCTTTTCCTGTGATATGGTTAGGAAGACAACCAAATGGTTGAATACATACAATGTTGTTAGCATTGATATGAATTAATTCTATCATTTCCGCAGTCAACAACCAACCTTCACCGTATTGATTTCCAAGCGATACAACTTCTTGTGCATAATCTTCTAATTCTTGTATCTTAAGTAGATGAGTAAACTTCGATTTGATTAATTGATTTCTGATGTATTTTCTATAATGTTCAATCAAATTTACTCCCATGTTACACATAAATCCTGTGAATTTGGATTTGGATAAGAAGTTTCCTTTATGGTATTCATTTCTCAAACAATAAAGTACAAAATCAGTCAAATCAGGCATTACAACTTCACAGCCTTCTTTTTCCAATAAATCTTGCAAATTATTATTAGCTTGAGGAAGATATTTTACGAGAATTTCTCCGACAATACCAACTTTTGGTTTTTGTATATCCAATAATTCTATTTTTGAGAAATCTTCAATAATTTCATCGACAGTTTGTCTAAATAGTTTTGAACTTGATTTCAAAACTCGCTTTTGACATTCTTCAATCCATTTTTGTTTTAAAGTATCAGTTTCTTTTTCCTTTTCATAGGCTCTTGTGAAGTTTGATAATCTCATTATCAAGTCCCCATATAATACTGCAACAATCATTTTTTGTAATACTAATGGTGAAAGATTAAATCCTTCGTTTGTTTCGATATTTTGCCAAGAAATAGCAATTACAGGAATATTTTCGTATCCTGCTTCTTTTAACGCTTTTCTTATGAATCCAACATAGTTACTTGCTCTGCACGCTCCACCAGTTTGACTCATTAATAAAGCTAGTTTGTCAGTGTCATATCTACCAGAATTTATAGCTTCCATCATTTGTCCAACAACAGTTATAGATGGATAACAAGCGTCGTTGTTTACATATTTTAATCCTTCATCGATTACTTTTGAATTAACATCTTTCAAAAATTCCACCTTGTAGCCATTATCTTTAAATAATGATTCCATTATCTCAAAGTGATCTGGCGCCATTTGTGGTGCTAGAATCGTGTATTCTTCTTTCATTTTTTTAGTGAATTCAACTTTTTCGACGTGATATGATTTTTTCACATTTGGAACGAAGTTTTTCTTTTCAAGCGCTTGTATCAATGATCTTATTCTAATTTTAACAGCTCCCAAATTGCTTATTTCGTCAATTTTTAAAACAGTATATATTTTTCCTTTTGCAGACAAAATTTCATTAACTTGGTCTGTAGTTACAGCATCAATTCCGCAACCAAATGAATTTAGTTGAACCATTTCCAAATCTTCGCTGTTTCCAACAATTTCTGCTGCTCTGTAAAGTCTTGAGTGATAAACCCATTGATCCAATACTCTCAAATCGCTATCTACATCGTCATCGTAATCAATTATAGAATCTTCTGACAAAACTCCTAGACCTAATGAAGTGATAAGCTCAGGGATTCCGTGATTGATTTCTGAATCGATATGATATGGTCTACCAGCTAACACAATTGCTTTTTTGCCCATTTCACGAATTTTGGACAAAGCTTTCTTTCCTTCAACCTTTACATCTTTTCTGTATTTTTCAAGTTCATCCCATGCTCTATCAACGCTGTTAGAAATGTCCTTATCAGAAAGTCCTAGCTCTTTTAATTCGTCGATAAGTCTTGTCTTTAATTTATTTTTATCTTGGAATGATATAAATGGGTTAAAATACTTCGTGTTTTTCAATCCATCTACATTATTTTTTATAACTTCCGGATATCCAGTAACTACTGGACAGTTAATGTGATTATTCGCCTTATCGTATTCTTGTTTTTCAAAAAATACCGAAGGATAGAATATCATATCGACATTTTTTTCTAATAAATCTTCAATGTGACCGTGAACTAATTTTGCAGGATAACAACATGTTTCACTTGTAATCGAAGAAATTCCTTTTTCATAAATTTCTCTTGATGATTTTGAGGACAATACAACTCTGTATCCTAAATTCGTGAAGAATGTATGCCAGAAAGGATAATTTTCATACATATTCAAAACTCTAGGAAGTCCTACAGTTGCTCTTGCTTTATCTTCTGAAATGCTCTTATATCCAAATAATCTTTTGTTTTTATAGTCGTACATATTTGGAAGCTTGTCCTTTTTATCTAGACTAATTCCAGCTCCTCTTTCGCATCTATTTCCAGTTACAAACTTTTTGCCATTTGCAAATTTGTTTATAGTTAATTTGCAATGGTTAGAACAGTATTTACATTCTGCTTGTTCTTGAGTGTATTCAAATTTTTCAAGTTCGTCTTCAGATAAAATCGTAGAATACCCTGTTGATTTTTCTTTTGCAATCAACGCCATTCCCATAGCTCCCATAAGCCCTGAAATATTTGGTCTTGTAGGAACCTTACCTGTGATTTTTTCGAAAGCTCTTAAAATCGCATCACCGTAGAATGTACCACCTTGAACTACAATGTGTTCTCCTAATTTTGATGGATCTCTAAGTTTAATAACTTTTTGGATTGCGTTTTTGATTACTGAATAACACAAACCTGCTGCAATATCGCTTACACTGGCGCCTTCTTTTTGTGCTTGTTTTACTTTTGAATTCATAAAAACTGTACATCTTGAACCTAAATCTACAGGATTTTCTGATTCAAGTGCTTTTTGTTGAAATTCTTGTACAGATAAATTCAAACTATGAGCAAATGTTTCAATAAATGATCCACATCCAGAAGAACATGCTTCGTTTAATTGAATAGAATCAATTATTCCATCATTTACATGCATAGCTTTCATGTCTTGACCGCCAATATCCAAAACAAAATCAACATCTGGATCAAAGTATCTAGCAGCAGTCAAATGCGCTATTGTCTCTACTTCGCCAAAATCTACCGACAAAGCTTGTTTTATAAAATCTTCACCATAACCTGTTATACCACTACTTGCAATTTTTTGATTATCATTTAGTTTAGAATAAATTACAGATAATTGTTCCTTGACTAAATCAAGTGGATTACCTTGGTTATTTGCATAAAAATCGTAAACAATGTTGCAATCTTCATCAATTACTACAATTTTACTAGTAGTTGAACCCGCATCAATTCCCAAATACAAGTTTCCTTGTACTTCGTCAAGATTTTTGAATTTTACGTTAGATTTTTTGTGATTTTCGTAAAATTCTTCTTTTTCATTCTCATTTTTAAATAGTGGCTCGAGTATTAATTCATCATCAATTTCTTGCTTTTTGTCATAAGATCTGTTTAACAAATCTTCATACTTCACAACTTCTTCATCCATTGATGCAATAGCCGCTCCCAATGCTACAAATACTTGCGCATTTTCAGGGCTGTAGAATGTATTCACACCGTCATCTAATGTCGTGATGAATCTATTTCTTAATTCTGATAAGAAATAAAGTGGTCCACCCAAAAATACGATGTTCCCTTCAATAGGTCTTCCACAAGCAAGATTTGATATTGTTTGATTGACAACAGATTGGAATACACTCACTGCCATGTCTTCTTTTGTTGCACCTTGGTTGATCAAGGCTTGAATATCAGTTTTTGCGTACACTCCGCATCTACTTGCAATCGAAAATATTTTTTTGTAATCTTTTGCTAATTCGTTAAGACCAGAAGCATCTGTCTTTAACAAAGCTGCCATTTGGTCGATGAATGCTCCAGTTCCACCTGCGCAGATGGAGTTCATTCTTTGTTCTACGTTTCCTTTTAAATAAGTTATCTTACTGTCTTCTCCCCCAAGCTCAATGCATACATCGGCATTAGGGATATATTTTTTTATAGCTGTAGTCCCAGCCACAACTTCTTGTATAAATTCGATACTCAAATTATCTTCAACATACATTCCGCCACTTCCAGTGACCATGATTGTACAATCGCTGTTTTTGAACTCTGGATGTGAATCGTATGCTTGTTTAAGAACATTTTTGGTAGTTTCTTCTATGTCAGAACGATGTCTAGTGTATTCTTGAAATAAAATTTCGTAGTTTTCATTTATAATGACAAGTTTGACAGTTGTTGAACCTACATCTAATCCCATGTGGATTTTCATTGTGTTAATCCCTCCATATTCCTATACTAAGTAAGTATATTTCAAAAGCACAAAAACTTCAATAAATTTTTTTATGTATTGTATGTTTTAATTTTACTATTTATCTCAGAAATTACTTTCAGTTTATCACAAGACCATTTAGGCAGATAAAGTTTCGGCTTGTAAGCATCTCCAGTCATTCTATGCACAACTGTATCCTCGTTTAAAATTTTGAAACTATCTACGACCCAATCAGTGTACTCATTCATCATCAAAATTTTGAATTTGTTTTGTAGATAATAATCGTACAATCTTGAATCTGTTTGTATATATAACGAATGAATTTTGATTCCCCAAATATCGTGTTTTTGTGTTTGGTACACACTTTCCAAGAAATCATCTTCACTTTCATGAGGAAGTCCAGCAATTACATGTGATATTACTTTTATTCCATTATCCATTAGTTTTTTTTGCCATATCAAAATAAACTTCATTGCTGTAAGCTCGATTGATTAATTCTATTGTAGACTTTTTTGTAGATTGAAGTCCCATTTCAACCCAAATATCAACCTTTTTGTTGATTTCGCTCAATAATTTTATCTTCTCATCATCCAAACAGTCTCCTCTTGTTGCGATATCAAGCACAAGTATATTTTCGTTATCTATAGCATCTGAGTAAATTTTCCTAAGTTCATTTACAGGCTTATAAGTATTGGTAAACGATTGAAAATACGCAATAAATTTGTCAGCTTTTTTCTTTTCAGATAATCTTTTAATTTGCAATTCGACCTGATCTTTGATTGAATACTCATTAAAAGTAAATTCACCAGAACCACTTTCAGAACAGAAAATACAACCGTTAGAATTTTTTCTATTAGGACAACTGAATCCACCATCTAACGGTAATTTGTAAACTTTCGTACCGTATGTTTTTTTCAAATAATCACTTAATCTATTTATTTCTATTTTTTTCACGAATCCTCCTGAAAAAACTCTGCATCAATTCGACACACTCTTTTTCCATAATACTTTTTACTTCTATTTTATGATTGAGTCCTTCGTAATCATTTAATGAAATCAAAGACCCACAAGCTCCTCTTTTTTTGTCAAAAGCTCCGAACACAACTTTTGGTATTCTTGAATACACCAAAGCGCCTGTGCACATCACGCAAGGCTCCAATGTCACATACATAGTGCAATCGTCAAGCCTAAAATTACCGATAACTTCTGTAGCTTGATTGATAGCTTTTAGTTCTGCATGCATTGTCGCATTATTGTCTTTTTCCACACTGTTATAAGCCTGAGCAATTATTTCGCCATCTTTTACAATAACACAGCCTACAGGAACCTCATCCATATCATAAGCAATCTTAGCTTGTTCTATAGCTTTCATCATGAATTTTTCATCATTATTTTCCATAAATTATAAAACACCTTTCCTATCCGATTATATCAAATAGTTTGTGTTATTTAAATTTGAATACGTAAATTGTTTGTGATATTCTTTATATATAATGTAGTATTTAAGGAGGACTTATGTCAGAATCAAAATTTGAAGAGTTTCCATACGGAGAACTTGGAATCATAGCAATGAAAAACATTGAAGGTTTGGCAAAAGAAGTTGACGAACTTTTAATGAAAAAAAACGGTGCAACAGAAAGTTATTTGTTAAAGATAACAGAATCCAGATTTAGTAACGGTGAAGGAAAAGTTACAATCGATGAATCAGTTAGAGGTCGTGATATTTTAATCATATCAGACGTTGGAAACTATGGATTAAAGTACAATATGTTTGGCGAACAAACTATAATTGGTCCAGATGAACACTTCCAAGATATCAAAAGAGTTATCTCCGCAATTAATGGAAAAGCTTCACGTATCAATGTAATGATGCCTCTTTTATATTCATCACGTCAACACAGACGTAAATCCAGAGAATCACTTGATTGTGCAATGGCACTTCAAGAATTAGAAGACATGGGAGTAGATGGAATTTACACATTTGATGTGCACGATCCAAACGTACAAAACGCAATCCCATTGATGACATTTGAAAACATCTATCCTACAGCAGAAATAGTTACTCACTTCTTAGAAAAAGAAAATATAACAACTGATGAATTAGACAAGAAAAACATGATTATTATTTCACCGGATACTGGCGCAATGGATAGAGCAATTTACTACTCAAATATTTTAAAACAAGACATAGGATTATTCTACAAAAGACGTGATTACACTAAAGTAGTCGACGGTAAGAATCCTATTATTGAGCACAAATACATCGGACGCGAAGTAGAAGGCAAAGACATATTAATCGTAGACGATATGATTGCTTCAGGCGGATCTGTTATCGATATTGCAAAACAATTGAAAAAACAAAACGCAAACAGAATATTCTGTGCAGTAAGTTTCGCTTTGTTTACTGAAGGTCCTGACAAATTCGACCAAATGAATAAAGAAGGCTACATCGACGGAGTTTATTCTACAAATTTAACATACGTACCAGAATCAATCAAAAACAAAGAATGGTTCCACGCTGTAGATATGAGCGAATTGATGAGCGAATTTATTCACCACATCAACAGAGAAGAATCCATCTCAATTTTGTTAGATAAAACAAGAGGTATTAATATTTTATAAGGAGAAAATAATGAAATCATCTCATGGAGCAAATCTTTTTGAAATTCAAAAAGAATACGGATTTAATATAGATGAAATCAAGGATTTCAGTTCAAACGTCAATCCTTTGGGTCCAAGTCCCAAAGCGATGACTAAGCTTGAAAAAAATCTTAATAAAGTCGGAGTGTACCCTGACCCAAATTACGATCAATTACTATCATCTATTGAAAAATACACCAATGTATCAAGAGACAAAATCTTGCTTACATCTGGTAGCACTAATTTGATTTCATCATTTATATCTCTAATCAATCCAAAAAATGCAATAATATTCAACCCTAGTTATTCGGAGTATGAAAGAGAACTCAACAAAATTAACTCCAATATAATTTCTTACGATTTGGACAAATCAAATGATTTTGCGATAGATTGTGAGAAATTATCGAGAATGATAAAAGAAAACGACGTAAGTCTTGTAATATTAACCAATCCTAATAATCCAACAGGATATGCTATCGAAAACGGAAAACTTGAAGAGCTTATCAAATCAAGCAATTGCTATTTTATGATAGATGAAACGTATGTTGAGTTTTCAGATGTAGACATGTATTCTGCAGTTAATTTAACTGAAACATGTGATAACCTACTTGTTATACGTTCTACATCGAAGTTTTTCGCAGCTGCTGGAATAAGATTGGGTTACGGAATAACTGGAAATAAAAAACTTTACGATGATATAAATAAACACACCAATTTGTGGAACATAAATATATTTGCCGACATTCTTGGAGGCGAGATGTTCACAGATATCGACTACCACACAAAAGTGTTCGAATTTATCAATCGTGAAAAAGAAAAAATGATATCTACTTTAGAAAAAATTGATTGCTTGAAAGTTTATCCTTCAAAATCGAATTTCGTTTTATGCGAAATTTTGGACAAAAAAATAACTGCACATGAATTAAGAGAAAAATTAATTCCTCATGCTCTTATCATAAGAGACTGTGCATCATTTAATAATTTGAATGAATACTTTTTTAGATTTTGTATTTTGGATGAACAATCAAACGACAAATTGTTAAAATTAATTGAAGATATTTTAAAATAATCGCAATTTAAAAGATCCCAGATTTTAAAATCTGAGATCTTTTTTGTTTGTTTATATTACTTTTTTATCTTTTTTGTGTTCGTCTGATAATAAAGTTGCCATGTTAACAAATCTTTGAATTGTATCCTCATGATCTGGATGCAAATCAACTTTTTCAACATGAATTGCACACACTTTATACTCACCAGTTCCCGTGATTGGATCGTAGTGATTTGATGTCACTTCGTTTACTGGAGATTCTCTGTAGTGGAATGTCATGAATATCATGTTAGGTAATACTCTGTCAGTTACTACAACACGAGTTACGATACTTCCTCTTCTGGATGTAACTCTGATAGTATCCAAATCTTTCACTCCTAATCTTTCTGCATCCACTGGATTGATTTCTGCAAGTTCGTAAGGACTTACTCCATCCAAATCTTTTGAGTATCTCGTAGTTATATTGTAATGATACAACATTCTTCCTGTACTTAAAATCATTGGATAATCATCATCTGGCAATTCTTCTGATGGTCTGTATTCTATTTCCATCATTTGACCTTGACCTCTTGCAAATATTCCTTTGTGCAAGTATTTTGTACCAGGATGAGATGTTGTAGGACATGGCCATTGTAAACCAACATTGTCGATTCTTTCATAAGTCATTCCTCTGTAACTTGGCATAGTTACTCTCATTTCTTCAAATACATCTTCACTTGTTTCATAACCAAAGAATACATTTGGGTTTATGATTTTACTTACATCACACAAAATTGACCAGTCATTTCTAGCTTGTCCCGGAGGAGCAACAGCTTTTCTAACTCTTTGAACTCTTCTTTCAGTATTTGTAAATGTTCCATCTTTTTCTGCATAGCAAGTTGCTGGGAATACAACATCCGCAAGTTTTGCTGTGTCAGACATAAATATATCTTGAACTACTAACAAATCTAAATTGTTCAAAGCTCTCTTAACGTGATTTGCATCTGGATCTGATAAAACAGGATCTTCTCCCATTATATACATTGCTTTAAGATTTCCCTTAACTGCTTGATTAAACATTTCAGGAATTTGGTATCCAAGATTTGGACTCAATGGAGTCTTCCATACGCTTTCGAAAAATTCACGAGCTTTTGGATCTGTAACTTTTGCATAAGCAGGATATGTGTTAGGCAAAGCACCCAAATCACAAGCTCCTTGTACGTTGTTTTGACCTCTAATAGGGTTGATTCCTCCAGATTCAATTCCAACGTGTCCAGTTAACATTCCTAGATTTGCCAAGCTCATTACATTTTCTGTTCCATGTGTGTGTTCTGTGATACCAAGTGTGTAGAATATACCAGCCTTTTCAGTCTTTGCATACAACAAAGCTGCTTGTCTGATTAATTCTTTGTCCACACCTGTAACTTTTTCAGCTTCTTCCAAATCGTATTTCATAACTGTTTTCTTCAAGCCTTCAAAGTTTTCAACACGTGATTCAATATAATCTTTGGCTTCTAATCCTTCTTCTATGATAACTTTCATCATAGCATTTAATAAGAATACATCCGTACCTGGATTTAATCTCAACCAAATATCCGCTTCTTCTGCCAAGCCAGTTTTTCTTGGATCTACAACGATAAGTTTAGTTCCTTTTTTAACAGCTTGTTTCATCTTATTACCAATAATAGGATGAGCTTCTGTAGCATTAGAACCTATAACAAACAACAATTCTGCACCCAGAATTTCTTCTATAGAGTTTGTCATAGCTCCACTTCCTAATGTAGCTGCAAGACCTGCAACTGTTGGAGCGTGTCAGGTTCTCGCGCAGTGATCGACGTTGTTTGTTCCGATCGCTGCTCTCATCATTTTTTGGAATACAAAGTTATCTTCGTTAGTACATCTAGCAGAACTTAGACCAGCTATTGAATCTGGACCAAATTCCATCTTGATATCTCTTAACTTATTTCCAACATAACCTATAGCTTCATCCCAGCTACATTCAACCAATTCTCCATTTTTTCTAATCAATGGAGTAGTCAATCTTTCATCTGAGTGAATCATATCTGTATGGAAACGACCTTTGATACAAAGTGCGTTTTGATTTACATAACCATCACATGGTTCAACACCTTGAACTTTTCCATTTTTTACTATTAAGTTGAATTGACATCCTGTTCCACAGAAAGGACAAGTTGTCTTAACTTTTTCAACTTCCCAAGGTCTTGTATCTTTTAATTGTTTATTGATTAATGCACCTGTTGGACACACGCTTATGCATTGTCCACACATACGACAGTTTTCCTTAGATAAAGGAAAATCAAAAGCTGTAGAAATATAAGAATCAAATCCTCTATTTTTAAAATCTACTGTATGTGTACATTGAACTTCTTCACAAACTCTGACGCATTTTCCACACAAAATACATTTGTTTTGATCTCTAAAAATCAATGGATTCGTATCATCGACTTCGTGATTTTGAACTTCTATGTCGTAATTGCCGTATTTGCCTAAAACTTCTGGATTTTTAACACCATATCTATAGCACAAATCTTGTAATCTACAATTACCAACTTTCGAACAAGTTAAGCAATCTTTAGGGTGATTCATCATCAAAAGTTTAAGTATATTTTGTCTAGTTTTTACTAAACGATCAGTTTCTGTCTTAACAACCATTCCGTCTTTGACCATAGTAGAACATGATGTTTGAAGTTTTCTGGATCCTTCTATCTCAACTAAGCACATTCTACAACCACCAAATTCGCTCAGGTATTTATCGTGGCACAATGTCGGAATATCAATCCCAACTTTATGCGCAGCTTCTAATACAGTGGTATTTTCTTCAACTTGAACATCAATACCATCAATATTTATATTTAACATATTACACCTACCAAACTTCGTTAAATCCTACATTCAAAAATATTTCTTCTAGTTCAGTTTTATGCAATTTTTCCATTTTAGATAATCCAGCAAAAATATCTTGTTCAGCTTTATCTAAGCAAGAATTTGCAATATCAGCATACAATTGCATAGCCTCTTCTTCTCTTTTGATAGCTAATTTGATAGCATCTCTAAAGTCCATTTCTGTAGTCATTCTTGGTCTATCAATGTCTTGTGATAAATTATAATCTTCGCTATCATCAATTTTGATAGTTTCAGCCTTAGTTTCTAAGAATTTTTGTAAGTAATCTTTGTGTTTCAATTCTTCTTTGCTAAGTCTTTCGAAAAGACTTTTAGTTTGTGGATCTTCGGCTTTTTCAGCTGCATCTTTGTAAAATGTATATGAATCGTCTTCTCTATTTACAGCATCATCAATAATTGATATTAATTGTTCTCTATTCATTATTTCACCTATTCATTCTCTATATTTATATTTTAATTATCTATTTTTTCGATTTTTTCTAAAATCTTGTCCAAACCTAACACATTATTCCAACTAGCTTCTACAAATTCTCCATCAATCTTTTTGTAAGGTTGTTTTGGATTATCCACATTTAATAATTCTGTAGTTAATCTACCCTTTAAACAAAGTGGTCTGCCATTTTCTGGACTTAATGCTCTCAATGCAAGATTCTTTCCATTTTTTCTCAAAACTTCGAATTCACATCCGTATTCGCAAACTTTGCATTGAACTTTCTTAGTTTCTAACTCCCATTTTCTACCTAAATTCATAGCTCTCTTATCCATCAATGCACCTACTGGACAAGCTACTACGCATCTATTGCAAGATATACAATAAGAAGATTCAAATGTATCGTTAATATCTAAGTTAATTCTTGTTTCGTAACCTCTATTTGAGAAATTAAGAATTTTTCTATCATCCATAACATTACAAGTTCTTACGCACTTGCCGCAAAGTATACACTTGCTATCATCTCTAATGATGTATGGAGAAGAATCATCAACTAATTTTTCTCTTCTTGCTCCGTCATGTTCTCTGAATTTTACTCCGTATTCATAAGAATATTTTTGTAATTGACATTCACCGGATTTTTGACAAGTCAAGCAATCATTTGGATGAGAATCCAACAACATTTGAAGAATTCTTTGTCTGTGTTTAATTAATCTATCAGTTTTTGTGTGAACGACCATGTTATCTTTTGCCAAAGTTGAACAAGCTGTCATTAATTTCTTGCTTCCTTCAACTTCAACCAAACAAAGCCTACAAGCGCTCACTACATCCAAATTTTTATCGTAACATAAGTTTGGAATATCAATTCCATTTTCTCTTGCTAGATCGATTATAAATTTAGGCTTATCAGTTTGAATTACTTTTCCATCAATAGTTACAGTAATCATACTATCTATCTCCTAACTACTGCGTGAACAGGACATACAGTTTCGCAATTACCACATTTGATACATTGAGATTTGTCGATAACGTGTTGTTTCTTAACTTCTCCTTCTATACAACTTACAGGGCAATTTTTAGCACATTTTGTACAACCTATACACTTGTCTGTTATTTCGTATGATAAAAGTGCCTTACATGCATGAGCAGGACATTTCTTATCGTAAATGTGAGCTTCATATTCATTTCTGAAGTATTTTAATGTTGAGATAACTGGATTTGGAGCTGTTTGTCCAAGACCACAAAGTGATGCAGAAGTAATAGTGTCACACAAATCTTCTAATGCTTCAATATCTCCATCTTCACCTTTTCCTGAAGTGATTTTTTCTAAGATTTCTAGCATTCTCTTAGTACCTTCACGACATGGAACACACTTACCGCAAGATTCATCTACAGTGAATTCAAGGAAGAATCTAGCTATATCAACCATACAGTCGTCTTCATCCATGACAATCATTCCGCCTGATCCCATAATTGAACCGATTTTTGCCAATGATTCAAAATCAACCGGAGTATCCAAGAATTCTTCCGGAATACATCCACCAGATGGTCCACCTGTTTGAACAGCTTTGAACTTCTTGCCGTCTTTAATTCCACCGCCGATGTCAAAAATGATTTCTCTTAAAGTAGATCCCATTGGAACTTCTACCAAACCAGTGTTTACAACTTTACCACCTAAAGCGAATACTTTAGTTCCTGGAGAACCTTCTGTACCATAACTTGTAAACCAATCTGCGCCTTTGTACATAATTGCTGGAACATTAGCAAATGTTTCAACGTTGTTGATAATAGTTGGCTTATCCCACAATCCTCTTTCAGCAGTTCTGAATATTTTAGTACGAGGCATTCCACGTCTACCTTCGATAGATTCCATCAATGCAGTACCTTCACCACATACGAAAGCTCCAGAACCCAATCTCAATTCGATATCAAATGAGAAATCAGAACCAAAAATGTTGTTTCCTAAAAGATTCATTTCTTTTGCTTGTTGAATTGCAATTCTCAATCTCTTAACTGCAATTGGATATTCTGCTCTTACGTATATAAAACCTTGATTAGCACCTATAGCTCTACCACAAATAGCCATACCTTCTAATACTGAATGAGGATCTCCTTCAAGGATTGCTCTGTCCATGAAAGCACCAGGGTCTCCTTCGTCTGCGTTACAGATAACATATTTTTGATTATTTTCTACTTTATAAGCTGATTCCCATTTTCTTCCTGTAGGGAAACCTGCTCCTCCACGACCTCTCAATCCTGATTTCTTCATTTCTTCAATTATTTCTTTTTGGTCTAAATCAAAAATGGCTTTATGTAAAGCTTGATAACCATCTGCACCAATATATTCGTTCAAAGATTCTAATTGAATTTTTTCTACATTTCTTAAAGCTATCTTAAATTGTTTATCGTAGAAATCAACTGAATTGTATTTCAAAATTTTATCATCTTGTTTTGCATTTTCGTAAACGACATCTTCATCAACTTCATCATTTACTATTGATTTGTCGACAATGCTCTTAACATCTGATAATTTAACTCTTGTGTAGAAAATTCCTTCAGGATATACAACAACGTTAGGACCAGTTTCGCAAAGTCCGATACATCCTACTGGAACAACCACTACGTTTTCAATTTTTTCTTCTTCTATATATTTGTTAAACTCATCAATCAAAGATTTAGCGCCTGTAGCTTCACAACCAGCTCCACCACACACAACTATTTGTTTTTCTTTTGGATTAGTATGTTCAACATAAATTTTATCCTTTACGAGTTCACGCATTTTGATATTCTTTGCAAACTCATCTCTTATCTCATTAAGTTTTTCAATATTCATAACAAATCCCCTAATAATTAATTATATTTACTAACTATAGATTCTAGCTTATTAACATCTACCTTACCATACACATCTCCATTAATAACAATAACTGGAGCTAATGCGCACAAACCAACACATCTACATGGTGTGATGGAAAATTTTTGATCTTCGGTAGTACTACCTGCAGGAATCTTCAAAATCTCTTGTAGTTTTTCAGAAACTCTTTGAGCTCCTTTTACATAACAAGCAGTTCCTTCGCAAACTTGAATATCATATTTTCCTTTTGGAATCAAAGAAAATTGTGCATAAAAAGTTATAACACCGTAAATTTCTGACAAAGGAATGTCTAATATTTTAGAAATCATTGTAATAATTTCCTTAGGCAAATAACCAAATTCATCTTGTGCACGTTGTAGAACGGGCATCAAAGGACCTTTAATATCCTTTTTACTTCTTACAAATTCTCGAAATTCTTCGACTTGAGAAGCATGTTCTTTTAAGTCAAATGTAAAACTCATTAAAATCCTCCTATAAAATTGTTTTCCTTGTGTTATCAAAATTATTTTTTCTTTTATATTTTTAATTATACCACTTATATTGCCTAAAGTAAATTAGTATTATGTTGAAAAATCACATTAATATTCATTATCATTTTAAATAGTATCATATTCCCTCACTTTTATTGAATATATATTCCTTATAATGTATTATACGGATAATTAACTTTGTTATATTGATAAAGTAATTGATATGTTTGTGTTTATTTTACTTCATTTAGTTAAATTAAACTGTTTTAACAAAAATTTATGAAAATAATTTCCTTATGTTTTATAAAAAATAACGAAATATGGTATAATATACATTAGTAAATTAATTGGAGGTTATATGGATTTTATTATAGGTACATCTGGCCATATTGATCATGGAAAAACTACATTAATAAAAGCTTTAACCGGAAATAGCACTGATAGACTACCGGAAGAAAAAAAGAGAGGAATTTCTATCGATTTAGGTTTTAGCTATTTTGATCTTCCAAGTGGTCAACGAGCTGGAATAATTGACGTGCCAGGTCACGAAAAATTTGTAAAAAATATGATGACTGGTACTTTTGGAATGGATATGATTCTTCTATGTATAGACAGTAAGGAAGGTGTAATGCCACAAACTGTTGAACATTTGGATATACTTAGATTTTTAAATAAAACCGAAGGCATCGTCGTTTTAACCAAAAGAGACTTGGCAACTGATGAAGAAACTGAAAAAACAATCGAGCAAGTTAAAGAATTAGTAAAAGGAACTTTCCTTGAAAATTGTCCTATTTGCGAAGTAGATTCTATTTCGAGAAGAGGAATAGATAATTTAATTCAAATGATAGATTCTGAATCTAAGAACTTAAAGCAAAAACACGCCGAAAGAGATTACAGAATGAATATCGACAGAAAATTCAATGTAAAAGGAATTGGAACAGTTGTAACAGGAACTTTATTGGACGGTGATATTCACAAGGGAGAATCTTTTATTTATCCAATAGAAAAAGATATCAACATTAAAAATATTCAAGTTCACAATAAAAACGTAAACGTCGCTCACCCATCACAAAGGGTTGCTTTGAATATAAATCTTAATTTAGATGAAATAGACAGAGGTTACGTAATAGCTAAGAAAAACTCATTGAAGGCTTTCAATATGATCGATGTTAGACTTACGCTACTTGAAAGTGCCTCTCCTCTTAACCACTGGGACAGAGTTAGATTATTCCACGGAACAAAAGAGATTTTCGGAAGGGTTGTTCCTCTTGATAAACAAGTAATCCAACCGGGAACTCAAGCTTTGGTTCAAATAAGACTTGAAGAAAAAATTTATGCAAAAACATCTGATCCATTTATTTTAAGACAATTCTCACCACAAGTTACAATCGGTGGCGGTATTATAATAGATGGTTCTGTAAGAAAACATAAGTTATTTGATGAAGAAATCATTGAAAATCTTAAAATCAAAGAAGAAGGCAAAATCAAAGATATCATTCTAAATTATTTACAAGATGAAACTTTCCCTACTAAAATAGATGACTTGGTATTCTATTCTTCTGAATCTAAGGACAAAGTTTTAAAAGAGTTGGATGAACTAAAACAAGAAGATACAGTTGTAATTAGAAATGATAAAGTATTAGAAAAAGAAGCTTATTTAAAATTATTAGGTAAATTAAAAATGTTTGTGATATCATTCCACAAAACAAATCCTTTGTTACCTGGAGTTAACAAAGAAGAGCTTCTCAAAAAATTGCAACTTGATGACGATAGACCATTCTTCAATTACATGATTAAAGATTTAATCGACCAAGAAGTTTTGATGGAAGAAAGTGGTATAATATCATCTAAATGTCACAAAGTTCAGTTAAGTGATGAAGATGAAAAAATCAGAAAGAAAATGCTTCAAGATATTTGTCAAAACCAATTCGACAAATTATTGAAAATAGACAATGTTGTTCACAACCAAAAAGACAAGACTATTTTAGGCATTTTATTGCAAAAGGACGTCGTAATTTTAAGAGATAACTTTTTGATTTCTAAAAAATGTTACGACAAATTTATCAAAACTGTCGATGATCATTTCAATAACAACAAAACTTTGAATGTAAAAGAACTCAAAGATATGCTCAATATGTCAAGAAAAAGTGCCATCACTCTTCTAGAAACATTGGACATTAAAGGCTATACTAAGAGAATTGAAAATGACAGGGTTAAAGTAAAAGATTTTAAATAATAGAATTGGGCTTTGCTTATGCATTGCCCTAATCTATTATATTTATTAAAGTTTTGTGAATTGATTGTAAAATAATTTGTAAATTAACTTTGTTTTTGGTATAATATTAAGGTATTTGGGAATTGATGGGTGCTGGTGTGCCCTGCGGTCTTCAAAACCGTCTCAGGTAGTTAGGAGCTGCCCGGGTAGGTTCGATTCCTACCATTTCCCGCCATACATATTCTAGATAGCTAAATTTAGCTATCTATTTTTTTTGGAGTACTAAAAAAGTACTAAAAAAAATCAGTGAGTGTTGAAATATTTTAACATTCACTGATTTTTTGTTTTATAGATATTTCTTCAAGGCTTCTGCTTTATCACATTTTTCCCATGATAAATCCAAATCATTACGTCCGAAATGTCCGTAGCTTGCAACATCTCTGTAAATAGGTCTTTGTAAATCCAATTTGTCGATGATTGCTTTTGGTCTTGCATCAAAGTTTTCATTTATTGCTTGAATAATTTTTTCTTCTTCGATTTTATTTGTTCCAAATGTATTGATGAACATACTGATTGGTTTTGCAACTCCGATTGCATAAGAGAAACCTACTTCACATTTGTCGCAAAGTCCAGCTGCTACGACATTTTTTGCGATATATCTTGCAAAATATGCTGCTGATCTATCAGTTTTTGTAGGGTCTTTGCCACTGAATGCTCCACCACCGTGATTACAGAATCCACCATAAGTATCTACTATTATTTTTCTTCCTGTAAGTCCAGCATCTCCCATTGGTCCACCGATTACGAATTTTCCTGTTGGGTTGATAAAGAATTTTGTGTTTTCGTCAATCATAGATTCATCTACGATTTTCAAGATAACTTCTCTTTTGATGTCTTCTTTTAATTGTTCGTAATCAACATCTGGATCGTGTTGTGTTGAAACAACGATAGCTTCAATTCTTTTTGGAGCGTCGTTTTCGTATTCAACAGTTACTTGTGTCTTGCCATCTGGTCTCAAATAATTTAAGATTTTTTCTTTTCTTACAGTTGCTAGTCTTCTTGCTAACTTGTGTGATAATTCCAATGGTAATGGCAATCCTGATTCTGTTTCATTAGTTGCATAACCGAATACCATTCCTTGGTCTCCTGCACCGTATCTATCGTATTCATCAGATTTATTACCCTTGTATTCTTCCGATTCATCAACACCTTGTGCGATGTCTGAAGATTGTTCTTCCAATGAAGTAATGATTGCGCAAGTTCTTGCATCAATACCATAATCTGCATTATCATAGCCGATTTCAGCCAAAGTTTTTCTGACGATCGATCTGATGTCCACGTAACTTGTTGTAGTAATTTCTCCCATTACCATAACAAGTCCTGTTGTTGAACAAGTTTCACAAGCAACCCTTGCATCCTTGTCTTCTTTAATTATTGCATCTAATATTGCATCAGAAATTTGGTCACAAACTTTGTCTGGGTGACCTTCAGTAACTGATTCAGATGTTAAAAATATGTTTTTCATAATACCTCCATAAAAAAATCCTCACCTGAAAAGGTAAGGATGTGTAAACTTATCTTTCAGGATTTCCTGTGGGATTTAGCACCTAATTTAATAGGTTGCTGAGTTTCATAGGGCCCATTCCCTCCACTGCTCTTAATAAGATAATTATCTAATTGTTACAATATAACACTAACACTATTTGCATATTCTGTCAAGTGTTTTAATCGATATTTTCCATTGCGCTTTTGCGATACATTTTTATTGCTTTTATTAACAATAAAACTATCACTACAAGCATCAATCCAAATGATATTCCTATTTCCAATAGCTTCACATCATTCAATAAAAATCTAACTGGCATCAAAGTTGCAGATGAAAAAGGCACAAACGATAATATTTTAATCAAAATATCGCTGTCTTTTCCTAACGAATTGATTATCACGAAGAACAATCCTACCAATACCAAAAATATTGGAACTATTAGGAAGTTAACTTCTTCCGCTCTTTTTACAGCAAGTCCAAGAATTTGGAACAATATCAAATACAAAACAAATCCAAATACTACAAACAAAAGTATAGTCAACAAGAATTTTAGACTCAAAGTATTTGTGAAAAACGTCCATATGCCTTCTGGATAATAGTTTTTATTGAAAAATATTCCGACTATTCCCGCAATAATAAATATAAAGTATTGGATTATTCCCAAAACTGCTGAACTTAATAGTTTGCCAAACACAAACACACTTGGTTTTGCAGATGATAAAAGCACCTCAATTGTCTTATCCTTTTTTTCCCTTGAAATATTGTTACTCATAACGCTTCCGTAAAACAGTATCATCAAATCAAAAAGAATGACAAAAACTATGGAAAATACAAATGAATGTGACCTGTCTTTATTCAAAACTTTTTCCGTAAAATCTATCTTTGCCTTAGAATTTTTTTCAATTATTCCAGGATCTACCCCATTATTTATCAAGCTTTTATCGTAATTATATTTTTCCAAAGCTCTCGTGAATCTTTCGGAATGATCGTCCATAAATTCTTTGTTTTTGATATAAGAATTGAACTTAGTCGGATTTTCTACTACAAATCCTATATTGTATTCACCATTTTCTACAGCTTTTTTTACATCAGCCTCAGAAGTAAGCACATCTTTACTTTCAAGTCCCATGATAGTCTTTAAATATTCAACGTCAATATCCTTATTTGACGAATAAATGCAAGTGTTTTTGAATGTGAGCGCATTAATATCAACGGTTGCGTTTTTGTTTGCACCTGCATTGGCGTTGTTGAAAATAGATGGCATAAATCTTGGCATGAAAGACAAAGCAAACACCAATACCGTAATCACCAATGTAGCAATCAAATACGAATTGTGTCTGATTATGGAGTTAAATTCAAAATTAAATACTCTACTGAATTTTTTCATTATTCTCTAACACCAACCTTTGACACGAAAACATCTTGAAGACTTGGTTCATATTGGCTGAAACAATTGATGTCGATTTGATTAAGCATCATAAATTCCAATATATCCTCTTTCGTTACATTCTCAGTAAGTCTAACCAAAAGTTTGAACTCTCTGACAACTGCATCTGGATAAATCAAGTTTTCTGCTTCCAACAATTCTTTCAATTCCCAAATTCCCATGTTGTTTGCATTAAGTAGCATCTTCTTCTCAGCCATAGAAGTTTTGATTTCATTCAAATCGCCATTCAAAATAATTCTTCCCTCTTCAATGACGCAAACATCCCTGCAGAATTCTTCTACATAACTCATCAAATGGCTTGAAAATATAACAATTTTTTGGTTTTGTATGAATTCCCCCACTGCTAATTTAAGTTCGTGAGCATTGATTGGGTCAAGTCCAGAAAAAGGCTCATCAAGAACCAAAATATCTGGATCATTTAAAAGAGCGGAAATGATTTGAACTTTTTGTCTCAAACCTTTTGATAAAGTAGACAATTTTCTATTCTTGTATTTTGCAAGGTCAAATCTGTCAAGCCAATATCTGACATTTTGAAGCGCACTTCTCCTATCGGTGCCTTTGAGTCTGGCGAAATAATACAACTGCGTGAACACTTTTTCGTTAGAATACAACCCTCTTTCTTCTGGAAGATATCCGATATTAACTTCATTGTGGTTAATGGGAGAGCCGTTAAACAAAACTTGCCCACTATCAGCACTCAAAACATCTGTAATGATTCTCATAGTTGTAGTTTTTCCGGCCCCATTTCTTCCCAAAAACCCAAAAGCACGTCCGCTTTCAATTTTAAATGAAATATCGGTTAAAACTTTGTTATCTCCAAAGGATTTGTTCACATGTTTTAACTCAAGATTCATACTATTTACCGATTATTTCGATGTTAAATCCATCAGGATCTTTCATGAAATAAAACTTTGCAACACCTTCAAGTCCACCTAGTTCATCAACTTCATAACCTAAAGATTTGTGATATTCATGTGATTTTTTCAAATCTTCAACTTCAAAAGCCATGTGGCCGTAGAAATCTCCATGAGTATAATCTGTTTTTCCATAGTTGTAAGTCAATTCGATTTCGTAATCGTGATCACTTGTCATATACACAAGTGTGAATTCATCTTCCGGAAAATCTTTCTTGCTAGTAACTTCCATACCTAAAGCTTTTTCATAAAACTCGATTGATTTTTCCAAATTAGTTACTCTGATACATGTGTGTAATGATTTATATTTCATGAATTTCTCCTTTATTTATTGACAATTTCTTCAAATTCTAATACTTTTTCTTTAAAAACTTCAAATGCAGTTCTCAAAACTTCTTTATCTTTGATGTTTGCTCCAGCGTTTTTAAGTTGTACTAGAGGATAGTTTTTATTACCATCTTTTAAGAAATTCTTGTAGTTTTCCAAATCTTGTTCATTTCCCGATAAAATCTTTTGTGACAAGATTGATGATGAACTAAGACCTGTAGCATACTTGTACACATAGAAATTAGTGTAGAAATGTGGAATTCTTGACCATTCGTACTTAATCAAATCATCTGATACAACGCTATCTCCGAAGTATTTTTTGTTTAAGTTAAGGTAGATTTCATTGAAATCTTCTCCAGTTAATGCCTTTTCCTCTTCAACTAATTTGTGAGTTTCTCTTTCAAATTCTGCAAACATAGTTTGTCTGAAAATTGTTGATTTGAATGAGTTGATATGATGATCTAACAAGTATAATTTTTCATCATCATTTTTAGCGTTTTTAATCATATAATCCAACAACAACATTTCGTTACAAGTACTTGCAACTTCTGCAACAAATATAGTATAACCTGCATATTTGAACTCATTATTAGCTCTTGAATAATATGAGTGAATTGAATGACCCAATTCGTGAATCAAAGTGAACACAGAATCCACATCATTTGTGTAGTTTAATAAAATGTATGGATAAGAATCGTAAGATCCCCAACTGTAAGCGCCTGGTTTCTTGCCATCTTTTGGATATACATCAATCCAATTTTCTTCAAAAGCCTTCTTCATGATAGATTGATATTCTTCTCCCATTGGTTTTACAGCTTCTATAACCATTTTTTTCGCTTCTTCAAATGGAATTTCACGGTCAAAACCTTTTGTAGATGGAACATAAACATCGTACATGTGGTTTTCATCTAATCCTAGCAATTTTTTTCTAGCATCGTAGTATTTGTACAAATATGGCAAATATTCGTGCACAATGTCGATTAAATTATCGTATACAACTTCTTCAACATCATCGTTGAACAATTCCATTTGTCTTGCACTGTCGTATTTTTTGATTTTAGATAATATAACCAAGTTTTTGATATTTGCATACAAAGTGGATCCAAAAGTATTGTTGTACTTCGCTAATTCATCATAATATTTTTCGAAAACTTCTTTTCTTTGTTCACGTGGAAGCTTAGATAATAGTGGAACAAAATTAGCATTTGTAAGTTTTTCATCGATTGATTCTACATAAGGAAATTCCATATCTGTATTTTGCAAACTGTAGAAATCATTGTGAGGACTTGACATAGCTTCACTCATAAGAGAAATAATGTTTTCTTCTTCTGCAGATAAAGTGTGTTCCTTAAATCTCAAAATCTTCTTGAAGAAAATTTCATAACTTGGATTTTCTTCGATAAGTTTGTCTTGTTCATCAGAATTTAATGATAAAACAAATGGCTCAACAAAAGAAAATCTGGATTGTAGCTTGTTGTATAATGATGACAATTCCAATTCCAATTTGACACTTTCAGAAACCTTGCTGTTTTCATCTTTTTTCATTGAAGCGTAAGTGTACAAATTGTCCATAACTCTATCAGTTTCGAAAAGTAAATCCAATATTTCTACGAAATTATCCTTTTCATTTTTCTTCAATTCATCAATTTTATTAATATTTTCGTTAACTAATTTAATATCTTTTTCGATTGCATTTTTGTCCTTATACATCTTGGACAAATCCCAATTACACATAAAATCACCTCTCTTTATATAATACCCCAAACACACATCAATCACAAACAAAAAAGGAATTCGTTTTATAATTCCCTAAAATTATTTTTCAGTTTTTTTCAAAATATTTTCTTTATTAAAAGCTAAAAAGAATAACCCGACTATAGATAGTGGCCATCCCAAAATCCAAAATCCCCAAGATAAAAGAGGTTTGTCTTCAGATATTTCCAACTCATACGATTTAATAGCACCGAATGTCAACAAAGATAACACTACATAAGCAGATAAGATTACATAAACAACTTTATTTAAGCTGAAATTTGTCAAATACATTATCAACAACCAGCTGATAAATAATTCCAATGCCATATACAATATTCTTATAATATTTTCAGAAATTTTCTCAGGTTTTCTAATATCTTGCCACCAAATACATTGTGCTAAAAATTTTATCAAGTTCTCATCTCTCCTTTAAATTGATTTGTTATATCTATACTATAACAAAAAAATCGGTCAGGCAAACCATCTGCCCAACCGAAATTTATTTCTTTTTCTTTTTGACCATCTTCAATCTGAAGAATTCTTCTCTTTCTTTTTCAGCTAAGATATCTTCAGTATCTTTGATGGATTGTTCGTATTTTGGAATTTGTATTTTATCCAACGCATTGGCACGTTTTTGAGTTTTTTTGATTTCCTTACCCAATTTGTACACTGCATTTTCCATTTCAGCTAATTCGTAGATAGTTTCTCTAATTTTGTTGAATGCGAGAACAGCCCTATCGAATGAAGCATTTGTTCTGAAGAAACCATATTGTGCTTCGGCTTTTGATTTTGGATATACAATGTTTGGAACTTCAACTCCCATTACTGATTTGTAAATTATATCGAATTCTTTTTCGTGACTAATCGAATGGGAAATTTCTTCAAGTCTATCAGTTCCAACTGTTATGGATGCTTCTGTTAAAAGAGCGTAAGCTTCTTCGAACTCTTTTTCGATGGAATCTTGAAGCGTTTGTGCTTTTTTCATTAGCCCCATCATTTCTTTGATGAGAACAGTTCTTTTTTTATCCAAAAGATTGTAACCTTTTTTGGAAAAATCCAAAGTCTTTTTAGCTTTTATTAAATTCCCCTTTGTAGGAGTCATCTTATAAACTGCCATATAATCACCTGTTCATGTGTTGTTTTATCATTTCTGGTGATAATCTGTCCAATTCGTTTTCTGGTAATATCTTCAATAAATCCCACGCAAGATCCAATGTTTCTTCGATTTCTCTGTTTTCATAATAATCTTGTTTTACAAATCTATTTTCAAATTCGTCTCCAAATTTCAAATATTTTTGATCTGCTTCACTCAAATCATCAGCACCGATAATTTGTGCCAAATCTCTGACTTCTTGAACGTGAGAATAACTTGAAAATAATTGGCTACTTACATCCGGATGATCTTCTCTTGTATATCCTTCACCGATACCATCTTTCATAAGTCTGGATAATGATGGAAGAACATTGATTGGTGGATAAATGTCTTTTTGCATCAAACTTCTTTCCAAAACTATTTGTCCTTCGGTGATATATCCTGTTAAGTCTGGAATAGGATGCGTGATGTCGTCGTTTGGCATTGTCAAAATCGGAATCAAAGTCACAGAACCTTCTGCATCTTTAATCATACCAGCTCTTTCATACAATGACGCCAAATCAGAATACAAATATCCTGGATAGCCCTTTCTGGAAGGAACTTCTTCTCTTTTTGATGAAACTTCACGAAGAGCTTCTGCATAACTTGTCAAATCAGTTATGATAACCAAAACGTGATAATTTTTTTCGAAAGCCAAGTATTCTGCTGCAGTCAAAGCTGCTCTTGGAGTTATAATTCTTTCCATTATTGAATCGTCAGCGTAATTTACAAACATACACACATTATTCAATACACCGGATTGTCTGAAAGTATCTTCGAAAAATCTTGCTTCGTCGTGTTTTACACCAATAGCTCCGAATACAATTGCAAAGTTATCTTCATTTGCACCTTTGATTTTGGCTTGACGAACGATTTGTGCAGCCAATCTATTGTGGCTCATTCCAGATCCAGAAAATACTGGAAGTTTTTGTCCCCTGATCAAAGTCATCAAACAATCTATTGAACTAATTCCTGTTTGTATAAAATCCCTTGGATAAACTCTGGAAACTGGGTTGATGGCACGTCCATTTACGTTGTAGCGTTTTGCTGCGTAAATATCTCCTCCATCATCTATTGGTTGACCAATTCCGTTGAATTTTCTTCCCAAAATATCTTCTGACAAAGCTATTTCGAATGGTCTTTGTGTAAATCTAACTTTAGTATTTTGTGTACTCATTCCTGTACTGTCACCAAATACTTGAATAGTAACAGTATCGTCGTTTATATTTACAACTTTACCGACCATTGATTTATCTGATGCAGATGATTTTACTTCGACAACTTCACCAAAAGATGCTTCATTTACATTTTCAACTTCTATAATTGAACTTTCAACTTTTTTTAGTTTAATGTATTCTTTTATCATAAAATCACCTACTTTTCGTATTTGCTAATCAAATCGCTATAAAATTCTTTGATTTCATCATTTAAATCTTTGATTCCACTTAAATCTTCGTTAGAAATTGTGTTTTTCATGGCGATAACTTTTGAATACAAATCTGCATTTTTAACTTGAGAAATAGGAATTTGTTCTTTGATTGCTTTGTATCCTTCTTCGTATAATAATTTAATAGTTTTAAGCATTTCAACTTGCTTTTTAAGAGGAACATAAGTGTCCACTTTACTGAAAGCATTTTGTTGCAAAAATCCTAGCTTCATTACATTTGAAATATCCAAAATCAATCTTTGATCGTCTGGAAGAACATCTTCACCTACAAGCATTACTATTTCTTTTAATTTGTCTTCTTCGTATAACAATTTAAGCATTTGATTTCTCAAATCTACAACATCTTCGCCAAGTTTGGATTCGTAATAATCTCTTAATTTTTCTACATAAGAAGAATAACTGCTCATCCAGTTAATTGCTGGATAATGTCTTGAATATGCCAAATCCTTATCCAAACCCAAGAACACATTTACAAATCTCTTAGTGTTTTCTGTAACTGGTTCACTGAAATCTCCACCAGCTGGTGAAACCGCTCCGATAATTGTAACTGATCCTTCGTTGTCATTCAAAGTTTTCACAATTCCTGCTCTTTCGTAGAATTGTGCAATTCTTGATGGAAGATATGCAGGATATCCTTCTTCTGCAGGCATTTCTTCAAGTCTTCCTGAAATTTCACGAAGAGCTTCTGCCCAACGAGAAGTGGAGTCTGCCATTATTGCGACATCATATCCCATATCTCTAAAATATTCTGCCATTGTAATTCCAGTGTAGATACTTGCTTCTCTGGCTGCTACTGGCATGTTGGATGTATTGGCTATCAATACAGTTCTTTCCATAAGTGGCTTTCCGTTGTTTGGGTCGATAAGTTTCGGAAAATCTTCCAATACTTCTGTCATTTCGTTACCACGTTCACCACAACCAATGTAAATAATGATATCTGCGTCGGCGTATTTTGCCAATTGGTGTTGTGTCATTGTTTTTCCGGTACCAAATCCACCAGGAATTGCTACAGTACCACCTTTTGCAAGAGGAAAGAACACATCTAAAATTCTTTGACCAGTTTCCAATAAACGATCGACATCCAATCTTTCTTTGGAAGGTCTTGGAATTCTGATTGGCCAGTCTTGGTACAATTTTATATCTGTTACATTCCCAAAATCATCTTCCACTTGCATAATAGTAGTCTCAATATTGTACTTGCCATTTTCAAGCACGTTTTTAACAGTACCATTAACTCCAACTGGAATCATAATTTTGTGAACGATAGCTTCTGTTTCTGGAACTTCTGCTATGATTTGTCCTTGAGTAACTGTGTCTCCATTTTTAACTTTTATAGTGACATCCCATAATTTTTCTTCATCAATTGAAATAAGTCCAATACCTTCTGGGATAAAAGTTGAAAATTTATCTCTGATTTCTTTTAATGGTCTTTCAATACCATCAAACATATTCTTCAACAAACCAGGTCCCAATTTTAATGAAAGTGGTTTGTTAGTATGATAAATCTCATCGTCTTTTTTCAATCCTTCAGTTTCTTCATAAACTTGGATAACCGCGATATCATCTTCAAGACTGATAACTTCTCCGATTAATTTCTTTTCACCGATTAACACCATTTCCTTGGCTGTAAAATCGGTCATATTTCTTCCTTTTATTACAGGACCATTAATAGAAAAAATCTTACCATTATTCATTGATATCACCGCCTGTCATTAGATTATGAATATCTTCACCCATTTCATGTTTGCAATCTTGCATTTTTGACAAATAAGTGTAATCAAAATTCACTGTTTCTTCTACATCTTGAATCATAAATCCTCCCAAGTAATTGTTCGGAATGGATTTGATTTCTTCGACTTTTTCTGAACTGAAATTCTTAGTTACATAATCATAATCGTTTTGTAAAACCAACAACACTACCTTGTAATCCAAATCAGCCAAGTTTTCTTCAATATTCTTGATTAATTTTTCCTTGTACTCATCGGTCTTCACAAAATCCAATATTTTTTTAGTAACATTATCAAACAATTTTTGCAATACATTTTCTTTTAAAACCAAAAGCTCTCTTCTGCTTTCTTGTTCAGCAGTTCTCAATTTTTCGATAGATTTTTGTTCAGCTTTTCTGGTTCTTTTTTTCAAATTCAAATTGTATTCATCAATTAATTTTTGTTCGTATTCTTTTAGCTCATTTTGATTAGAGTTTTTTACTTCAAGAAGTTTCTTTTCATAATCTTTTTTCTTATTCGCATAGATTATTTTGTTAAAAATATCTAATTTCTTTTCTAATAAAATCATTTCTACCTCTAATCTACCTTAATTCCTATAGACCCCTTAATGTATTTCATCAAGAAATCTTTGTCTTCAAGTCCATTTCTTCCGGGTATTGTTACAACCAATGGTTTCTTCCCCTTGTCTTTGTGTTTTGTCACTTCATCTTTTATAGTATTGAATACTTCCTCAGTGATAATGACAACACCCAAAGTATCATCAATAGTTGCAGCCTTGAAAGCTCTCTTCATTTCTGCTTCATTCTTCGCTACTAAACCTGTGATTCCAGCAAGGCGCATACCAAGATTTGTAACATTATCCGCACTTATAATTACGGATTTCATAATTATAATTGTTGCAAAATAAGAATTGAAATAACCAATCCGTAAATTGCAATACCTTCTGCTAATCCTACATAAATTAATGATTTACCTAATAATGATGGATCTTCACTAACAGCTCCCAATGCTGATGAACCTACAACACCTACTGCATAACCAGTACCAATTGTTGCAAGACCTGTTGACAAAGCAGCTGCCAAAAGTCCAAGACCATTAGATGCACCAGCAGCAGATTCTGCAAATGCAGAGTTAGGCATTAAGAATACAAATGCCATTACAAGACATGGAATAATTGCAAAAAGATTAGTTCTTAATGCTTTCTTTAATTTTGTTTTTGATGAATCAGTGTTGTTGTATAACAAATAAACACCTGAACCTATAGTCAATAAAACTATTATTGCTGTTGAAATTAAAATAAAATACATAAATTTATCTCCTTTAAATTCTCTTTATAGTTGGTTGGAACAAAATTCCATCACCCTTAAAATATTTACTAAACAATTCATAATATTCAAGTCTCAATGATTGAATGAACACAATCAAACCTTCAAGACCCAAAATCACGATATTTCCTACGATTATCATAGCTATGTTACCTGCATTGGTTCCGATCATTTTACCAATAGATGTAAATGCCAAGAATAAACCAACGTGGTTTATAGCAAATGCCCCTACTCTTATGAATGATACAGTTGAAGAAAACATTGAAATCAAAGTTTCAATAATCGAAAATGAACTTTCAACATAATAACCTGTAACATCCAAACCATTGTGAAGAGGTCTTCTCTTGTACAAAAGCTGTGTCAATGGAACTTTGAAAACCATGACAAAAATCACAATCAACATACACGCCGCAATCACTCTAACAGAAACAATGTGCAATTCTAATGCAACTGTTGCAGCTAATAATAAGAATAACAAGAATAGCAAAAATCCTGCCAAACCTTCTTGTCCGAAAAGCCCTTCTTGCACATCTTTGAAAATGTAATTGTTACATAATCCCAAAATGTAAGCTATCAGTAAAAGTACGACACCAAGTCCAATAGCTATAATCAAAACTTTGTTGATATTTTCAAATGGTTTCAAAAACAATGCCGGAATAATTCCTTCTAGTCCAAAGAAAGAACCGTAAAGAATTCCAAACACCATGGAACTTGCACCAATTCTTTCAAGAAGTCCGCCCATCATCTTGTCTTTGAATTTCGCTAATAAGACACCTGCTACAAACATCACAGCGCCTTGTCCCAAATCACCAAACATAGCACCGAACAACAACATATAAGTCAACCCAAAAAATACAGTAGGGTCGATTTCCTTGTAATTTGGAGTGCCATACATATTAACTAAAAGCTCAAACGGCTTAAAAAATTTGTTGTTTTTGAGCTTGGTGGGAGGAGTTAGTCCACTGTCATCTGCATCCAAGAAATTAATGAACATATCATCGTATGCAGATAATTTTTCTTGAACAACACTTTTAGCTGATTCAGGAACCCATCCTGCCAAATAAAAGTAGTTTTCACTTCTTCCAAGTAAACTCTTCACATCTTCCAATTGAATCAACAAATTAGCAGAAATCACCATATCAATGATTTTGCTCTTGTTATCTCTGTAAATTTCATTCAAACTTTGATTTAATTCTGAGATTTGAGCTCCCAAGTTTTCATTTTCCAATTCAATTTTGGAAATTATTTCTTTTGGAACTTCTTTTCTATTTTTATTAATATTGATATCAGTCCAGTTCAACGATCTCAAAATTCTGTCTGTTTCAATGGACACATCTTTTGGATAAATAGCTACATAAACTTCCTTTTTGTTCTTACTTGCCAAATGAAGTACACTTGCCATGATATTATCGTAGTTTTTCTTCAACTTTAGTCTATTTTCCTTAGACAAATAGCCAAAGCGATAATCGAAATACTTCATATCACACAAGCTTTCAATAGATACATCCAAATTATCAATCAAATACAAATCTTCTAACTCTTTTTTATTTTCATCAATTTGGTTTTCAAGGTCATAGATCTTGTCCACCTTAGATTTAATAGAACCGTAGAAGTCTTTGATTTCATCTTCGTTGTACTCTCTTTTTAATCTCTCATCTCTCAAATCAATCTTGAAAATATCCTTTAAATTATCAGCAATAGAGTTCAAATCCTTAACATCCCTGTTTTCAAAACCAGTAACATTATTAAACTCCATAGTTTTTTCGATATTTTCGCTATTAATATTAACGATAAAAGTATTGTTTTCGATTTGGCTCAAACTATCAGTAAGTTCAACACTGCCAATATCCAACAAATCTTTTATAGTGGATTCAAGATACTTCAGATTTCCAACTACATTCATCATGTACATTTTTTCTGCTCTCAATTTACCACTTCCTTAAACTCTTCTAATCAGATAAGACTTGGACTTTTCAAAATCCAAACTAAACCTCTTAGATTCCACACTTTTTTCAATATCAAACTTTTCAAATTCAAGTAATTCGCCAATCGCAATAAGTTTCGAAATATTGTACTTATTCGTATGTAGCAAATCCATAGCCTTGAAATAAAGATATCTGTAAACTCTCCTATCCATATACAAATCAATATCATTTTCGGTATTAACCAAGAAAGAATACTTGCTTTCGGAAATAAACTTCATCAAATCATCAAAATCCATATACGAAATCCTCTTCAAATCGTCCAATTGGAACAATTTTCCGCCCAAAATCGTAAAGTTGAAAATAATCTCGCTATTGATTTCATAATATTTGTTAGCACGATAAATCCATTCCAAATTCAATAAGTCGATTTTTTCACCATAATAATCTTGGACAATCTTAGAATCTTCTTTCGATAAACCTTGACTCATCTTGATAATATTTGAATAATAATTTCTATCCAAGTTCATTTCAATAAAAAACAAAATTCTGTGACGATTTTCTTCCTTGTACCTATCGACAATAGATTTGTATGGCTCATCTAACATATCCACAAAATCTTGAATCGTAGTCGACGAAGAAATTCGAGAAAATTTTGTATCCTTGAGAACTATAAGATTATCATTCAACCTATCGGTGTATTCCCTTCTAACGATAACACGCGCCAAAGTTTTAATATCTTCAACGACATAATATTCCAACAAAGAATTATAAAAATCCTTGTACCTGCCGTTCATATAGTATTTCAACTTTTCTTCAGTTTTAATCATCTTATCATTAAGACTGTTTTCAAACTGACTCACGCCCTCGTTTGCGTATTCACCCTCAATCTTTCCTAATTTCAAAAGGTAATCATATTGATCCTTATTAGTATCAGCTTCTAATAATTTCTTAAAATCTTCATCAGACAAAAGCTCTGAACTAATCTTAGAAATTTTAGTATTAAGCGCACTATATAATCTTGCAGATCCCATAATTACTCCGTAATAATATTGAAGAATTTGTCCACTAATCTATCTTCATTCTTATCGAAGATTTCCTTCAAGTGATTTTTCTTTTCTTCAATACTCTTCTTTTGATTTTCGATATTATTGTTTTGACTATTAATAATATCGTCATGGACAGAATTAAGTTTAGTTACAGATTCTGATTGATATTTGTCTTCAAGCTCTCTGATAGCTTCTTTTTGTTTTTTTTGTTCAGTCACAAGATCATTTTGAAAAGATTTATCCAAATCCTGTGCTTTTTTATCAATCTCAATTATTTTATTGATTATATCTTTCATAAACTCACTTCCTCACATCTACCTATTATAACCCATATAAATTTTTAAATCGAAATAGAATTTAGATATATTGTTGAATTTTTTATAAAAATTGCTATATGTATAAATGAAAACATTTTTATTATAATTTTTTGATTGCTGTAACTTTGATATTTTTAATTTACATTCTTTTAAATGAAAAATAAATTTTTAGAAATTTAGACAAAGTTTTAATTTTTGTGATTAAAGTTTTCTAATTTTTCAATAAAAAACTGGGAGATATTCTCCCAGCCGTAAACTATTTTTTGTTTTTGATTCTATTGTATCTTTCTATATTTTGTTCATTGGACAAAAAGTCGTATGCGTTGTTAACTTCTTGGAACTTCGCAGTTGCATCAGCTGCTTTGTTTATATCAGGGTGATATTTCTTGGCAAGTTTTCTGTAATTCAATTTGATTTCATACTTGTCTGCGTTGTATCCAACTCCCAACGTGTCGCAATGTTGTTCATAAGTTCTAACGAAATCGTCCACTGGATTTTGGTATTGGTTTTGATATCCGTATCCTTGTTGACCATAACCTTGGTTATATCCACCGTATTGACCTTGTTGTTGGTAATATCCGAAATCATCGAATCCAAATCCGTTTTGATTGAACCATTCCTCAAATCTTCTAGTCCATTCTTCTTGTTCACGTCTTTGTCGTTCTTCACGCGCTTTTCTTTCTTCTTCTTGTTTGTTGAAGATGTATTTTTTCTTGTAATCAGAATAAGAAGTGTATTTTGTTTGTGAATTATTGAGATAATAATCCCCGTATCCAAGTAAGAATTCAACCATAGAATATTTTACATATTTTATATAATTTACAAATCCTTTACCTAAAATAGGAAATATCGTTATGAACAAAACCGTAAATGTAACCCATTTGTATTTGAAAAATATATAAGGAAAGAACAATATAAATATACAACCGAAGGATAATATGGATCCTAGTACATACCTAAATCCCACAGTTAAATTAACCAATGTTTCTATAAATGCTATTAAAAATCCGAAAAATCCATCCAAAAATTTCGCAAATCCTTTTACGAAACCTCCCCATGCTTTCTTCATTTATTCACCTACTTCCAATTTCTTTTAATTTATTATATCATACTAATGTCACAAATTAGATAATTTATGAAAGAGGTAATATGATTAATTTACTTGAATCACAAAATATAAATAAAAATTTAATAAAAGATGTAGAAAAATTTTTGAAGAACAATGAAGTAGATGACAAATTCAAATCCAGAATTCCAAAACCACGATTTAATTATTATGGAAAAGAAGTTTTGGAGATGGCTATAACAAGCATTTTGGAAGCGAACAATTTGTTATTGGTTGGTCCCAAAGCTACCGGCAAGAATATATTGTGCGATAATTTGGCGTATATTTTCCAAAGACCACAATGGAATATTTCTTTTCATGTAAATACGGATTCTGAAAGTTTGATTGGGATGGATACTTTGAAAAACGATGAGGTTATTTTCAGAGCAGGTCCTGTGTTGGAATCTTCACTAAACGGTGGTTTTTGCGTGTTTGATGAGATTAATATGGCGAAGAACGATTCTGTAGCGATTATGCACTCCGTCTTGGATTATCGTCGAATTATAGATATACCTGGTTTTGAAAAAGTAGACATCCACGATAAAACAAGATTCTTGGCTACAATGAATTACGGTTACGCTGGAACGCGTGAAATCAATGAGGCGTTGTTGTCCAGATTTTTCGTAATAGATATGCCAAAAACAGACGAAAAAACTTTGAACAAGATTCTATCAGAAGAATTTTCATTGACAGACACTGCTCAAAAAATGTTCGTCAGATTTTTCATGGATTTACAAGAAAAAAGTTTGAATTCTGAAATTTCTGGAAGATGTATCGACTTGCGTGGTTTGTTATCTTCAATCCACGCTATGAAAAGAGGTTTGAGCGTTAAATCCAGCTTAAAACTTGGAATTGTGAATAAAACATTCGATGAATTTGAAAAAACAATCGTGCAAGATATTATCGACACTATATTCAAGGACGATTTGAAACCGGAAGAGATATTTGAATAATGGAAGATTCAAGGTCCAAAAATCTATTTTGGTTGTTGAGTGAAGATTACAACATCAACCCAAATTTATATTTTATTACTAAAGATAATATCTATGCCGAGATTTTTCAGACTGCGCTTTTTGGATTTGCTCACAGATTTTACGATATGAATTCCGTTATGAAAATAATTGATAATGTGTCAAACAAAACTGATATATTCACGATTTTGATGCTAATTTTAGACAACAACCTAAAAGATAAAATGTTGAAAGAAAGAAATGGACTTGAAGATTTTGATAGATTACAAAAATTATACTATTCTGACAAATATTATAAGTCCAATCCGCAAAATATTTCTGAAGAATTAGAGAAATATCACTACACTGATAAACCTTGGACAACTACCAAGTCTATACGAGAAATCTTGATGTTGACTAAAACAAAGTGCGACGATAGCATATCTTTGATAGATTTGATGATTAAGATTGTAAATAAATATTTCTACTCATACAAGACAATTTCTGATAATGATAATTTTGAAAAGATAAAAAAAGAGGTTAAACCAGTTATCGAGAAAACAAGTCAGAAAATTATAACAAAACAAGAAAATGTATCTCAACTTGAAAAATATTCCATAGGATCACAGGAGTTTACTGAGGATTTGTACAAATTATTGGAAGATGAGGATGTCGACAGCGACTCCTCCACTCAAAAAACTTCCCGAACTAAGGATGTTCATCAAAATATCGAAAGATTGTACGGAAAAAGCATCGTGGATCAATCTATCTTGAATTCTTTGAAAAGCAAACTATCCACAGATATTCATTCTGACGTGAATTTCCACATAGTGAATGCCAATTCTACTAGAATTGAAAATTACAGAACAAATCTTTTGGTGGAATCTTACAATGAGAATGTTAAACATTTTGAGAAAAATATCCTCATATACAATCGTCAAGTCAATGTTTTAAGTGAAATGCTGAAACTTGCTCTTTTCAAAAATGAAGATGACGATGTTAGAAGATCGACGTTCGGAACTATCGATATTAAAAGAGCATGGCGTCACACAAAACTAAACGACAACAAAATTTTTAAAAAAATATACAAAAACGAAAACAGTCCAATGTCTGTTGATTTGTTATTGGATATGTCTGCAAGTCAAAGTGTGAAGAAGGAAATTATAGCGGCACAAGCTTATGTAATCGCCAAAGCACTGAGTGATTTGTCGATTAAAGTTCGTGTACTTGGTTTTCAAAATATGTACGATTATTTGATAATTACAAAATTCAAAGACTACGATGAACAAAACTGCAAAAATATTTTTCATTATCATCCAGAAGGCTCCAACAGAGACGGATTAGCACTCAAATTTATGAGAAATATTATGACAGAACAAATGGAGTCCAAACTTCTGATAATGTTAACAGATGGTAAGCCCAACAATATTGTAAATCTCAATTTTGTCGGTAAAACCAGATTCAAAGCGGAAGATTACGTCGGAGTATTGGCAGTCAAAGACACTGGAAAAGAAGTCTTCTTGACTAGAATGCAAAAAATAAAATTACTAGGAGTGTTCACTGGAGCACAAGATGATTTGACTTTTGAGAAGGAAATCTTCACGAATGATTTCTGCTACATTAAATCACCTGAAATGTTCAGCAAAACAGTAGGCTCATTCATCAAAAATATAATATCTAATATGTAATTAATTTCAAAACGAAACCGTTAGAACCAGATGATTCTAACGGTTTATTTATAATTTATTTTCATCAACTAATATGATGTTGTCTATTGTGGTTTTGTTCAAATCAATCAATCTTTGATTTGAAGATCCGCGAAACTTCAATCTCAAATCTTTTAATTCTTCAACAAATCTTCCATCAACAAGTACATCGCACATGTCCAATAAATTTATGCAGTTTTGTTTTTGAGAAAGTGTTTCATAAGTGTATCCTGAAAATATCCAGATACTTTTGTTCGTGTTTTCTCTGATTTTTCCCACAATTTCTATCAAATCATCGCATGATTCAAATGGTTCTCCACCTAAAATTGTAAGTCCATCAATTTCTTCTTGGTTTAAATAATCTATTACTTGATTTGTCTGTGTATCGGTCCATTTGTCTCCAAAATTTGGGTCTTGGTATTCTTCGTTAAAACAATTCTTGCAGTTGAGGCTACATCCTGTTACAAAAAACGTGCACCTAATTCCAGGACCGTTTGCCACATCGTATTGTCTGATTTGTGCGTAATTCATTAAATGTGTAATACCCTATCTTTGATTTCTTTTGTTCTTCCTTCGTTCCAGAAGTTTTCTCCAAGATATCCACAAGTTCTTCTGACAACATTCATCGTAGCATGGTCTTTGTTTCCACATTGCGGACATTGCCAATCACCATCTTCGTTGATTGTAATTTCCCCATCGAAACCGCAGTTTTGACAATAGTCGCTTTTTGTGTTGAATTCTGCATATTGAATATTATCGTAAATGTATTTTACAAGAGTTTCCAAAGCTTTCAAATTCTTGCTCATGTTTGGAATTTCTACATAAGAAATGCATCCACCTGATGATTTGTCTTGGAATTTCGATTCAAAAGAGAACTTTTCAAAGGCTGATATTTCTTCTCTTACATCGACGTGGAATGAGTTTGTGTAGTAACCTTTGTCTGTGATGTTTTCGATTACTCCGAATCTTTCCCTGTCAATGCTATTAAATCTGTGAGTTAAACTTTCTGCTGGAGTTCCGTACAATGCAAATCCTAGATTAGTTTCCTTCTTCCATTGTTTTATTTTTTCATTCATGATATCCATTATTTTCATTGCAAATTCTTTGCCTTTTGGAGTTGTGTGGCTTTCACCGATAGTCAACAACGTTGCTTCGTAAATTCCGATATAACCCAAAGTCACAGTCGCATATCCACCTATTAACAAATCTTTGATTGGTGTATGTGGTTTAAGTCTCGCAATAGCTCCGTGTTGCCAATGAATTGGAGAAGAATCACTAGTTACATCTTTTAGTAAATCGTAACGCAACACTCCTGCACGTTTGCACATTTCTAGTCTTTTGTCTAATATTTCGAAGAATTTGTCTTCATCTCCATCAGCCAAAATTCCGATTTGTGGTAAATTTATCGTAACAACTCCGATATTAAATCTACCTTCAAATTGATAGTTTCCACGTTCATCCTTCCATGGAGACAAGAACGCTCTGCATCCCATCGGACTGAACACATTTCCTTCGTAGTTTTCTCTCATTTTCTTAGCTGAAATGTAATCTGGATACATTCTCTTAGCAGTGCAACGAATTGCAAGTGAAGTCAAATGATAAAATTCGCTGTCCTTGTGAATGTTGTTTTCATCCAAAACGTAAATTAGTTTAGGGAATGCTGGTGTAACATACACTCCTGCTTCATTTTTAATTCCTTGAATTCTTTGCTTCAAAATCTCTTCGATTATCTTCGCAGTTTCTTCCTTGTATTCATCGTGATCTTCAATAAACATAAACAAAGTCACAAATGGAGCTTGTCCATTGGAAGTCATCAATGTATTGATTTGATATTGGATTGTTTGAATTCCTGATTCCAAATCTTTTTGAGTCATCTTATCTGCCATTTTTTCAGCCATGTCGATGTCTCCAAGAGTTTCGATACACAAATTCAAATTCTTTTCATAAGATTTTCTCAAATACTTCGACAAACATCTAATGTCTATACTTTGACCACCATATTGATTACTTGCTATTTGAGCGATTATCTGAGTCATTACATTACAAGCAACTTGGAATGATTTTGGTGATTCGATTAATTTGCCATTTACAACGGTTCCCTTGTCAAGCATATCTTTCATATTTACAAGACAACAGTTAAACATAGGTTGAATTATGTAATCCATATCGTGAAGGTGAATTGCTCCTTCATCGTGAGCTTGAAGCAAATCTTGTGGAATAAGCTTTCTTCTAGCAATATCCTTGCTAACTTCACCAGCGATTAAATCTCTTTGAGTAGAAGCTATCACAGCGTTTTTGTTGGAGTTCTCTTCTAACAAGTCCTTGTTACTTTCTTCCAACAAACCGATTATACTTTCATCAGTAGTGTTAGTTTCTCTCTTATATTTTTGTACGGCTTTGTAATTTTCGTACGCTCTTGCCGTAGCGGGATTGTTGTACTGAATTAACTTATAATAAACTTGGTCTTCAATATCAGTAATACTCAAAACTTTTCCAATCGTCTTGGCGTATCCTTCGATTTCGTTGGCGATTTTTTCAGCCAAATTCGGTTCGTAAATTCCTGTACTACTATTCATAGCTTTTTCTATCGCAACGACAATTTTTTTTGCGTCAAATTCAACTTGTCGTCCGTCTCTTTTTTCTACAGTTAGCATTTGCAATCCCTCTTCTCTTTCCTTTTTTACTATTTCCTAATATGCTTTATTATATCAAATACTACAGATAGTATCAATATGTGGGTTTTTGATTTTTATTCATACTATATATAGTTAGTAGGATTTAAAACATTAAAAAAGCACCTTATCAAAAAGGTGCTCTGCATAATAATTTAATTGTGGCAAATTTAAGCTAATATTTATAATTGTAAAATTATTTTAAAATTCCAAATTCATATCCCTTATCTTTAAAATTTTTAATAATTGCTGAAAGTGAATCAACAGTTAGTTGTTTTCCTGGTGCATCGTGACACAAAACTACAACTAAATCTTGCTCAGCTTGATAAGTTAATGAAGTATTTGCAAATTCAACCATGCCTTCCACTGTCGTTGGTCTTCTGCTTTTTGGTTCTGCATCTCCAACTAAACTGTTCCAATCTATCCAATGAATTCCCAAAGAATCCAATGCGTCATCGCCAGGCTTTAATTGTTGCCAACTCATGTGTCCACCTGGATATCTCCACACGCTCGTTTTAAAATCAGGGCCAAGAACATCTTGCAATGCTTTTTGTGCCATTTCTGCTTCTTTTTTAATTCTATCAGCGTTCGCAACTCTACCTGGATATAATTTTGAATAATCGTGTTCAAAAGAGTGAAGAGCAATAGCATGACCTTCATTTAATTGGCGTTCCAAAATATCTTTTGTATCTTGAGTGACATGCTTACCAACCACAAAAAATGTAGCAGGAACATTTTCTTTCTTTAATACATCCAAAACTTGTGGAGTTATGCTGTGATTTGGACCGTCATCAAAAGTCAAGAAACAGATTTTTTTGTTGTCTGTGTTTTTGACATATCCTTCAGATTTTGTTGGTCTAATGAATTGACTGATGGTTTTAGCATCATAAGCATACGAATCTGCTTTTAAAATATGATTTGAACCCTTTATTAATTTATTAGGATCTGGTTTTTGTTCTTCTTTTTTCTCAGCGTTTTTTTTGTTCGATTTCTTAGAAGAACTCTCAGCTACTTTTGGATTAAGACTTTGTTCGCTGTTGGCTACTTTTACTGCAACAAAACTTCCTACAGCCAATACAAAAACCAAAAGAACTATTGAGTTGATTATTTTTTTTCTTCTCTTGCGTTTTCTTCTCGCTTCTCTTTCTTCTCTCATAATTTCTCCTATTTCTTATTTAAAATCTCTAAAGCTTTTTGAAGTTGATTATCTTCTTTCATAAACTCAACTCCGATACCCTTAGCTTTTTCATCTAATTTGATTTCAACATCTGGTTTAACACCTTGTTTGTGGATTTTGTTGCCATTTGGTGAAAAATACTCACTAATAGTAAGCTTCAATCCTTCGCCCTTATCAATCGGAATAATCGTTTGAACGATACCTTTTCCGAAAGTTTTCTCACCGACAATCGTGGCTTTCTTGTAATCCTTCAAAGCTCCTGTCAAAATTTCAGATGCAGATGCACTTGAACCATTCACAAGAACAACCATTGGTAAATTTTGTTCTGAAGCATCACTTTTTTGAATATCTTCTTTTTTATTCTTATCTACAGTCTTAACTATTACTCCTTGTGGGAGCAGATAATCTGCTATTTTAACCGTAGAATCCAACAACCCACCAGGATTGTTACGCAAATCCAAAACAATTGATTTCACATTTTGCTTTTTCAAATTTTCGTATTGTTCGATAAATTCCTTATCAGTTTTCCTATCAAATTGAGTTATATTGATATAACCAATGTCTCCTATTTTTTGAGAATTAACAGTAGTCAAACTAATCATACGACGAGTAATATTTACATCAAAAATCTTGCTTGTTTTGTTCTCCATTCTGGCAATAGTAAGCTTAACATCTGTATTAGGCTTACCTTTCATAACCTTTACAGCATCATTCATTTGGGATGCATTGTAATCCTTGCCGTTAATTTTAAGTATAATATCATCTTTCTTTATGCCTTTTTCAAAAGCTGGACTGCCTTTGATTGCACTAACAACAGTTATAGCACCAGTTTCAGAAGGAGTAACCACAATTCCAACACCTGCATATTCTCCCTCAGTTTGTTGGTTCAAACTATCCATCTCTTCCTTAGTCAAAAACTCAGAATAAGGATCTCCCAAAGCTTTTACATAACCTTCAACAGCTCCTTCTTGTTGCTTGTTTTTGTCTATATCAAAAAGATAATATTGGTCAATCAAGTTTTCTATTTTATTGATCTTCGCTAATGGAATACCATTTTCATTGGCAATCGCAGTTCTTTTTCCCGTAGCATTTCCTACAGAAAAACTTAGATACACCAATAAGCAAAGCCCCAATCCAATAAAAACTTTTTTAAATGTCTTCATAAATCACCTCTAACTAATATATAGTATAACAGATTAACGATTTTTTGTATTAAAATTGAGTTACAATTTGTCTAAGATTATTGTGCTTTTAATTAAAAAATATCCTCTTTTAATGAATAAAAGAAGATATTAATTTACTCAAATTTTAAATTGTAACCTTAAATTATTTTAAAACGCCTTTTATTTTCTCAGCCAACGAAGTATTCCCCTCACTTCGCAACGCATAATTCATCGCAGGGTCGTTTCCTATCATGTAATCCGCGAATGATTGCGATGCGTAAAAATCAGGTTTCATTGTGTTTTTTACAAAATCAAAATTCTTGTAATTAAACAAAAATGAATCTACATTTTCATAGTGTTGCCTAAAAACAGTTGTGCAGTAACTTATTCCAATATACGTATCTTTTGTATATGCCCCATTTACATCTCCTGCAGACGTTGATATTGGAAACCCACTATTTTTTCCAATCACTTCGACATTATGAAAGTTCTTCACAAATAACAAAGCGCAATCTCCTGCAGCTGAGTATGTTTGATCGCTTATCAGAACTTTTATTTTTGTATCAGGATTTGCTCCCTGATATGCCATCATTTTACCAAATATATTGTAGATATGAAATGAACTTCCTCCAAGGTTATATCGTAAATCGATAATTATATTTGAAAATTTATTCTTATCTAATTGGTCGCAAACATCCTTGGTAAATTTTTCAATCTTGTAATTCTCATTTTCCGTACACGAATTATACCTAATAATTAAATTGTCATCCTTTGTTTCAAGATAGTGTAGCTTATTTTTGTCTACTGATAATTTTAGAGGTTTGATGATATTATACTTTTCCTTATTGCCATTTTTCTGTTTAACTTTTATTCGTTCAGTTTTTCTTCCGTTAATTTTTAATTTACTAACTATAAACTCTTTTGATTTTTCAAATGGTAAATCTAATTTTATTACTGTATCTCCTTTTTTCAATTCGTAAATATTTTGTTCTTCTGTTAACACATTTTCTTTTTTCAATATTTCATAATAATTTAAGAATGATTCCTTAGTAAGATTTCTAAAACTTTCATTTTCCCCAATAGCGTAAGATTCAAACCTGTCTATAATATCTTTCATTTTAATATTATTTATGCTTATGAGTTCTGCTCCAAGTAAGTTCTTGTATTTATCAGTTGTTGCGACTATGTAATATTTCTCATTAATTTCGTCGATAACAACTGATGGTTCTCCATTATATACTGTATTTAATGAAACGTGTCCTTGCCTATACTTTGAAAATACTTTCATTAAATCAAGGTTTAAGTCCTTCACTGTTTTATTGTCTGAATCATTCAACAATTTATTATAAGAATTTGTAATTTCATCCATGTTTTGTGCTTCATAAAAAACATGATTATCCATCATAAAATCTCTTATATCTCTAACCTGCTTCTTATATTTTTCTGAACTAATTGGTATATCACCAAAAATTACATGAGAATCATATTCTTCAATATTATTAGTGTTCAGTGAATCAATCAAATCTTGTTCATTAATCCTTATTATTTCATCCTGTTTATCAAAACTAGTTGTCATTATTAGAAAAATAGTAAGTACTACTAACTTTAATTTGCTTTTCATACACAATATCTCCTCTCGTTATAATCAGATAAACTAATATCCATTATTTCTTAATGCGTAATTCATAACCTTATCATTTCCAATAGCGTAATCTTCGATTTGATTTTCGATAAACATATCAGGATGCCACGTTGATCCATCTCTTTTATTAAGATTGGAACAATGCATTATATCATTAAAGTTATAGTCAAATCTAAATAAATAATTTGATACAGATGAAGTAAATAGGTGACTATTTCCAAAATACAACATAGAACCAGATGAGGATGTTGTCCAACCAGATGGTCCTCCTGTAAAATTACCCACTATAGTAACATTATTTAACGCCTTCTTAATATCATCAATTAAAAATGTCGCTGCTGAATAAGAATTGTAATCTGTCAAAACTCTGAATTCAAGTTGTGGATTTGATATTTGATATGTTTGTAGTTTTCTAGATAGCTCTCTAAAATGTGTCGTTTCTCCTCCATTATTGTATCTAAGGTCTAATATGATCTTGTTCGTATTATTTTTCTTGATAATACTATCCATATTTTTTTCTAGATTTTTTAAACTAATCTCATCACTTTTATCAGCTGCCTGATTATATTTTACAATGAGGCTTCCTTCTCTTTCGTAACAATAAAATGCTTCGTCATCGGTAAATCTTTCCTTATTATTTTGCACGAATTTTTTACCTATTTTATCATTAATATCATAAACAAATCTCTTTGATTCACTACCTTCAAAATATTGTTTGAAGATTTTAGTAGGTTCCATTTTTATAGCTTCTATATCGATATTTTGAATCTTGCCATCATTTTCAAGTTCTAGTGATAACCTGTTATTCTTACTTATATTTTCTTTATTATATATATCAATATAACTCAAGTAATATGATTCAAGTTTAGCTTTCTTAAAATATTCGTTTTCTCCTGAAACATATTTATAAAACTTATCAAGCAAACTTTTTGCAGACTCTCCATTGATGCTAATAATTTTACTATACAGTAAATTCTTGTAATTTTCTGTAGTATTAATTATGTAAATATCGTCATCAATAATTTTCATTCTTATCGGTAAATAAGCACTACCTACATTAATCATGCCAAGAGCATGACCATCATTGGTAATAGCGATAATTTTATCCATATCAAACTTCAAATCAGCAACCGTTCGCCCTGTTTTGTTTTGTATAATTTTATTTAATTCATTTTTCATTTCATCTTCTGTTGAATATCCAAGATAAGATTGTGATTGATTAAAATAATGAAGAAAATTAGATAAATCTGTATTATATTCCTTATCAGTTAAAGACTTATTAAAATCTATGTTTTGTACAACAGCCGTCTTAAGCTTACTGTAGTCTACATTTTCATCTTGAAACATAGAATTTACGTCTATTGTTAATACTTCAACATCATCTAACTCACTATCTGCAAAGATGTTTGTACTTGTACATAACAGACTTATTATCAACACAGATACCAAAGTTATTGTTTTAATTTTTTTCATAAATCTCCTCCTATATTTAATTTTATTGATTTCTTAATGCGTAATTCATAACCCTGTCATTTCCAATGGCGTAATCTTGGATTTGATTTTCGATAAACATATCAGGATACCACGTCAATCCATCTCTTTTATTAAGATTGGAACAGTGTACTACGTCTTCTAATGTATAATCGTATCTTCTAACTCCACTAGATTTTTTGACAAATAATTTACTATTTCCTAAATACATAATACTTGACGATTCTGTCGTCCACCCAGAAGGTCCTCCAGTATTTTCCCCAATTATCTGAAGATTATCAAAATTTCTCTTGATTCCATCTACGAACAAGGATCCAGCAGAGTAATTTTCTGATCCAGTTAATAATTTTATTTCCAATTTTGGATTCAATAGTTGATATCTTTTCAGCGCCAATTCAAGTTCTCTTGCATGTGCTGCCCAGCCACCTGAGTTGTATCTGACATCTACAATTATTTTTTCTACATTATTTTGTGAAACATCTTTATCCATTTTTTCTATCATATTTTCCAAGATGTTATCTTTATCAGTATTATAACAATTGTTGTATTGGATTATTAAGTTATTATCATTTATATAATAATAAAATGGTTTCATTTGCATGTATCTCATCTTGTCATTTTTTGTGAATTTATTTTTTGTGATGTCTGTCATATCGTATAAGATTTGAGAAAAATCTGTATTTGCATAACTATATTTATTTATTTTAACATCTGGAAGCTCAATCATTTTGATTGTTTTATTAAGCTTTTTGCCATCAGTTTCTATCTGTAATTTTAATTCTCCATTTTTAATTATATTTTCTTTTTCTAGTGCATCTCCATAATATAAATAAAAATCTTTTATTATTGTGTTTTTAAAATATTTATTTTCTGCTGAAGTGTATTTGTATAATCTTTCTGTTATGTCCTTGGTATCAATATCGGCAAATTTTATTATCTTAGAGTATAATAAATCTTCGTATTCAGGTGTTGTATTAATTATGTAATAATCTCCATTAATAATTCTAATCTTAATTGGCATACAGCTTTTCCCTATTCCATACATAGCTGAGGTATGTCCATCATTAGTGTTTGCAATTAATTCTGCAAAATCCAAGTTTAAATCAGAAACCGTTTTATTGTCCGAAGTTTTCAATAGTTCTTCCGCAAGTTTTTCTAATTCTTCTCTTGTAGAATTTCCTAAATAAGCTTGCCATTCCAAATAATAACTTATAAAATTCTTCATATCTTTCTCATACTCAGATTTCGTAAGTACTCTATTTAATTCAATTTTTCCCAATTGTTTAACTCTTAAATCATCGGGATTGTAATTTTCTAATTTCAAATTATCTTCTATTGGAAATGTAAGAATTTCATTATCCAATTCATTCTTTGCAAATCCTCGTGATTGCATATTTAATGCAAGAATGCACGTTAGTAAGAATAAAAATATTATTTGACTTTTCTTAGTTTTTTTCATTTTATTTCCTCTTAAATATTGTCAATCGTTTTCTATAACTCCATCTTACAAATAAAACACTTAATTGTCAAACATTTGGTTATATATTTCTCCAAATATTTTCTGGTGATTTATTGCATTAAAAAAACTAAGTTATTGCTAACTTAGTTTCATAATTATCTTAAATAGTTTAATGGATCAGTGTGTTGACCATTGAATCTAACTTCAAAATGAAGATGAGGTCCTGTTGAATATCCAGTTGATCCCATATATGCAATTAGTTGTCCACGTTTTACTCTTTGACCTACGCTACAATTGAATCCACTCAAGTGTCCATAATAAGTCAATGCTCCATTATCGTGTTGAACTTTTACAAGATTTCCGTAGCCACCACTCCATCCAACGTGAACTACAACTCCATCTTCTGCAGATACGATTTGTGTTCCCATTGGTGCTGCAATATCAAGTCCTGTGTGGAATCCCGATCCTCTTCCGAATGGATCGCTTCTCCATCCATAAAAAGAAGTCATTCTGTGAGATGATGGTACAGGCCATTGTAAGTACGCTCCGTCGTTATTGATTACTGGCGCTGAAATGTTTGTGTTGATGGCTTTATTTCTTTGCGCCATTTCACGTCTTCTTTTTTCAGCTTGAGCCCTTTGTGCTGCTAGTAATTTTGCTTGTAGTATAGCCTTTTTTTCTTCATCGATTTTGCCGTCGATTTTTTCAAGCTCTTTTATTAATGAAGATATTTCTGATTCAGTCATGGTTACATTTTTAGAAATATCATCGATTAATTTTTGTTGTTCTGCTAATGTATCGTTTAACGCTACGACTTTTAATTCCAAATTCTTTTTCACAATTTCCATTGTTTGCATTTTGGATTTTAGTTCGTCTTCTTTATAATCTAATGAAATTTTTTCGTGTTTCAAATCGTTCAATAGATTTTTGTCAAATCTAGCAATATAATTCATCAAACTTACATTGTTCAATAAATCATTCAAATTTCCAGATCCGAAAAGCACATCGACTTTTGCACCGTCTTTTGATATGTACATTCCCTTTAATCTTTTTTGAAATTCTTTTGTTTTTTGATTGATACTAGATTTGTAATTTTCGATTTCTTTTTTAGTATCATCTATTGATTTGTTGATTTTCGCCAATTCTTGTTGTTGAATAGCAAGTTCTGATTGAGTTTGAGTTAGTTTTAAGTTGATGTTTTTCAACTTTTCCATCTCAGCGTTTTTGTCATCTTTTAATTTATTTAGGTTGGATTTAGATTCGTTTAAATCCGAAGTTTTTGCTTTTTTTTCGTTATTTAATTCGGTTAATTTGTCTGCATACACTGCATTAGTCATAAGCATCATGCACAAAGCTAATGCGACAATTTTCTTCTTCATAATTCCTTCCTTATATTTTGAGATATTTTTTGCTACTTAATACGGAACCGAATGCCCCAATTCCGATACCTAGACTGATAAAAATCTTCAACAAATCCCACCTAATCATTACCGGTGGAACTAAATAAGTTGATATCAATCCATACACAGTCTTATTATACCTCAAATATCCATATCTGTACAGGTAATAACAAGCCAAAAACGCAACCACAGCACCGATAATTCCGAAAAATATCCCCTCTACAACAAGCGGTGCAGAAATTACCAAATTAGATGCACCAATATTTTTCTTAATAGCAATTTCTTTTCTTCTAGCATACACTGTCAATCTGATTGTGTTTGAAATATTTATAATTGAAATCATCACTAATATTGCCACTACAATTGATCCAGCGTATTTTACAATTCTAGATGCGTTTGAGATTTTTGCTATCAAATCTTTGTAGAAGCTTACCTTTTCAACACCATCTATTTTTTGAAATTCTCTGACGTATCCTTCAGCGTCATTTACATCCTTCAGTGTAACTTCAAATGATGCAGGAAAAGCTGATTCCATTCCTTCAATCAAAGTTTTATCATCCAAAGATTTGGAGAAATTCTCCATAGCTTGTTTGTTAGACACATACTTCAAATCCTTAACGCCATCTTTTTGTTTGATAAACTGTTCAATCTTTTTCGTTTTGTCCTCTTGTATTCCATTTTCCAAGTAAACATTGACAAGATTAACTTTTCCTTCGATGTCTTTTACAGCTTGATTCATAGTCAACATAGATATAATTACAGATCCCAAAATCAAAAGTGCCAGAGAAATCGTCGTCAAAGATGCAAGTCCCATCGATCTGTTTTTCCAAATCCCTACAAATCCTTCTTTCAAAGTGGATATCACAACTCTAATTCTTCTCATACATTCCACCTTCTTCATCTCTAACAATAATACCCTTGTCCAATTGAATTACTCTTTTTTGTAATTTGTTCACGATATCCTTCTCGTGAGTTATCATCATCACAGTCGTACCACGTTCGTTAATTCTAACCAACGCATTTGCAATATCCATGCTAGTAACAGGGTCCAAATTTCCCGTAGGTTCGTCTGCAATAAGTAGTTTTGGTTTATTAACCATTGAACGTGCAATGCACACTCTTTGCATTTCCCCACCTGATAATTCGTGTGGATACGCATTCTTTTTGTCCTTCAAATTTACCAAATCAAGCACAGTATCAATCGTAGATTTTATCTCTGAAGAACTCTTCCCCAAAATTTGCATAACGTATTTTATGTTTTGGTACACAGTCTTATTCTCCAATAATTTAAAATCTTGGAACACCATCCCTATACTTTGTCTTAATTTAGGAACCTTCCTCGCTTTTAATCTGGTTATGTCTTCACCGTAAAGGTAAATCTTACCTCTATCTGGATTTATTTCTTTAAGTATAAGTTTAGTAATAGTTGATTTACCCGCACCACTTGGTCCAATCAAAAAAACAAATTCACCTTGTTCAATTTTAAAATTGCAATCGTTTAGTGCGCACACTTTATTTTTATATGTCTTATCGACATGAACGAATTCTAACATTTTTCACCTCGTAAACCTAATTATATCACAGACTTTTTAAATTTTTAAACAACTGGATATTTAAATCTTTTTAGGGTATATATATTTTTAGGTGATGAAAATGAACAAAAAAGAAATTAGAAAACAAATGTTAAAACAAAGAGACTCCATCTCTGACAAACAAAAAATCGACGATGAACTTTTAACAGAATTGAAAAACTTAGAAGAATTCAAAAACTCCGAAAACTTTTTTGTGTATGTAAGCTTTGGATCTGAGTTTAACACTCATAAGCTTATAAAAGATTTGTTGGAACAAGGAAAAAAAGTGTACGTTCCCTATGTAAAATCAAAAGGACACATGATTGCAGTAGAAATCAAAAGCATGGACGATTTGGCTCCTGGAGCTTACGGAATCCTAGAACCCAAAAATCCAGTTGAATCAGATGTTAAATTTGATTTCATGCTAGTACCTGGACTATGCTTTGACAAAAACAAATACAGAATTGGCTACGGTGGAGGATTCTACGACAGATTCATCGACAAAATCGGCGAAGATTCCTACAAAGTTTCCATAGTGTACGATTTTCAATTAGTAGATGATTTAAATCCAGAAGAGTTTGACAGACCTGTTGATAAATTAATAATCCAAAAATAAATATCCACAAGCTAAAAGACCACAAATCATTTCGAATTCTGTGGTCTTTTGTACTATCTTTTTTGTTGATAGTTAGTATTTAGTTAAATTGACAACTTGATCACTAAAAAAAAATCTTAATTATTTTTCATCTCTCAGTGCATAATTCATAGCAGGGTCATTTCCTATCATGTAATCTGCAAAAGATTGCTCAGCGTGGAAGTCTGGTGTAAGCATGTTTTCATCGAAGTCATAGTTTCTGTAATTGTGATTGTATAAATCTTGAATGGTATAATCAGATCTGATTAAAGTATCACCATAACTGCAAATACTTTTAATACTGCTTATATAAAACACATTATTTATTCCGAATGTATTATTTATAGAACTGCTTGACTCGGTGCCGATGATTTCTATATTATCAATATTTCTCATTGTATTGATACAAGCCTCTCCTCCTGCAGAATATGTCAAATTTCCAATCAACAATTTGATTTTTATTTCTGGGTTTTGTAATTTATATAACGCAATTTCTTTTAATATCGGACTATAAACATAAGATTGTCCTCCAGTATTAAATCTAACATCTATAATGATTTTCAAAGGTTTATTAGTTTTTAAATTCTGATTCAACTCTTTTTCAAATTTATTTATACTGTACTGATCATTTTCAGTGCATGAGTTAAAATGTATTATCAAACTATCATTTTTATTTTGAAGATAAAATAGTTTTTCTCTGATGTATATCTTATCTAATGGATTAATACTAATATTACTTATTTTTTTAACTTCATGAATATTTTCAAATCCTATATCCTTATATATTTCGTTAAAATCTGATTTTATTTTTTTTAACTTCCACTTTCCAGTTTTTATTGGTGTAATTTCTTTATAATATGTTTTACCATTTTTTTCTAATTTAAATTGGACTTTTTCACCATTTACTATGTTTTCTTTTTTTAGAAAATCATAATACATTATCCCTCGCATTGAGTTTGTTTCAGTGAAGATTTTATTTTCCCCATAAAAATACTTTGAAACTTTTTCTATTACTTTTTTTATAGGTACTCCATTAATATCTAAAATTTTAGCGGCTGCTACATCTTTATTATCAGAATAGTATATGTAATATCCATCTTTGAATTTCATAAATCTTATTGGCAAAATTCCTGTATAATAATCATTACTTATTCCAAAATGTCCTTGTCTCAGACTAGATATCAGTCTTTTACATTCCATCTGAGTATCAATAATTGTATGAGCTTTCTCGTTTTGGATTGCTTTTTTACACTCTTTCGAAAAATCCTGTCTCGAAATGCTATCAAATAATACGTGATTTTCCAACACAAATTTTTCGATTCCTTCTATGGTATTTTCATATTCTTCTTGGGATATTTCATCTTTAAGATTGATATCCTCAGTTTCACCATATTTTCCATCTATTGAATACATTTTATCTAGCATATAAGATGGAACTTTTTGCACACTATTGTCATAATTAAATCCTGAGGTAAGTATAATAAAAATTATACTTACTACAAGCTTTAAATACATTTTTTTATTTGTATTTATTTTTGATTCCTTCAATTCCATAATAAATATTTTCTCCAGTCAAACGCAATTAAGTATTATGTTTCCACAAGGATAATATTTTTTACTGGACAAGATATGCCATTAACTGTTGTACAAGGACTACTACTATTTGTTACTACTCAGTGATTTCTAGCGTCCATTAAAATTTTCATATACTTTATCCTCGAACTTGATATACCTTCGCCAATTTTATTTTTTGAGAATACTATTCTCTAACTACCTTTTTTAATTTCATTAATTAATAATAGACTTCAACTTATTAATTAACGAATAATCTCCTTCATCTCTAAGCGCGTAATTCATAGCCGGATCATTTCCTATCATGTAATCTGCAAAAGATTGCTCGGCGTAGAAGTCTGGTGTAAGCATATCACCTTCATAATCATAGTTTTTATAATTATGATTAAATACATCTTCCCTTTCATAATTTTGTTTAAATATTCTTATCCCATAATTACAATAAAGTTTTAGACTTTTGATATAAAACATACTATCAGAACCTGTTGTGTTTTTAATTGTAAATCCCGAATCAGATCCTATTACTTCAACATTATCCATTATTCTCATCGTTTGCATAGTTGCGGGTGCTGTTGCAGAATATGAATTATTACTTATCAATACTTTTATTTTTGTATTTGGATTTTTTATCTGATAAAATGACATTTCTTTTAAAATATATGGGTAAATGTAAGTACTACCTCCCCCATTGAATCTTAAATCCACAACTATTGTAGAAGGCTTACTTTCATACAATTTTTTATTTATCTCTTTCGAAAAATCGAAGATATTAAATTCTGCATTTTCAAAACATGAATTATAATAAATTATTAAATCTTTGTTTTTTATTTCAGAATAAAAGTTTTTTTCAGCTTGATTTATTACATCTAGTGGTTTAATGCTAACAGAATCCTGATTATTCATTCTATTTACAATCTTAGCTTTATTCATAAAATAAAAATCAGTATTTTTAGAGTCCAATTTCCCAAATTCCCATTTTCTGAAATTTTGAGGAATTACATTTTTATAAAATATTTTCCCATTTTTTTCTAATTTAAGTGTTATTTCATTGTCACTTACTATATTTTCGCGTCTTAAATTATCGACTATTCTAATGTTTTCAATTGCAAATAATCTGGATATATTCTTGTTTTCACCTAGAAAATATTTTGATACTTTCTTTTCTACCTCTTCAATTGGAGTATTATTTATTGCTAAAAGTTTGCTTCCTAGGATATTACTGTATTGTTTGTTGCATTTTTTTATGTAGTAACCATCTTTTAACAGAATTAAATCTACTGGCAATTCTTCAGTAAAATATCCTGACCCAAATCCAAGATGTCCTTGTTTTAAACTTGACGCCAGTACTTTTAAATCTAATATCGTATCTACTATTGTATGTTCTTTTTTATCTTTAATAAATTTGTCGCATTCTTTTGAAAATTCTTTTCTGGATGTATTATTAAAGATTATATGATTTTCTTTCAAAAAGTTTTCTACATCTTTTATTGTTTTTTCATATTCTTCTTGTGAGATTTTAGTTTTCAAATCAACCGTAATTTTGTCTTCTAAATTGATATTTTCTTTTGTAATAATTTCACGTATATATTCAGGAACCTCTTGCACATTATTTGAATATGTAAATCCTGAACAAAAAGTTAAGAAAAGTAAACTAAGTAGTGTTTTGCTAATAAAGCTAATTAATTTTGTCTTTTTATAGCTTATAGAAATGTGTTCTTCTGTCTTGTTGTTTTTCACGCTAATTTCCACTCCTTTTGATTTTAAAGCACAAATATTGCAACTTATTTCATATTTGACTTCTAACTTGTCGATTTTAATTTCAATGAGATTTATTTTGAATTTTAATGTTTTTATTCGAATCGTGTAACGTTTTCATAATATTAAAATAAAAGTCTTGTTATTAATTCATATTATCTTTTATTGATTTTTTTGTCAACAGTTTATTTATTTGATGTTTTAATATATAAAGATTGATACGGATTAGTTTTTGTTCTTTTGTTTATAAATCAGATTATCCATAATAAACAAGTATAGATATTATCCGCTTTTGCTAACTTTATTTCATTTATTTGATAAATCTATAAGTATTTGTTTTTATATCGATACAAAATAATTTCTTGTTGGAAATCATAATATAAACTAAAAAACAGGGGCATAATCTAAATGTCCCTGTTCAATCTCTAATATTATTATTAAAAATCCAGTGTATCCACAAATTGTAATATTTCTAATAACTTCGTTCTTTTTTTGAATGTTTTCTCTATGTTTTTCTTCAAATATTGGTACAAATCATCGTTTTTAGCTTCGAAGGATTTGATTTCCATGACAATATTCATGTATTTTTTGTCTTTGTATGTGCTTTTTAATCTCTTTCGATAAATTTCCCATACTTTTCCAAATGTTTTGTCTTTGTCTTGTTTGATAAGTTCTTCTACGAATAGTATAAAATAATACGAATCGTGTATTGATGACAAGTTTTTGAACACATTCGTATAATCTTCTTCGTTCAAATATTTCTTGGTTTCTGATATGATTTCTTTCTCCATTTCAATTGAGTAATTATCATTGTCCAAGCTTTGTGAAAGCATGATTACATAATCGTTGATTAATTTGAATGTGGATTCTTTGTCGTCGACTTTTGAGTATTTGTACAAGAATTCTCTCCATTTGGCTATGAATTTGGTCATGTAATTCATAAGTATATACGTTCTTACATCTATTGTGAACACGTAATTGGATGTGAAGATGAAGAATTTTTTGAAATATTCAAAATATTTCAATAGCGCATCTGATATCATGCTAATGGATAATGTTGTGACTATTTCTTGGCTTTCTTCTGTCAATTCGATGTTGCCTTTTAATAGTGACGGACTATTTTCATATTGTATTAATTTTTTGATTGCGTATACAAATAGATACGAATATGATTGATCATCTTCGATTTTGTCGAATAAATCTTGTAACATATCAAAATCTTTGTCTTTGATGAGATATAGTATCGTCTTTTTGTGAAGTTGTACTTCGCTCATATCGCTGTAGTAATTCACAACTGAAGAAAATGAATTTTCTTGTTCACGTTCCACTAGGTCAATAAGTTCGATGTCGCTGTTTCTGTCGTTGATGTATATGTCGTTGATTTTAAGAAGTTCTTGTTCGCTATTTTCGTTTTTGAATGCGAATTTCTTCTTGTTCCAATCGTAGATGCTTAGTCCATCTGTCCCTGTTTTTTTGTATATTAAAAAGTTGTTTAATCTAAAAATATCGTAATTTTCCATAGCTTAAATTATATACAAAAAAAGCTACCAAATCAAATTTGATAACTTTTTTATAAAATATGTAGTTTAGATTATATACCCACAGATATTTTTAAAGCTTCATCCAACTTTATCAGAACTCTATCGTCAAAGCTACCTACTTTTTCACGAAGCCTTTTTTTATCAATAGTTCTTATTTGTTCAGCTAAAATAACTGAATTTTTCGGTAAGCCGTACTTGGATCGTTCTATTGCCACGTGTGTTGGTAATTTAGCTTTATTTATTTGTGAAGTAATAGCTGCTATGACTACGGTTGGACTGTATTTGTTTCCCACATCATTTTGAACAACAACGACAGGTCTTACACCACCCTGCTCAGATCCAACAACAGGGCTTAAGTCTGCGTAAAATATGTCTCCTCTTTTTACTTTCATAAACTCACCCTATAAACTCTTCGCTATTTTAAGAACTATTTTTATTATATCCAAAACACTTCAAGAAATCAATATAAAAAACTTGCCCAACTTAATAGCTGGGCTATGTTTAGTTGATTTTTTGTAGATAGTCGCACACTTCTACGACTTTTCCATTTCTAGTGTAAATCCTAGGAATTCTCATTGTAACTCTACACAAAAGCTCATAAACATTTGTGTTTGCCATTTCTGCCAAATCATACAACGAGATTTCTCCCATGTCATCTTTACCGAACAACAAAACTTTGTCGCCGACTTTTACATCTCTAATGTATGTTACATCTATCATGATTTGATCCATGCAGACTTTTCCCAAAATTTTTGCTTTTTTGCCGTTTATAATAACATAAGCTTTGTTGGATAATTCCAATGGATAACCGTCAGCATATCCGATTGTCGCTGTTGCAACTACTGTTTCAGAGTTTGTCGTGAATGTTCTACCGTATCCAATGTCTGTTCCTTTTGGAACTGTTTTAATCATGGACACCGTTGTGTAGAGTGATGATATTTCTTCCAAATTTAGTCTGGAATTTTCTCTTACATAATCTGATGCGTGATATCCGTAAAGTCCAATTCCACATCTTATCATATCCAAGAAATATCCGTGAATTATCGCTCCAGCATCATTTGCTATGTGTTTTATTGGAACAGTTATTCCTCTGTTTTCCACATCAATCATAAAACCAATGTATGTATTGTATTGTTCTTTTGTGTAGGAATAATCTTCGCTATCAGCATCTGAAAAATGGCTGTAAATTCCTTGCAACACTACATTATCCATTTTATAGATTTTGAAGATGTCTTCCAAGCATTTATCTTTGTCAAGTCTAACTTGAAATCCTAATCTTGTCATTCCTGTATCGATTTTGATGTGAACTTTGCATATTTTATTCAAACTTTTTGCAACGTTATTGATTTCAACTGCAGTTTCATAATCGTAAACCGTTAATTCGATGTTGTTTTTGATTGCTACTTCAATATTTTCATTGGAAATGTATCCTAAAATCATAATTGGTTTGAATATTCCATTTTTGCGAAGTTCCAAGGCTTCATTTATATTGGACACTGCAAAGTAATCTATTCCCAAATATTCCAATTCTTTTGTGATAAATGCTGCGCCTTGTCCATAAGCATTAGCCTTTACAACGGCACACATTTTGACTAAATTGCTGATGTTTTTGATTTCTTTGTAATTGTGTTTTAATTTGTCCAAATCAACCTTCAAATAACTTTGATACTTAAACATTATTTCTCCTTACACGCATTGATTGCTTCCGGTAAATTTCTAATAATATCCGATGCAATAATGCTGTCCTCTCCTATTTTTTGTTTTGCAAAATCTCCAGCCAGTCCGTGAATGTAAACTCCCAATTTACAAGCTTCGAACACATCTCTGTTGTGCATGAAACTTGTAATAATTCCCGACAAACAATCGCCACTTCCAGCAGTCGCCATTCCCGCATTTCCAGTATTATTTACATATATTTCATCATTTTTTGCGACAATTGTGTGATGACCTTTGAGAACTACGATACATTTATGTTTTTTCGAAAAATCCGCGGCGACCTTTTCGCGATTTTGATTGATATATTCTACATCCAATCCCGAAAGTCTACTAAATTCAAGCGGATGTGGAGTTATCGCAACAGAAAAATCATCGTATTCTAGTTCACTGAAGTCTTTTATTGAGTTTAATCCATCTGCATCTATCAACACTGGTTTATGAAAATTTTTGAGTACAAATTTTATCAATTCATAATTTAATTTGTCTTTTCCCATACCACAACCTATTGCGACACAGTTTTTATTGGATATATATTCTAAAATCTGAGAAATAGAATTTGTACTCAATTTTTTGTCGACACAATCAAGTGGAAGTATTATATTCTCAACGGATTTAATTTGCATGATTTCCGAGATAACTTCAGGGACAATTGTGTAAACCAATCCACTACCACAACGAAGTGCTGCCATGCTTGCCAAGTATACGCTGCCACACATTCCATTGGATCCACCGACTATGCAGACTCTTCCGTAGTTTCCTTTATTGGAAAAAGGATCGCGTTTTTTTATTGTAAAATCCATTTTAATCCTCCAACATCAACACGCACATTGCTATTGCGTATTCTTCATCGTGGGAAATGGATGCATCAATATCTAAAACTTTTGGAAATTTATCTGTATTTAATTTTACAACTAATCCATCGTCATGTATAGACTCTACATCCATAAAACTCATTTTACCAATTCCAGTCTTCAAAGCTTTTGACACTGCCTCTTTCATGCAAAACATTCCCGTAATCGTCTCAAAATTACGATTTTTGGATTCAATGTATGAAATTTCACGTTCAGTGAAGACTTTTTTCATAAATTTATCCAGATTTTTGATGTTTTCTATTCGTGAAACCCTCAGAATATCAGTTCCACATCTAATCTTCATTTTTGATTCCTTCAAATTTTTCCAAGAATTTATTTCTCAATGCTAAAAAATCTAGTTTTTCGATATCTTCCACGCTTTCCACATTTTTTACGAAATCTTCTACGATTTCTCCAATTATTTCGAATGAATTTTGTGAAAAATTATTAATATTATATGATTCTGACAAGTATTTCATGCTTTCTTTCATTAACTTATCCGTCAAAATATCTTGGTAAGTTTGGTTGATATTGCAGTTGCTGATTTCTTTTTCGATGACTTTTTTAATGGAATATATCACATAATACACAAAGTCCATAAAAATTTCGTTGTTTTCTCTGTCATCAAGCGCAAATAATATTGACAAGCAGAAGTTCCAGTTGAAGTCCTTGTCCAATCTGCTATTAAGTCCTTGTGCAAATGAAGTGTGAATGTAATCTCCAAATTCCATATCTGAAAAATCATACAATTCACCAAAACTAATAGGCTTGTTACTTATGGCATTGACCTTGTTTAGTATGTCGATTAGTCTTTCTTCGTATTGTTTTTTCTCCAAAACATCCATTACAGAAAACAAATAATCGCTTACTACATTTGCGATATTTCTCATATCTATTACAAAACCTAGGTTGTATTTTAGTTTGAGCATGTATCCATCGTGAATCATTTTTGTTATGATGCTTTTAAATTGTTGTCTTGTAGCGTCATCTTCGTTGGATTCCACTGTCATCATTTTTTTGTAAACGCTGTTGAGTTGCTTGTCGATAATTGTAAGGTTATTTTTGATTGAGTACATCACATCACGTATCAAATCTTCTGTCATAACGTAGTTTGAATTTTTGTACAAAATCGAATGATCTACCTCTCCCCAGAACACATTGACCATGGATTTGATTTGCACTTCGAAATTGATTTTCATGTCGTCATTTTCAACGAAAATAGCGTCGATTTTATAAATTTCGAACCCGTTTTTTTGTTTTTGTGGTTGTGGTTGATCCAGGTTAAGTCTGATTCTCATATCATACTTGGAATAATAGTAGCCATTGTCATCTTTGTAATAAAAAAGTCTTTTCAAATATTCGTACAAATCTTTTTCATTTTCGTTGAAACGACATTCTATTCTAACTCCAATCAAATCTGGAAATAGATTGAACACATCCTCTACGTCTTTACATTTTATATAATAATTTTGTTTTAGTATTTTTTCTTTGATGCTGTCTTCTTTTTTTACACGTGCGTTAATATTAATAACATCTTCGTTTGTTTCAAAAACTTTACTGAAAAACTCTTTTGTTTCTTCTGCAACAAAGTTTATGAATTTGTAACGACTATTAATTAATTTAACAGCATCATTCATAAATTGAAAAATTCCAGCTCTCATTTTTATTCTCCTTTTTATTGCTACTATTATTTTACCATATTTAAGCTTTTCACAAGCATCAAAAAAGAGCACTGCGTGTGCTCTTTTGATTTTACAATTTATAGAAACTTCATCCTGTTAGGATTAATGTCTCGTTCTATTTCGTGAAAGCCCTTGATTTCGATGTTGTTTTCTTTTATGATTTTTTCGATTTTCGGTTTGTCTTCCAAGTTATCGTACAATATAGAAATCCCACAACACACATCCAATACTCTTGGTGTTGGTGCAATCGTAGCTTTAATAGAATTTTCTTTGATTAAATCGTAAAGTTTTTGTCCATTTGCCACATCTTTGAACAAGATGTAGTTCATTTTATCTGCCATTTTCAATCATTTCAACGAATGCTTCAATTCTTGTCTTCAATTGTTCGCTGTCTTCGTCTGTATAATCAGTTTCAATTTCCAATACTGGAATGTTGTGATCTTTAAGTTCTTTTTCTACAATGTGACCTTCTGTATCGTAAATGTTACAGAATTTTAAGTTTACATCGATTACACCATCAACGTTGTATTCTTTTGCAAGTCTGATGATGTCGTCAACTCTTTCAGTGTTTGGAGTGTAACATGCGCAGTTGATACCTTTCATGTATCTATCTGTTAGGTGATCAACCATTTCGTCCATAGTTTTTCCAGATTCATCTACAGTTAATTCAAAATATCTTGAACCTGTACACATTTCTTCACATACAACAGCTGCTCCACTTGATTCAATGATGTGGTGTAGTTTCCAGTTTGGAATAGACAATGGAGTTCCTGTTAACATTAATCTTGTAGCGCCTTTTTTGTATACGCTAACGTTTTGTTCTTTTCTCTTATCCAATTCATCGCATAGTTCATTAACTTTTTGCGCAAATCTTGTTGGATCATCGTAGAATGCGATTTGAGAAATCAATAAGCAGTCTTTACCGCTTATTGGAACATTGTCTAATTTACGGAATTCCCACAATCTTTGCATTGCGCGTCTTTTGTTGTTGATTAAAACAATTGCATCGTGAAGAGATTCTGGAGTTAATTTGTTGCCAGTTAATTCTTCGATTCTAGCAATGTATCTGTAAACTTCGTCTTTGAAGAATTCAACGTCTTTGTCTCTTTTCATTTGTGGCAAATCAAAGATGTACATTGGAGCATCTTTTGACATGATTTCCCAAGCTTTTTTCTTACCGTCGCAAGTTGTTTCTCCGACGAATAAGTCTGCAAGTCTAAAGAATGGACAAGTTTTTTCAAATCTGGCACCTAGAGATGCTTTGATTAGTGGACATGTTGCAGTTGGAAGATATTTTTCTCCACCTGGTACCCAGAATTGTGATCCTGAACACAAACCAGTATTGATAGCTCCACAACCAAATACTACTTCATCAGGAACGTGAATACAGAATGTTCCTACAACTTTTCCGCCGTTTTTTTGGAATTCGATTAATTCAGCTGGTCTAATCCCGTGGATTTCTGCAACAACCATGTTGAAATAATCCATTTTTTCTGGTCTGTTTTCTTGTGATAAATATACATCACCAAATGCTTGTGGTAAAACTTCACACAAAACGTCGTGTTGATCGACATCCATTCCTAAATCTTCCCACATTTTTCTGTAATCTGCCATTTAAATACCCCCTAGTAAGTAATTACATTATCATCATAATCAAATTGGCTACAGTTATTAATCACATAATCAGGTTTGAAATCAAATTGCCTGTACTTTTCATCTATGTATTCAAAACCTTTTTTTGTAAAAATGTCGTGATATTCACCTTCACAAAAATAGCCTTCTTTGATTAATTGATCAAATTTTTTGTACACTCCAGCTGCTGCCTGAAGTTTAACCGATGATTTTTCCCTAAAAGAATCATCTATATGTCGTTTGATGAATTCTATTCTTTTGTCGATGTCGAAGATAAATTTAGAGAAATATTCCACCTCGTATATTCTTCTCTCTTCAATATCACATTTTCTGAGATTGAATATAAGAGATGAAATTTCTCTGGATTTTTCGATTAGCTCATCGAATTTTTCTTCGTCAAATTTTTTGTCCAGTTTATCTTCCAAATACTCAATTAAAGATTTGTAATCCCTGTATTTGTATACGAAAACATCCTTATCAGTTTTCTTTTTCAAAGTTTCGTAGCGAATTTTACAACTATCATCTACAATGAAAAACGATGAACTGAACATAAAAGGACATCTTCCAAGTTCCAAATAAGCAAAAGAAGAATTCAACATATCACAGTAATTATTATCCGAATAATCTTCTGTGACTTCCCTATCCATTCCATAAGAATACACTGTTGTTACTCCAAAACTCTCAACGATTTCCCATGGAACTCTGCCCCACAATGAAACAACAGTTGTTGATTTACTCAAAGTGAGGGCGTCGATATATGCGTTTTTTCTAATATCCAAATAATCCATTATCTTGCTAAGACTGCTGCTCCTATTGCTCCAGCAAATCTTGCGTTTTCATTTGTCTCTACGGTTGCTGACAAAAGTTCTGACAAGTGTTCTGTCATATAATCATTTCCCGAAAAACCTCCAGTTAAGAAATAATAATCCGTAGCAGGAAGTCTGTGAACCAAAGTCTTCACTTTATTAATGATAGAATTAATTACACCACAAGCAATATCTTCTTTTGGTGTGCCTTTTCCAATTAGAGAAATGATTTCTGTTTCAGCAAAAACCGTACACATTGAAGAAATTTTGACATCTTTTCCAGTTCTTGCCAAATCAAACATTTCGTCCAATCCAACACCAAGACGGTTTGCCATTACTTCCAAAAATTTTCCAGTACCAGCAGAACACTTATCATTCATGATGAAATCTTCCACCATACCATTTTTGTAACTTATAGCTTTTGTGTCTTGTCCTCCAATGTCGATAATAGTCATATCAGTATCGTTGAAAAAACTTGCGCCTTTTGCGTGGCATGTTATTTCTGTAACGACTTTGTCTGCAAATGGAACAGAAACTCTTCCATATCCTGTAGCAACAACTTTACTATTATCTTCGTTTACTCCATTTGATTCTAACCATTCTTTTATAGTTTTGCTTGTTTCAACAGAACTCCAGCCTGTTGGCATAACTTTTTTGAAAAGAATTTCTTTTTTTAAATCATCTAACACAACTACTTTTGAAGCAGTTGATCCTATATCAATTCCTACATAATACATATTTATCACCATCTTCATTATAACATCAAACAAAATTTTTTTCTGATTTATAAGATTATTCAATAAATCAAGGCTTACTTATAGAAAAAATTAATAAATAGAAATGTGAATTAAAAAAAGCCTCGAAAATTAATTTCAAGGCTCTCATTCTTATCCTATTACTATAATATTTCCCCACCATCTAAAAATTGATTGTGACAATTCGTTTGCAGCATATAATCTGTCTTTTCCTTTTGGTTGACCATTAAAATACATTTCTCCCCAATTGTTTGGATCGTAAACTTCAAAATACAATCTATTATTGATATGAGTATATCCTTTGACAACTAAGAAATGACCTCCTTGGTAGTTGTAAAATCTACCAATGTTTGAATTATTGTTATTATTAAATGAAATAAATCCAGTATTCACACAAACAATTGCAATGTTTCCATTATCCAAAATATCTGTCAAAGTATCTTCTCCATTGTATACAATTGTACGATTTGGAACTCTTTGATCATTCAAATATTGTGATACAGTATTTGTTGACCACCATCCACCTTGCATAGGATAACGATCTCTTGCACCAGCTGCTGTTGCGATTGTATTTCTATTAAACCATTTTTCTACCATTACACTTGAAGATGGGCCACAATTTGAGTTACTAGCCCAGCCAGTATTACCTTGATCTATGTACCAATTATAGTTTCTATTGTTGTGTACTTCTTGTCTTACTGCGCCTGTAAAAGTAGGTGTTACTAAAACTACGATTGCCATTAAAAGCATTAATATTTTTTTGCTAAATTTCTTCATATTTTTACTCCTTTAATTTTATTTTTAAAAAGAAGACGTTTTACTTATATTTATAACCTCCTTATTTTATTTTTCTTCTTTTTATTACCTAAATTATTTGGTTTTATAACAATTAATTTCATAATTCTATGTATTCTCTGCAATTATGTTATCGTTTACAAAAACATTATAACACTTAAATTTAAATTTTGAAACAGTTTTGAATAATCATAACCACCAGCTTAGCTGGTGGTTTGCTCTGCCCCTATAAGGGGCTGTTGCCTGCAATGCACCTTGTGCATATTGAATGTCCGACAGCTGCACTACATTCTCAATTGACGCTAAAGCGCCTCTTTCTTCTTTTTATTTTTTATTCTTTTTCCCAGTAAATGGGTCTATATACTCTTTCAAACTTATTTGGTCCGCTATATAATCTTC
>NZ_NDYF01000003.1:0-125425 GCF_002243175.1 Finegoldia magna
GAAGATTATATAGCGGACCAAATAAGTTTGAAAGAGTATATAGACCCATTTACTGGGAAAAAGAATAAAAAATAAAAAGAAGAAAGAGGCGCTTTAGCGTCAATTGAGAATGTAGTGCAGCTGTCGGACATTCAATATGCACAAGGTGCATTGCAGGCAACAGCCCCTTATAGGGGCAGAGCAAACCACCAGCTAAGCTGGTGGTTATGATTCTTTCCTAATATTAATTTGTTATTGTCAATGTAGGTTTTTATCGCTGACAAATCATTTTTCTCATACAAATCCAATAAATATTGTCTGTGGATTTTGGATTCTTCCTTACCATCCTTGTAAATTGGATAATCTTCATTTTCTTTCATGGACTGCATAGCTTTTTTCAAATCTTCATCAGAACCAATGCCGTATCTTTCAGAATACGAATTGTAAGTATTCATAGATTTATTTTTGCACATTGAGAATGAAAACATCATCACTGTACATAATAAAATCACAAGCAATTTGTTACGTTTCATAAAATCCTCCCAACTGTTTATTTATCTTAATTATAAAACGTTTTCTAAGAAAAAACAATTCATATAAACAAAAAAAGAGTGGACAATGTCCACCCTTAAAATTTATAATTCTTTTTCTATTTCGTATAATATTTCCAATAATTGTGGAAGGATTTCTTCAAGAACACCATCGTTCATTGGGTTTTTGATGTTACCAGCCTTCATTATTCCGAAGAATGATTCGCTTCCACCAACTTTACAGATTTCAAGGTAATCTTTGAATGCTTCTTCGCGATTTTTTCTTGATTTCAATAAGAATTGGAATGCGCAAACTTGAGCCAATGTGTAATCAATGTAGTAGAATGGATTGTTGAAGATGTGACCTTGTCTGTACCACCAAGTTCCTTTTTCCAAGAATTCATCATCATAATCCAAGTTTGGACGATACATTAATTCTATTTCGTGGTATTTTGCTTTTCTTTCTTCAGGTGTGCAATCAGGATTTTCATATACGAAATGTTGGAAATGGTCGATAGTTACACCGTAAGGAATGAAACTGATAGCTCCATCTAAATGAGAGAATTTGAATTTGTTAGTTTCTTCTTCGAAGAACAATTCCATCCATGGCCATGTCAAAAATTCCATACTCATTGAGTGGATTTCGCAAGCTTCAAATGTTGGCCAAATATATTCGAAAATTCTTCCGTCCATTGAAGTGTATGCTTGGAATGCGTGGCCTGCTTCGTGAGTCATTACTTCGACATCGTGAGTAGTTCCATTGAAGTTGGCAAAGATGAATGGAGATTCATAATCTTCAATTGTAGTACAATATCCGCCACCTTCTTTACCTTTTTTGCTTTCCAAATCGAATAATTCTCTTTCATACATAAAATCGAAGAATTTTTTAGTTTCTGGTGACAATTCAGAGTACATTTTCTTAGCGTTATCTACCAAGAAGTCTTTTCCTCCGTGAGGTTTTGCGTTACCATCAGTGAACATTACGTTGTTATCGTAAGCTTTCATATCTTCGATGCCAATTCTCTTAGATTGTTTCTTTCGTAATTCCAGATAAACTGGTGTTACGTATTTTTTGACAAATTCTCTGTATTTTGCAACGTCATTCTTGTCGTAATCAGTTCTCATCAATGATTTGTATTGGTATTCGATGTATGAATCAAATCCCAAAGCTTTCGCCATATCTGTTCTTACGTGAACCATTTCATCGTAGATATCGTCGATTTCTTTTTCGTGTTGTTTGAAAAATTCTGAGATTTTTCTTGTAGCTGCTTTTCTTTCGTCACGATCTTTTGATTGTGTGTAAGGAGCCATTTGTGACAATGTCAAAGTTTTATTGTCAAATTCGATTTGAGCAGATGCGATTAATTTGTTGTATTTTGTAGTTAATTGGTTTTCTTTTTGTTTGAATGGAACTGCTTTTTCGTTGAAAATCAATTGGCAGCTAATCAAATCAAACAAATGTTGACCAAAATGTTCAACCAAATCGTCTTTGAATTTGGAGTTGTCGATAGCTTCGTACATTTTAGTGTCAAGCACTGAATAATGTGGCATGTATTCATCCAAGAAATCTTGTTCTTCCTTGTAGAATTCGTCGTTTGTATCGATTGTGTGACGAATGTATGCAAGGTTGACATTAGTGCTTAGTGTTTTCTTGTATTTATCCATTTCTTCCATGATTTTGATTTGTTCATCGGAAGTTGTGGAATCGTTAAATCTTGTAATAAAATCTTCGACCTTTTTCTTATCTTCTTCAAAGTTAGGTCTAGTGTATTTGTATTCTGTAAATTTCATTTTTTCACCTCTAAAATTATTTTATCATATTTTTATACTATGTAAATGTTTTTATGGTTGATAAATATTTCTAAGAAAAAACCATAAAAAAATATAGGGAATGGTGTTAGTAAAATAAAAAAAGTGGGTATATAAAAAATGTAAGAGATTTGAACTGATGATTCCACCAGCTTAAAATTTTCTTACAAAGAAAAGGAGATGTTATTTAATGAATAATAGTTATGATGAAAGAGTCAAATTTGTTAATGGAAATTATCACTCTTTAGTTCATGCAAGAAAACCAAAAGATATAGATGATAAGAAAGCCTACATTATAGGTACTGGTATTGCTGCATTGGCTGCGGGTGGATTTTTAGTAAAAGATGCTCACATGAAAGGTGAAAATATTACTTTTATTGAACAATTAGAATTGCCTGGTGGAAGTTTGGATGGAGAATTTAAGGCTGAACACAGAGGATATGTTGCCAGAGGCGGCAGAGAAATGGGTCACCATTTTGAAACTTTGTGGGACTTGTACAGTGCGGTTCCATCATCTGAAAATCCAGAGGAATCAATACTAGATCATTTCTTCTACACTAACTTAGACGATCCAAATTTCAGTAAATGTCGTATAACTCATGAAAATGGTAAAAGATATGATGAAGAAAAATTCAACTTATCAGACAAAGCTTTGAAGGAAATTGCAGAGCTTACAATTACAAAAGATGAAAATTTGCAAAATAAGCAAATAGACGAAGTTTTCTCAGAGGAAACTTTGAATAGTGATTTCTGGATTTTGTGGAGATCAATGTTTGCATTCCAAAACTGGAATAGTGCTTTGGAAATGAAATTGTATTTGAACAGATTTATCCACCATGTTGGAGGACTTCCTACACTTTCAGCTCTTCAATTTACTCAATACGACCAATACGAATCTATCGTTAAACCGATAGTTAAATGGTTAGAAGAAAAAGGTGTTAAATTTGAATACGGAATCACTGTAAAAGATGTTGATTTTGATATAACTTCTGACAAGAAAGTTGCTACAAAATTGGTAATGGAATCAAGTAAAGGTGAAGACAAATCAATTGATTTAACTGAAAATGATTTGGTGTTTATAACTAATGGATCAATGACTGAATCATCAAGCTACGGTGACGATGAAACTCCTGCAACTTTGAGTGCTGATCTTGGCGGAAGCTGGGATTTGTGGAGAAACATTGCATTAAAATCAGATGAATTCGGCAAACCTGATAAATTCTGTAAAAATGTTGAAAGAACTAACTGGGAATCTTGTACAGTAACTGTTCATGGTGGTAAAGTTATCGACTATATCGAAAATATTACTAAGAGAAATCCTTACACAGGAAAAGTAGTTACAGGTGGTATCGTGACTGTTAAGGATTCAAATTGGTTGATGAGCTGGACAATTAACAGACAACCACAATATGTTGGTCAACCAAAAGAAGATATTTGCGTTTGGGTTTACGGATTATTTACTGACAAAGACGGAAATTATATCAAAAAACCTATGAGAGATTGTACAGGAAAAGAAATCACAAAAGAATGGTTGTATCATATCGGTGTTCCTGAAGCAGAAATCGATCAATTATCACAAGATTGTTCAGCAATTCCTGTAATGATGCCATATATTACAAGTCATTTTGAACCTCGTGAATTTGGCGACAGACCATACGTAGTTCCTAAAGGAGCTGTAAACTTTGCGTTCCTTGGACAATTTGCAGAAACATTAGACAAACCTGGCAGAGATACTGTATTCACTACAGAATATTCTGGAAGAACAGCGATGGAAGCTGTATATGCATTGTGTCATGTTGAAAAGGGAATTCCAGAAGTTTACGCTTCAAGATACGATTTGAGATATTTATTAAATGCAGTTAGTGCACTTAATGATTACGAAAAACCTGACCTACCAATTCCAAAATTGTTAGCTCATAGTATTGGAAAGAAAATAGAAGACACTGATATCGAATTAATGTTAAAAGAAAATAATTTGATCTAGATTTATTAGTATCCCTAGAAATCAACTTCTGGGGATATTTTTTTGTTTTAATTTGTAATAAAATATACAAAAGGGGATGAAAAAATGAACGCTGATTACAAAGACAGAATCAAAGGAGCATTGTATGCATTTGCGATAGGCGATAGCATGGGCGCTACGACGGAATTTATGACAGATGTGGAAATCTCTGAAAAATACGGCAGGATTACAGATATTGTCGGTGGGGGATGGCTTGGCTTGAAAGCAGGAGAATGTACAGACGACACCGATATGAGTATTTGTGTCATGAATTCTTTGATGGAAAATGACATTGATAATTTTGAAAAAAATACTATGAAAAATTTCGTGGATTGGTACAACACTCATCCAAGAGGTATTGGCAATCAATGTAGACGTGCAATCGAACACTATATTCAGTACGAAATATTCATCGAAGAAGACGATACAGCTCTTGGAAATGGAAGTTTGATGAGAGCACTTCCTTGTGCATTATTGGATAATGAAACTTCTGAAGATTTGAATATAAAACAAGGACGACTTACTCACAATAACGAAATGTGCGATAATATTTTACGAGAATACACACAAATTATCAGAGATAATATCAATGGAAAAAATCATGAGCTAAAAGATACCCAATTGTTGAAACCATCAGGATATATCGTGAACACTTTTAACAATGCGATTCATTGGGCGAAGGAAAATTCAATTGAAGATTGTATTATAAATGCTGTAAATCACGGGGGAGACTCCGACACGATAGCTGCAATTGCAGGGAGTATCAGCGGCTCAATTCATGGATATTCTACAATTCCTAAAAGATGGATAGCTATTTTAGATGAAAGGACAAGAAACGTGTTAGATGAATTTATAAAGTATTTGTGCGACGGAAATGTGAATGATGATCGAAATAAAATATAAATTAGTTGAATGTATTTATTTGAGACTGTGAAATAGTTTTTGTATGAGAAATCCTCCTGATAAGACAATAATCAGGAGGATTTTAATATGTCAAAAATACATAAAAAGTTATACTTAAAGCATAACTATAAATATACTATTTATTCAAAATACATATTTAGGAAAAGGATAAAAGTTTTATATTTTAATTATTAACGTAATATATATTTTTAAAATTATTAATATATCTTCTAATTATTAATATATCTTTATTATGTGTTTATGTATATAAAGTTAAAAAAATAAATATATTAGAGGTCTTATAAATGTTGACTAAATAAAAAAAAAGTAGTAAAATTTAAAACGTAATTTTTGAAAATGGGACTCAATATCGATATTTACAATTTATACCATGAATAAAATTAATATTTTTTAATCTAGGAGAATTTATGAAAAAAAAAGATATTATAAAGGCAACTCTTGTTGCAGCTTTATCAGTTTCATCAGTTTCATTTATGTGTAGTGATACAGTTTTTGCAAAAACTGAAGATACTAAAAATATTATTGATAATAAAAAATCTATAGAATATAAGCAGGATGAAAATAAGGTTACGAATGAAACGTTAAAAGTCAATAAAGAAATTTCGAACAATACAAACGATGAAAAGTTATCAGTAATTACCAAAGAAGATATTAAAGAGGATTCTGTAATTGATAATAAAAATATTTCTGATAACAAATATTCAAACAAAGAAGTATCAAATGGAAATGAATTGTATAAAGCAGATGAAATTCTAAACATTTCTAAAAAAGAAAAGGATAGAGTTGTATACATAGCTGAATTTAGGAATAAGGAGGATGGTCAGAAAGCAATTAAAGAACTATCTAATTTTAAAAATACTAAAGTTTTGTACACTTATAATACGATTTTCAATGGTTGTGCTATAGAAACTAATCGAGATAATTTGGACAAAATTAAACTTATTGAAGGCATTTCATCAGTCGAAAAATCACAAAAAATTCAACCGATGATGAACAATGCTCGAAAGGAAATAGGAGTTGATGAATCCATAGATTACCTAAAAGCAATCAATGCTCAATTTGGCAAAAACTTTGATGGTAGAGGAATGGTAATTGCAAATATTGATACTGGAACTGATTACAGACACAAAGCCATGAGAATTGACGAAGATGCGAAATCATCGATGAAATATAAGAAAGATGATTTACAAGGAACTGACAAGGACTTTTGGTTGAGCGATAAAATACCTCACGCTTTTAACTATTATAATGGTGGAAAAATCACTGTCGAAAAATATGACGATGGTTCAGATTATCATGATCCACACGGTATGCATATAGCAGGAATTCTTGCTGGAAATGATACTGATGAGGACATAGCTAATTATAATGGTATTGACGGGATTGCTCCAAACGCTCAAATATTTTCTTATAAGATGTACTCAGATTCAGGTGATGGATTTGCTGGTGATGAAACAATGTTTCATGCTATCGAAGATGCAATCAAACATAAGGTTGATGTAGTATCTGTATCATCAGGTTTTACAGGAACAGGACTTGTAGGAGAAAAATATTGGCAGGCTGTTAGAGCTTTGAGAAAAGCTGGCATTCCTATGGTTGTAGCAACTGGAAACTACGCAACAGCTGCATCAAGCTCATCATGGGACTTGGCAGCAAATAACCAACTAAGGATGACCGATACAGGAAATGTAACTAGAACTGCTGCCCATGAAGATGCCATAGCTGTAGCATCAGCTAAAAACCAAATAGTAGAGTTTGATAAGGTAAATATTGGTGGCGAAAGCTTCAAGTATAGAAATATCGGTACCTTCTTCGATAAGGATAAGATTATCACAAATGAAGACGGAAGCAAGCTATCTGACAAAGTCAAATTTGTTTATATAGGCAAGGGTCAAGATGAAGATCTAGTTGGTCTTAATCTTAAAGGCAAAATTGCCGTTATGGATAGAATCTATACCAAGGATTTAAAATATGCCTTCAAAAGAGCTGCCGATAAGGGTGCTCGTGCAATCATGGTTGTAAATACTGTTAACTACTACAACAGGGATAACTGGACAGAGCTTCCAGCCATGGGCTACGAAGAAGATGAAGGAACAACTTGCCAAGTATTCTCAGTATCTGGTGATGATGGTCTAAAGATTTGGAATATGATTAATCCAACAAATAAAACAGAGGTTAAAAGAAATAAAAAGGAAGACTTCAAAGATAAGCTTGACCAATACTATCCAATTGATATGGAAAGCTTCAACAAAAACCGTCCAAAGCTTGGTGATGAGAAAGAGCTAGCCTTTAACTTTGCTCCTGATACAGATAAGGAACTTTACAAGGAAGGAGTAATAGTTCCAGCAGCTTCTACATCTTGGGGTCCAAGGGTTGACCTCCTCTTAAAGCCAGATGTATCAGCACCAGGAAAGAACATCAAATCAACTCTAAATGTAATTGATGGCAAATCAACCTATGGTTATATGTCAGGAACAAGTATGGCAACACCAGTAGTTGCAGCATCAACAGTATTGATTAGACCAAAACTAAAAGAGATGCTCGCAAAACCTGTCTTAAAAAACCTAACAGGTGACGATAAAATCGACTTAACTACTCTTACAAAGATTGCCTTACAAAACACAGCAAGACCTATGATGGATCCAACAGGTTGGAAGGAGAAATCACTATATTATGCTTCACCAAGACAACAAGGCGCTGGTCTTATTAACGTAGCTAATGCACTAAGAAATGACGTTATAGCTAGCTTTAAGAATTTAGACTCTGAAGGTTTGGTAAATTCATATGGATCTATTTCACTTAAAGAAATTAAGGGCGATAAAAAATATTTCACAATTAAATTAATTAATACATCAGATAGACCTCTAACATTTAAAGCTTCATCATCTGCAATCACAACAGATTCCTTAACCAATAGACTAAAACTTGATGAAACTTACAAGGATGAAAAATCTCAAGATGGAAAACAAATTGTTCCAGAAATCCATCCTGAAGTAATTAATGGAGCAAAGATAACATTCGAATACGATACATTTACCATAAAACCAAATTCAAGTTTTGACTTAAATGCTGTAATAGATGTCGGAGATGCTAAAGATAAAAATAAATTTGTAGAATCCTTCATTAGATTTGAATCTAAAGAAGAAGTTGAGGCAATGTGCGGTAAGGGAAACAAGACAGTTTTTCAACCATCTCTATCAATGCCACTTATGGGCTTTGCTGGAAATTGGAACAAGGAGCCAATCCTTGACAAGTGGGCTTGGGAAGAAGGTTCAAAATCAAAGACAATGGAAGGTTATGATGATGATGGTAAACCAAAAATACCTGGAACCTTGAATAAGGGTATAGGTGGAGAACACGACATCGATAAATTCAATCCAGCTGCCGTTATCCAAAACAGAAAAGATGGAAATACAAAATCACTTGATCAAGACCCTGACTTATTTGCATTAAATAACAACCAAGGATTAACTGATGCATCTAATAGCGGCTCAAAAGTAGCAAGAGTTTACCCACTCGATTCTAAAGGACAAAATCAAGAAGTACAAATAGAAAGAGGGCTAACCCCTTCACCACTTGTTCTAAGAAGTGCAAAAGAAGGACAAATATCAATCGTAAATACCGATAAAGAAGGAGAAGGTCAAAAAGATCTTAAAGTAATAACTAAAGAGCATTTTATTAGAGGTATCTTAAACTCTAAGAGAAATGACGCTAAGGGTATAAAATCTTCTAAGCTAAAAGTTATGGGAGATTTAAAATGGGATGGATTAATCTACAACCCAAGAGGAAGAGAAGAAGGCGCTAATGATGATAATAATAACCAAGACTTGGAAACAAAACTTAGGGGTCAATTTGAACCAATAGCTGAGGGTCAATACTTCTACAAGTTCAAATATAGATTAACCAAGGATTATCCATGGCAAGTTTCTTATATACCAGTAAAAATTGACAATACAGCTCCAACAATTGTTGATGTTGATTTCTCTAATCCAGACAAAATCAAATTAATAGCAAAAGATACCTACCACAAGGTAAAAGATAAGTATAAAAACGAAACCTTGTTTGTAAGAGATCAAAAAAACCATCCAGATAAATTTGAAGAAGTAGCCAACGAAGTATGGTATGCAGGTGCAGCTATAGTTGACGAGAATGGTGATGTTGAAAGAAACCTTGATGTTAAATATGCAGGAGAAGGCGAAGGAAGACACAGAAAGCTTGATGAAAAAGGAAATACTATCTACGAAATTAAAGGAGCTGGAGATTTAAGAGGAAAAATCATAGAAGTAATCGCCCTAGATGGTGCAAGCAACTTCACAAAAATCCATAGGATTAAATTTGATAATAAAGCTGACGCAAAAGGAATGATTTCTTATTACCTAGTAGATCCTGAGACAGATGCTTCTTCTTACAAAAAACTAGGTGAAATTTCTGAAGAAAAACTTAAAAATGCTCAAAGTCCAGAAGCTTCAAATAAGGCAGAAGAAAAGAAAGATACTGTTGAGGAAAATCCTATAGAGGGACCTTCAAATCTAGAGTTAAACAAAGAAATCTCTACTGTTAGAGGCTTTGAAGATAAAGACCTAAAGAAACTAGTTAAAAAGAAATATAAGCAAGAAGACGACTATGTAAATGGTGGAAAAAGAACAGTAGAACTTGATTATCAATATGATGAAAATGGAAATATAAAAGCCTATGAAGATGGAAGTGCTCTAGAATATGAAACTGAGAAACTTGATGATGTTAAATCAAAGCTTGGTGGAGTATTAAGCCCATCTAAGGATGGTCATTTTGAAATTCTTGGAAGAGTAAGTAATGTATCAAAAGATGCTAAGGCTTACTATGGTAATGACTTTAAATTAATAGAAATTAAGGCAAGTAAATACGACCCACAAACAAAAACTCTAACCTTTGACTTATTTGCAAACACAAATGATGTAGTCGATGGTCTATCCTTTACAGGAGATATGAACATTATCGTAAAAGATAAGGATCAAACAAAAGCTAAAACTATAATAAGGATGCCAGAAAAGAAGGATGAAGCAGAGGAAGCTTCACCATATGCTTCAAGCTACGGAAATATTATCGAACTAGGTGAAGGTGAGCTTACAAAACAAAAACCACAAGATCCAAGCAAGATGGATACAAACAAGATGTTCTTCGATCAAGAAAAGGGTCAATATATATTAAATGATAATATGATTGTAAGAAAGGGATATGCCCTAAGAGTTACTACATTTAACCCAGGAAAAACTGACATGCTTGATAGCAATGGTCTTTATAGCAAGGCAGATATAGAAAAAATCCAAAAGACTGCCCCTAACATCAAGGTCCTATCACAAAAAACAATCTACTGTGATAGTAGAAATGTTCAAGATGGAAGAAGCGCTCAATCGGTTCTTATGTCAGCATTGGATGGCTTTAATATAGTTAGATACCAAGTATTCAAATTCAAAACTAATGATAAGGGAGAGGCTATAGATAAGGATGGAAAGCTTGTAGATGATCCTTCTAAACTAGTTCTTCTTGGCAAAGATGGCAAGGAATATATCGGAGATGATAAATCAAACGTTGAAGCCATTAAAGAAGACGGTGCAATGCTATTTATCGATACAAAGCCTGTGAATCTATCAATGGATAAAAATTACTTTAATCCTTCTAAATCTAATAAGATTTACGTAAGAAATCCAGAATTTTATCTAAAAGGAAAAATTTCTGATAAAGGTGGATTTAACTGGGAAATGAGAGTTAATGAGTCAGTTGTAGATAATTATTTAATATATGGTGATTTACACATTGACAATACAAGAGACTTTAATATAAAACTTGATGTAAAAGATGGGGATATCATGGATTGGGGAATGAAAGATTATAAGGCAAATGGATTCCCAGATGAAGTTAAAGATATGGACGGAAATGTATTCTTAAAAACAGGTTATTCTTCAATGAACGCAAAGGCGGTAGGAGTTCACTATCAATTCTTATATGATAATGTAAAACCTACAGTTGAGATGAGCGAAGATGGTAAAATATCTATTGAATATGCAAAAAATAAATTTATTAAATTTAACATATTTGATAAAAGAGATAATAACAAAGATGGAGAAATACAAGAACAACACATCTATGTAAATGGAAAAGAATACAAATCACTAGATGATATTAAAGATATCAAAGATAATGAATTAAAAATCAAATTTGTAGTAAAAGACTTCGCAAGAAATACTACAGTAAAAGAATTTAGCTTAAACAAAAATACTGGAACGGTAGCGCCTATCAAGCCAGAAAAAGTCAAGCTTACTATAGATAATAAGGAAAATGAACTAGTAAAAGGTGAAGATTTCGTTCTTCCAGCTTATAAGGGAGAAGTAGCAGAAGGATATCAATTTGATGGCTGGGAAATTTCAGGAGTAAAGGACAAAAAAGAATCAGGTTATGTTTTGTTCGTAACAGAAGCAACAACAATAAATCCAACTTTTAAGAAAATTAAGGTAAAAGAACAAGAAGAAAACAAACCTACATTCGATATTAATAAGAAAAAGGAAACGCCTCAAGAAAATCCTTGCCAACCAAAAGAAACAGAAGATTCAACAGACGTATCAAGTGACGATAATTTAAACCAATCGGATTTAGCTAATGATACTGAAGTTAAAATTTCTGATGATAAAAAAAATAGCTCTGAAAGCAAAAAAAATGTTAATGTTGAAAAGTCTGAAACAAAGGAAACGCCTCAAGAAAATCCTTGCCAACCAAAAGAAACAGAAGATTCAACAGACGTATCAAGTGACGATAATTTAAACCAATCGGATTTAGCTAATGATACTGAAGTTAAAATTTCTGATGATAAAAAAAATAGCTCTGAAAGCAAAAAAAATGTTAATGTTGAAAAGTCTGAAACAAAGGAAACGCCTCAAGAAAATCCTTGCCAACCAAAAGAAACAGAAGATTCAACAGACGTATCAAGTGATGATAATTTAAACCATTCGGATTTAGCTAATGATACTGAAGTTAAAATTTCTGATGATAAAAAAAATAGCTCTGAAAGCCAAAAAAATGTTAATGTTGATAAGTCTGAAATAAATGAAAAAGAAGAAATAAAGACTAGTAAATCTTCAAACAAAAAGAACGACAAAGCTTATAAATTAGGTGAAAAAGACTCCGTTACAACAGTTGAAGTCAACAAGACTACTGACAAAACAAATTCACCTAATAAAATTGATAAAAGCAGAAATATTAAAGGTAATGCGATTAGAAAAAATCAGCATATATTACCAAAAGCTGGGAATATTAGCGAAATCTTAATGATGTCGGCAGCAGGATTTATGTCAGTAGCAGGTGCATTCTTTGGATTTAAGAAAAAAGACAAAAACGAAGAGAAATAATAGTATAGCAATACAAAAGTTTTAGTTTTTAATATTAGAAAGAGTGTAGGATAATTTGCGTATCAGCTCTTAGTAGAGATTGTGAAATAGTTTGTGTATGGAATCCTCCTGATATAATAGAAATCAGGAGGATTTTAAAATGCCAAGAAAAAGACCAGAAACAGTACAAGATCTCCAAGAAGCTTTGAAAGATCTTCTAGGAGACACAATGGAGCAATGTAAAAAAAGAGTTAGATGAACATCTAGATTATGAATATGGTAAAAAACCACTGTCATTAAACACAAGAAATGGATTAAGTAAAAAAAACAGTTAAATCATCATACGGAAACATAGACCTAAACATCCCATGAGACAGAGAAGGATCATTTGAGCCACAAGCATTGAAAAATTATCAAAAAGACATATCAAACATAGAAAACCAAATAATATCTATGTATGCAAAAGGAATACCCTCGCCTAATAATATCATAAACTCATTTCATTCGTTGGATATTATTGGCTGGGGCAGACCCTGACAACAAGAGACATATCAACACACATAAAAGAAATCTATGGAATTGGAATATCAGAATCCATGGTAAGCAAAATAACAAATAAAATACTACCAACTATTGAAGAATGGCAAAATAGACCCTTAGAAAAAGTATATCCATTTGTATTTTTAGATGCAATGCACTATCATGTAAGAGAAAATAACATAGTAGTAAAAAAAGCAGTATATATAGCGCTAGGATACAATAGAGAAGGATACAAAGAAATTCTTGGAATGTGGGTTGGAGAAAATGAATCAAGTAAATACTGGCTATTGGTATTAAATCAATTAAAAGAACGAGGATTAGAAGATATATTAATAGTTTCAACAGATAATTTATCAGGATTTAGCCAAGCAATAGAAAGTGTATATCCAAAAACAGAAATTCAAAAATGCATAATCCATCAAATAAGAAATTCAACAAAATTCGTATCATATAGAGATATAAAAGAGCTAATGAAAGACTTTAAAACAGTATACAAAGCATCAATAGAAAAACTAATACTAAGTAATCTAGATATACTCGAAGAAAAATGTGGCAAAAAATACCCAATGTGCGTACATTCATGGAGAAACAATTGGGCTGAATTAGCAACGTATTTCAAATATCCAGAAGGAATAAGAAAACTAATATATACAACAAATAGCATAGAAAATTTTAATAGACAACTTAGAAAAGTAACAAAAAACAAAACAATATTTCCAAGCGACTACGCCCTACAAAAAAGCTTGTATCTAGCAATGGTAGATGCTTCAAGTAAATGGACGAGTAGAATAAGAGGATGGGATCAAATATTGTCACAACTATCAATATTTTTTGAAGGCAGAATCTAAATTTTGCCATAAAAATAATAAAAAATTTGAATCTTTCAATCAAGACTAAAGGCATAGCCCTGGGCTGACGACCAGCTCTTGACAGAAATCTTCAAATTTTTAAGAAATAAAATTAGGCAAAAATGGAGATTTTTATAAAAATCTTGACCTTTTAGTTTAATTGTGCCAAAATTAGGTTACAAATATCTGAACTTTCAGATTTTAGTAATAAAAGTATATTTTTTTTAAAATCAAAAAAATATCAGCTCACAACCTATCAGGAGGATCTGATATACAAAACTTTTCACATACCCTACCCGTGTCAGTTGTTCTTTGTGTGTATGGTTTTTCTACTTTAAAGTTTATTTTTATTTTGTTGTCTGCTATTTTCCTACTTGTCCTTTGTAGGATAAGTATTTTCTTGATTATCTTGAAAAATTTTTTACTTGAAGTTTTAGATTTTGAACTAATCTTTGTACTTTCTTTTTGTTTATTTTTAGTCCTAATCTTTTTAACATCGCAGTTATTATTCTGTATCCATAGTTTGGATTTTTTTTTCTAATTTTGGGTATTTTGTTTTCTATTTCCATATCTTTATTTGGTCTATTTAAGCGTTTTTGCCAATACATATATGTTGATTTTGGAAGATTAAAGTATTTTAACAAGTCTTTTAATTTGTATTTATTTCTTAAAATCTAGATTGTTTCAGTAATTGTCTTATTTCTGCATCTGTCATTTGAGACAATTCTATCTTTTTTTTAATGCATCATTTTCTAATTGAAGCCAATAGTTTTTTTCTTCTAATTTCTTCATTTTTTATTTTAATTGTGACTGTGTTAATGAATTATTTTCTAAATTAGTTAAGTTTTATGATGAATCTTTTTTGATATCTTTTGATATCTTTGTTGGCTTTAGCATTTTTGGAGGTTTTCCTCTCTTTTTGAGTTTTAGTCCTTCTATGCCTTTTTCTCTAAAGTCATTTACCCATCTTATTATTAAACCTTTATCAGGTATACAATATTTTTCTGGTAAATATTTATATGATATGATAAATTTTAAATATTCTTTTGCTACTTTTACTTTAAATTCTGTTCTATATTTTGCCATTAAAAAACTGACCTCCTTAAGTTAGTTTTTAGGTCCAACTTTTGAGGTCAGTTCATTTTTTTACATAAATTATTTTGCTATTAAATTTATTCTGTTATATCTTCTCCGTTGTAAGCGTGAGTATATATCATTTTAACTATTTCTGGATTTGATTCACGTGGGTTTGTCAAAGTACATGGATCTTCATAAGCGTTCTTGCTCATTTCATCTAATACTTCGTCAAATTTTTCTTTGTTAAATCCGAATTTTTCTTCAACTTCTTTCAATGTTGGTGGAATGCCAACTTTTTTAGCTAATTCTCTAACAGCGATTGGATAATCTTCAACGTTTAATTCTTTTTCAATCCAATCAACTTTGTTAGTAGCTTTTCTGTTAAATTGTGTGATGTATGGAAGTAGAATTGCGTTAGCAAGTCCGTGAGTAATTCCAAATTCTCCACCAATTTTGTGTGCTAATGAGTGAACTAAACCAAGTGAAGCTGATGTGAATGCGATACCTGCCATTGTTGATGCATTATGCATTTTTTCACGAGCTTCCATGTCATCTGGATTTTCACAAGCTTTTGGCAAATATTCAAATACCAATTTCAATGCGTGAATTGCAAGTGCATCAGTATAATCGTTAGCGATATTAGAAACTAATGCTTCAGTTGCGTGTGCAACTACGTCCATTCCAGTGTTTGCTGTAACAGATTTTGGCATTTTAGATGGTAAAACTGGATCTACTATAGCGATGTCTGGAACGATATGATCAGATACTAATGGGTATTTGATGTGTTTTTCTGTGTCAGTGATTACTGAGAATGCTGTGATTTCACTTGCTGTACCTGAAGTTGATGGAATGCCGACAAATTTTGATTTCTTACGAAGTTCTGGAAGAGATCCTGGTTCGATGATATCTTCGAATTTTAATTCAGGATGTTCATAAAAAGCCCACATACATTTTGCAGCGTCCATTGCAGAACCGCCACCTAATGCTACAATCCAATCTGGTTGGAATTCTTGCATTTTCTTAGCGCCTGCTTCAACAGTTGTAACTGATGGATTTTCTTCAACGCCGTCAAAAACACATACTTCCATGTTTGCTTTCTTCAATTCTTCACAAGCTCTGTCTACGAAACCGTTTTTCTTCATAGAGTTTCCGCCTGTAACTATGATTGCTTTCTTACCTTTTAATTCACTTAATTTTGAAAAAGCTCCTTCTCCAAAGTGAATAAAACCTGGAATATGAAGTACTCCATTTGCCATAATAAATCACTCCTTTTGTAATTTGTACAAAAACTTATACGTTTCTGCTATAATAATATTATATCAATATTGGAATCGTTTAGTCAAACAAAATACAAAATATTTAACGAATAAAACGTATTATATTAAAGTATTTTAGCGTGACAAATAACAACGATATTTTAAAACGTAGTTTGAGAATTTGAAAAGCGTTTCTTAAAATTTGGACAAATAAAAAAGGGAGAATAAAATGTCAGAAGAAAACAAAACAAAAAACGTGAAGAAAAAAATATGGATTATTTTGGTAGTTGTACTGATATTTTTGGCGTCGTGCAGTGCATTGGTGTTCAAATCAGCAGGATTTCAAAGATTTAAGAAAAATGTAAAAAGTGAGTACAGCGGTGGAATCAAAAGAGAAATCATAATTTACAACGCAGAAGGAAAAGAAATTTTCAAAAAAGCAGGAAAATTTGATTTTACATACGATGACAAATGCATAGAATACATCGATACGCAAACCAATTTAAAACACAACGTGTTTGCGGGGGATAATTCGACGGTAATAATTAATGAATTGAAATAATAAAATTTTGGTATTAAATTTTAGAAATAGAGAGTTTAGCGACTCTCTTTTTTTATATTCAAAATCAGACTTGAATATACAAGAAACTGTATAAAATCAGTGCAGAAAAATTCTTACCGAAAGTTTTACCGAAAAATTTTGAAAAAACTTGAGATATTTAGATGAAAATACCGACATTAAGAAAATAAAAAAGCCCATTTATCAACGTTTTGAGTTGTAATGAGCTAATTTTAAAATATATGGTGGAGATGAGGAGATTCGAACTCCTGTCCAAAAATATATCCCTAAGAACTTCTCCGAGTGCAGTCAATTAAGTTTTATTCGTCGACCAAAATTTAATTGACAAAACTATGATCGATATATCCTCTTAAATAATCTCATATACCAGAGGAAAATATACGAGATGTTCCTGCTCATTAGTTGAGATTCAAAAAGAAAACGCAGGACGATTTTCTAGTTTTTGAATCGGCCGCCGTTATTAGGCAGCTAATGCGAAGTTATTATCTTCAGCGTTTATATTTAGTTGTCCTTTTTTTACGTTTGTAGACGAAAACGACTCGCTATTCAAACTTCAATATCCCTGTCGAAACCAAGACATCCCCATATTTTTGTAACTATATTTTACCATAAAATGTGTAATTCTTCAAATAATTGATAAATACATGAACATATTATAAAATGTAATTAATAAAATATTTGGAGGTTTTTATGAAAATAGCAATAGCAGCCGATCACGGTGGATTTGAATTAAAAGATTCAATGGTTGAATATATAAAAAGTTTGAGAAATGAAGTAGTGGATTTGGGAACAAATTCTGCTGATTCTGTTGATTATCCAGATTATGCGAAAAAAGTTTGCGAAGAAATCCAAAAAGAAAATTCTGATTTGGGAATTTTAATTTGTGGAACAGGAATTGGCATGAGCTTGGCAGCAAACAAATTTGAAGGAATAAGAGCAGCATGTGTGTCTGATGTTTACAGCGCGAAAATGAGCAGAAACCACAACAACGCAAATGTGCTTTGCATAGGAGCACGTGTAATTGGAGATGAAGTTGCCAAACTAATCATCAAAACTTTCTTGGAAAATGAATTCGAAGCTGGTCGTCATCAAAGAAGAGTTGACAAGATAATGGCTTTCGAAAAAGAAAACAAGGGATTATAAAATGTCAAAAAAAGCTTTAATTATTGACGGTTCTTCGCTTTTATTCAGAGGTTTTTACGCTATCAGAGATTTGACTACAAAAGACGGCATTCACACTAATGGTGTGTTTGGATTTATGAATATGTATTATTCTGTTATGGGAAAAATCGAACCAGATCTTGTGGTTGTGTGTTTTGATAGAAAAGAGCCAACTTTCAGACACGAAAAATATTCTGAATACAAGGGCAATCGCCAAGAAACTCCTGAAGAGCTTATCGTACAATTCGATATGTTAAAAGAATTGTTACAAGCTATGGGAGTTTCATACATTGATTTGAAAGGATATGAAGCAGACGACATTGCAGGAACTTTGGCAAAACAAGCTTCATCAAAAAACTACGATGTGTATTTGTTGACTGGTGACAAGGATTATCTTCAACTAATCGATGACAATACAAAAGTTGTTCTTACAAAAAGAGGAATTACTGAAACAAAAATCTATGATGTAGATGCTTTAAAGGAAGAATACGGAATTACGCCTCAACAAATGATTGATTTGAAAGGCTTGATGGGAGATAAATCGGACAATATTCCAGGAATTGATGGAGTCGGCGAAAAGACTGCTCTTAAATACATTCAAAAATACGGAAGTATTGAGGGATTGTACGAACACGTCGATGAAATTTCTGGCAAGAAAACTAAGCAAAAAGTCATTGATGGCGAGGAAATTGCATATTTAAGTAGAGAACTTGGAACGATTAATACAGATGTTCCAAAAGATTTGATGGGATTTGTAATCGATGATTGTTCGATAAAAGAAGCTGACAATGAACATTTGATTGAAGTTCTTACAAAACTTGAATTCAATAGTTTTATCAAAAAACTTCCAAATGAAGAATCCAATGAAAAGTTCGAATATGAAAACTTGGATGAAAATGTAGAGGAAATTAAAGCTTATATTAAAGAAAATAAAAAGTTTACTTTTGCATTGTTCAACGATGATTACTATGTGGACAATGAGCCTGTGATTTTTGCAATCTACACTGATAAGGTGTACATCACAAGAAATGTTGACATTGTAAAATCATTTAAGGAAGAATTTGAATCAGAAGATGTCAACAAACTTTCATTTGATATCAAACCATGTATTTATCATTTGATGCGTTATGGTATCGACATTTCGTACAATTACGATGATGTTGTCATCATAGAATACTTGCTCGATCCATCCAAAACAAGTTATAGTATGGAAAGATCTGACCCTAAAGTCATAGGATATGATTTCAAGCCGCTTGAAGATATTACAGGCAAAGGCAGATCCAAGAAGACTATTTTGGAATCAGACGAAAAAGAAATCGACAATTATGTTGTTAAATACATGATGTTCACGAATAAATTATACGAAAAGATTTCAGAAATCGAAGAAGAGGATATGATGCATCTTTACAGAGATGTTGAAATTCCTTTGATAAAAGTATTATGCGATATGGAATTTACTGGAGTTTGTGTCAAGAAAGAAACTTTGGTTGAGATGGGAGAGCTTTTCGAAGATGAGATAAAATCAATCGAAGACAGCGTTGAAGAACTCATCGGCAAGAAAATCAACATCAACTCATCAAAGCAATTGGCAGAAGTGTTGTTTGAGGATTTGGAACTTCCTGTAATAAAGAAGAACAAAACGGGTCCATCTACAGACCAAGAAGTTTTGGAAGCTTTAAGCGGTAGACACGAAATCATCGACTACATTTTAAGATACAGAACTATCGCGAAACTTAAAACAACGTATATCGACGGAATGGTGGATTTGATCAAAGAAGACGGCAAAATCCACACTACATTCCAACAAACTATCGCACAAACTGGAAGAATTAGCTCCACTAATCCTAATTTGCAAAACATTCCTATCAGAACTGAAGAAGGAAGACTTATCAGAAAAGCATTTGTTCCAAGCGAAGGAAGTGTTCTCTTGGATGCGGATTACTCTCAAATAGAGCTTAGAGTGTTGGCTGATTTGGCGAATGATGAAGTGATGATTGATGCATTCAAAAATGGTGCAGATATTCACAGAAAAACTGCCAGTGAAGTGTTCAAGGTTGATTTTGACAAGGTAACTTCACTTCAAAGATCCAACGCAAAGGCTGTAAACTTCGGTATTGTTTACGGAATTGGTGATTATTCTTTGAGCAAAGATTTGCACATAACTAGAAAAGAAGCCAAGGAATACATCGAAAATTATTTGGACACTTACAAGGGAATCAAACAATACATGGAAGATATAGTTGCAATTGGCAAAGAAAAAGGCTACGTTGAAACTATTATGAAGAGAAGAAGATACATCCCTGAATTGAAATCCAAAAACTACAATGTAAGAAGTTTTGGAGAACGTGTGGCGCTTAACACGCCAATTCAAGGATCTGCAGCGGATATTATAAAAGTTGCGATGGTGAAATTCTACAATAGATTAAACGAAGAAAAATTAAAAGCAAAGTTAATCTTGCAAGTTCACGATGAGCTTATTGTTGATTGTCCAGAAGATGAAAGAGAAAAAGTTCTAGAAATAATGAAAGATGTCATGACACATGCTGTTGATTTGAAAGTCGATATGAAGATTGATGTTAACAGTGCAGATACTTGGTATGATGCAAAATAAAAAAATCATCGTAGTTTGTGGCAATATCGCCAGCGGGAAAAGTACGGTTTGCAGAAGAATAAAAGAAAAAGGCTTTGTTGTAATAGATTTGGATGAGATTACTCACCAAATCTATGAACAAGGTACAGAACTTTATTACAAGCTTATAGATGAGTTTGGCGAAGAAATTTTGGACGAAAATTCTGACATAGATAGGAGAAAACTTTCCAAACTTGTATTTAATTCAAAAACATTACTAAAAAAACTTGAAGAATTGACACATACTGATATAATATTAAGAGTAGTAAAAAGAATTAAGAAGGAAAAATCTGATTTGATTTTTCTGGAAATTTCTATGTATTTGGAAAGCAAAAATTTGATTGACAAATATATCGATGTCGACGAAGATTGGGTAGTTGTAGCTGATAGAAATATCAGAATTCAAAGGATTATGGATAGAAATAACTTTGACTACGATACTGCAGTTACAAGAATTAATTCTCAAATAGACTATGAGAAAAAAATTAGTGAGTTTGACGAAGTTATTGTAAACAATACGACTGAAGCTGATCTAATACTTACGGTTGACGAACTAATAGATAGGAAAAAATTATGAAATTTATTAAAAGATTTTTAATCACGATTATTTCTATTATTGTGATTGTGTTTTTAGTTGGATTTGGCGTGAGCGCATATTCAACTATGACAAGACCAGTGAAATATGTCGATTTGGTTAATACATACGCAAAAGAATACAACGTGGATCCTCTTTTGGTTATGAGTGTAATTAAAGTTGAATCTAACTTTGATCCAAGTGTAAAATCAAAAGCTGGAGCTTTGGGGCTTATGCAATTGATGCCAGACACTGCTGAAAGTATTAACAATATGAGAAATACTCACTTTACAGTGGAAGATTTGAAAAAACCTGACAAGAATATTGAAATGGGTACGGCTTATTTGTCATATTTATTGCACCATTTCAAAAATCACGATTTGGCGATTGCAGCTTATAACGGCGGAATTGGCAATGTAAAAGAATGGTTGTCGAACGAATCTTTTTCAAAAGATGGTCAAACTTTAGACGATATTCCGTCTTCTGAGACTAAATATTACGTTGTAAAAGTTGAAAACCAATACAATATTTACAAAATTTTCTACGAAGATACTAAGCTTGAAGAAAATATGCACAAGAATTTCAAAGTTTGGGCTAAAAACTACATTAAATTAATCAAAAATATTATTAACAAATATTAAAAGACCTTTGTAAAAAAGGTCTTTATCACGCAGGGGTGGTGGAATGGTAGACACGCTGTCTTGAGGGGGCAGTGGGAATAATCCCGTAAGAGTTCAAGTCTCTTTCTCTGCACCATTTTTTATTTTATTAAAGGGGTGAAAAAATGAGTTTAGAAAATCTGACTTTTAAAGGCGGATTTCACATGGATGATCATAAATCCTACACTCAAAACTGTCCTTTAGATACAAATTTTGAACCTAAAATGGTTTATATCCCATTGCATCAACACATTGGTGCGCCTTGTACACCTACAGTAAAAGTAGGAGATGAGGTCAAAGTGGGCCAAAAAATTGGTGAATCTAAAGCGACTATTTCAGCACCTGTTCACAGTTCAGTTAGTGGAAAGGTTATGAAAATTGAGCAGATGGTATTGTCAAATGGTCAAAAAGGTGAAGTTGTAGTAATCGAATCAGACGGTTTAAACGAATTAGGATACACTGAAACTAATGATGATTTCACACAATTATCAAAAGAAGTTATCCTAGAAAGAATAAAAGAAGCTGGTATAGTAGGTTTGGGTGGAGCAGGATTCCCTACTCACATTAAGATGAAGAAAAAACCAGATGTAAAAATCGAGGAAGTAATCTTAAACGGGGCAGAATGTGAACCTTATTTAACTAGTGACCAACTTAATATGGAATTATATCCTCAAAAGGCAATCGGTGGATTGAAAATTATCATGAAATTGATGGATTGCGACAAAGGATACATAGGGGTTGAGGATAACAAACAAAAAGCTATCGGAATTTTGAAAAATGCCTCAAAGGATGAAACAAATATTTCGATTTGCGCTGTTAAAACTAAATACCCACAAGGTGACGAAAGAAGACTTATCAATGCAATTACTGGTAAGAAGATTTCGAAGGCTCAAAGATCAAATGAAAGAGGAGTTCAAGGCTTGAATATTTCAAGTGCTATGGCGATTTACGATGCTGTAGTTCATAGGATTCCTTTGACTCATAGAATAGTTACAATGACAGGTTCAGCTATCAAAGAACCTAAGAATATTTACGTTCCAATCGGTACTAAATTCAAAGATTTAGTTGATTATTGTGACGGATTCAAAGAAACTCCATACAAGATTGTAGTTGGTGGACCTATGATGGGTGCTTGTCAATACAATTTGGATGCTCCAACTGTTAAAACAACAGGCGGAATTATTTTCATGAATGAAAAAGATGCAACTCTTGCTTCTCCAGAACCTTGTATTAAATGTGCTAAGTGCGTGGATGTATGTCCTATCGGCTTATTGCCATTGTTCTTGCAATTAAAGTCATTGAATGGTGATTTTGAAGGAGCAGAAAAAATGCATTTGAATGATTGTATAGAATGTGGTACTTGCAGCTATGTTTGTCCATCAAACAGACCATTAGTTGAAGCAATTGTACACGCAAAGACTCAATTAAAAGCACAACAAAGGAAAAGGGGATAGTCTATGGAAAATAAAGAAATTGTACAAAAAGAATACGACTTATCTCATTTAATCGTAGAAGCTGCTCCTCATCAAAGAAGTGCAGTATCTATTCAAAGAATTATGCTTGATGTTATCATCGCTTTAATTCCTGCTTTGATAGTGAGTGTTTACGAATTCGGAATGAGAAGTTTAGTTTTGGTATTATCAGCAGTTATAGCTTGTGTATTATCAGAATATTGTTATCAAAAAATAATGAAACAACCTTCTACAATTAGCGATTTATCAGCTGTTGTAACAGGTATGCTTTTGGCTTACAACGTTCCAGTTACTTTGCCAATTCCGATGATTGTTATAGGATCGGTATTTTCAATCATAATTGTAAAACAATTATTTGGAGGAATTGGTTCAAACTTCATGAACCCTGCATTAGCAGGACGTGCTTTCTTGATGGCAAGTTGGGCACAAGCAATGAGTAACTACACTGCTCCACTAACACAAAAAGCAGTGGACGCTGAAAGTTATGCGACAGTTTTATCAGGTGGTCAACCAGTTGGATTTATGAATGCCATCATAGGACACATGGGTGGTACAATCGGGGAAGTAAGTGCAATAGCATTACTTATCGGTGTAGCTTATCTATTATACAGAAGAGTAATCAATCTTAGAATTCCATTAGTTTACATCGCAACAACATTTGTTACATTACTTATTTGTGGCGTAGGAATTCAAGATGCATGCATGAACATATTTATTGGTGGTTTAATCTTGGGTGCATTCTACATGGCTACAGATTATTCAACTAGTCCAGTTACTCCAAAAGGACAAATTATATTTGCGATTGGTTGTGGTTTCTTTACAGCTATCATAAGACAATTTGGTAACCTTCCAGAAGGTGTATCTTATGCGATAATCTTCATGAACTGTGCAGTACCATTTATCGATCAATATACAGTTCCAACACCAATTGGTAGAGGAGGTAAACAAGGAATATGAGAAGTTCAATAAATTTAGCTATTAGATTGTTTATAATCACAGCAATTAGTGCGGTAGTACTTGCATTTGCAAACCAAGTTACTGAACCAATAATAGAAGCTAAGAGATTAGAAAATTATCAAAAATCTTTAAAAGTAGCTTTTCCTGAAGCGGAATCTTTTAAACCACTTGATGAAGCAAAAATTAAAGATTTAAAAGCAAAAGACGAAAACTTAGATGACGTACAAGAAGCTATCAAAGGTGGAAAACCTGTAGGTCATGTATACAAAGCAATTGGAGCTGGTGGATATTCAGGAAATGTTGTTTTCGTAGTTGGTGTAGACAATGAAAACAAAATCGTTGGATATTCAATTCTTGAATCACAAGAAACTCCAGGAATCGGAAGTAGAATTGGAGATCCTGAATTCGTAAATTCAGTTATTGGAAAATCTATGGAAAAAGAATTATCAGCTGTTAAAAAACCTGAAGCTGACAACGAAATTCAAGCTCTAAGTGGTGCAACATACTCCACTACAGCAGCCAAAAACGCATTGAACGTATCTCAAAAAGCTAATGCGGGATTAAAATAGGAGGGAAATTATGGAAAAAGGTAAAGCGGCTAAAGTTTTCAAAAGCAGCATTATTAAGAACAACCCAGTTTTAATCCAATTGGTAGGTTTGTGTTCTGTACTTGGTGTATCAACATCAGTAGAAAACGCAATTGGTATGGCTGCGGCGTTCACATTCGTTTTGATTTGTTCAAACATAGTAATATCATTACTTAGAAATTTTATTCCGGATAAAGTTAGAATTCCGGCATATATCGTTGTAATCGCAACATTCGTAACATTAGTTTCAATGATGCTTCAAGCATTTGTTCCAGCACTATACAGTTCTTTGGGAGCATTCGTTCCTCTAATCGTAGTAAACTGTATAATCTTAGCTAGAGCCGAATCTTTCGCATCTAAAAATGGTGTATTCTTATCATTGTTAGATGGTATCTCAAATGGTTTGGGATATGGTGTTGTAATCGTATTGGTTGCATTCATCAGAGAGTTATTAGGTTCTGGTAAAATCTTAGGAAAACTTGTAATAGGAAATATTCCTCCAATTGGTATCATGTCAGCAGCTCCAGGAGCATTCATGGTACTTGGAATATTGTTAGCTACTTACAATTATTTCTTATCAAAACAAGAAAGAAAGAAGAACAATATGAGAGGTGAAGACTAATGTTAGCGAGTATATTTAAAATAATAGTTCTTTATTTATTAGTAAACAACTACGTATTTGGTCAATTCTTAGGGCTTTGTCCATTAATAGGTGTTTCTTCTAAAACAGAAACAGCTATTGGTATGGGTATGGCAGTATTCTTCGTTATCACAATAGCGTCTGTCGTAACTTATGTTCTACAAATCCAAATACTTGAAAGATTTCACATTGAATACTTACAAACAATAGTGTTCATACTGGTTATTGCAACATTGGTACAATTCGTAGAAATGGCATTGAAGAAAATGAGTCCAAACTTGTACTCAGCACTTGGTGTGTTCTTGCCTCTTATAACTACAAACTGTATAGTATTGGGTGTTGCATTAGCAAACGTAAAAGAAAAATACAACTTAATTGAAACATTAGCAAGTGCTATTGGTGCTTCACTAGGTTTCATTTTAGCGATAACTTTATTAGCTGCAATCAGAGAAAGAATCGCATTGAATAAAAATATTCCTGAAAGTTTTAAAGGTGTACCAATCGCATTTATTACTATTGGATTAATGGCGATGACATTCTTCGGATTCGGCGGATTGGTATAGGAGGTAATAAATGACAATTTTAACTCCATTTATAATCTTGGGAGCACTAGGGATTTTATTTGCATTGCTTTTGGGTTTTGCATCTAAAAAATTCGAAGTTCAAGTTGATAGAAGAGTACTTAAAGTAAGAGAAATGTTACCAGGCGCAAACTGCGGTGCTTGTGGATTTCCAGGTTGCGATGGACTTGCAGATGCTATCGTAAACAAAGGAGCACCTTGTAATTCATGTCCAGTTGGTGGAAAAGAAACTGCCGACAAATTAGCAGCATTTATGGGAGCTGATGCAGTGGATTCTGCAAAGCAAGTTGCTTGTGTAATGTGCCAAGGAACACCAGAATACGCTACTGAAAAATTCAAATACAAAGGTATTATGGATTGTAGAGTTAACCACAATCTTCAAGGCGGAAGCAAAACTTGTCCTAACGGATGTTTGGGTTGCGGAAGCTGTGTAGATGTGTGCGATTTCGATGCAATTCACATTGTAAATGACATTGCATTAGTAGACAAAGAAAAATGTACATCTTGTAAAAAATGTATTGAAATCTGTCCAAGAGATATCATTAAACTTGTAGATTACGATCAAGAAGTTTACGTAAGATGTAACAGTCACGATAAAGGTAAAGATGTAAGACAATACTGTAAAGTTGGATGTATTTCTTGCGGAATTTGTGCTAAAATGTGTCCAGATGGATTCAGCGTAGAAGATAACTTAGCACACTTCAACAACGCTGAAGGATTAGATCCAGAACAAGTTCAAAAAGCAGTAGACAAATGTCCTACAAAAGCAATTTATCCAGGACTAAAAATAAAAGAAGAACAAGCTAAAGCAAAAGCTCAAGAAGCACCTGCTAAAGAAGCTTAATATTTTACATGTACTGTTACAAAATAGAATAAAATAAAAAACGGCTTGCATATGTGAACTGACCCCCAAAAGTTAGACCTAATAACTAACTTAAGGAGGTCAGTTTTTTAATAGAAAAATAAAGTGCAGAATTTAAAGTAAAAATAATAAAAGTATATTTAGAATCTAACAGTTCATATCAAAATTGAGTAAATAAATATTGTATAACGGATAAAATAATGGTAAGAAAATGGGTATGCGCATACAATTCTCAAAGCTATGAAGGAATAAAAATAAAAAGGAAAAATTCTACCCCTAGGAGTAGAAAAAGGATAAAGAAGTACAAGAGATAGATTAGTTCTAACTCCGGTACTAGGTCAAATTTTATGGGGTAACCATACTACCACAAGGGATAATTATTATACAACCATTATTTTGGGTAGATAATAAGTTCAACTCCTACTTCGTTTTTGACCATTAGTCTGCGTTTTTAATGAGCGGTAACGTTTATTATTTCTTCCTAATATTTTGACAAATTAACTATACATCCGCATTTTTTGATTCAAGTTATAAATTTAAATGTTTTTTATGTAAAATGTTGATAAATTTTTGAAAAAATGCTTGACAAAGTAATGGGGGGGGGAGTAGAATGAAATCGTAAACATATAAAAAACAATATGCTTTTGATTAAAAAAATTTTTCTATTAAATCTATACCCATAGCGGGTCATGGATATTGGGAATTGGAAGACTTGGATAGATATAATAAGTCTAATACATTGAGAAAGATTATGCCAACTCTTGAGGGTCCGTTATTTAGTCTTTTAATGACAGTTTTATTAATAATATTATATAAAGAAAATAGCGAACTTAATAAATTTGTAAACCATATGGTGATATATTCAATAGTGACTAATGCTAGCTTTCTTGTAGCAACTATTTTACCTATAAAATATCTAAATTGTAGTAGTGATGGAATGCTTATTTTAAATATCTTAAAACCAACAGAAGATGAAGATAATGTAAATTAGAAGAAAACTTTAAGAGGTTTGGAATGTTCATAAAAATAGTTATGTTATATATCCTAATTTTCTTTTCTACTTTTGCACATGAATTGGGTCACATAGTAATGGCTAAAATATTTTATAATGTTAAAAATTCTAGAATAGAAATAGGAAAAGGGAAAAATATACTTAAATTAAAAAAATTATTGTAAATGCATTACCAGTATATGGACATGCATACTGGGAATTAGAAGATTTCGATAGTTATAAAAAATCAAGCAAATTAAGAAAAATTATGCCTAGTCTTGGAGGGCCACTAGTTAGCTTATTAATAGCTTTAGGATTTATTTTAATATCAAGAAATAATTATAGTGGGTTTTACAGTAAAATAATAAGGTATGTGATTTTATATAATGCTATTTGCTTTGTAAGTACAATTTTACCTATAAAATACTTAAATTTACCAAGCGATGGAATGCGTATTTTAAATACCATAAAATCAACAGAAGATAATGTAAATTAGAAAAATATAAGAAATTAGATATGCTCGTAATAATGCAATTAGTGATGATTAACATAAATGTAAAGAGGAGAATTAATGAAATCGATATTAATTAATGTAATAATAGCAATACCTATTATCTACATACTACTATTGCTATCTAGAATTTTTAAAGAATTAGGTCATCTAGTAATGTATAAAATACTATTCAAAGATGATAACTACAAAATAACAATAGGATATGGGAAAAAAATCATACAAACAAAAAGATGGTCAATTAGAAGAATTCCTTTTTTGAGTAAGATAACATACGGGAATAAATTTCAGGAAGGGACATTTCGATCATTGATAACGCATATTTCTGGAGGATTAGGAACAATTCTATATCTTATATGTTTGATTCCTTTGATTTATTTGGTAAATAAAAAGCCAGAAGTTATAACTATTATGAACTCAAAAATACTGCCTATGGCTATATTAAGAACTATACAAATTGTGATGTTTACATTATATTTCACTATATTGCCACTTCAAATACCGTATTTACCTGATGGCGGATATTTAAGTGATGGCGTATATGTTCTCAATGACCTTAAGAGTATAAAAAAGAAAAAAGAACAAACAAATATTGATATTAATTCATAAAAATGGAATAGTTTAATACTATATTAAGCGGAATGTAATCTTTAAATCACAGGATACATTCCGTTTTTTTATGAGAGGAAAAATTATCAAAATAATTATAAGAACGCTAATTAATTAGTTTATGAATCATCTGAGAATTTATCATTTTTACAGCTAATATAAAATAGAAAGGCATTATTAATTATCATACATTTAACAAACAAAGACCTCACAACATCAAAATTGAAAACATAATGTAATTAAAAGTTTAAAATAAAAAAGTATCGGGTATAATTCTAAGAAGCTAAAATCTATTTGGCTAATAAAAATTAAGGAGAGCAATATGGGAGAATATTTAGTTTTCATAGGAATATTAATTATTGTCGTTGGGTTCGCACTAAAACTAGATGTTTTGGGAATAGTTCTCTTAGCCGGTCTGGTTACAGGACTTGCGGGGGGTCTTGGATTAACGGGAACTCTAAAAATTATGGGAGAAGGATTTGTCAACAATAGGCTAATGAGTTTGTTCTTGATTTCATTTCCTGTAATTGCGATTATGGAACGATACGGACTTAAGGAAAAGGCTAGAGATTTTATATCGAAATTCAAAATGGCTAGTGCAGGTTCTGTTTTGTGGATTTACTTGTTCATTAGATGGATAGCTGCTGCGTTTTCTTTAAGACTTGGTGGACACGTTCAATTTATACGTCCATTGATTTTACCTATGGCAGAAGGTGCTGCAAGAAAGAAAGTTGATTTGACAGAAGTTAGACTAGACGAATTAAAAGGATTAGCTGCTGCTGTTGAAAACTACGGTAACTTTTACGGACAAAATATATTTCCATTGGCATCAGGCGTGCTTTTAATGCAAACTACATTGAAGGATGCAGGTTACCCATTGGATACTGCAGACATTGCCAAGTGGTCCATATTTGCAGGTGTTAGTATGTTGATTATTGCACTTATACAATGTGCTGTTTTTGAAATGAAACTTAGAAAGGATATAAAAAATGTTTGATTTTTTTGTAGATAACCAAGTTGTTCTTGATGAGATAGCATACATCTTATGTGGAGTTATCTGCATAATGACAGGTATCCGTGCAAGATTCAACAAAGAAGCAAAGATTGGTACAATGCTTTTCTGGATATTACTAGGAGTATTGTTTGCTGGTGGAGGATTTTTGGTAAGACATGTAGAATCTGGAGGAATAATCGTAGGTGTTGTACTTTTGTTCTTGGGGATTTTATCAATCGCAAACCAAATCAAGCCATCAGAATTTAAGGAAATAACTGAAGAAGAAAGATTGAAGAATGCTGAGAAAGTTGGAGGTAAAATTTTCATTCCAGCTTTAGTGATGGGAATTAGTGCGATGCTTCTATCGCAAATGAAATCATTCAAGATTCCATTGAAAAATACTGATGGGATATTCTCATTGTCAGCTGCTCAAGTTCTTACAATTTCATCAATACTAGCTTTAATTATAGCTATAATTATCGCTAAGCCAAAAGCAAAAGAAACTGCAGAAGATACTACGAAAATGTTGATGCAAGTTGGATCTTCATCATTACTACCACAATTATTGGGTGGTTTGGGAGTTATATTTGCATCTGCAGGTGTAGGTAAACTTATAGGAACCATAGCTACTGGTATTGTAGGAGATGCTGGTGTGTTTGCAGCAGCTGTTGCATATATTGTAGGAATGGTTGTATTTACGATGATAATGGGTAATGCATTCGCTGCATTTACCGTTATTACTCTAGGAATTGGTGTTCCATTGTTAATGGCAAAAGGAGCAAATCCTGCTGTGGTATCATCACTTGGTATGACTGCTGGATACTGTGGTACTTTAATCACACCAATGGCGGCAAACTTTAATATAGTTCCTGCTGCAATCTTAGAGATGAAAGATAAAAATGGAGTTATCAAAGCACAACTTCCTGTAGCTTTGGCTCTAGTATTTGTTCATGTTGTATTATTAATGATATTAGCATTTTAGGAGGTAATTTATGAAAATTTTAGTTTCTGGATTCGATCCATTTGGAGGAGAAAAAATCAACCCTGCTATTGAAGCAGTTAAACTTTTATCTGATGAAATCAAGGGAAACGAAGTTATCAAAATAGAAATTCCTACAGTTATTGGAAAAAGTGTAGATAAATTAAAAGAAAAAATCGCAGAAGTTAAACCAGATGTTGTAATTTCTGTAGGCCAAGCTGGTGGACGTGAAGACATCACTGTAGAAAGAGTTGCAATCAACGTTGATGATTGCAGAATTAAAGATAACGAAGGAAACCAACCAATCGACGAAAAAATCGCTGAAGATGGTCCTGATGCATATTTGTTGACATTGCCAATCAAAGCAATAGTTGAAAATATTAAGTCAGCAAATATTCCAGCATCTGTGTCAAATACTGCAGGAACATTTATTTGTAACCACGTTGCTTATGGAATGGCACATTTAAGAGCTACTGAATATCCAAACATGAGAACTGGATTTATTCACATTCCATTCTTGCCAGAACAAGTGTTGAATAAAGCTCACACTGCATCTATGAGCTTGGATACAATTGTAAAAGCATTGGAAAAAGCGATTGAAGCTGTAATTGATAATGATGAGGACATCAAAGTTACAGGTGGAAAAACTCATTAAAATTAAATTTGATTTAAAATCATAAAAATTTTGATTGAAGAACTTCGAAGCATTTGAGTTTCGAAGTTCTTTTTTTATTTGCAAATGAATTTTCATTTTTGTTTAATCTTGAAAAGATACACGATAAAATGATAAACTATAAGGTAGCTTAAAGGAGAATTTAATGACTAAATACGATAAAATTTTGATTGGATTTTTGTTGTGTTTTTCGGCTTTTTTGTTTGTGATTTTGAATATTAATAATGTAAATTCACAAGACAAATACGTTTCAATTCAAGTAAATGGAAAAGAAATCAAACAAATTACACTTCCAATCGATCATTATGATTATAAAATAGATAATAAATACGGTCACAACGTCGTTCATATTAATGGATACAGTGTTGCTATTACTGAATCAGATTGTCCGGACAAGTTGTGTATCTTAAAAGGAAAGATAGATAAACCGGGGGATGTTATTGTTTGTTTGCCGAACAAATTAGTTGTAGAAGTGAAGGCTGACAAGCAAAACAAAGATGATATTGATGTGGTGAATTATTGATGAAAAGATTACATATTCCTATTTTAACGGCAGTTGCATTAGTTGTAAGCTTGATTGAGTCGATGATTCCACTTCCAATCGTAATGCCTGGAGCAAAGCTTGGGCTCAGCAACATTGTAATTTTGACATGCTTAATTGTTTTTGGATTTAGAGATTCTCTTGTAATAGGAATCTTAAAATCATTTTTACTAATGCTAATCACAGGGGCTGTTATAAGCTTTTTCTATTCGTTGGCAGGAGCTGTAAGCTCACTTGTTGTGATGTATTTGGTCAACAAGTATTTGAGAAAATATTTTTCGTTGATTGGAGTTAGCTTGTTTGGAGCTTTCACTCACAATTTATCGCAAGTGTTAGTGTGTGCAATTATGCTAAACAATCTTAGGATTTTTGTTTATTTGCCAATTTTGGTGTTTTTGAGTATATTTACGGGTGTTTTTGTGGGACTTACATCAAATTACCTTACAAATGCACTTTCCAAGCAAAAAAATTATTTGTTTAATAACAGGAGATAACAATGAGAGTTAAGGAAATGAATGAGTCCCTAAGACCCAGAGAAAAAATGAAAATCAACGGAATTTCGTCAATGAGCGACGAAGAATTGATGCAAATCATATTGAAGACTGGAATCAAAGAAGAAGGAGTGGAAATTCTCTCCAAAAGAGTCGTTGATTACATTAACGAAAATGATTACAAGGATATTTGCGTTGAAGAGTTAATGAAGATAAAGGGAATTGGGATGGCAAAGGCTACATCAATCTTGGCTGGAATTGAAATAGGTAGGAGACTTGCCTTGAGAAAAGCCATGGATAGTTTCAGTCTGAACGATCCTGATAGCGTTGCAGAGATTTTTTGTAATGAGATTGGAAGTTGTGATGTAGAAAACTTCTACGCATTACTTCTAGATACAAAAAACAGAATTATTTCCAAAGAACTTATCAGCAAAGGCACTATCAATCAATCTATCGTTCATCCTAGAGAAGTTTTCAAATCTGCTATAAAAAAGGGAGCGAATTCGATTATTTTAGTACATAATCATCCGTCGGGATCTCTTATTCCATCAAGTGCGGATATTGAAGTGACAAAAAGGTTGGATAAAGTGGGAGATTTGGTAGGAATACAAGTGTTAGATCATATTATCGTTAGCTCAAGCGATAGTCTGAGTATGAGGAAAGGAATGTATTTTTAAATGAAATTATTTAAATTTCAACAAGATGGTTTGGGAATTGATTTGGGAACTTCCAATTCCATTATTTCTGATGAATATGGGAAAATAATAATCAACGAACCTAGCGTTGTAGCTATAGATATAAATAATTACGATATTGTCGCAGTGGGAACTGAGGCGAAAAGTATGATTGGAAAAACTCCAGACAATATCGTAGCAATAAGTCCGATTGAAAATGGCGTTATAGCTGATTTTGAATCCACTGTTAGTATGCTTTCGTATTTTATTAAAAAAGCAAGACCAAATTTTTCGGTTTTCCAACCGGAGGTCTGCGTATCTGTGTCTGCATCTTTGACAGATGTTGAGAGAAGAAGCGTGGAAGATTTGGCGTTAAATGCTGGAGCTAGAAGTGTAAAATTGGTTGAAGAAAACATCGCATCTCTAAAAGGATTGGGTGTCGATGTGGACGAACCAACGGGACACATTATTTTAAATATTGGTGCGGGAACAATAGAAGCTTCCGTGATTAGTTTGGGTGGAATTGTGACAAGTTACTGCATCAAAAGCGGTGGAGAAGATATTGACCAAGAAATAATACAAATTTTGAAGAAAAAATTTGGAGTTAATATAGGAATTTCGACAGCAGAAGCGATTAAGTTTAAGATTGCGACATTGAATTCTGATAGGGAAAACAACACGATGATTGTCGGAGGAACTGATGTGATATCGACTATGCCAAAATCTGTTGAGATTAGGGCTAAGGATATTACACCTGCGATTGTGCCGATAGCAGATATGTGTATCGAAGCTTTGAGAAAAGTTTTGGAGAAAACTCCGCCAGATATTGCAAACGACATTATCGCTGAAGGAATTTACATTGTAGGTGGAGTGAGCTTTATCGACTACATTCACGAATATATTACAAATGTTTTGGGAATCAAAGTGTTGAAGGTAGAATCTGCTATGGATTGCACGGGAATTGGCATTGGCAAATTCTTAAAGAAGGGAGACAAATAATTGGCTAAGTTTGGATATAATAATAAGCTTAGAAAAAGAGTGTTCTTCTTTGCGGTGACTTTGTTTCTCATATTGACGATTACAATATCGAACAACAATAAAACCTACATGTCTATTGGAGAAAACGCGATAGGAACAGTGATTACTCCTGTAAACAAAGTGTTTTATGTGATAGGCTCCAAATTCAAAGAGTCGGTTCATTATGTTTTTGGAACAAAAAAAATGCGTGAAGATAATCAAAGATTAACTGTTGAAAACGCAAAACTACGAAAAAACGTAGATAATTTGAACAAAGTTATAAGTGATAAAAGATATTTGCAAGAAGAATACGAACTTTTGAGTAAAGATAGAACAATAAAAACAAAAGCTTTCATAACTGGAAAAGATCCGGGAAATATTTTTACGAGATTTAGTATAGATAAAGGTTCAATGGATAAAATCAAAAAAGGTGACATAGTGATTGAAGCTGTGTCTTCAAATGATGGAATCGAGAAAGGTTTGGTTGGAGTTGTAACAGAAGTTGGACTTAACCATAGCAAAGTGGACACTATTATGAATAGCGGAAACAACGTTGGGTTTAGACTTGCAAAAAGTGAAGATGTTGGGATTTTGAATGAAAAAGAACAAGATATTCTCAAAGGATATATGTACGATTCTAATGCAGATGTAAAAGTTGGAGATATTCTGACAACTTCGGGACTTGGAGGAGTGTATCCAAGAGATATCAAAATCGGTGAAGTGACAGAAGTTATCAAAACTAAGGATAATTTCACCAAAATTGTCAAATGCAAATCCCAAATCAACTTCAACAATATGTACCGCGTTCTTATAGTTGATGGACAAGGAGTGAATTAGATGAACAAATTAAAAATATTTTTGATAGTTTTGTTGGACATCATAATCCAAGCGACACTTCTTTCCAGAATTTCAGTGTTCAACGTGTACACAAATATTTCCATACCGATAGTTGTGTTATTGTCCATAGGATTTGGCGCTTACACAGGCTCATTAAACGGTATGATAATCGGGCTAATCGAAGATGCGATATTCAGCCCCGTTATCGGAGTAAGAGCGTTGATCTATTTTACAGCAGGATTTTTGATTGGAAATAGTGAAGCTGGAATTAATAAAGAAGACCCAAGAAGTGGTATGATACTCACGTTTTTTGTGACTTTGTATTATACTTTAGTTCATTATTTCGTAATATACATCACAGGAAATGGGTTCAACGTAGCTTATCTTAAAGGACCGATTTTAATCGAAATGATTTTAAATGTTCTATTGTATTATGTTTTGTTCAAATTGTTCAAAAAAATATTTAAATTTCCAAAATTTAAATTTATTTGAGGTACAAAATGAAGAAATTTGACAATAAATTTTTGAAAAAACTCGAAAAATACGATAGATTTACGATAATTATTGTAGTATTGGCGATAATGATGGCCGTACTTACTTTGAAGTTAATGCATTTGACATTGGTAAAAGGAAGTTATTATAGAGATATTGCTAAGAATAACAGGCTTCGTGAAGTCAAAATTCCTGCTCCTAGGGGAAATATTTACGATAGAAACGGTGAATTGTTAGCGACGACTAAAAATGTGTACGTTGCTAATTTGTACAAAGATCAAATCAAACAAATGAGTATTGATGATAGCAATGATGCGTTGCTGAATTTGTCTAGAATTTTGGAAAAAGATGGGTCAATGAACACGGAAGATTTTCCAATAGCATTGAATGCTTTTACTTACAGAAATACGGACGATTATTTGAAAGAAGACAAATCTCCACTGGACAAAGTCGCATCAATTGTCATGGATAAAAACATAATGGCAAATCTAATCGACAAGACTTACACACAAGAAACAAATCAAGGAATTTATAAGAAAACTGTCCTAGATTATTGTTTGAATGCACTTCGTTCAAAAGGTTTGACTTTGAAATTGGATCGTAAAGACAATACAAAGTTTGATACCAATGACAAAGAAACTGTAAAGTTACTTAAAAAACACGGATTAAAGGAAACTTCAGATGTGAATTCTGCGATTGCTACGATAATCCAAAAAGACAAATCAATTATCAGAAAACTTTTGAATGATAGCGTCATTAGGTCGATGGTTTACAAGGAATTGGAAAAGGACAACCTTCAAGACAATATCGTTCTTAAAGATATGGAACTGAAAGACAACCAAAAGCTTTTGGAGAAAAAAGTTGAAATGATGAAGTTGTCCAACAAAATTGATTTCAAAACAGAAGCTGCGGACGATTTTGTAAATATTGTAAAAGACAACACGATGGTTGAGCTTTTGAAAAAAGTAGATGTAGAAGATGACAAGAAAACTGTTGTGTTGGAAAAAGCTCTGAACTTACTTAAGAAAAATGGAATACAAACAAACGTAGAGTTTAGTTTGGATGAAAAAGACAAGCAAAATCCAAAAGTTAAGGCTAAGTTTGTCACAGAAAGTAAAAAGTCTACAGATCCATACAAACACGTTGCAGATTTATTGAATTCGAATAATTTATCATATAAGTTTATCACAGACGATGATATAAAACTTATTGCTCAATCGGTAAACACTGAAAACAACATTAATCCTTCGATTAGTGTTAATGATTGGAAGTACATTTACCAAAAAAATATGGAAGATTTCTACAAGAGTTACGACAAGGAAATAAATTCAGATGTTAAGCTTTTGTATGAAGAAATTTTGAAGAATAATAAATGCGAAAAATATTCAAAATACGACGCCTACAATATCGTAAGTATTTACAATCAATTAAAAAACAAAGGACAAAAAGGTTATGAGCCAATCGCTCTAAGCTACAATTTAACGGAAGAATCCGTGAGTAGCGTCGAGGAAAGATTTGGAAAGAACCAAGGAATAGAGGTAGCGACAAGGTCAGTTAGATATTATCCTAATGGTGAAGAACTAAGTCATGTATTGGGATATATTGGAAAGATTTCTACTGAGAAAGAAATTGAAGAATACGTAAAACAAAAAGGCTACAGCAAGGATGCTTTGATAGGTAAAACTGGAATTGAAGAAAGCAAGGAAGATGCATTAAAAGGACAAGACGGATCTTTGAGGGTTATGGTCGACAGCAAAGGAAATAGAACTGAAACTTTGTCTGAGAAAAAGGCAATTCCTGGCGACAATGTGTATTTGAGTATTGACACTAATGTTCAAAGAGTTGCCGAAGAATCTTTGAAAAAATCTATAAAAGCCGTAAGCTCTGGAGGAACTTATGTATCCGAATGGGGCGACAAAACTTTAGCTGGATATAAGAATGCAAAAAGTGGTGCAGCAGTTGCAGTAGATGTTGAAACTGGAGAAATACTTGCAATGGCTTCATTCCCATCTTATAATCCAAATTTGTTTTCAACGGGGATTTCGCAAACTGATTGGGAAAGTTTACAAGCAGAAGATCCGAAAGATCCAATATCTCCAAGACCGTTGTATAACATACCAATGCAAGCAGCAATGCAACCTGGTTCTATTTTTAAACTTAACACTTCACTTGCAGCATTAGAAGGTGGATTTGATCCTTATCACGAAATAAAATGCGGAGGGTACGTCGATGTCGGCGGCTCTATTTTCGGCTGTTGGATATGGAATGAACACAAAGGAACTCACGGCAATGAAAATGTCATGAAAGCACTAAGAGACAGTTGTAACTATTATTTCTATTCTCTAGCACTTGGAAAAGATCAAAGACGTTCCATAGATTTGGGATACCAATTGAGTATTGATGAATTAGTGTCTACTGCAAGAAAACTTGGACTTGGTAGTAAAACGGGAATAGATATAAATATTCCAGCAGAAAATTCAGGAACAGTACCAGATCCGCAAATAAAAGAAAATAACTTCAAAGCAATATTCAGAAGATTTTTGGAAAAGAATGCAGAAAAATACGTCAAAGAAGGAGAAGTATTTACTGCAAAAGAAATGAAATCCAAAATCGACAAAATAATGTTACTTGCTGACGACAAAAATCTTCAAACAAGAAACAATATTATAAGCACATTGGATAGTTTGGGATTTGACGCAGAAAAGAAATTGGATGGAGAGAGAAATTCGTTCGCCGATAAAATCAAATTCGATTATTTGAACCAGTCAAAGTGGAATATCGGTGATATGTTGAACGTGGTTATCGGTCAAGGACAAAACGCATACACGCCGCTTCAAATGGCAAGATATATGTCTGCATTTGCAAATAATGGATATTTGAACAAATTATCGCTTGTAAATGAAGTAAAATCCAATGATAATTCCACATCGCTATTTAAAAACGAAAAGAAAAGTGAAAGAATCAAATTAAAAAATTACGAAAACTTGGAATATATAAGAAAAGGACTTCATTTGGCTACGACTGAAGGCTACGAAAAAAACACATTCAAAAATTTCCCAGTTTCTGCGGGAGTGAAGACGGGAACAGCACAAGTAGGTGTTAATCCAGTCACTGGAGAAACTTATGATAACCACGCATGGATGATTGGATTTGCTCCAGTTGAAAATCCAAAAGTTGCGGTAGTAACAGTCATTATGCAAGGTGGAACGAGCACGAACAACGGGCCAATGACAAGAGATATCATGGCAGAAGCGTTGAAATTGAAAAAAGAAAAAGACAAAAAACAAGAAAATACTGAGAGTGAGAATGATATGTATGAAAACAGTACTCGTTAATTCACAATTACAAAAAAAGGCTTTGTTGATACAAAGCCTTTGTAATTTAGTAGACGGAAAAATTTTAATAGTAAATTCGGAAAATTCAAGACAAATAGAATACGCTTTAGGAGTGGAAGATTACTGCGTTTATGACATATTGGATGTGTTGAGTAGAGTTGTTGATTACAAGAAATCCATGGTCAAAATTACAGAAGATAGATACATCATCCCTTCAACCATAAAACCTGACAAATATTCTGCAACAACTGATGATTACGAAAATTTGCTAGACAATTTAAGTGAGTTTGACATTGTAATATTCACTGAAGATATTGGAATAGAATTTGATGAAGAAATAATGTGGGGAAATGAAGAAAAATCTGACGCAAAAAAATTGTATCAAATTACGGATTCATCATCTAAAAGGAAATCTGATTACAAATACATTGGAAAATTAGAGTTCACCAAAGAATATGAAAAGAAAATCAATTCGTATTCTGAAGAAGTCGATGCAAAACTAACTGAAATAATCGACAATTACAAACAAGATAAAGAAGCGAAAATCGGATTTTTCGATAGGATTTTCAAAAGATGAAATACCTATTCATAGACAAAAACACTTGGGGATATTATGATGATGAGCTGAAATTATTAGGAGATTACGACAGTGAACTGGGTAACATTTATGTAGCAAAAATTACCAAATACGACAAGAAACTCGACGCGTTTTTTATAGAATACGACAAAAATAAAACAGGATTTCTAAATAACACGAAGTTCACAAAAGATTTGAAACCATCAGACGAAATACTAGTTCAGATGACAAAAGAATCGATTGGTGACAAATACCCCAAATTCACAACGAAAATTACTATTGAAACTGAAAATTTGAAATACTCAAACAGCGACAAATTAACATTTGAAGGCAAACAAAAATACAAAGATATCGATGACTTCAAGCAAAAATACACATTTACAGGAATTGTGGGAGAAGATTTCTTCAAACAAGAAAAATCACAACAACAAAAAGAAATGAATTTCATTGTAAATAAATTACACTACATTGAGACAGAGAAGAAATTCCTTCCAATTCCAAAACTTTTGTACAAGAAAAATCCCGTAGACAAAATAATTGAAGAAGAAGATGTGGATTATTTGATAACTAATGACAGAATAGTTTACAGACAATACAAGGGAATTTTAAATGTAAAATTTGATGAAAATTACGATTTTAACTATGATAATTTGATAAGTCGTGATATAATAGATAAAAATTCAGAAATAATAAAACTGGACAATAACGCAGAAATTGTCATCCAAAAAACTGAGGCGATGTGGGTTGTGGATGTGAATTCTTCTCAAATGATATTGAAAGAGGATTATTTTCACGAACTAAACACAAAAGCTTTGAAGAAAATCCATCAAATGATTTATTTGAAGAAAATGGTGGGAATGGTTATTGTGGATTGTGTCAGAGAAAGAGACAACAAAAAGTTATCAGATTTTATTAAAGATGAATTTTGTGAACCGAATATAAAATTTCATGGATTTAGCAATTTAAATCTATTAGAATTCACAGTAAAACTTGACAAATAAATTAAATTACTGTACAATTATTTGGTGTGTAACCGCTCGAATCGGGTTTTCAAACTTCAAAAGTACCTTGATTTGGCGAGTCTTAAAAATGAGGAGGTGCACTAAATGTTCGCAATTATTAAAACTGGTGGAAAACAATACAAAGTTTCTGAAGGAGATATCATTAAAGTTGAAAAAATCGAAGCTAAATCAGGCGACAAAATCGAATTTGATCAAGTATTAATGGTAGCTGGAGACGATGTTAAAGTTGGAAGCCCTGTAGTAGAAGGAGCTAAGGTTAAAGCAGAAGTTTTAGACCAAAAGAAAGACAAGAAAATTGTTATTTTCAAATTCAAAGCTAAGAAAAACTACAGAAAGAAAAAAGGTCATAGACAACCATATACATTAGTTAAAATCGAAAAAATTGATGCTTAATGGTAACTGTCGATATTTTTAGAAAAGACGGAAAAATTGTAAAAGTCAAATCAACAGGTCACGCTGATCATGGATCCTATGGAAATGATGTGGTGTGCAGCGCTATCAGTGTTTATCTGATTAATACTGTCAACACATTTACAGAAATACTTAAGCTTGACTCTGATAAGTTGAAATTTCATTTTGAAAGCGGAGATGCTTTTTTTGAAATCAACTATGACTCACTAAATGAGACTGAAATGATTCAGGTGGATATTTTGATGAAATCATTGGTATTCGCGCTGGAATCAATACGAAACGAAAATATAAAACACTTGAAAATTAACTATCGGGAGGTGTAATGATGATAAAATTAGATTTACAATTATTCTCTAGTAAAAAGGGAGTAAGTTCTACTAAGAATGGTCGTGATTCCGAATCCAAAAGATTAGGAACTAAAAAAGGTGACGGCCAATACGTTCTAGCTGGTAACATATTAGTTAGACAAAGAGGAACAAAAATACATCCAGGCAACAACGTTGGAAAGGGTGGAGACGATACACTTTTCACTAAAATTGACGGAGTAGTTAAGTTCGAAAGAATTGGTAAAAACAGAAAGCAAGTTTCTGTATATCCAAAAGAAGCTTAATTTTTTAGCAACACCTTTGTTATGATTATAAATCGGATTTCCTTTTTATAATCGTAAGGTGTTGCTTTTTTAGTGGAAAATAATGTAAACTTACAAGTATAGTGAGCATTAATAAAGAGGTGAAAAATGTTTATAGATGTAGCGAAGATAGAACTAAAAGCTGGAAAAGGTGGAGACGGTTCTGTTGCATTTAGAAGAGAAAAATACGAACCATCAGGTGGCCCGGCAGGTGGCGACGGCGGAGATGGCGGTAGTATTATAATTGTCGGCGACAAAGACATTAAAACTTTGATGGATTATAGTTACAGATCCATTTACAAAGCTGAAAGTGGTGGCGACGGCAGAAACAAAAAACAATTTGGTAAAAAAGGCGAAGATTTAATTCTTAAAGTTCCAGTAGGGACTTTGGTTAAAGATTACGATACAGATACGGTTATCTACGACGTAAAACACGATAAGGAAGAATTTGTAATTTGCAAAGGCGGCAAAGGCGGAAAAGGAAATGTTCATTTTAAATCATCTATAAGACAAGCGCCAAGATTTGCAGAGCCTGGAACAAAAGGTGAAGAAAAAACAATTAAGTTAGAATTGAAACTTTTAGCGGATGTTGGATTGATTGGTCTTCCTAATGTTGGGAAATCTACACTGTTGTCGATAATGTCAAACGCAAGACCTAAAATTGCAAATTATCATTTTACAACGCTTGAACCAAATCTTGGAGTGTGCAAAGTTGGAGAAAAAAGTTTTGTCCTTGCAGATATTCCTGGATTAATTGAAGGAGCAAGCGAAGGATTGGGACTTGGTCATGATTTCTTAAAGCACATTGAAAGAACCAAAATTTTAGTTCACGTGTTGGATATTTCTGGAAGCGAAGGTAGAAATCCAATCGAAGATTTTGAACTTATAAATAGCGAATTGTCTTCATACAATATCAAATTAAACGACAAGAAAATGCTCGTGGTTTTGAACAAAACAGACTTGGGAGCAGAAGAAAATATAAAAGAATTCAGAGAAAAATATTCTGACAAAGTTGATGAAATCGTAGAGATAAGTGCTGCTACTACTGAAAATGTGGATAAGCTTATGTATTTGATAGCAGATACTTTGGACAGTATAGAAGATGATTATTCTACGTTGGATGAACAATACGTTTACTTTGAAGAAGAAAAAGAACCTGATTTCAAAGTTAGAAAAGAAAACGAAAATTACATTGTCGAAGGTCCATTGATTGAAAACTTGATATACAGAACAAACTTTGAAGTGTACGAATCTGTTAACCACTTGCAAAAAGTTCTTGAAGACAAGGGAGTTATCCAACAATTGAAAGATCTTGGAATACAAGATGGTGATAATGTAATTATCGGAGATGTAGAATTTGATTTTTATGAATAGGAGATAAAATGATAACACCAAAACAAAGAGCGAAATTAAAAAAGATTTCTCACGGTTACAAACCACTTGTTAATATAGGTAAAGGTGGAATTTCAGAAAACACTTTGAAACAAATCGACGATACTTTGAACAAGAGAGAAGTCATGAAAATAAAAATTCTCAACAATAATTTGGACGATAGAGATATGTTGATAGATGAAATATTGACAAAACTTGACTGTGAATTTGTAAGATATATGGGAAATATTCTAACAATTTACAGAGAATCTGAAAACAAGGTAATAGATTTAGATGATTAAAGTCGGAATAATGGGTGGGACTTTTGATCCCATTCATATAGGACATTTGATATTAGCTATGGAAGCTATTAACTACAAAAATTTGGATGAGGTGTGGTTTATTCCTACTGGTAATCCGAATTTTAAACAAGATAAAAATGTCACAGACAAACAAAAAAGATTTGAAATGGTGAAGATTGCCACACAAGATAACGACAAGTTTAAAGTATGTGATTATGAAATTAACAAAAATGGCGTGACATATTCATGGGAAACTATGAAATATTTGAGAGAAAATTACGATCATGATTTTTATTTCATAATGGGCGAGGATTCGCTGATGAGTGTGGAAACTTGGGAAAATGCAGAAGATTTTTTGAAAAATACTAAGATTTTGGCTTGTATTAGAAGACAGGAAGAAATGTCTAAACTAGATGAAAAAATTGATGAATTGAAATCAAAGGGATATTTTGTGGAAAAAATTCCTGCAAGTTTTATCGATATTTCTTCTACGAAAATCAGAGAAAAAGTTCAATCAAATCAAGATTTTAGGTATTTCTTGCCAAATCAAGTTTTTGAATATATTGTGAGAAACAAATTATATGAAAGTTAAAGAAATAGAAAATAATTTGAGCAAAATGCTCAAAAAAACAAGATACGAACACGTTTTGAGAGTAAGGGACAAAGCTATTGAATTAGCAAAGCTTCACAATCAAGACGTTACAAAAATAGAATTAGCGGCACTACTTCACGACTGCGCAAAAAACAACGAAGAGATGTATTTGGATAAGTACAAGAAAGAATTTGAAGAGCTTAGAAATTTAAGAAAAAACAATCCCGACATGGAAAATCCTAAATTGTTGCATTGCTATTTGGGTAGAATTGTCGCTAACAAAGAATACGGCGTGAATGACGAAGAGATTTTGGATGCGATAGAATTTCACACAACTGGAAGAATTAATATGACTGATTTTGAAAAAATAATTTACTTGGCTGATAAGACCGAAGACAAGAGAGATTATGATGACGTTGATGAAATAAGAAGATTATCCAAAATAAATTTGAATAAAGCAATTGTCAAATCACTAGATGATACGATAAAATATCTTATAGAAGGTGAGAGAGAAATATCTATCACTAGTGTTAACGTCAGAAATTATTTATTGAAGGGAGTATAGATGACTGAATTAGAGTTAGTTCAAAAAGCGATAGACGATAAGATTGGAAAAGACATTGTAACTTTGAAATTAGATTCAGCTGTTGCAGATTATTTTGTGATTGCAACTGCCAATGCACCAAACCACGCTCAATCTATTATTGATGAAGTGGAAAAAGTGTGCGACGAAAATGGTTTTGAGATTTTAGGAAAAGAAGGCTACAGCGAAGGTAACTGGATTTTGCTAGATCTTAATGATATTATAGTACATGTATTTACAGAAGAAGCACGTTCTTTCTACGATATAGAAAGATTGTGGAATTAGGAGGACAGTATGAAATTTTTACATTCAGACAAAGCACCTGCTGCAATTGGACCATATTCACAAGCAACATCTGCTAACAAAACAATTTATGTATCAGGACAACTTCCAATCGTTGATGGAGAATTACAAACTGATATAAGAAAAGCTACAAAAGCATCACTAGATAATATTTTACATATTATCGAAACTGAAGGCGGCAAAGTAGAAAACATTGCAAGAGTTGGCGTATTCATGCAAGATTTATCACAATTTTCTGATATGAACGAAGTTTATGCAGAATTTTTTGGAGATCACAAACCAGCAAGAAGTGCAGTTCAAGTTGCAGCTCTTCCAAAAGGAGCTATAATCGAAATAGAAGCAATTGCTGAATTAGACTAAAAATTTTCCTCTGAGTAAAATTACTCAGGGGATTTTTTTGTTTATTTTGTAAATTTACTACATATTCATGTAGACTTTACAAGTATTTAAAGTTGTTTCAATATTAATATGATAAAATGCTGATGAAGAAAAATTTTTGAGTGATATTTAATAAGAATTAAACTTCAACTATCATTTTGGAGTTTAATTATTAAGTATAATAATCAAAATATGTAGATTTACTACAAATAAGGAAGATGAATTATGAATTTTATAGAGTGGGAAATTACTAGAAACTACAGAAATCTAAGACCATCAGAGAGAAAGGTTGCAGATTTCTTGCTTCATTGTGAAAAAGATTTGAGTGATATCACATTGGTTGAACTCGCAACAAGTGCTAAGGTGAGTCAACCTACTGTCTTGAGATTTGCAAGAAGCATGGGGTATCATGGATTTAAAGAATTGAAGAATGCCATTTTGGAAGAAAAAATCAGGAAAAAAATCGACAAAGAGATTATAGATCCTTTGTATGGATTTCCAATTGGCAAAGAAGATATTATAACGGATGTTCCTTCAAAAGTAATTGGAACAACTTTACATGTACTAAAAGAGACCATAAAAAGTATTTCATTGAAGGAGTTTGTAAAAGCTATTGACTTGATAACCAACTCAGAAAGTATATTTGTATTTGGGGTAGAAAATTCACTATGTGCTGTAAGTGATCTTGTTACGAAATTTTTATATCTAGGGCTTAAATGCGATAAATATGATGATTATTATATACAAAACATTAAAGCAAACAGCTTGCAACAAGGAGATGTGGCTATTGGAATTTCTTATTCTGGAAGGTCTAGGAATACAGTTGAGGTGATTCGAGCTTCCAAGAAATCTGGTGCAAACACTATTGTTATCACTAATTTTGAAGATGCTCCGGTTACAAAATATGCCGATGTTGTAATTTGTACAAGTAATGAACAGTTTCTATATGGAAATGCAATATTTTCGAGATCATCCCAACTTGCTATTGTTGATATGCTTTACATGGGTGTTCTCATATCTGATTATGATAAGTATACAAGTAACTTGGATAGCAATGCAAAAAGCATTAGTAATAATATTTATGAAATTGAGTAGAATTTTTACAAGGAGACAAGATTTATCTTGTCTTTTTTTTACGGTATTTTAATTGGGTTTTTATTGTAATTGAATTATATAATGTTAATATTTAGATGTTCTAAAAATGAATTTAATTTTTATTTCAAAATAAATATTGAAAGGAGATTTGAATGCTGCAGTTAAAAAACATTAGTAAATCTTTTGATGGCAAGGAAGTTATAAAAAATATAAATCTTGAAATTAATAAAGGAGAAATAGTATCTATACTCGGGCCGTCTGGATGTGGAAAAACAACTTTGTTGAATATTATTTTGGGACTTACGGAAGTTGATACGGGAAGTATAGTCTACGATGGAAATGATTTAACAGATGTTAGTATGGAAGACAGAGGGTTTAATATTGTATTTCAAGATTATGCATTATTTCCGAATTTGAATGCTTATAAAAATATTACTTATGGATTAAAAAATAAGCCTAACATATCTAGCAAAGAAGAAGTTAATGATTTAATAAAATTATTAGCTCTTGAAGAACACTTAGATAAAAAGATAGATCAACTTTCGGGTGGTCAAAAGCAAAGAGTGGCATTGGCAAGAACGATGGTTATGAAACCTAAAGTTTTACTTTTAGATGAGCCTTTAAGTGCGTTAGATGGAGTAATTAAAGAATCGATAAAAGATAATAGAATAAAGACAATTGCCAAGCAATATAATCTTACAACTATTATCGTAACACATGATCCGGAAGAAGCGTTGACTTTATCTGATAGAGTTTTAATTATCAACGAAGGACAAATTTCACAATTTGGTATGCCAAAAGAAATTATAACCGCTCCTAAAAATGATTTTGTGAAGAAATTTATCTTACGACAGTTAGAGATAAAGAAGAACAATATTTACAGTTTGTTTGAGAATGAAATATACGAAGGAGATATTTCGAAGGTGAGAGCAATATGAAGAGGCTGAAAAATACTGAAAACTGGATTATCTGGACAGTTATTTTTCTGATATTTGTTGTATTTTTATTTTATCCTTTGTTTTTAATATTGTTGAAATCATTGAAAATTGGTCCGTCAATAAAAATTGATAATTTTACAAGAGTATTGTCTGGTAATGGTTTTGTTCAGGCTATGAAAAATAGTTTCGAAATTTCTGCTATTGCATCTTTAATAACAACATTTCTATCTTTTATAATAGCTTATACTATCAACTACACAAATTTGAATACCGCTTTTAAAAAGATAATTTCAGTCCTTGCAGTTCTTCCAATGTTGCTTCCAACAATTACTTATGGGTTTGCAATAATATATTCTTTTGGTAAGCAAGGATTATTTACTAAATTATTAGGAAAGCAATTGTTTCATGTTTACGGAAAAAACGGATTGTTAATTGGATATATAATCTATACTTTGCCGATTTCATTTATGTTGATAAATAATACTATGAAGTATGTTGACAAAAAGTTTTCCATAGTTTCAAAAATTATGGGCGATTCTACTATAAAAACTTTCATAGAAACAGTTCTCAGACCATTGACTGGAACTTTTGCTGCTTCATTTATACAATGTTTTTTCTTATGTTTTACTGATTTTGGTATTCCAGCATCAGTAGGAGGAAAAGTTGAAGTTATCGCATCTGTACTTTACAAAGAAATGCTTGGAAGTGTTCCTAATCTTAACAATGGAGCTGTTGTTGCGGTTATAATGCTACTGCCATCTGTAATTAGTATTTTGATAATCAACTACCTCGAAAGATTTAATGTCAGATACAACAGAATCTCAGTAATGGAAAACGAAAAAAACACATCAAGAGATGTTTTCTGTGGGATATTTTCCGTATTGATAGTTCTGGGGATAATTGCAATTTTTGCAGTAATAGCTATTGTTCCATTTGTAAAGGGGTGGCCATACAACATGGTATTTACAATGGATAATGTAAATAAAGTAATTGAGGATTCAGATCTATTGCTTGTCTACAAAAATTCAATCATAGTTGCTATTATAACATCAGTTTTAGGAACAATATTGGTTTACGGTGCTGCTATTGTGACTGATAGATCATCTATTAACAGTAAAGCCAAAGGAGTAATCGAGTCAATAGCATCAGTGACTAATACAATTCCTGGAATGGTTCTTGGAATTTCATTTATGTTAGCATTCATAGGAACATCACTTCAAAACACATTTATAATAATTATTATATGTAACTTAGTTCATTTCTTTGCTACGCCTTACATGATGATGAAGAATTCTCTATCCAAGATGAATCTATCTTGGGAAAAAACTGCAAAACTTATGGGAGATAGTTGGATCAAAACAATCGTAAGAATTATTACGCCGAATGCACTTACATCGTTACTAGAAGTATTTAGCTATTATTTTATTAATGCGATGGTTACTGTTAGTGCTGTAGTATTTTTGGCAGGAGCAAGAACTATGGTGATAACAACAAAGATAAAAGAACTGCAACATTTTGCAAAATTCAACGAGATATTTGTGCTATCGCTACTTATTTTGTTTACAAATTTGTTAGCGAAGATTGTCTTTACTATGTTGGTAAAAATATTGGAGAGAAAGAATAATTAAATTAAGTTAAAAGGAGTTTAAAATGAAAAATTTAAGAAAAATATCAATTTTATTTCTAATGTTGATTTTATTGGCGTCAACTACAATGACAGGATGTGGAAAAAAATCATCTATAGGTGATAAGGTTATACTTTATACAAATGCAGATGACGAAGCGGTTACAGCAATGAAAAACGCTTTAGACAATAATGGCTACAAGGATAAATACATTCTACAGACTTTTGGAACCTCTGAACTTGGGGGCAAAATTGTAGCGGAAGGGAAAAATATTGAAGCAGATTTAATTACTATGAGTTCTTTTTACATTGATAGTGCAGAAAATCAACATCATATGTTTAAAAATTTGGAATTTGATACAGGAGCAATTGATAAGTACCCAGAGTATTATACTCCTATAACAGCACAAGAAGGATCGATAATTTATAACACTGAAGCTGTTAAACAAAATAACCTTGAAATTCCTAAATCGATTAAAGATTTGACCAAACCAGAATACAAAGATCTTATCTCTGTAACGGATGTTAATAGTTCCTCTACAGCTTGGTTATTGATTCAGGCAATGATTAGCGAGTACAACGAAGATGGTACAAAAGATATTCTCAAGAAAATCTATAAAAATGCAGGTTCACATATTGAACAATCCGGTTCTGGTCCAATCAAAAAAGTTCGTGCGGGAGAAGTTGCAGTAGGATTCGGATTAAGACATCAAGCTGTTAGAGATAAAGAACAAGGGCTTCCAATTGGTTATGTAGATCCAACTGAAGGAAATTTCACATTAACTGAATCTGTTGCTGTTATTGATAAAGGAAATAAATCAAATCAAGAAGCTATGAAAATGGCAGAATGTATAATCAAGAACGGTAGACAAGAACTTCTTAAAACATATCCAATTGCTCTATATAATGGAGAAAATGTTAGTCAAGATAATAAATCGGGAAATCCTAAAGTTTTTAAAGAAGCTCTTACGGTTGATTTATTGAAAAAACATCAACAGTTATCAGAAGATTGCAAATAGAATTCAAAGGAGAATAAATTCATGAATAATTACAAATTATTGACACCAGGACCTTTGACTACATCTGATTCAGTAAAAAAAGAAATGATGTTTGACCATTGTACCTGGGATGATGATTATAAAAAGATAACGTTAGAAATTAGAGATGATCTATTAGAACTTGCACATGTGGACAAAAATGAATATACAGTTGTCCTGATGCAAGGAAGTGGGACATTTGGAGTAGAATCAGTACTTTCAAGTGTAATAGGAGAAAATGATAAGCTCCTTATTGTGTCTAATGGTGCATACGGTAAAAGAATGGAAGAAATAGCAAAATACAATAAAATAAAATATTATTTATATGATGAAGATTATAATAAAATTCCTTCTTCTGAAAAAATTAAAAATATCTTAGAAAAAGATACCTCAATTACTCATGTATCTATGGTACATAGTGAAACTACCTCAGGTATTTTAAATGATATACAATCAGTTGCTAAAGTTGTAAAAGAAAAAGGTAAAGTTTTCATTGTTGATGCGATGTCAAGTTTTGGAGGAATTGATATTGATGTAAAAAAATTGGGAATTGATTATATCATAAGCAGTGCAAATAAATGCATTCAAGGAGTACCAGGATTTTCGTTCATAATCTGTAAAAAAAATCAACTTGAAAAAAGTAAACAAAATTCAAGAAGTCTTTCTTTAAATTTATATGAACAATGGAAAACAATGAATGTTGATGGTAAATGGAGATTTACATCACCTACACATGTTGTGCTTGCATTTAGACAAGCATTGAGAGAATTAAAAAATGAGGGTTCAATTCCAAGACGAGCACAGAGATATAGGAACAACAATCAACTTTTGATAGAAAAGATGAAAGAGCTTGGGTTAAAAACATACATCGATTCAGAACATCAAGGGCCTATTATTACAACATTCTATTATCCTGAAAATTGTGATTTTTCATTTAAAGAGGCGTATAATTACTTGAAAGATAGAGGATATGCAATTTATCCAGGTAAAGTAACAGAATGTGATACGTTTCGAATTGGAAATATCGGAGAAATATACGAAGAAGATATTTTGAAAGTAGTAAATTTATTTAAAGAATTTATGGAGATACATGGGAGATAATGATGAAAAATATAGAAGCTATTATTTTTGATTGGGCAGGAACTACGGTAGATTACGGATGTATGGCACCAGTAAAAGCATTTAGTGAAGCGTTTAAAGAATTTGGGATTTGCCCTACAAAAGAAGAAATTAGAGAGCCGATGGGAATGTTAAAAATTGATCACATAAGAACTATGCTGGGGATGGAAAGAATCAACAATCTGTGGGAAAGTAAATATTCTAGAGGGTGGAATGAAGATGATGTCAAAAAAGTTTATAATATTATGGAGAAGAAAACATTAAAAATATTGTCGAATTACTGCGATATTAAGCCTAATGTAATAGAAACTGTCGAAAAACTAAGAAAAAAAGGAATTAAAATTGGATCTACTACAGGTTACACAACTGAAATGATGAATATAGTTGTGCCCAAAGCAAAAGAAAATGGATATACTCCTGATTTTTGGATTACTCCAAATAGTGTAAATGATTACGGGAGGCCGTATCCTTATATGATTTTCGAAAATATTATTAAATTTGAAATAAAATCTGTAGATAAAGTTATTAAAGTTGGTGATACTGTTTCTGATATTCAAGAAGGAAAAAATGCAGGAGTTATTTCTGTTGGAATAATCGAAGGTAGTTCTACAATGGGATATTCAAAAGAAGAATATAATATGTTATCCAAAAAAGAAAAACTTAAAGAGAGAACTAGAGTAGAGGATGTCTATAGAGAAGCAGGAGCAGACTATATAATTAATGATATTAGCGAGGTGTTAAATTTAATTTAAAAATGTATCAGTTTTTAATGAAGTAATTAGAGTATGTTGAGCGTTTTGTGATTTAAAAATTACTATAATTTTTCAAAATTTGCCAAAGTAAAGATAGGATTACTTTGGCAATTTTTTTTGGGAAATAAGGAGTATTAATTACTTTGAATGTCAACAATTATCAAATTTGATACCATTTTGTAACTTTTTATGATATTATGTATGTATATTAGGAGGTTGTATCTATGAAGAACTTAAAAGAGATTGCTAAGGTCTCGTTTGTTGCACTGTCTGTGTCACTAATGATTTCTACAGGATCTATGGCTCAAACAGAAAACGACAAGAAAGATGTAGAAAACGAGCTTAGTGCCAAATATACATCGATTAGCACACACAATCAAAGTAAGTTGACTAAAAAAGCTAAATTGGGATACGCTAACGTAGACAACTTACAAAATGAAAAAAAGGAAAATGATGATTTGAATCGTGAAGATTTAAAATCTACAGATTTAAATAAACATATTAAGGAAAAGGAAGAAAAAACAGAAGTTTCAGATTCTACAAAAGATCAAGAAGAATCTGAAAAAGTAGTTGCACCTGAAAAATCTGTATCAAAGGAAAATTCAGAAGAACAATCTTCTGAAGAAAAAGAACAAGAAACTGATGGAAAAGAATCAGAAGATAGTGAAGTAAAAGCGTTAAATTCTGCTGGGCAAATTATCCCTACAAGAATTGCAGGGAAAAACAGATACGAATCTGCTGCAAAAATTTCAAGAGAACAATTTACTAATGCGAAGAAAGTTATTGTTGTTAATGCACAAAAATACGCCGATGCATTGAGTGCGACAACTTTGTCTGATGGAAAATATTCTATTTTGTACACAGAAAAAGACTCGCTTCCAACAGCTACAAGAAATGAAATTCAAAGACTTAACCCTGTAGAAGTGTATCTTCTTGGTGGTCAACAATCCATTAGTGCTGGAATTGAAAACATATTAAAGAAATACTCAAATAAAGTTACTAGAATAGCCGGAAGAGACAGATACGAAACTAGCGCAAAAGTTGCAGCTATGAGCAAGAAAAAGAACGTAGTTATTGCAAGTGGAGAAAACTTCAGTGACCCACTTTACGCATCTTCTTATGCTTATTCCAACAACGCTAAAATTTTGTTGAGTTCTGGAAAAACTTTGTCCAGAGAAACAAGAGATTATTTACTTAGAAATAAATCTAGTATTGGAAAAGTGACAGTTGTTGGTGGAGGACAATCAATCTCATCAGCTACAGTTAGATATATTCAATCAGTAACTGGCAAAAATGTTAGTAGAATTAGTGGAAGAAACAGATACGATGGGTCTGTAAAAGTCGCAAACTCTATGAAAAAGGACAAAGTGTTCATCGCAAGTGGTGAAGATTTTGCAGATGCGTTGGCTATAAGTCCATTAGCACAAAAGCTAAATGCACCGATTTTATTGAGTTCAAAAGGAAAATTAGACACAAGTGTAATTGCATTTTTGAATAATTTTAAGAACTCGATCAAGGATGTATTTATTGTTGGTGGATATAGAACAATTGATAACAACGTGTATGGTACTGTTCAAAATGTTTTGAAAAAACAAATTGCCAAACCAAAACCACAACCAAAACCACAACCAAAACCGAAACCACCAGTTGTAAAAGATCAATCAGACATTATCGAAGAAGACAAGGCGATAGGATTGCACGATTTCGTAGTTGCAAAACACGCTACAACTCTTTACAATGCTGCAAATAGTTCTGCAAAATCTGTGAGAAATATCAACACGTCAACAGTTATGCAAGTTATAAATATTTTAGATAATGGATGGATGCAATTGGATATAAATGGATTTAAAGGATATGCAAAAGTTTCTGATTTTGGAATGTTCAACCCTAACAAATACAGATTAGTATTCCAACAAGGAGCGGACCTTTCAAAATTCAACCGCAATGTAAATATGAAATTAGCTAAGCAAAACGGAATGGATTTTGTAATATTAAAAGCAGGATCTGGTTACAGCGGAGAAGATCCAAAATTCCAACAAAATTACAACAATGCAAAAGCAGCAGGATTAAATGTTGGAGCATATTGGTATTCATACGCTGTAAATGTTGAAGAAGCTAAGGAAGAAGCTGTCAGATTCATGAAGATATTGGGCAAGAAACAATTTGAATACCCAGTATATTTGGATTTTGAAGATCCTTCACAACGTAAAATTCCTAAGAAAACAAAAACAGATATGGCGATTGCCTTCATGAGTATTCTTGAAAAGAATGGATTCTACACTGGATTGTATAGTTCGGGATCTTGGATTAACAATCAATTTGAAAGAGAAAGATTGAAAGATTACGATATTTGGATTGCACATTGGCACGTTACAAGTCCTAACTGTTTCACACCAGATTATGGAATGTGGCAATTCACAAATAAATCAAAAATAAAAGGCGTTCCTGATACTGGAGAAGGCGGAGTAGACATGAACTATTCCTACAAAAACTATCCAAAGATTATCAAAGATGCCAAACTAAATAATTTTTAAATTAGAGCTCTGAAAAGAGCTCTTTTTTTAATGTGTATAATTTACAAAAAATATGGTATATGGTAAAATTTGAGTTAGTTAAAAGGAGTGAATGATATGAAATTAGGTATTGTGGGGCTTCCAAATGTAGGAAAGTCCACACTTTTTAATGCGATAACAAAAGCAGGTGCAGAAATGGCAAACTATCCATTCTGTACGATAGATCCTAACATCGGACTTGTAAATGTTCCAGATGAGAGAGTGTATAAATTAGCAGAACTTTTTAATTCCAAAAAAATTATTCCAGCGACAATCGAATTTTATGACATTGCAGGTCTTGTTAAAGGCGCAAGTAAGGGCGAAGGTTTGGGAAATAAATTTTTGGAAAATATTAGAGAATCTGATGCCATTGTTGAAGTTCTAAGATGCTTTGAAGATGGAAATATAGTTCACGTTGATGGTTCAGTGGATCCTCTTAGAGATATTGAAACAATCAACTACGAACTTATTTTATCTGATTTGGAAATGGTTGAAAGAAGATTAGAAAAATCTAGAAAAGCTTTGAAAGGTAATAAGGATTTGAAGGAAGAAGTGGATCTTCTTGAAAAAATCTACGACGTTTTATCAGAAGGAAAATCAATTAGAATCTTGGATTTGGACGAAGATGAAATGAAACTTATGAGAAGTTTTAATCTTTTGAGCGTTAAGCCAATAATTTACGTGTGCAATGTAAGTGAAGATGAAGTAGCAGATGCTTACGAAAATAACGAAATGGTTCAAAAAGTAAAAGATTTTGCGAAATCAGAAGATGCAAAAGTAGTTGTAATCTCTGCGCAAATTGAATCGGAAATTTCTGCGTTGGATAGCGAAGAAGATAAGAAAGAATTCTTGGAAGCAATCGGTCTTGAAAAATCAGGAATCGACGATTTGATTACACAAAGCTATGATTTATTGGGACTTATGAGTTTCTTGACAACAGGAGAAGACGAAACACGTGCTTGGACTATCAAGAAAAACACTCCTGCAGTACAAGCAGCTGGTAAAATTCACACAGACATTCAAAGAGGATTCATCAGAGCAGAAATCGTGAACTACGATGATTTGATCGAATTAAAATCCATGGCTGCAGTCAGAGAAAAAGGCCTCATGAGATTGGAAGGCAAAGAATATTTGATGCAAGATGGAGATGTGGTTCATTTTAGATTTAATGTTTAGAATAATTTGGCTATGTGATTTGTTCGCATAGCTTTTTATTTTGCTATTTTAAATGAGGAGATTTTACAATGGATGTAGATTTTATTGAAGTAAAAATAGAACACAAAAATTTGTTGTGGAATTTGTTACAAAAATATTTGTACGAATTAAGTGACGTTTATGGTGATGATATAGAAGATGATGGCAATTATTCGTATGATTATTTTGAAAACTATTTTAACCCTGAAGAGAACAGAGAAGCTTTGATTTTTCGATATGACGATAAAATAATTGGATTTTGTATGATTAACGACCATTCATTTAATGAAAATAGTATTGATTATTCAATGGCTGAATTTAGTATTGTTCCGAAATACAGAAAAAACGGATTGGGTAAGAGAGCGATTTCGAAAGTATTGAGTCAACGAAAAGGTAAATGGCAAATAAAATATTCTTTGGATAATCCAACTGCACAAAAATTTTGGGAGAATGTATTATCAGATTACAAGAGTACAGAAACTTTGTTGGAAGATAATGAAAAATTGTTAGATTTTACAAGCTAGGTATTAATTTACCTAGTTTTTTATTGTTAGCGTGAAAATAAACATCGTTAAAATTTGTGATATAATTATTATAACTACGAGGAGGTAATTTATGATTACAGAAAGATTAGAAAAGCTAAGAAAAAAAATGAGCGAAAGAAATATCGATGCGTATGTTGTATTGTCAAGCGATCCTCATACATCGGAATATTTGGCAGATTATTATAAAACTAGAAAATATATTACTGGATTCAGTGGTAGTGCAGGAACTGCTGTGATTTTGAAGAAAAAAGCAGCTTTGTTTACTGACGGAAGATATTTTATTCAAGCTGCAAAAGAACTTGAAGGTTCTACTGTAGATTTGATGAAGATGGGAGAACCTGGCGTTCCTACTTTGATTGAATATTTGAAAGAAAATGTTCCTGAATGCGGAAAAATCGGCGTTGACGGTCTTACTTTGGACTATAACGATTACTATCAATGGTTAGAAAAATTAGGCGACAGAATGATAATCACTGATGTGGATTTTGTTGGTGATATTTGGGAAGATCGTCCTGAAAAACCAAACTCAAAAGCTTATGCATTTGATGTGAAATACTGTGGAAAAGATACTAAGACAAAATTAAAAGAGTTGAGATATTTTATGGATTCCAATGAATGTGATTATAACTTTATCGGTTCTTTGGATGACATTTGCTACCTTTACAATATTAGAGGTAACGATGTTTTGTACAATCCAGTTATCATAAGTTACGCATTAGTTGGAAAAGATTTTGCTAATTTGTACATTGAAGATGAAAAAATTGATAACGATTTGGTTGAATTGTTGAAAGAACAAGGTGTTACTGTAAAATCTTACGAAAAAGTGTTCGAAGATTTGAGTGGACTTCCTGGAAAGAGCGTTTTGTTCTTGGATCCTTCTAAGACAAATGTTAGAATTTACAATTCAATTAATTCAAATATTAGAATTTCAAAAGGAATTCAACCTACAACTTTGATGAAGGCTCACAAGAACGAAACAGAAATTAAAAATCAAAAAAATGCTTACATCAAAGACGGTGTTGCATTGGTTAAGTTTTTCAATTGGGTAGAAACAGGTACGCCAACTGGAAATGTTACTGAAATGAGTGCAGCGGATAAGTTGAGATATTTCAGAGAACAAGGCGATTTGTTCATGGATTTGAGTTTTGGAACCATATCTGCTTACGGAGAAAATGCGGCACTTCCTCATTACGAACCATCTATTGATCACCCAGTGACATTACAACCAAAAGGATTGTACTTGGTTGACAGTGGTGCGCAATATTTGGACGGAACTACTGATATTACTCGTACGGTTGCTCTTGGTGAATTGACTGATGATGAAAAACTACACTATACTTTAACATTAAAATCACACATCAATTTGATGACTACAATTTTCCCTAAGGGAACAAAATCATCAAGCCTAGATCCAATTGCTAGAAGACCTATTTGGCAAGAATTGTTGGATTTCAGACACGGAACAGGCCATGGTGTTGGATTCTACCTTGGAGTTCACGAAGGTCCACAAAGAATTTCTTCAATGAACAACGACATCGACATGGACGAAGGAATGGTTACAAGTGACGAACCAGGAATTTATATCGAAGGTTCACACGGAATTAGAATCGAAAATATTATGCACTGCATCAAAGTTGGAGAATCTGAATTCGGTGAGTTCTTGGGATTTGAATCGTTATCTATCTGCCCAATCGACACAAGACCTGTTATCAAAGAAAAATTACTTCCTTTCGAATTAGAATGGTTGAACAATTACAACAAGGAATGCTACGACAAATTATCACCTTATTTGGAAGGATCAGATTTAGAATATCTTGAGCAACAAACAAAAGCAATATAGAAATGTTTGATATTAAAAAAGAACTGCAAAAAGTACCTCACAAACCAGGCGTGTACATTATGCACGATAAAAACGACGAGATAATCTACGTTGGCAAGGCGATTGATTTGAGAAGACGTGTGGGTCAATATTTTGATTCATCAAAAAAACTTGCAAAAGTCGCCGCAATGGTAAGTCACGTAGAATATTTTGAGTATATTATCGTAAATAATGAATGTGAAGCTTTGGTTCTGGAATCAAACTTAATCAAGAAAAACAGCCCGAAATACAACATCGTTTTAAGAGACGATAAGCAATATCCCTACATCAAAATCACGAACGAAAAGTTTCCAAGAGTTTTGAAAACCAGACGTGTTTTGAAGGATAAGGCAAAGTATTTTGGGCCTTTTCCTAATGCTTATGCAGTTAATGATATTATAGATTTAATTCACGAAACGTACAAAATCAGAACGTGTAATTTGAATTTTGATAAGGGTCAAACATTGAAGAGACCTTGCTTGAATTATTACATCAATCGTTGTGATGGAATGTGCGTTTATGACGTGGACGAAGAGGATTACAACAAAGAATTATTAGAAGTGGAAAATTTTTTGAATGGTCGTGAAGATGAATTAACTAAGAAGTTGACCGATAAAATGATGGCTGCATCCAAGAATTTGAACTTCGAATTGGCAGCGAAACTCAGAGATTCTATAGCAAATATCCAAGTGATTTTGGAAAAACAAAACATCACCAACACCAAAGGATTGGACTTGGATATGATATCCATGGCGAGAGAAGCTGAGACTGTATGTGTTCAAGTGTTTTTCATGAGAAATGGTAAAATCATCGAAAGACAGCATTTTATTATCGACAATATATATGAAGAATCAAACGAACACATCGTAGGAGAATTTTTCAAACAATTCTACATTGATTTGACTTACGTTCCTAAACAAATCCTTACCGATATTGAAATCGAAGACAGAGAGCTTATCGAAGAAATGCTAACTGAGAAGAAAGGTTCCAAGGTCGAAATTAAAATTCCTAGAAGAGGTAACAAGACCGACCTCTTGGAAATGGTAAGAGTTAATGCAAAAGAAGGATTGGACAAATACATTTCCAGACATTTGAAAAGAGAACGTAATCGTGAGAATGCAATACTCGATTTGCAAGACATCACAGGAGTAAAACCGATCGATAGAATAGAATGCTACGATATTTCTAATACAAGTGGCGTGGATTCTGTAGGAAGTATGATTGTGTTCAAAAACGGGGCTAAATCTTCCAAAGATTATCGTAAATTTAAAATAAAAACTGTAGAAGGTGCCGATGATTATGCATCGCACAGGGAAGTGTTGACGAGAAGATTCAGAAGACTTTTGGATTCTGATAAAAAAGACAACAGCTTTGATGAAATGCCTTCTATTATTTTGATGGATGGTGGTAAAGGTCAAGTCAACATCGCAAAAGAAGTGTTGAACGAATTCAACTTGGATATCCCGATTTTGGGTCTTGTAAAAGACGATAAGCATAGGACGCGTGGAATAATTTACGAAAACGACGAAATCAGATTGAAAGTGAACACTCCTTTGTACAGGTTGTTGTTTGCGATTCAAGAAGAAACACATAGATTTGCCATCAATTATCACAGAAAACTTCACGAAAAAAACTTCAAGAAATCTGAATTGGACAATATAGCTTTAATAGGAGAAAAAAGAAAAAAAGCTTTGATGAAACATTTTAAAACTCTTGACAGAATAAAAAAAGCCAGTGTAGAAGAGCTTTGCGAAGTTGATGGAATGAATGAAAAAGCAGCAGAAAATATAGTAAATTATTTTAAGCAATAATTTGCTATATTTTTTATTGTAAAGAAATATTGATTGATGGTAATATATAAGGTAGTGAAGGATGGATGGTTTATGACAAGAAAAAATTCTACTTTAATTAAAATGATAATGCTTTCAATATTTGTCGCAATAGGAGTTGTGATATCTCCAATTTTGAGAGTGGTTGGATTTTGTCCGACACAACATTTTGTTAATATAGTGTGTGCGGTATTTTTGGGACCATGGTATGCACTTTTGTGTGCGACGTTGATTGGGATAATCAGAATGTCACTAATGGCAATTCCACCGTTAGCATTGACTGGAGCTGTGTTTGGGGCGTTTTTGTCGGGAGTTTTGTATAAAAGAACGAACAAATTAATTATGGCTTGTATTGGAGAAGTTATTGGAACGGGAATAATAGGATCGATTGTAAGCGTTCCTGTTATGAAGTTTTTCTTCGGAAAAAGCAATTTGACTTTGTTTTTCTACACACCATCATTTGTACTTGCGACTTTAATGGGAGCGACTGTAGCATTCGCATTTTTAAAGGCTATGCAAAAAAATAAAATGCTAGATAAATTAAAGGAAAGTATCAATGGATAAATTAATACAAAAAATGTCAGAGATTTACTCTGATTTGTACAACAGTAATAATCTGATTCATTGCCTTACTAATGCGATTTCAATCAATGACATGGCAAACGCAGTTCTGAGTGTTAACCAAAGTCCGTTTATGGCAGATAATCCACGAGAAGTCGAAGATGTTACGAAAAATTCTGATTCTCTGTTGGTAAATTTAGGAAACATCACGGATTATAGAATAGAATCAATCAAAAAATCCCTACGAATTGCAAATGAAAACAACATTCCAATTACATTGGATTTGGTTGGAGTGAGCGCGTCAAGATTAAGGCTTGTTTTCACACTAGAAATCTTGCAAAAATACACAATAACTTGCATAAAAGGAAATTACAGCGAGATAAAATCGCTGGTTATTAAAGATTTAAGTACAAAAGGTGTGGATTCTAAAAAACTGGAAGTAAATGATGTGATTAATTATTGTAATAATTTGCACGAAAAGTACCATTCAATCGTTGTGGCAACAGGCCATACGGATATTGTGTGTTCAGATGAGATTTATCTGCTTAATAATGGCGATGAAAGGCTTTCAAAAATCACTGCGACAGGTTGTGTTGTGGGAAGTTTGATAGCGTGTACACTTAGCGTATCCCAATCGATAGAAGCATGTGTTCTAGCAATTAGCATGATGAATATTAGCTGTGAAATGATGGATAAAAGTGTTGGACTTAGTTCTTTCAAAATCGGTTTGTACGATAATTTATCCAAAATAAAATGGGAACAAATAAAGGAGAATATAAATGCGAGAAAAATTGAATCTTAGCTTGTACTTGGTTACTGATAGGACAAATGTTAAAGATGAGGAAGATTTTTTAACAAAAATTGAAGATTCTCTTAAAGGTGGAGTAACATTGGTACAACTAAGGGAGAAAAATATCTCTACAAGAGAATACATAGACTTGGCAAAAAAAGTGAAGATAATTTGTGACAAGTTTGATTTGCCGCTTTTAATTGACGACAGAATTGACGTATGCCTGGCAAGCGAGTGTGCAGGAGTTCATCTTGGAGATGAAGACATGGAAATAAAAGATGCAAGAAGAATTCTTGGAGATAATTACATTATTGGCGCAACTGCAAAAAGTGTTGCCAGAGCTATACAATGTGAAAAAGAAGGTGCAGATTATCTTGGAGTTGGGGCTATTTATCCGACAAAAACCCATGTTAAAACGAAAATAACATCGGTTGAAACTCTAAGAGACATCAACAATAGCATAAGCATAAAAACTGTCGCTATTGGCGGTTTAAATGGGGATAACATAGATGTATTAAAAAACAGTGGTGCAAGTGGGATAGCAGTCGTAAGAGCGTTGATGAATGACGACAATCCACAAGAAAAAGCACACAGATTATTAGAAAAATCAAAACAAATTTTAGAATTGAGGTAATTATGAAAAACAAATTTAAATTAGTATTGTTAGTTATGGTGTTGATGTTGGTTATGGTATCTTGCAAAAAAGCAGATCCAATAACACTTCCAAACGCCAATGATTCACAAGTAATCACAGTTACAAAAATCGAAGAAAACAAGGAAGGACCAACGGCATCCATCACTTCGAAAAAAGATATCGTAGACACAATTAAATTGATAAAAGAAAAAGCAAAACCAACTAGTAAAAAATCAAACAATGATACACCTGCGAATACAAAAGATTTTAGAAAAATGGAAATCTACTACGGAAAAGACGAAAAAATGACGTTGTATTTGTATCAAAACAAAAAATACTACATTGAAAAACCATACGAAGGAGTGTGGGAAATCGACAAGGATACGTTTAACAAATTAATCGGTGCAATGTAGTTTTATCGTAGAAATTTATTGTGTAGATAAACCATCATACACGAATATCTAGACTTCAAAAATTGTTGATTTCTAAATCTCAAAATCCTAAAATTGCAAACTCGTTTCACTCAAACAGTGCAATTTTTAACGGATTTCTCGATTTGAAATCAAATCAATTTTTTCCGTATGATATTCTTAGTATGATTGGTTTACTACTAAATACGAGTAATGATTTAGAGTGCATTTCGATGCGCTCTTTTTTCTTTGAAAAAATATTGCATCTGTGTCTAATCTGTATTATAATAAGCAATACAAGGAGGACAGAATGATTAACATAAATACGACGAGTGATGTTCCGATTTACACTCAAATTCGAAACGAAATTATCAGAGAAATTGCTAGTGGAAATTTGCAAAATGGCGACGAACTTCCTTCTGTTAGACAATTTGCAAATGATTTGGGAATAAATCCTATGACGATTAGCAAGGCTTATAATATTTTGAAGGACGAAAAAATAATTGTAATAGATAGAAGAGTTGGGGCGAAGATTTGCGTGGACGAAGATTATTCACGAAATTCATTTGAAGATGAAATGAAACTACTGTTAATGGAAGCGAAAATTCGCGGCAAATCACAAAAGGATATTAAAAATATAGTGGAGGAAATTATAAAATGATTTGGCAATTTATTTTATTTTTTAGTTTGGTGTTTATTTTGTTTATCATGCGAAGAATGAACATATATACATTGAAAATAAACGATACATTTATGTTGTTTACAAATTTTCCAAAAGGTTATGAAGATGATGAATTCATCGTCGATTTGTTGGGAAAAACGAAGAAAAAATTGAATATTTTATTTGCAGTTAGCATTGTTCTATCTTTTCTTGTGTTACTTGATTATGATTGGATAATGCTTGTGTATTACAATTTAATAGTTGTTTATCTTGTGAGTGCAAATATTATCGAATACAACGCAATGAAAGTAATACGACAATACAAAAAGGACAATAATATATCGACTGAGAGTAGTATTTTGACGTATGATTTGAAGACTTCAAGAGATATTGAAAAAAAGAAAATCAAACTAAAAGCCTGGATAATTCCGCTGGTAGTTCAAATCGTATTGTTGGTAGCTTTTTTCAAAACCAGCGAGATGTTCTTCGTCTACATTTTGTTGTTAGTCGCAATGAGTGTAAGTACAATATTAACGGGATGGTTTTTGGGAAGGAAAAACACCAAAGTTTATTCGACTAATTCTGAAGAAAACTTAAAGTTGAATGAAGAAAGCATCATAAAAGTACAACAAACAATGTATGCGATATATATTATGTTTATCGTTTTAGGATTTGTTGTGGCTTATTACTCATCAAAAGATGTTTACAGAATTTTTCCGATTCTTTCATACATTGTTTTGTACACGTTAGCGATAATATTGGCTCTTTTTAAATACCAAACCATAGCAAAAAACTTAACTGCGCTTAATAGCGACTTGTACAATGGGGACTTCTTTGATCCGTGGGGTTATTATAATCCGAAAGATGACAGGCTTATGGTTGAAGATATTAGCGTGAGAAATGGTAATATGACATTTAACAGGGCAAAATTATCAGGCAAAATACTCTACGCATTGACTGCTGTATTATTGATTTCAGTTGAATTTTTGATGATAAATATGAGTTTACCAAAAACGTATACTGTAGATAACACGCCAAGCACTCTTACAATTACTGAATCTGTTTACACTACTGTAATCGACAAAAAATCAATCGAAAAAGTTGAGCTAATCGAAGACATCAACAAAACAGATGGCGTTAGATTAAATGGAACATCACTAAAACACTATTCCTATGGTAAATTTAATATTAAGGGAATTGGAAACTGTGATGTGTACATTCACAACGATAATCCAAGAGCTATTTGGATTAAGACTAAGGATAACAAAAACCTTGTGTTTAATTTCCCAACTGTAAAAGAAACCGAAAAGTTTTATAAAAATTTACGCTAATTGTATTTTTTGTAAATTCTGGGTATATATTAATTAATAAATATTAGTAGAAATATTTTATTAATATGGGAGGGAATTTATGAAGAAATTTTTGATGGTTGCATTATGTATGATGATTTTTGTGTCGTGTGGAAAAAAAGAAGTGTACAAGGGCGTAGAATCCAGCGTAAAAGTAGACAGAATCAAAAAAATGGATTCTCACAACAAATACACAGATAAGTTAAAGAACTCTGAGTTTATTCAGAAATTGTATGGAGATAAAATTGTCGTGTTAAAAGACGGAAAGAACTTTATTTACGACGGTTCCAAGGATGAATTAGTACAACTAGATGATGGATATGGAATACACGATGTGGATAATAAAGGTTATCTCCTTTATAAATCAGATGAATCATTTGCTTCTAAGTTGATGATTAAAAGCAATGGGGAAATGAAAAATCTGACTTCAACAGAGCATATTAGTGATGCTAAGTTGTTGGATAAAAATGTGTACGCTATGGTTTTGCGTTCTGATTCTCCAATTAAATTTTTCGAATGTGAAATATTCAAGAATAATAATGACACATTTGAATCTACTGGCAAGATTGGGAAATTAATCAAAAACGATAAGTCTGTAATGTATATGCATTATGAAAAGGACAAATTAACTGTCAAAGATATTGATGATAAGGAAATCTTCAGTAGGGATTTGAAAGAGGATGAGTATCCTATTGATGTTGTGATGAATAATAAGGACGTTTTCTATTCTTTGTACGATTTTAAGACTGGAAATTCAAGGTTGTACAAGAATGATAAGATGATTATGGAATCTACTATAAAAGGTTATGAAAATGTATTGAAAAGATTTAAAGTGTCCAAGAAATATATGACTTGGTTGGACAATAAAATTGCGTATAATCTAGAAAAAGATAAGCTAGTATTTTTTGAAGATGCAAAAGATGACACGATGATTGTACCAGTAGTAGATAGCGTGTACAGTTTGAAAATCAAAAACTCAATCGGAGTTTTCAATGATGAAACTATAAAATTCAAATAGACAATCAAAAAAGCAATGATTCCGATGAATCATTGCTTTTAAATTTAACCTAATAATCTTCTTGCTGTAACGAATGTTCTTTGGTAATAACTTGAGTTGATATCTGATAAGATAACTCCTGTTGATGGTGTAGAAGCATGGATTAATTTGTTGTTACCAACGTAAATTCCAACGTGACTTATTCCGCCACCACCTGTTGCGAAGAACATCAAATCTCCTTTTTTCAAGTTTGATTTGGAAACTTTGTGTCCATAAGAAACTTGTGATCTTGAGCTTGGACTTATTGAAATTCCATAAGCTTGTTTGTAAAGATAAGATGTAAGTCCTGAACAGTCGAATGATCTAGGACCGTGAGTTCCCCAAACGTAAGGCTTACCTAATTGTTTGTAAGCAAGATTTACGATTTTGTCTAATTTGTTAGTTTGTTTTGGTTGTTCTTTTTTAGGTACATTTACTAATGCATCTACTTTTGGTTTTGCTTGTAGTGATTTACCAGCTAACAAATCTTTAATTCCGTTAACTACGAAATTGTCGATAGTGCTTTTGCCACCAAATACCATTGTGTACATGATGTTTGATTTGTTTTGTCTGAAGAAAGATTCCACAGAGTTTGATTTTTGTTCTTGTGTTTTGTAATCTTCGTTTCTTGGAACGTCCATTTTCTTAACCAAAACTATTGGTGCATTGTATTTTTGAGCTACAGGAGATGCAGCAAGTACATCTACAAATTTTTCTCCACTAGCTACGATTGTTCTTTCAGAATTTACACCGACTTGTTTTGCAACTTTTACAGATGTTTGGTATCTGTCATGTCCTGCAATTCTAGTAACTTTTGCAAGTTTTGAAAGTTCGTTTTCAACAGCTTTTGAAACTGAATTTTCTCCACCTACTATAGTGATGTCTCCTAAAAGACCTTTTTTGCTGAAAGAATTTAAGTATTCTTTGATTGATTTTGGAACTTCATTCTTTTTAACTAATAGAACTGGAGCGTTCTTTTTCTTAGCTAAAGAAGTAGAAGAAATCGAATCTGCAAAGTTTTCACCAGATGCGATAACTACGTTTTGTTTCTTGTTAGAAACTGGGTGAGACGTAGTAGCTGATTTTGCATTAACTTCGTATCTGTCCTTGCCTTTTACTCTGATGACTTCAATTCCCATACCGTTTAATTCGTCAACTACTTTTGAACTAATAGTTTTTTCGCCACCAGTTATGTAGACTTTTTTGACACCTTTCAAGGCTTCTTTTGTCAAGTTGTCTAATTTGTCAGAATCAGTGTAAAGAATAGGTGATTTACCATTTGAAATGTTTGTTGCACTGATTGAGTCTGAAAATTCGTTAGAATTCACAACTACGGCAGTATCTGCGTTTTTGAATTCTTTTTCTTTGATTTTCTTAGCTGTTTCAAATCTGTTTTTTGCGTCAATTCTTTCTGTTTTGGCACTTTTTTGTGATTTGACTTCAGCTTCTTTTTCTTCATTATTAACTTGATTTTTATTAGATATTACTTTGTTATTTTCATCTAGCTTTACTTGTATCTTAGTTGTTGTTTCAGTTTTACTTGAATTATCTAATATAGCTTTAACATTTGTTTCTGACTTGTTATTTTCATTATCTGCAAATGAAACATTTGCTCCCAAAGATAATGATACAGCCAAAGTCATTACAAGAAGTGGCTTCTTAAAATTATTCATGTATCCTCCTAATATACTTCAATGAGCTAATTTTAATTGCTCATTATTTTTGTAACCAATTTGTAACTTATTCAAATTACTCTAATAGTTTACAAGAATTTTTCATAAGTTTCAAACAAATTTGACATTTATTGGTTTAATTTGCACAATGTGCTAGAATTTATGTAAAATTTGCTCAAAACTATTTACAAATCCAAAATTTTGTGAATCTCTTGAAAATTACACTTCGCATAAAATAGGGAATAGTTTGTAACCAATTTGTAACTTTTGTACAAAAACATAAAAAACACCATTCAAAAGGCTAATTATTAAAAAAATGTAACAAATACGGCTTTTAACGAAAAATCGCTTAAAATTTATTTGATAATGACTGAAAACTGACATTGTATCTCAAAATCTTTGTAAGAAATTACATTAAAAAAGCACTGATTTTAATCAGTGCTTAATAGTTATATTATAGTAGTTATATTATAAAATGTAGATTTTGACGTTTCTAACTCCCCAGTTACGTGATTGGGCTTTAGTATCCATAACTACATCAATTTTATTTCCTTTAATAGCTCCACCAGTGTCTTCTGCTGTAGCAAATCCGTATCCTTCTACGTAAACTCTTGTTCTCAAAGGAATAACTCTTGGGTCTACTGCGATAACACCGCGTCTAATTTTAGTTCCGATTGCTGTTACATTCCATCCACCATTTTCTCTAGGATCAGAAGTGTAAGCTGTGGATCTTACTGTAAATACTCTTTTTGCTTTTGCAAGTTGAGCTTGTAATGAATCTACAGGTTTTTCAACCTTTTTAGATTTTTCAGTTGTACTTTTTCTTAATTCAGCTTTTTCTTTTTTGTATAATGCATCTGCTTTTGGTGCAGTTTTAAGATTTTTACCTGCTAACAAATCAGATATTGATGATGATACGAAATCAGAAATTGAATGATTTCCTTCACAAACTATAACTTGGTCTATGGATTTGTTGTTTTTGAAGAATGCTTCCATAGTAGAGTTTTTGTCGTTTGAAGAATAATCTTTTGTTCTTGTTACATCGTTAGGTTTTGTCAATATTAAAGAAGCATTTAACTTAGTAGCAACAGGTGTCATTAATAATGCATCGTTGTAACCATTACCTTCAGTTACGATTACTCTTTTTGCATTAGGGTTAACTTGTTTTGCAACTTTTACGTTAGTAGTGTATCTGTCACGACCAGCAATTCTACTTACATTATTACTAAAAGTTTTTAAGTATGATTCTACTTGTTGAGATACTGATAAGTTACCACCAACGATTGTTATACTTCCTATGGCATTGTTTCTCTTTAAAGATAATAAATAACCTTTGATAGATGTAGGAACTTCATTTTTTCTAACGAAAAGTATAGGAGCTTTTTTGTTTTGAGCTAAAATAGCAGATGATATAGCATCACTATGATTTTCGCCTGAAGTTATAAGTATATTTGTTTTTTGTTTTGTATTTGGATTATGTGTTTTTGCTGCAACCTTAGAATTAACTTCGTATCTATCGTGTCCAGCAATTCTTTCAACAATTATTCCCAAACTTTTAAGTTGTTCAACCACTGAATTGCTAACGGATTTTTCTCCACCTAAGATGTAAACTTTTTTAGGTTTGTTAGCTTTTAGGTTTGCCAATGTTTTACTATCTAATGAAGATTGGTTAGTAAATAATATTGGAGTGTTACCTCTTGATAGTGAAACAGCAGATAGTGAATCTACAAATGTTGAGCTATTTGTCAAAATAACTGTGTTTGATTCTGAAAAATATTCATCTCTTATATTAGTAGCTGTTTCGTATTTACTTGATGAAGTGATTTTCTTCACATCGGCTCTTTTAACTGCTTTTACTTCAGCAGGTTTTTTCAAAAGTTCTTTTGAATCTTCAAAGCCTTCTGTCAAATCTTCCTTACTAGTTTCTTTTTTATCTTCTTTTTCAGTATTTTCAGTATTAACTTTTTCAGTTTGTTGTGCACCATTGGATTTGATGGAATCCTCTGTATTCACATTTTCTTGATCTTTAATTGTATTTTGCAAATTTGTAGTGTAATTTAAAGCGTCATGTTTTACTTCTTCTACAAGCTTTGTATTGTCAACATCAGCAAATGAAGAAGTTGCATTTAAAGCAGAAAAGGTAAACATTAATCCCATCACTAACAATGGTTTTTTTATATTGTTCATTTTTCCTCCTAATTTTACGATTAAAAGTTTTTAATCTGCAAATTTAATATAATATATTGTAACACATTTGTAACTTGTTGTAACCTTTTTGTAATAAATCATGTTAGAAAAACGTTAAATATTACAAAAACGAAACAATTGATTTATGATTTCGTGGTTTATTATCTAAGATTGTTTGCTTATATACAGATTAGATAATAAAATATAATAAGGAGGGAACTTATGAAAACAGTAAAATTAAGTGCGGTCGTTAAAAAATTAGACTTGCACGTTGTGAGAACAAGTTCTGATTACGAAACAATTGAGATTACAAATTCTGAAATTAACAGACCGGGGTTACAATTATCTGGTTTCTTGGAAGAATTTCCATACAGAAGAATTCAATTGTTCGGTAAGGCTGAACTTGCATATTATATGGCGATGGATATTGAGCTTAGAAAAGAAAGAGTAAGGGCAATGATGGAATATGATATTCCTTGTATTGTGTTTTCACACTATGCTCAAATTCCAGATGAAGTTAGAAAATTAGCCGAAGAATACGACAAAACTTTGTTAATTTCGGACAGAACAACTACTAGACTTATCTCAGCCTTGGATGAAGTATTGGAATATTTCCTTAGTGAGGAAGATACAATCCACGCTTCGTTGTTGGATGTTTTTGGTATGGGAGTTTTGTTGATGGGAGACAGCTCAGTAGGAAAAAGCGAAACTGCTTTGGATTTGGTTACTAGAGGTCACAGACTTGTTGCAGATGATGTGGTTGAAATTAGAAAAATCGAAAAAGGATTGTTGGCACAAGCTCCTCTTAATATCAGACACTATTTGGAAGTTAGGGGTCTTGGAATTTTAGACATTCAAAGATTATACGGTACAGGTTCAGTAAGATTAACTACGTTTATCGATTTGGTTATAAAGCTAGAAAAATGGCAAGACGATAAAGAATACGACAGAATTGGACTTGACGAACACACTACAGAAATTTTGGGAGTTGAACTTCCATATCTTGAAGTTCCTGTAAAACCAGGTAGAAATATCGCAATGATTGTAGAAGTTGCAGTTAGAAATCAAAGACAAAAACTTTTGGGTTATAATGCTGCACAAGAGTTAAATAATAAGTTAATTGCAAATATGAAAAAAGATACTGAGGAGCATAGAAAGCAGTTAAAAAATAACAAAAAATAATTTCACAATAAAATTTTTTGATGAAGTTTGTTATTCTTGCAATGGAAAAATTATTGAGTTATAATAACTCATAGAGCGGAGTTAGTCCGTTTTAATTTAAACAATTTATTTATTTATATATAGGGGGTTAAATAAATGGCAAAACACATGAAAACCATGGATGGAAATACAGCTGCTGCTCACGTAGCTTATGCATTTTCAGATGTGGCAACTATTTATCCAATTACTCCATCATCACCAATGCCTGAAGCAATTGATGTTTGGGCAGCAGATGGACGTAAGAACTTATTCGGTGAAACTGTACAAGTAACTGAATTACAATCAGAAGGTGGAGCAGCTGGTTCAGTACACGGGGCTTTAGTTGCAGGGGCTTTGGCATCTACATTCACAGCATCACAAGGTTTATTGTTGATGGTTCCAAATATGTACAAGATTGCCGGAGAAAACTTACCTGGCGTATTCCACGTATCAGCAAGAGCTTTGGCATCACATGCACTTAGCATTTTTGGTGACCACCAAGACGTTATGGCAGCAAGACAAACTGGTTTTGCATTGTTATGCTCAGGTTCAGTACAAGAAGTTATGGATTTAGCAGCAGTAGCTCACCTTTCTTCTATCAAAGGTAAAGTTCCATTCTTACATTTCTTCGACGGTTTCAGAACTAGTCACGAAATTCAAAAAATCGAAGTTATGGACTACGAAGATTTGGCAAAAATCGTTGATTGGGAAGCTATTGATGAATTCAGAAGAAACGCATTAAATCCAGAAAACCCTAAGACTATGGGTACAGCTGAAAATCCAGACGTTTATTTCCAAGGTATGGAAGCATCTAATACATACTATGAAGATATCGTTGGTATTACTGAAGGCTATATCAATGAAATTAACAAGATTACAGGCAGAAACTACGGATTATTCAACTACTATGGTGCTGAAGATGCTGAAAATATTATAGTAGCTATGGGTTCAGTAACTGAAACTATTGAAGAAACTGTTGATTATTTAGTTTCTAAGGGAGAAAAAGTCGGAGTATTAAAAGTTCACTTATACAGACCATTCTCTAAAGAACATTTCTTAAATGCTATTCCAAAAACAGTTAAGAAAATCGCAGTTTTAGACAGAACTAAAGAAAAAGGTTCATTGGGAGAACCTCTATATCTAGATGTTAGAGATTGTTTCTATGATCATGAAAATAAACCAGTTATCGTTGGTGGTATTTACGGTTTAGGTTCAAAAGATACAACTCCAACTCACATTAACACAGTTTACGAAAACTTAAAACAAGATAAACCAAGAACACAATTTACTATCGGTATAGTAGATGATGTTACACATAGATCATTAGAAGTAAAAGATGTTATAAACACTTCACCTGAAGGAACTATCAGATGTAAATTCTGGGGATTCGGTTCTGACGGTACAGTAGGTGCTAACAAATCAGCTATTAAAATCATAGGTGATGGTACTGACATGTACGCTCAAGGTTACTTCGATTATGACTCTAAAAAATCTGGTGGGGTTACAATGTCTCACTTAAGATTTGGTAACAACCCAATTCACTCAACTTATCTATTAGATGAATCAGATTTCATTTCTTGTTCAAAACAAGCTTATGTATATCAATACGATTTATTAAGAGGTTTAAGAAAAGGTGGTACATTCTTACTAAACTGTATCTGGAATGAAGAAGAATTAGATACTCACCTTCCAGGTAAATTAAAGAAATATATCGCTGAAAACGACATTAAATTCTACACAATCAACGCTTCTAAGATTGCAGCAGAAGTAGGATTAGGTGGAAGAACTAACATGATTATGCAAGCTGCATTCTTCAAATTATCTAAAGTATTACCTATAGATGAAGCTATCAAGAAATTAAAAGAATCTATAGTTGCTAACTACGGAAGAAAAGGTGAAGACATTGTAAACATGAACTACGCTGCAGTAGATCAAGGTATCGATCAACTTGTAGAAATCAAAGTTCCAGCTGAATGGAAAAACGCTGAAGAAGACGTTGAAAATGACGCTAATCTTCCAGAATTCGTAAAAGAAGTTGCAAGTGTAATGAACGCACAACAAGGTAATGATTTACCAGTATCTGCATTTAAAGACAGAGCAAACGGTGAATTCCCAATGGGAACTTCAGCTTACGAAAAGAGATGTATCGCTCTTAACGTTCCAGAATGGCAAATGGATAAATGTATCCAATGTAACCAATGTGCTTATGTATGTCCACACGCAGTTATCAGACCATTCTTATTAAACGAAGAAGACAGAAAGAACGCTCCTGAAACATTCGAAAGCAAAAAAGCAGTTGGTAAAGGATTTGAAGATTTAACATTCAGAATCCAAGTTTCACCAGCAGACTGTACAGGTTGCGGTAACTGTGCTGATGTATGTCCAGCAAAAGAAAAAGCATTAATCATGAAACCTTTCGAAGAACAACATCTTGCACAAAAAGATAACTGGACTTACGCTGTAGAAAAAGTTGGATACAAAGAAGACTTAATGCCAGCAGAAAAAACAGTTAAAGGTTCACAATTCCAACAACCATTATTTGAATTCTCTGGAGCTTGTGCTGGTTGTGGAGAAACTCCATACGCTAAATTAATCACTCAATTATACGGTGATAGAATGCTTATAGCTAACGCTACAGGTTGTTCATCAATCTGGGGTGCAAGTGCTCCTTCAACTCCTTACTGCACAAACGCTGAAGGTAAAGGACCAGCTTGGGCTAACTCATTATTCGAAGACAATGCTGAATACGGATATGGTATGCACTTAGCTATCAAGAAAATCAGATTACAATTAAAAGAAAAAATGCAAGCATTCTTAGACTTGAACATTGAAAGTCCATTGAATGCACCATTCAAGAAATTTGTTGAAAACATGGACGATGTAGCTACATCTAAAGCATGTGCAGCAGAAATCTTACAACACTTAGATGATGACACTAATAACGCTGAAGCTGAAGAATTATTGAAATATATAAGAACAGACAGAGACTTCTTAATTAAGAAATCTGTATGGATCTTCGGTGGAGACGGTTGGGCTTACGATATCGGATACGGCGGATTGGATCACGTATTAGCATCAGGTGAAAACATCAACGTTATGGTATTCGATACAGAAGTTTACTCAAACACTGGTGGACAAGCTTCTAAATCAACTCCAACAGCTGCTGTAGCACAATTTGCCGCAAGTGGTAAGAAAGTTAGAAAGAAAGATTTAGGTTTGATGGCATCAACTTATGGATACGTATACGTAGCACAAATCGCTATGGGTGCTAACCAAAATCAAACATTAAAAGCTATTAGAGAAGCTGAAGAATATGATGGACCATCATTAATCATCGCTTACTCACCATGTATCAACCACGGTATTAAAGCTGGTATGGGTAAGAGCCAACGTCAAGAAAAATTAGCTGTAGAAGCTGGTTATTGGCACTTATACAGATTCGATTCAACTCTTGCAGAAGAAGGAAAGAATCCATTCCAATTAGACTCTAAAGAACCAACTGGATCATTCCAAGACTTCATCAGAGGAGAAGTAAGATACTTGTCATTACAAAAATCATTCCCTGAACAAGCGGAAGAATTATTCCAAGAAGCTGAAAGAGATGCTAAGGAAAGATACAACACTTACAAGAGAATGGCAGAAATGGATTATTCTAACTCAGTAGAAGATACAGATGCAGCAGATAAAGAAGAAAACCTTGAAAAAGAAGGCAAAAAAGTTGAATCTGTAGAAAAAGCTAAGGAAGAAGAAGGCGCAAAGAAAGAAGACGTCGTAAATCCAAATTCTACAAATAGATAATATAACAAAACACTGTGAGAGAAATCTTGCAGTGTTTTTTATTGCAAATTTTTAACAATTTGAAAAATCATTTATAGATTTTTTCTATAAATGACTAAAAAATTTATAACGTTGATATTTCAATGATATAACGAATAAAAAAATCAAGAAATTTTCTAATTTATTTAAAATCAAATGAAATTGGTAGGATTTATAGAAAGTTTCAATAAATGAAGAATATTTAACAATATTTCTGGTCTTATTATAGAATTGGTGATATTATATAGATGAAACATAAACTTTAGGAGGGTTTTATGAATTTTTACGAAGAATCAAGAAAATTTGCATTGGAACACATTGAACCATATGCAAAAAGCTCAGATGAAGAAGGTAGATTTCCTGTAGAATCATTTGAAGAAATGGGAAAAGCTGGCTACTTCAAATTAATTATCCCAGAAGAAATGGGTGGTTTAGGAAAAACTGCTGTTGAACACCAACAAGCTGTTTTAGCATTTGCTGAAAGCAACCCAACTGCTGGTCTTTGCTACATGATGCACAACGTAGCTTTAATGACTGTTCTTACTCATGGTAACGAAGAATTAAAGAAAAAAGTTGTTAAAGATATAGTTGACAACAACAAATTCATGGCTTTAGCTTATTCTGAATTCGGAACTGGTACTCACTTCTACATTCCAGAAATCAAAGTAACTAAAGACGGTGGAAAATTCGTTTTCAACGGAACAAAATCAATGGTAACAAGTGCAACTCATGCAAGTTATTACTTAATTTTAACTCCATCAACTGAAAAAGAAGGAGACATCAATAACTGGTTAGTTCCATTGGAATCTGAAGGATTAGAATTCAAGATGAGCCACTGGAAAGGTATTGGTATGAAAGGTAACGTTTCATGTCCAATGACTATGACAGATGTTAAATTAGACGAAGTTAACAGAATCGGTGAAGAAGGTTCAGGTATTGACCAAGTATTCAACGTTGTAGCTCCATACTTCATTTTAGGTTTAGCAAGTGTATACACTGGATTGAACTTGAGATTATCAAAAGTTACAAATGATTATGCATTGAAGAGAAAATATCCATCAGGACAATGCTTAGCTAATATTGAAACAGTTCAATTACACTTAGCTAAGATTTACGCTAACGGAATGAGCGCAAAAGCTCTTACAGAATTAGCAGCAAGATCTTTAGTTGACGGCGAAGCTGATGCAGTATGCAAGATTATCGCAGCAAGAGTTTGCGCTATCGAAAATGCTATCGAATCTTCAACTTATGCTATGAGAGTTGGCGGTGGAAAGACTTACAACTGTGCATCTGAAATCCAAAGATTGATGAGAGATGCTTACGCTGGACAAATCATGGCTCCATCACTAGACGTTCTTAACGTTTGGTTAGGAAAAGCTATAACAGGTCAACCACTATTATAGGAGGTTTAATGGGGATTTACGAACAAGCAAAAGAATTTGCAAAAAAATATTTAGAAGAAGAAGGAAAAAAATCTGACAAGGATTGCACTTTCCCAAAAGAAGCATTTGAAAAAATGGGAGAAGAAGGATTTTTAAAACTTTTGATTCCTGAAGAAATGGGTGGACTTGGCAAAGGAGCAAAAGAACATCAAGAAGTTACAATGGCATTTGCTGAATACAATCCATCTGCAGCATTATGCTATATGATGCATAATGTTGGAATCAGTGGAGTGTTGGATTATGGTCAAAAAACTTTAATTGATAAAATAGTAAAAGATGTCGTTGAAAATAATAAATTTATGGCGTTGGCTGATTCAGAATTTGGTAGTGGAACACATTTTGGTAATCCAGAAATGACTTGTACTAAAAATGGAGATGACTATGTGTTCAAGGGGACTAAATCAATGGTAACAAGTGCAACTTATGCAAGTTATTATCAATATAACAGTAAATCAGCTGAATTTGAAGGTAAAACAACATATTGGGTTGTTCCATTGGAATCTGAAGGTTTGAGTTTCAATATGGAATATTGGGATGGAGTTGGAATGAGAGGAAATGTTTCTTGTCCAATGAAATTTGACAATGTTAAGTTGACATCCGATTACAGATTAGGCGAAGAAGGCGGAGCAGATGAAGTCGCAAGTGTTGTAACAAAGATGTTTTTACTTGGACTTGCTAGTGTATATGCTGGTTTAAATATTAGAATATCAAACATTACTAATAAATACGCTACAAGTAGAAAATATCCAAATGGAAAATGCTTAGCAGATATTGAAATTGTTCAAATGTATTTGTCTAAGATATATTCAATGGCACAAAGTGCAAGAACACTATCAGAAGATGCAGCAGAATCTATAGTTAATAATAGCGAAGATATGCTTAAAAAAATTATTGCAGCAAGAGTGACTTCAATTGAAAATTCAATGAATTCAGCTACACTTGCAATGAGAATTGGCGGCGGAATCACTTATAATAAGAAGACTGAAATAGAAAAGTTGATGAGAGACGCTTACGCTGGACAAATTATGGCACCATCATTGGATGTTCTCCATGTAATGTTAGGTGGTATTTTAGCTACAGAAAACAAGTAAATAGGACACAAATGTCAATAAAAAGGAAGAAATTATGGATATTTACGAACAAGCAAAAGAGTTTGCTAATAAATATTTAGAAACGGCTGGAAAAAATTCAGATGTGGATTGTTCATTTCCAAAAGAAGCATTTGAAAAAATGGGAGAAGAAGGTTTTTTAAAACTTTTGGTTCCTGAAGAAATGGGTGGACTTGGTAAAGGAGCTAAAGAACACCAAAAAGTAATTATGGCTTTTGCTGAGTATAATCCGTCAGCTGCATTATGTTATATGATGCATAATGTAGCATTGAATGCTGTAATTAAATGTGGACAAAAAGATTTGTATGAAAAAGTTGTGGATGATGTAGTCAATCACAATAAGTATTTGGCATTGGCTAATTCTGAATTTGGAACAGGAACTCACTTTGGTAATCCAGAAACAACTTGCACAAAAGATGGAAATTATTTTGTATTTAACGGAACAAAGTCAATGGTAACTACTGCTACGTTTGCTAGTTATTATTTGTTCTTGAGTAAATCATGTGATTTTGAGGGTAAGACTACTTATTGGACAGTTCCTTTGGAATCTGAAGGATTGAGTTTCAATATGAAATATTGGGATGGAGTTGGAATGAGAGGAAATGTATCATGTCCAATGAAACTCGAAGGGGTTAAGTTAACAGACATGAATAGATTAGGAGTGGAAGGAGAAGGTCCTGAAGTTTCTAAAATAGTTACTAAGTTTTTCCTATTAGGTCTAGCTAGTGTATATTCTGGCTTAAATATTAGATTATCAAAAATCACAACAAATCATGCAAAAAACAGAAAGTATCCAGATGGAAGATGTTTAGCAGATATAGAAATTGTTCAAATGTATCTATCCAAGATATATTCGAAAGCACAAAGTTCAAGAACATTAGCAGAAGATGCAGCCGAAGCATTAGATAGAAATGATGAAGATGCTTTACAAAAAATCATAGCTTCTAGAGTTATTGCAATTGAACATGCGATGGAATCCTCAACTCTTGCAATGAGAGTCGGTGGAGGAATTAGTTACAATAGAAAGACTGAAATTGAAAAGTTGATGAGAGATGCTTACGCTGGACAAATCATGGCACCATCTTTAGATGTGTTGCATGTTATGTTAGGACAATCTTTATCAAGTAAATAAAATAGGAGGAATTAAATGAAAAAATTAAAAATAGGTGCAGTTATTTACGCTCCAAGAGTTACAGTAATATGGGAAATGATTGAAGAATTTTTTAAGGAAAATGGAGCTGAAATCGAAGGAGTATTCTTCAAAGACTACAAATTACAAGTAGATGCTTTAATGAGTGGAGAAATTGATGGAGCATGGAATTCACCATTAGCACATTTAGACGCTCACTTGAGATCTGAAGGAAAAGATAAGATCGGATGCATGAGAGATACTGATAGAGATAAGAAGACTTATCTAGTAGTTAAAAAGGGAAATTTTGAAAAAGTTTCTGATTTAAAAGGAAAAACAATAGGATTTGGAGCTATTGATTCTCCACAAGCAAGACTTATTCCTATAAACTATTTACACCAAAATGGTTTAGAATATGGTAAAGATTACACTGAAAAAAGATTTGATATCGGTGTTGGCTTACATGGAGATCACGTTGGTGGAGAAAAAGACAGCATGATCGCTATGGTTAATGGAGAAGTTGATGCATCATTCTGCCTAAGTACAAATTATGATGCTTGGATTAGTGATGGTACACTAGACAAAAACGAAGTTGAAGTTTTAGATAAAACTGATAACTTTGACCATTGCATATTTACATTCAATCCTGAAGTTTCTGATGAAGATATCAAAGCATTTGATGACATTATGTTCAAGATGGATTACAACAACGAAAAAGAAAAAGAAATCATGGATCTTGAAGGATTAAAACAATGGATTCCTGGTAGAAGAGATGGTTTCAAACAAATTACTGAAGCTAATGAATATTTAGGAAATTTCTTAAAGGAATTCAATAGTGAACAATAAATTATTCAATACCTCTTTGATAGGATCTATGCCAAGAGGCGACGAAATAATGAAAGCTCGTAGGATGTTAAAGGCTAATATGATTAGCCTTTCTGACTACGAACAATTGGTATACGATAAGACCAAAGAAGTTGTACAATTACAAGAAGATTTAGACATAGATGTAATCACAAGTGGAGAAATAGAGAGAGACAATTACGTATCTTTTATTTCTGAAAAACTTGGTGGCGTAACTCAAATGAGCATGGCTGAAATGCTAGATTATGTCGACGATAAAAGAGAGTTCGAAAATATTTTGACTACGTTAGATGTTCCTGCAACATCTATCAAGAACGCCATTTGTACAGGCAAATTGGAATACAAAGGAGACATTGTATCAGAAGAATTAAAGCTTTTGAAATCATTGACTGATAGACCAGTTAAGATTACAATGCCTGGCCCTTACTTGGTTACAAGAAGTATGTGGCTAGCAAATGTTAGTTCTAAATACTACGACAGTAAGGAAGATTTGGGAGAAGATGTAATCGACATTTACAAAAAAGAAATCAAAAATCTTCAAGAAATCGGAGTAGACGTAATTCAATTCGATGAACCAGTTCTTACAGAAATTGTGTTCACTGAAGGAAGACCTAGAACTTTCATGTGTGCCTCTTTGTCTACTAGAAAAGATCCAACTGAAGAGTTAAAATTTGCCACACATTTGATAAAAAGCGTGATGGATAGTGTTGATAGGGACAAATCTATCTGTTCACTTCACGTGTGTCGTGGTAATTGGAGTAAAAACGAAAGTATTTTATTGACAGGACCTTATACTCCGCTTTTGGATTTGTTCGCAGATATTAATGCAGATTTGTTGGCGTTAGAATTTTCAACACCAAGAGCTGGAGAACTGAAAGCATTACTAGCTGATGAAAGAATCAACAACAAAATGATTTTGGGACTTGGAGTGTTAAATCCAAGACTGGATGACAAGGAAGACACAGATGGAATTTACAAAAGAGCCAAGGAAGCTCTTACATTTATCGACAAGGATAAATTGTGGCTAAACCCAGACTGTGGATTTGCAACATTCTCCAATAGACCAGTAAATGAATACGACCACATAAGAGAAAAACTACAATCGATGATTGATGCTAGAAATAAATTGAGGAAAGAATATGAATGATGATATAAATTCATTCCAAAAGAGTTTCAGAGCTATTGTATCCGATGATTTGGTTAAAGTTTACAACGAAAAATCATGTATTCCTGTGGACTCATCTATTTCATTTGATTCAGAAAAAGAAGAATTTACATCAATTGATTTCTTTGTAAGTTCTATTGTTTCGGAATTGATTTTGACTATGATGAGGGTTGCGAAGAAAAGAAACACTATATTGCAAGATATCGAAGCTAAGGTGAACTTAGATATCGACAATCCAATGTATCTGTTAAATGTTATCGGTTTTGAAGATAAGAGTATTATCAACAAAATCAACATCGACATTTATTTCTTCTCATTTTATGAAGGAGAAGAACTACAAGAGTTTTTGGATGAAGTTTTGGATAGAACTTTGATTTACAATTCTATAAAAGATTTGGTAAATGTTAATTTTAAAACTGTTTTATAACTTGTAAATTATTTTATTTGTGATATAATATTAGAAAATATTTAAAAATATTAAATTCAATAGATAAGATAGTAGTATAAATGAAACTTCAAGAGAGGAAATGGTTGGTGCGAATTTCTAAGGGAAGTTTATATGAATGGGGTTATCTGAATTTTGAATGAAACTGAGTAGTTCAAAAAGTGATTCTCACTTTACAGGGATAGGATATGAAAGTATCTGAAGGAGATGTGTGCATTTTTGCACATAAATTAGGATGGTAACGCGAGTTTTGACACTTGTTCCTTTTGGGGAACAGGTGTTTTTTTATTATAAAGGCAGGTGAGTGTAATGAAATGAACTTATGAAATGATTTTAGAAGAGAAAAATTTTATGAAAAAGAAAGGAAGATATTATGGATTCAAAAAAATTAACAGTAAGTTCGATATTTTTAAGTGTAGGATTATTGCTACATTACGTTACACCTGCGTTGTTTATGGGAGTTAAGCCGGATTTTTTATTAGTAATGATGTTTTTGGGAATATTATTCATGGATAATGTAAAAGAAGCTTTTGTGTTGAGTTTGTTTGCGGGAGCAATTGCAGCTTTTACAACAAGTTTTCCAATGGGACAACTTCCAAATATAATCGACAAATTAGTTTCTGGAATTATCGTGTTTTATTTGTTCAAATTCATGGGCAAAAACAGCAAAAAATCTAATTCAATATTCGCTTTAGGAACTTTGATAAGTGGATTTGTTTTCTTGGCACTTGCAATTCCAATGGGAATGGGTACAGAAAATTTTAAAGAGTTACTGCCATCAATGTTTGTTGCAGTGTGTCTGCCAACTTCAGTTTTGAACACAATTGTGGGAATTTTCTTCAAAAAAATAATTTATCGTACAAATTACGTCAAAATCAACGCTCAATAATGATATTTGTCTAAAATTAGTATATACTAGTAATATAGATAAAAATGAGGTGATTTTATGAAATACGCAGAAGAAGGCGTGCAATATCATTTGAATATTAAAAGTGGAGATGTTGGAAAGTATGTAATCTTACCAGGAGATCCAAAAAGATGTGAAAAAATCGCAAAATATTTTGACGATGCAAAATTAATAGCAGATCATAGAGAATATGTAACATACACTGGAACTATAAATGGAGAAAAAGTTTCCGTAACAAGCACTGGAATCGGTGGTGCTTCTGCAGCAATAGCAATGGAAGAGCTTGTCAAAGCGGGAGCAGATACTTTTATAAGAGTTGGAACTTGTGGAGGAATTCAAGAAGATGTTAAGAGCTCTGACGTAGTAATAGCAAATTCTGCTATAAGAGCTGAAGGTACTACGAAGGAATACGCTCCGATAGAATTTCCAGCAGTTGCAAACTTAGATGTGACAAATTCCTTGGTAAAAGCTTCAAAAGATTTGGGACATAATTACCATGTTGGAGTTGTTCAATGCAAGGACAGCTTCTACGGTCAACACGAACCAGAAAAAATGCCTGTGTCATACGATTTATTGAATAAATGGGAAGCGTGGAAAAGGCTTGGCGCATTGGCAAGTGAGATGGAATCAGCAGCCTTATTTGTGGTTGCAAGTTATCTTCGCGTTAGATGTGGATCTTGCTTTTTAGTTGTGGCAAACCAAGAACGTGAGAAGAAACACTTGGATAATCCTGTGTGCCACGACACTGATGTAGCCATTAAAGTTGCAATCAAAGCAATCAAAAATTTGATAGAGGAAGATAAACAAAAATAAATTTGAAAATTTAATTTTAAAATTTTGACAAATTGTATATAGGGTGATATAATAAAAACAGTTAATAACGTTTTCATTTTATCCATTAACAATGGGTATCTCCTTATGTTGAAAAACAAAACTAGGTCACATGGCCTAGTTTTGTTTTTTTAATTCATCTTGAAGTTTTTCTAATTGTTCATAAATTTCATTATCTATTGTAACAATATTTTCGGTAGATTGTTTTCTTTTTCTTAGCTTAGATCTTTTGAGGTTTTCTTTCAAAGTAAGATAATTTTTCCAGAGTTCATTGGCGCTAATTCTGATACCTCCACGCGATAAAATAATTCTTTGGATCATTCCATCGTTACTAGCCACATACATTTTGTCGTGCTTTTTCATATCGTTGACTTTTCTTTCAATGTATCGGTCTGCAGATTCGTGTTCCTTTGTATAAACCACTGTCAAATTATCGCGTTTTTCTTCTATGCTCATTCCACCTTTTACAAGGTAGGCATCAAAAACCACATAAACTTGTTCGCCACTTAGATTTTGATATTCTTTCATTATATCAATGAGCTCTTCACGGGCACTATCCAAGTCTACATCATTTGATAATTTGTACAAATTCGGCCAAGCGTTAATTATATTATAACCATCGACATAAAGATAAATCTGTTTATTTTTCATACCTTTGGCGTATGATTTCATAAATTAGAATGCTCGCAGCATTGGATGCATTGAGTGATTCTGTTTTTCCATACATAGGGATTTTAATTAACTGATCACAGTTTTCTCTGACTAATCTCGAAATACCCTTGCCCTCGTTTCCAATTACAAGACCAATAGGTCCTTTCAAGTTAGCTTGTGTGTGAGTTTGTGAAGCTTCTCCACAGGCTCCGTAAATCCAAATGTTATGTTCTTTTAAATAATTAATTGTCGTGGTTATGTTGGTTACACGTGCGATTTTGATATTGAAAACAGCTCCTGCACTTGTTTTAATTGCAGTTGCATTTACTTCACATGCGCGATGTTTTGGAATTATAACTCCGTGGCATCCAGCAACTTCTGCAGTCCTGATGATGGATCCCAAATTGTGAGGATCTGTGATTTCGTCCAAAATTATCAAAAATGGATCTTCATTTATTTTTTTGGCGTAAATTATCATTTCATCAACGCTTGAATAACCGAAACTTGGCATTTTTGCCATAATGCCTTGATGAGCAGTGTTTTCTGCGAATTTTTCGATGTATTTTTTATCGACGTATTCGACTTTTATTCCCATATCGTAAGCTTTTTTTTCTATTTTTTTTATAAATCCTTTTAATTCGCCTTTTTGTATGTATATATTGGTTACTCCCATATCCATTTCCAAAGCTTCCATAACAGGATTTCTACCGACTAAATATTGCATTTATTCTCCTTATTCTTATCGTTTTAATGTTATAATCTTATTAGATTATACAATATAAAGCAATTTCTTACAATTAATAGGGGGAACAAATGGGAAACGAAATAATGATGCAAGCTTTTGAATGGTACTTGCCAGACGATGGAAATTATTATAAAAATTTGACTAAAGAAGCGAAGAATTTAAAAGAAAAAGGGATTGATTCGTTGTGGCTTGCTCCAATGTTTAAAGCGACAGGGACAAATGATGTTGGCTATGGTGTGTATGATTTGTACGATTTGGGAGAATTTGATCAGAAAGGATCTGTGCGTACAAAATACGGAACTGTAGAAGAATTGAAAAAATTAATTGAAGTTTTGCACGAAAATGATATAAAAGTTTACGCAGATGTAATTCTTAATCACAAAGCTGGAGCAGATTTCTCGGAAACTTTTAAGGCTTATGAAGTGGATCCTAACGACAGGACGAAAAGAATTACTGATGCTTATGATATTGAGGGATGGACTGGATTTGATTTCAAGGGTAGGAATGGAAAATATTCTGAGTTCGTGTGGCATTTTCAACATTTCAATGGAGTTGACTTTGATAACAAACAACAAAAGAAAGGAATCTTTGAAATCGCTGGAGAAAACAAAGGATTTAGCGAGAATGTTTCCAACGAAAAAGGAAATTTCGATTATTTGATGTTTGCAGATATTGACCACAAAAATCCTGATGTTAAAGCTGAGCTTTTTAGATGGGGAGAATGGTTTGTGAATTATGTTAATGTGGACGGCTTCAGATACGACGCGCTTAAACACATTGACGATGAATTTATAATTGATTTCACAAAGCATATACAAAAGGGTGCAAATCGCGATTTTTATTTTTTCGGAGAATATTGGCTACAAGATAATGATAACACTAATCATTATTTGTACGATACGAAATACGATGTGGATTTGTTCGATGTGGCACTTCATTTTAATATGTATTCTGCATCGAAGATGGGCGATAAATTTGATATGAGAAAAATTTTCGACAATACTTTGGTAAAAGAACATCCCACAATTGCGGTTACATTCGTGGATAATCACGACAGCGAACCTGGTCAGTCGTTGGAATCATTTGTAGAGCCTTGGTTCAAAAAGATTGCGTACGGTTTGATTCTACTTAGAAAAGACGGATATCCTTGCGTGTTTTACGGTGATTATTGTAAAATAGGTGGAGAATTTAATATCGAAGGGCAAAAGGATATTATAGATAATTTGATGTACATCAGAAAACATTACGCATTTGGAGATCAAACAGATTATATGGAAAGTGAAAATTTGATAGGTTGGATTAGACACGGAGATGATTTTCACAATCCAATGGCTGTTGTAATCAGCACTGGCGACATCAATACTTTGAGAATGAATGTAGGAAAGGAAAATGCAGGTAAAAAGTATACTGAAATCACTGGAACAAATTCTAATGAAATTGAAATCGATGATGAAGGATTCGGAGATTTTGAAGTGGGAGCTGGAACTTTGAGCTGTTGGGTATGTAATGAGTAAATTTTATGCGGTAAAAATTGGGAGAAATCCTGGGATATACAATAGTTGGGCAGATTGTCAACAACAAGTAAATAGTTTTAAGGGAGCGATTTTCAAATCTTTTAAGACAAAAGAAGAGGCAGATAATTTCATAAATGGCGAAGATAATAAAAAAGTAGCGTCAATTGATAACTTAAATGAGAATGAATGCGTGGCTTATGTAGATGGATCATTTAAGAAAGATACGGGAGAATATAGTTTTGGTTGTGTGTTGTTTCACAATGGTAAAATTGACAAATTCAATCAGAAATTTCCTCAATCAGAATATTCAACTCACAGAAATGTATCGGGAGAAGTAAGTGGGTCGGTGTTTGCAATTAAAAAGGCAGTCGAACTTAAAATGGATAAAATCACGATTTTTTATGATTATCAAGGAATTGAAAGCTGGGCTAATGGCGACTGGAAAACAAACAACAATCTAACTAAAAGCTACAAGAAATTTATCGATGAAATAAAACCTCAAATCGACATTAATTTCGTAAAAGTCAAAGGTCACTCCAACGATACTTATAACGATATGGCTGATGAATTGGCGAAACAAGCGTTGGGAATAGGGAAATAATAAAGTATTTAAAAAAATTAAAGTAGATTACATTTTTGCAAAAAAAAAACTCTCACGAATATCGTGAGAGCAAATTATTTGAATATTATCATAAGTTGTGTAATTTTTCTTTTATCAACATTAACTACGACGAATTTCAAGTTTTCAAATTCAACCTCATCTTTTGATTTTGGCATTCTGTCCAATAATTCTATGACGAATCCACCTATGGAATCGAATTTGTCGCTTTTAATGTCAAGGTCAAACCTTTCATTTACTTCATCGATTCTCATTTCAGGGTCGACTAAGTATTCGTTGTCGCTAATTTTAGTTACTTCTTTTTCGTTGTCGTATTCATCGTCGATTTCTCCGACAAGCTCTTCCAAAATATCTTCCATCGTTACAATTCCACTAGTTCCACCGTATTCATCGATAATGATACTGATGGAAATATTTTTTGCTCGCATTTGTTTGAACAAATCAACAACTGGAATGTATTCATAAGCATAGAATGCTGGTTTCAGGATATCTCTGATTTTAAAATCGCGGTCATCTTCGATAATTTTGTGCGCTAATTCTTTTATGTGAAGAACGCCTATGATATCGTCGATGCTGTCCTCATAAACTGGAATTCTAGAATAAGTAATATTTTTGATGATTTCCTTCAAATCACTCTCTGCATCTTCAATATCAACTGATGCCATGCTAGTTCTTGGAGTCATAATATCAACTGCTAAAGTTTCCTTTAACTCCAACGCGTTTATCATGATTTCAGTTTCTTGATTTTTCAGTACGCCTTCTTCTTCACTAACTTCCACCAAAGTTTTAAGTTCTTCTTCGGTCAATGTAGAACTATCTTCGTCTTCTCCAACAAAAAGTTTGATTACCAAACGAGTTAAGAGGTTTAATACTTTTACAATTGGTTTGAAAACTAAAGTCAGGAAATAAATAAACCTAGAAAATTTTAACGCCACGGATTTGTTTTTATATTGTGCAATTGTTTTCGGTATAACTTCACCGAAAATCAACACAAATACAGTCATTACAACTGTCGATATCAAAGCTCCGTTTTGATGAAAAATATTTGTGAATAAAATTGTAGCTATAGAACTCGCTGCGATGTTTACAATATTGTTTCCAATCAAAATAGTAGATATGGTAGTTTGCATATTATCGTGCAATTTCTTTAGCAAATGTGCATTTTTGTTATCCTTTTGGTCTAATTGTCGAACTTTTATTTTGCTTACAGATGTTATCGCCGTTTCACTTGAAGAAAACACAGCGGACATTGTAACCAAGAACACTAACGCAATTATTTGCGAGACACTCGAACTGTCCATTACATCACTCTCCAAACATATCGTAACATATAAAAATATAGTTGTAAATAAATTGTTTTGACAAAATTTTTAAATAAAAAACATAACAATTGAGAAAACTAAAAATAATTTAACAACAAACAAATCCCTCAATATGGTATACTATAGATGTAGATAATACAGTAAAAAAGAAACGGTGATGAAAATGGATTTAAAAGAAAAAATTAGAGTTATAGACGGATTTCCAAAAGAAGGAATCTCATTCAAAGATATTACTACGTTGTTAAACGACAAAGATGCCTACAAACACGCAGTAGACCTTATGGTAGAAGATTTAAAAGGCAAAGGCATAACTGTGATTGCAGCTCCAGAAGCTAGAGGATTTTTGTTTGGCTCAGCTGTAGCGTATGCTCTTGGAGTAAGATTTGTTCCTGTAAGAAAACCAGGCAAACTTCCTGGAGAAGTGTCAGAATATTCTTATGATTTGGAATATGGTACTGACAAATTAGAAGTACACAAAGATGCAATTCAAAAAGGCGACAAAGTTGCAATCGTTGATGATTTATTGGCAACTGGTGGAACTGTGAATGCAGTAGCTAAGTTAGTCGAAAAAAACGGTGGCGAAATCACTGCGATGGAATTTTTGATTGAACTTACTGAACTTGGCGGAAGAGATGTCAACAAAAAATATTACATCAACACTTTAGTACAATACGATATCTAAATTTTATCCACATGTCATGCATGTGGATTTTTAATTGCAAAAAAGCACAACCAAAATTTTATGGTTGTGCTGAATTGATTATTTGCTTTGCATTAATAAATTGTATTTTATATCCCACAATTTTTGAGACAAATCCACGTGGAACAAATGAGGATGTTCAAATCTTTTTACTTCTTCCCATTGTTCATCAATTTGTTCATTCTTTCTTTCAATTATTTTATCCAATGTTGGAAGTTCGTACACCAATTCTCCCTTGTCGAACACTCTAACCAATAATTCTTTTGTTGTGAAGTTAGTTAATGTTTTTCTCTTCCAAGTGTGAATAGGGTGGAATATTTCCAAATCTTTTGATTCGTCGATTTTTTCATCGTGAAGAGTTATCAAATCGGCTTCTGCTTTGCCTGAATCTTTGTCGTAAATTCTGTAAACTGTTTTGAATGCAGGAGTTGTAATTTTTTCGATATTTTCACTGATTTTAATCTTAGGAATGATTTCTCCGTTAGGTTTTTCCACAGCGCATAATTTGTATACGCCACCTAAAACTGGATCTGATTTTGCTGTGATTAATCTTTCTCCAACGCCAAATCCATCTAGCTTTGCCCCTTGTTCAATCAAATCAGAAATTGTGTATTCATCAAGTGAATTACTTGCCATGATTTGACAGTTTTCATATCCAGCATCATCCAACATCTTACGCGCTTGTTTTGATAAATAAGCAAGGTCACCGCTGTCAATTCTAATTGACATATTTTTAATTCCACGAGGTTTCAAAACTTCGTCAAAAACTTTTATCGCATTAGGAACACCGGATTTTAAAACGTTGTAAGTGTCCACTAAAAGTGAGCAAGAATTTGGGAAAATTTCGGCATATTTTTTGAAAGCTTCGTATTCTGAATCAAACATCATAATCCATGAATGGGCCATTGTACCAAAAGCAGGAACATCGTAAGTGATATCTGTCAAAGTATTGCTTGTAGCAGTAGCACCGCCTATGAAAGCTGCTCTTGCACCAAGAACTGTAGCATCCACACCTTGTGCACGTCTTGCGCCAAATTCCATCACAACTCTTCCTTCAGCTGCGTGAACTATTCTATTCGTCTTAGTCGCAATCAATGATTGATGATTGATTGACAAAAGCGCAAAAGTTTCTATCAGTTGTGCTTGTGGAGCAGGCCCACGAACTATCATCAAAGGTTCATTAGGAAATGCAACAGAACCTTCAGGCATTGCCCACACATCGCATTCAAATTTGAAATTTCTAAGATAATCTAAGAATTTTTCGCTGAACATATTCTTGCTCTTGAAATATTCGATGTCTTTTTCGTCAAATTTCAAATTTTGAATATATTTAACCACTTCTTCTAATCCCGCAACGATAACAAATCCTCCGTTGTCTGGAATTCTTCTAAAATACAAATCAAAATAAGCATACTCATATTCCATATTATTTTCCAAATATCCGTTCATCATTGTAAATTCGTAGAAATCAGATAACATGCTTAAATTTTCATAATTTTTCCAATCCATAATCTGCCTCCATATTTTATTATGAATATTATAATCCAAATCCAAATCTTTGACAAAGAGTTTTAAATATTATACAATAACCATACCACCAGTAGGGTGGTAGAAAGGAGCAAAATGGAAGAAATAAAATTAAAAATACAAGGCATGCACTGTCAAGCATGTGCAGCTAGAATAGAAAAAGTTTTAAATAAATACGAATATGTCGACACAGTTAACGTGAACTTGCTTCAAGAATACGCATATTTAAAATTAAAAGAAGGATACGATATAGAAACTATCGTAGACAAAATAAAAAGCGCGGGATTTGATGTTCCAATAAAGACATCGAAGTTTGACATTGAAGGGATGAGCTGCCAAGCATGTGCAGCTAGAATTGAAAAAGTTTTGAACAAAAATAATTTCAAAGATGTCAACGTGAATTTGTTACAAAACTCACTTACAGTTAGTTTTTATGAAGGATACAAGACCAATTCTGATGTAAAAAGATTAGTCGACAAAGCAGGATTTTCTGCAGAAATAAAAACAGACAATAAAATAGCTAATGAAAAAAATATTACTGAATACGAAAAATTGAAAAGAGATTTCATAATTTCTGCAATTTTTTCAATTCCTTTGTTCTCGGCGATGTTTTTTCACATGGCTGGAGTTCACACGATTTTAAATAATGGATATTTTCAATGGGCGTTGGCAACTGTTGTTCAATTCTACATTGGAAGAAGATTTTATGTGAATGCGTACAAATCATTGAGAGGTGGAGGCGCTAACATGGATGTTCTCATAGCTTTGGGAACAAGTGCAGCTTACTTCTATTCTATTTATCATGTATTAATCGGAAGCGACCAACTTTATTTTGAATCGTCTGCTGTTGTTATCACTTTGATTTTACTCGGAAAACTTTTCGAAAAAAGAGCAAAGACCAGAACGACTGATGCTATTAGTAAATTAATGGGACTTCAAGCGAAAAAAGCCAACGTAATAAAAAATGGCGAAACTTTGGAAACAGACATCGAAGATGTAATGGTCGGCGATAAAATTCTCGTAAAACCAGGAGAAAAAATCGCCGTCGACGGAATAATAGTTGAGGGAAGTTCTTCGGTTGATGAATCAATGATTACTGGAGAATCAATGCCAGTGAAAAAACAAGTCGGAGATGAATGTATTGGTTCTACGATTAATAAAAACGGATCATTTGTATTTGAAGCGAAAAGAATTGGCGAAGATACAGTTCTAAGTCAAATTGTAAAATTAGTGGAAGATGCACAATCCAACAAAGCTCCAATTCAAAGACTAGCAGACAAGATTTCATCTATTTTCGTACCAAGTGTTATTGCAATCGCAGTGATTACATTTGTCATCACTTATTTTGTGACAAAACAATTCGACAGAGCATTATTAAACTCGGTTTCAGTTCTTGTAATAGCGTGTCCTTGTTCATTGGGACTTGCAACTCCTACGGCTATTATGGTAGGAAGCGGAAAAGGTGCAGAGCTAGGAATTTTGATAAAAAGCGCAGAAGTTTTGGAAACTGCGAACAAAATAGATGCAGTTATTTTGGACAAAACAGGAACAATAACAAATGGAAAGCCAGAAGTTGTAGATTACAAATCAGAAGATGCGGATTTCTTGAAAATTGTATCCTCAATTGAAAAAAATTCTGAGCATCCATTAGCAGATGCAGTAGTTAAAGAATTCGAAAAAAATGGTTCCGATTTTTATAAAGTTGAAGATTTCGATTCAATAACTGGTAAAGGACTCTCAGCTAAAATAAATGGAGATAATTACTACATTGGCAATGAAAAATTGATGAGAGACAATAATATTGATGTCAATGTGGATATTAAAAAATATCAATCTCAAGGAAATACAGTCGTTCTTGTTGGGAAAAACGACGGATTTTACGGATATATTTTGATTGCAGATAAAATAAAAGAATCTTCACCAAAAGCTGTTGCAAAATTAAAAGAAGATAATATAGATGTTTATATGATAACTGGTGATAGCGAAAATACTGCAAAACATATTGCAGAAAAAGCGAATATCGACCATGTTATTGCTGAATGTTTGCCAAAAGACAAATCAGATAAAGTATTAGAATTGAAAAATAAGGGCAAAAAAGTCGGAATGGTTGGAGATGGAATAAACGATGCACCAGCGTTAGCGACAAGTGATGTTGGATTTTCGATTGGAACTGGTACAGATGTCGCGATTGAAGCAAGTGACATCACAATCATAAATGGAGATTTGAATAAAGTTAACACTGCGATTAGATTAAGTCACAGAGTAATAAAAACGATAAAACAAAATTTGTTCTGGGCGTTTTTCTACAATGTTATTGGAATACCAATTGCTGCGTTTGGATTTTTGAATCCAATGATAGCAGGAGCTGCAATGGCGTTTAGTTCTGTAACTGTAGTTACAAATTCGTTGAGAATTAAAAATTTTAAGGAGGAAAAATAATGAAAAAAGAATTTGAAGTATTGGATATGTCATGTAATCATTGCGTAGAATCAGTGACAAAAGCTTGTAAATCAGTAGATGGAGTTACAGATGTAAATGTAAGTTTGGAGGATAAAAAAGTAGTAGTTGAAGGCGATTTTAATGAAGCTGATATCATCAAAGCTATTGATGAAATAGGATTTGAGGCTACCGTTAAATAATGAGTGAACACAAACAAAAAGCCCTCAAAAAAATCAAAACAGTTCGTGGACAACTCGATGCGATTGTAAATATGATTGAAGAGGACAGATACTGCGTGGATATTTCCACTCAGATTTTAAGTTGTATTGGTCAATTGAAAAAAGCGAACATCGACATTTTGAATGGACACATGAGAACATGCGTTAAACATGCAATAGAAAATGATAATGCAGATGAAAAAATCGAAGAAGTAATCAACATTATCGACAAATATATCAAATAACAAAAACTTCCCCAGAGCAAATGAAAATTTGTAAGGGGAAGTTTTTTTGATTTTTTGGATTTAGTGATTAGTATCGTTTGCAAAATCATAAATTGGGTATATATAGAATAAGAAAATTATTTCTTAATTCGCAAAACAGGAGGAATTTTATGAAACTCAATTATGTAACAAAAGATATCAAATTGACTGATGATTTGAAACAAATGGCAGAAACTAAATTACACAAGTTAGATAAATATTTCCACGATGAACAACAAGCTCGTGTAGTTTTCAAGAAAGAAAAGGACAAAGCCAGAGTTGAAGTCACAATGGTTTTAGATAAAGGAGTTGTATTAAGAGCAGAAGAATCCAACGAAGATATCAAAACTGCAATAGACAAAGTTGAAGATGTACTTGCTAGACAAATCAGAAAACACAAAACAAAATTACAAAAGAGATTTACAGAAAGTAACTCCATTAGATTTGAAGCCGTTGAAGATAATAGCGACAAAGAAATTCCAAATGGTACAATCGTAAAAACAAAAGAATTCGGAATAAAACCAATGGACAAGGAAGAAGCTATCATGCAAATGGAATTGATTGACCATGATTTCTTCGTATTTTTAGATTCTAAAACTAATAATGTAAATGTAGTTTACAAAAGAAAAGATGGCAACTACGGATTATTAGTTCCAGGATTTGAAAAATAGCAAAAATGTTCAAATTGATGATATAATAAGAGAGAAACAAGATTTCTCTCTTATTTAAGTGGAAATAATGTTACAATCAGTTTAAGAAGAAAAATGCAATCAAAAATATATAAGAAAAATTTTTGATGTTGTCATTGTAAATTATTAGGAGGTAATTATGTCAACACCACATATCGAAGCGAAAAAAGGCGATATCGCAAAAACAGTTTTATTGCCAGGAGATCCATTAAGAGCGAAATTTATCGCAGATAATTTCTTGGAAGATGTAAAACAATTCAACGCAGTTAGAAATATGTTCGGATACACTGGAAAATACAAAGGCAAAGAAATTTCTGTTATGGGAACTGGAATGGGAATTCCATCTATAGGAATTTATTCTTACGAACTTATCAACGAATACGGAGTTGAAAATCTTATCAGAATCGGTTCAGCTGGAGCTTATAGCAAAGACCTTGATTTGTACGATGTCGTAATAGCAATGGGAAGCTGTTCAGATTCAAATTTTGCTCACCAATTCGACTTGGAAGGAACTTTTTCAGCGATTTGCGATTATGATTTGTTGAGAAAAGCAGTAAATGTTGCAGAAGAAAAAAACATCGACGTTCACGTTGGAAATGTGTTCTCTGCAGATATTTTCTACAACCAAAAATCAGAAGAATGGAAAAAATGGGAAAAAATGGGCGTGTTAGCAGTTGAAATGGAAAGTTACGGATTGTATTTGACAGCAAAAGCCAACAACGCAAGAGCTTTGACTATTTTGACAATTTCTGACTCATTCCATTCAGATAAGCAAACTACTCCTGAAGAAAGACAAACATCATTTACAAAAATGATGGAAATAGCATTGGAATTAGGTGAATAATATGGAATTAAATAAATATATCGACCACACTTTATTAAAAGCAGATGCTACATCAGCTGACATCAAAAAAATCTGTGATGAAGCAATCAAATACGATTTTAAAAGCGTGTGCGTAAATTCTTGCTATACATCTTTCGTTAAAAAGTCTTTGGAAAATTCAAGCGTTTTGGTGTGCACTGTTGTGGGATTTCCACTTGGTGCTATGAGTATAAAATCAAAAGCTTTTGAAGCAAAGACAGCAATCGAAGATGGAGCAGATGAAATCGACATGGTTATCAATATCGGCAAATTAAAAGAACAAGATTACGATTATGTCGAAAAGGACATCCAAGCTGTAAGAGATGTTACAAAAGGAAAAGTTTTGAAAGTAATCATCGAAACTTGTTTATTAACTGATGAAGAAAAGAAAAAAGTTTGCGAAATTTCTGTAAAATGTGGAGCTGATTTCGTGAAGACTTCTACAGGTTTTTCAACAGGTGGAGCAAAAGTGGAAGATGTCAAATTGATGAAAGATACTGTTGGAGACAGAGCTATGGTAAAAGCAAGTGGTGGAATTCATTCTAGAGACGAAGCTTTATCTATGATAGAAAATGGAGCAGAGAGAATCGGAGCATCCAGCGGTATTAAAATAGTAGAAGGATAATTGTAAAAGATGCTAAATTTAGCATCTTTTCATTAATTTAAGGAGTAATATGTATTATAGAGATCAACATTGTCACACAGAATTTTCATTTGATAGTAAAGAAAAATTCGAGAATTATTTGAAACTTGTAAAAGGCGACATCGTCACAACAGAACACTTGGATTATGGATTTACCTATAATGATGGTAGAGTTGAGGATGTGGACATCGATTACGACAAATACGTTAAAGTGATTGAAGAACACAACCAAAAAAGTTCACAAAAAATCTTAAAAGGAATAGAAATAGGTTACACAAAAGAAAACTTGGAGAAAATCAAAAAAAATGTGAGTAACAGAGATTATGACATTCAACTTCTGTCAGTTCATCAATACGATGACAAAGATTTTATGAATCCAAAGCCAGAAGATTATTCTCAAAGGGAGTTTCTTACAAATTATTTTGAAAAAATGCTGGAAGCTGTGAATAATTTCAAAGATTTTGACGTTCTAACTCACATTGATTACGCATTGAGACTTAACAGATTGGAATCTAAAAATATGGATATTGTGGATGAGTATTTGACAAAAGTTTTTGCAGAACTCATTAATGATGAAAAAGCATTGGAGCTTAACACAAGAAGTGTGTACCAATATGACAACTTAGAGTATTACACATTTGCGCTCAAAAAATACGTAAAAATGAAGGGCAAATTATTCTCAGTTGGTAGCGATGCGCACTATGAAAATTATTACAGATATCACTTTGATGATGCTTTCAAATTATTAAAAAGCGTAGATGCAAAGTATATGGCGATGTTTGAAAATAGGAAAATGACTACGATAAGAATGGAGGATATGTAATGAAAGTTTTGATTACTAATAGAATCCCTGAAGAAATTATTAAAAAGTACGAAGAGAATTTTGAAGTAGATTATCACGATAGTTTGGATTTTTTGTCAAAAGAAGAATTGAAAACTAGAATAAAAGATGCAGAAGCCTTGGTATGTCCTTTGAGTGAAAAAATCGATTCAGAAATCATCGATGCAGCGAAAAATTTGAAAATAATTGCAAATTACGGAGCTGGTTTTGACAATGTGGACATTAATTACGCAAAAGAAAAAGGAATAATTGTTACAAACGCACCTGCATCTGCATCGACAAAATCAACTGCAGAATTGACTTTTGGTTTGATTATAGATTTACTAAGAAATATTACAAAAATGAATTCTGACTGCTATGACGATTCATTTGAAGGATGGAAGCCCGTGTACGGTTTGGGAGAAACTTTGGAAGGAAAAACTTTGGGGATAATTGGACTTGGAAGAATTGGGACAGAAGTTATGAGAAAAGCCAAAGCTTTCGATATGAATGTGATATTCTACAATCGTAGCAAAAAAGAAGTTGAAGGCGCAAAGCAAGTAGAGTTAGATTATTTACTTGAAAACAGCGACGTCATTACTTTGCACACAGCTTATAGCGACGAATTGTATCACTTAATAGATGAAAAAGCATTCTCAAAAATGAAAAAATCAGCATATCTTATCAACGCATCACGTGGCAAAGTTATTAGCGAACAAGATTTGATAAACGCATTAAACGATGAGAAAATTTCTGGTTGTGCTTTGGATGTATACGAATTTGAACCTAAAATTTCAGAAGAATTGAGAAATGCTAAGAATATTTTGTTGGCTCCACATTTGGGAAATGCAACTAAACTTGCCAGAGTTCAAATGGGTGAATTTACTTTTAACAATATTATGCAATTTAAAAACGGAGAAATCCCTAAAAATAAAGTAAATTAGTTTATTATCGCGTTTAATTATGGTATACTAATTTAGTAAAAAAATGAAAAGGGGAATTTATGACTGATGATATAAAAGCATTGTTCCAATCAAAAGGGTTTTTTGTGTTTTTATCATTGATGTTTAAATTGTTTTTGGATTTGAGTTATTCTTATGCAATAAGTCCGTTGTTTTCGTACATGGGGCTTGTGAACAATTTAAATATTTACAAATTGATAGAATCATACGCTTTGGTTGTGATAATGTGTTATACGATAAGGCATAAAGTAGAGAGAGTCAGTGATTTTTATCTGATGCTATTTTATGTTTTGATAATCATACCATGTTTAAATATATATCCTTATAAGGATTTCTCCAGATTATATATGTACATGTTGATAGCATCGTTTTATACTATGCAAATTTTCGCTTATTCACCGAAATTGAGATTATCTTTTTCGGATAAAAAAATCAATGAAAATTTCATAGTCTATGCTTTTGCACTGGTGGGAATATTGATGTTTGCTTGGATAATAATGCGAGGCGGACTAAAATATTTGAATTTCGATTTTAGAAAAGTTTACGACACTAGAAGGGAAATCGCGGAAGTAATCTTTCCGGGACCATTTGCATATTTTATGAACTGGTATGGTAAAATTATCAACCCAACTTTATTGGTGTTCTGCCTTTGGGATAGAAAAAAATTAGGAACTGTAATCACATTGATTTGCCAAGTATTTTTCTTTGGATTTACTTCACATAAATCAATGTTGTTTTATCCAGTACTGGTAATTTTCATAGCTATCGTAAAGGGAAACAAATACACTGGAAATTTAATGACTATGGGACTGGCAGGACTTACATTTTTGTGCTTAGCTTTTTATATGATAACCGACAATTGGCAACCGATAAGTGTAATTGTAAGACGTGTTTTCATGGTAACTGCAGATAATCATTTTAGATATTATGATGCATTCAAAAATATTGATTTCGTGTATTTGACAGACAAATCTTGGGTATTTGGAGGAAGATTGTATCCATATAATTATCCAATACAAGCATTGATTTCGATGATTTATTACGGTCATCCAAATACTTGGGTAAATACTGGATTCATTGCAAATGGATACGCTAACTTTGGTTTTTACGGAATGTTAACTTATTCTGCAATAACTGGTTGGGTAATTGGAATTATGGATGAAATCTCATACAAAAAAATGCCTTTATGGGTAGCAATAGCAATAACTATTGTGCCTGTGTTCAATCTAATTAGTGTAGATTTACTTACAGGACTTCTATATCACGGATTGATAATGAGCATATTTTTAATGTGGTTATTGAGTAAAAGAGATAAAAAAGTTAAGGAGATATAAACTTGGAAGAATTAAATTTAAAAGAAGCGTGGCAAGCAATACTTAGAAAATTGCCACACATTATAATAATAATGCTTGTGTGTGCGTTATTGACAAATGTTTTTAATAATGTTTTGGGAAAGGACTCTTACTCATCTAAGGTTTCAATAATGGTGGGAAGTCCAGAAGATTTTGAAAAAGAAGGAGCAGTTGTTTCCAAAGTAGACGCAATGATTAATACACAATTGGTTTCAAATGTTGAACAATTGATTAAATCAAATTCTGTTTTGGATACAGTAGCAGAAAAAGTAGGAAATGGTGTTAGCTCTTCTGATTTAAGGAAAGATTTGAAAGTAAAAAGCGTTCCGTCTACATCAATTATTGAAATGGAATATTCAAGTGAAAGCGCTGAACAAACTAACAAAGTATTGGAAGAATCATTAAAAGCTATTACAGATTTGACTAAAAAAACGATGAAAAAAGATAACATTCAAGTCGTTGATGCACCTAATGCCAAGAAGAAAATCAAACAACTTGTAAATAAAATTGACACAGCAATAGGATTGTTCTTGGGAATGTTAATCGGTTTAGCATATGCATTCGCTTCTTATTACAAAGATCCTAATATTTTCAGCAAAGAACAATTGCAAAACAAATTGGGACTTGAAACAGTTAGCGTACTTTCAAATGATTACAACGAAAATTCAAATAGCGCATTGAGCTTATTGAACAGAAGAATAGATAGTTTTGATAATGTTGGTGTATTTAGTTTTGATCAAAACACAGCAAATTTAGCTAAGGCATACAATTCAAATTTCGATAAGAAAATTACCGCTGTAAGTCCAATTTCAGAAAAAGTAGACCTTACAGATTTGACAAAAGACATTCAAAACGCAATCGTACTTTACAAGAAAGACGATTCAAGATTAGGAGAAATCAAAAACACATTGGAAGCCATAAAATCGTTGGGAATTAATCCAATTGCAGCAGTTGAAATCTCAAAATACAATTCAAACGACAAAAAATATTTACCATACGCTTAAAACAAAACGCATTAGAATGAAAATTCTGGTGCGTTTTTTAGTGTATTTATAAAATTATTGGGTATAAAAATAATGGTGATTAAATGATAAAATCAAAACTTTTTAAAAATTTTACAGAAGAAGAATTTGAACAATTTCTCATTGAATCAAATTCGATAATAAATAAATACACCAAAAATTCGTACGTATTTTCCCCAGGAGATATTTGCAATAAAATCTACGTTTTAAAAAGTGGAAAGCTAAGTCTTGAAAAGACAGATATCAATGGGAAAAACACTGTGGTGAATATTTTCAAAAATCATGGAGAAGTAATGGCTGAGGTGTATTCGTATTTGAATAAAATCAGCGATTTTACGTTAGTGTGCAATACTGATTGCGAAATTCTTGAAATTCCTGTGAGTTTTTTTGATATATCTGAAAGCTCAACTCCGATTAAAAATAAAATTATGACCAATCTTATAACGATTCTTGCAGAAAAGGCATTTTTTTTAAATAGCAAAGTGAGGTTGTTGTCTAGTTTTTCTTTGAGGCAAAAAATCGCAACTTTTTTAATTCAAACAGAAAAAGAGAACGTATCAAACACTGGAATGACAAGACAACAGATGGCAGATTTTATGGCAACGACCAGACCTTCGTTATCAAGAGAATTATTGAACATGGAAGATAGTGGACTTATTGAATTAAATGGATCTGAAATTAAAATTAAAGATAGAGTTGAGTTGGAAAACTTATTGTAATGAACAAATGTAACTTATGTTACAGAAACACATACTTTTGATTAACTATAATTAAATCATAAGTTAGAAAAAAATCAGGAGGAAAGAAAATGGAAAAAACTATTGAAAAAAATGAAGAAATGTTTTGTTATCAATGTCAAGAAACTGCAAAAAACATTGCATGTACAAAACGAGGTGTGTGTGGTAAAACATCAGATGTAGCAAACATCGAAGATTTGTTGGTATGGGTTACAAAAGGATTGGGAGAAATCCTAACTAGAATGAGAAAAGAAAACAAGGATATCAAAAACCTACATTCTTATGTCAACAATAATTTGTTTACTACGATAACTAATGCAAACTTCCACTACGAAGATTTATTAGAAAAAGTAAAAGAAACTATCGATTTGAACCAAAAATTAATCGAAGGATTAGATGACAAAGAAAATTTGTCAAAGGCAGCTTTGTATAACGAAAAAAACGATGATGAATTAAAATTGAAATCACAAATTATCGGCGTGTTAAATACTTTGGATGACGACAAAAGAAGTCTTAGAGAACTTATTACTTATGGATTGAAGGGAATGGCAGCCTACAATAGACACGCTAATGTTTTGGGAAAATTTGACGACAATGTCGACGAATTTATGGAAAGTACGTTAGCAAAGTTAATGGACGATAGTTTGTCCGTAGAAGATTTGATAGCTCTTACATTAGAAACTGGATCAAATGGTGCAGCTGCAATGGCACTTTTGGATAGCGCAAATACATCTGCATACGGAAATCCAGAAATTTCAGAAGTAAACATCGGAGTTAGAAACAATCCTGCAATTTTGATTTCCGGTCACGATTTGAAAGATATGGAAATGCTTTTGGAACAAACTCAAAACACAGGAGTAGATGTGTACACTCACAGCGAAATGTTACCTGCAAATTATTATCCAGCTTTCAAAAAATACGATAATTTCGTAGGAAATTACGGGAATTCTTGGTGGTTACAAGACAAAGAATTCGAATCATTTAATGGTCCAATCTTGATGACTACTAACTGTATAACTCCACCTAAAGATTCTTACAAAGACAGAGTATTTACAACTGGCGTTGCAGCATATCCTGGAATGAAACACATTGTAGCAGATGAAAATGGTCACAAAGATTTCTCAGAAATCATAGAACTTGCAAAAAAATGTGAATCTCCAAAAGAAATTGAACACGGAAAAATCGTCGGTGGATTTGCACACAATCAAGTATTAGCTTTGGCAGACAAAGTTGTTGAAGCTGTTAAAAATGGAGACATTCAACAATTTGTAGTAATGGCTGGTTGTGACGGAAGACAAAAAGGTAGAAATTATTACGAAGATTTCGCAAAAGCATTGCCTAAAGACACAATTATTTTGACAGCTGGTTGTGCAAAATACAGATACAACAAATTAAACCTAGGAGATATCAATGGAATTCCAAGAGTATTAGATGCAGGTCAATGTAACGATTCATATTCATTAGTTGTAATAGCCCAAGCTTTACAAAAAGCTTTTGGTCTTGATGATATCAACGATTTGCCAATTAGCTACAACATTGCATGGTATGAACAAAAAGCAGTAATCGTACTACTTGCACTTTTGAGTTTAGGCGTTAAAAATATTCATCTCGGACCAACTCTTCCTGCATTCTTATCTCCAAATGTAGCCAATGTTTTGGTAGAAAATTTTGGAATTGCTCCAATAGGAGAAGTTGATGAAGATATGGAAAAATTTGGAATTAAAACAAAATAAAATTTCTTAGAAATTTGTTAAATGAAGAGTCCGAAAGGGCTCTTTTTTGATTGTAGAATTGAGCTTAAAATCGATTGACTTAAAATTTTTAAAGATATATTATTATATAGATTGAAAAATTTTGGAGATACAAATGAAGTACGAAAATTTTATTTTAAAATGTGAAGATATAGAAATAAAAGCGTTGGAGATGAAATATTTGGATGATTTTCATGAATACGCTATTCAAGAAGAGGTGGGACCATCTGCAGGATGGAAACCACACAAATCCATCAAACAATCTAAGAAAATTTTAAAAGATTTCATAAATTCAAAATTAGAATACGGAATTTTTCTGGAAGACAAACTAATAGGAATGATTGGAGTGTACGAAGACGATTATTTGTATGAACAGCCAGAATTTGAAGATAAGACTGGGGTTGAAATCGGATATAGTTTGAACAAAAATTATTGGAATCGCGGGATTATGACGAAGGTTGTGAAGAGTTTTACCAATCATTTGCTTGAGGATTTGGATTACGATTATATTTCTTGCAGCTGTTTTGTTGAAAATAATAGAAGTATAAGAGTTATTGAAAAATGTGGATTCACATTTTACGGTGAACATTTATATGAAAACTTCGATGGAACGAATAAGCTTTGCAATTATTATTATATTAAAAATTTGAAGGAGGGATAGATTGAATTTAGCATTAAAGAAAAGTAAGTTTTTTGGGGATAAAAATTTCTACAAAGGAGTATTGGTACTAGCAATTCCAATCATTATTCAGCAGCTTATTACATCGTTTGTAAATATGTTGGACAATATTATGGTTGGACAGACTGGAACTTTTGCTATGAGTGGAGTCTCTGTGGCAAACCAATTGATTACTGTGTTCAACTTGGCAATTTTCGGTCTCGTGTCAGCAGCTAGTATTTTTGCGGCACAATTTGCAGGTAAAAAAGATTACAAGAACGTACAAAACTGTTTGTATTTTGATGTGGTGTTATCTTTTATAGTTTCCGTGATTAGCGTTTTAATTTTCTGGGTTTTTGGCGAGAAATTATTGTATTTATTTATGAATCCAGACACAGATACTGCAAAAAACATTGCTACAACTATGAAATTTGCACTTGATTATACAAAAACAATGACTATTGGATTTATTCCTTTTGCTTTTTCCCAGTCGATTTCTTCTTCAATGAGGGTAAATGGTGAAACTAGACTTCCGATGATAACGTCGATTATTACTGTTTTAGTGAATTTTGCGTTCAATTTGGTTTTGATTTTTGGGCTTTTAGGATTTCCAGCATTGGGACCAAAGGGAGCTGCGATTGCGACTGTTATTTCAAGATTTGTTGAACTTTCATTGTTTATTTATTTTGCAAACAAGAATAAATTTAGATTCACATTTTATTCTAATTTTTTCAAGAATTTCCACATAGATACAGGTCTTTTCAAAAACATAACTGTTGCGGGAATTCCTTTGATTATCAATGAAGTTTTGTATTCTTTGGGGATTGCTGCGATTACACAATCTTATTCAACAAGAGGTATTGAAGCGTTGGCGGCCTACAATATTTCTCAAACAATTATAGGACTTTTCATCGTTTTTAACTTGGCGATGGGAGATTGTATTTCGATTATGGTAGGTAGACTTTTGGGAAGTGGAAATGTAGATGAGGCTGTAGATACCGACAGGAAATTAATTGTGTTCTCATTTATGTTGGCACTTGTAGTTGGAATTGTGTTGATTATTTTGGCGCCGCTTTTTCCAGAATTTTACAATACAACTGATAATGTAAAATTGATGGCGACAAATATGCTTAGGGTTGGTGGCGCATTTTTGTGGATATCTGCTTTGTACAATGCGTCATATTTTACGCTCAGAAGCGGTGGCAAAACTGTACTGACTTTACTTTTTGATTCTGTAGGAATAGTTTTGATTTCGTATCCAATTTCGTTTTTATTGGCAAAATTTACAGATTTAAATGTCGTGTTGATGTATTTGATAATTTCTGTGATTGATTTGTACAAGGTTGTTTTGGGATTGTATTTGGTTGGAAAGAAAATTTGGGTAAAAAACTTGGCGAAATAATTGCGTTGAGTTTATTTATAAATGCTGATTTTGGCTATTTGTGATATAATAAAATAAGTTAAATTTATTTTTTATGGAGGATATTATGAGTGAAGTAAGAGTAAGATTTGCTCCAAGTCCAACAGGATTTTTGCATATTGGTGGACTTAGAACAGCTTTATATAATTATTTGTATGCTAAAAGAAATAACGGAAAATTTCTTTTGAGAATTGAAGATACTGATAGAACTAGATATGTTGACGGTGCTATCGAAAATTTATTGGAACAATTGAAATGGGCAGGGCTTGATCCAGACGAAGGTGTTGTCCTTGATGATGAAGGCAAAGTAACTGAAGTTGGTGAATGTGGTCCTTACGTTCAATCTGACAGAGTAAAACAAGGATTGTACCAAAAATATATCGACGAATTAATCGAAAAAGGTTACGCATATTATTGTTTTTGCTCAAAAGAAAGATTGGACCAAGTAAAAGCACAACAAAAAGCAGACGGCTTGATGCCAAAATACGACGGACTTTGCAGAGGAATTAGCATTGAAGATGCTAAAAAAAGAATTGCAAATGGCGAAGAATATGTTATTAGATTGAAACTTCCTGAAAACAAAGAAATCACATTTAACGATGCGATTAAAGGTAAGATTACTTTCAACACTAATGATATGGACGATCAAGTTTTGATAAAATCAGACGGATTTCCAACTTATCACTTTGCGGTTGTAGTTGACGACCATTTGATGGGAATTACTCACATTGTTCGTGGTGATGAATGGATTTCTTCAACAGCAAAGCATGTGTATATGTATCAATGTTTCGGATGGGATGTTCCAGAATTCGTTCACTTACCAGTTGTTTTGAACAAATCAGGTAAGAAATTATCTAAGAGAAATGATGACGTTGCAGTTAAAGATTTCCGTACAAAAGGATATTTACCAGAAGCCATCGACAATTATCTAGCACTAGTAGGTTGGTCAAGTGAAGATAACCAAGAAATTATGTCGATGGAAGAATTGGAACACAAATTTGATTTCAGTAGAGTTTCGAAATCTGGCGGAGTTTTCGATACAGAAAAATTAAACTGGATCAACAGACATTATATTAAAGAAATAGAAAACGAAAAATTAGCATCAATGTTAAAACCATACTTGGTTGAAGATGGTGTGATTTCTGAAGATTATCCAGATTACAAATTATTAGAAATTGCTTCATTATTCAAAGAAGAATTGGATTATTTGGCAGAGATTACTGAAAAAGTTGAATTCTTGTTCAAGGATTACGAAATGGATGATGATGCTAAGGAATTCTTAAACTACGAAAAATTAGACGAATTAATGAATGCATTAAAAGAAGAAGTCGAATCAGTTGATGAAATCGAAAAAGAATTTGCATCAGGAATTATGAAGAGAGTTCAAAAGAAAACAGGAATCAAGGGTAAGGATTTGTGGATGACTACAAGAGCTGTGGTTACTGGAAATGTTCATGGACCAGACTTGGATTCTATTATGGTAGTTTTAGGCAAACAAGAAGTTTTAGATAGGATAAACAAAGCTTTAAATAGATAGGAGAAGATATGAAGTTATACAATACACTGACACGAAAAAAGGAAGAATTTAAACCAATAAAAGAAAAAAATGTCGGTATATACGTATGTGGTCCTACTGTTTATAATTATATTCACGTTGGAAATGCAAGACCTATTGTGGTATTTGATACTTTGAGAAGATATTTTATTTACAAAGGATATAATGTTAAATTTGTAAGCAACTTCACTGATATCGACGACAAAATTATCAATAAAGCAAAAGACGAAGATATAGATTTCAGAGAAATCACTAAGAAATACATTCAAGCTTATTTGGATAATGTATCGGGACTTAATTTCGATGAAGAAGACACAATTCATCCAAAAGCTACTGAATATATCGACGAAATGATTAAATTCGTTAAAACTTTGGAAGACAAAGGTGCAGCTTATAATGTCGATGGCAATGTGTACTTCGATATCACAAAAGCAAAAGACTACGGCAAATTATCTAAGAAAAATATAGATGATTTACGTGCCGGTGCAAGAATTGATGTCAACAGCGAAAAGAAAAATCCAATGGATTTTGCTTTGTGGAAAAAGAGAAAAGAAGAAAGTGAACCAGCTTGGGAAAGTCCATGGGGAATGGGAAGACCTGGTTGGCACTTGGAATGCTCTGTAATGAGTAAATCAATTTTGGGTGACACTATTGACATTCACGCTGGTGGAGAAGATTTGCAATTCCCACACCACGAAAATGAAATCGCTCAATCAGAAACATGCACTGGGGCTCACTTTGCAAATTATTGGCTACACAACTCAATGATAACTGTAGACAAGGAAAAAATGAGCAAATCAAAGAATAACTTTTTCTTGTTAAAGGACATAGAAAAGGAATTTGATTTGGAAGTTATCAGATTGTGGTTGTTATCAGTTCACTACAGAAATCCAATTGATTTTAGTCACGACACATTAGTAGCTACGAAAAATTCTCTTGAAAGATTGTACACGGCTAAGAAATTTTTGAATAGAATTTTGGAAAACTCTTCTGAAAAAGAAGAAAAAGATGATAATATAAAAACATTCAGAGAAAAATTCGAACAAGCTATGGATGATGACATCAACACATCAGATGCAATTAGTGTATTGTTTGATTTCATTAAATATATCAACAAAAATTACAATGAAAATACATCTAAATATATCTTGCTTGACGCTAAGAAATTGATGGATGATATTTCTTATGTTTTGGGAATTTTATTCAAAGAAGATGACGATGATTTGGATTCTGAAATTGAAGATTTGATTGAACAAAGAAATGCTGCTAGAAAAGAAAAAGACTTCAAAAAGGCAGACGAAATAAGAGACAAACTCTTATCTATGGGAATTGTGTTGAAAGACACAAGAGATGGAGTTATATGGGAGAGAAGTAATTAATGAAGGTTAATCTAATTAGATACACTCCTGATGCACAAAAACTTGTCGCATCAAGTGCAAAACTTTGCTATTCAGACAGTTCTGTTATGGAGATTGAAGAAGGACTAACTGAGGAAAATGTAGAAAATTTCATAGATAAATTAATGGATTTGGGACACATGTCACCAGTCGAACACATTAGTTTTACTTTTGCAATTGAGGGTGTATCTAGAACTTTGACCCACCAATTGGTCAGACACAGATTAGCGAGTTTCTCTCAAAAATCACAACGATATGTGAGAGCGAATAATTACGAATACATTATTCCTCCCAAAATAAAAAACAATCCAAAGGCTTTAGAAATCTACGAAAACCACATGAAACAGACAATTGATGCTTACAATGAACTTACAGAAATTCTGATACAAGAAGAATACGACAAATTAATCGAATCTGGAGTTGATGAGAAAAAAGCAAAATCAATGTCAGAAAAAAGTTCCATTGAAGATGCAAGATACGTGTTTTCAAATGCGACTGAGACAAAAATTGTCATGACAATGAATGCACGTGAACTGTTGCATTTCTTTGAAGCTAGATGTTGTCAAAGAGCACAATGGGAAATCAGAGAAATGGCGACACTAATGCTTATCGAAGCGAAAAAAGTGTGTCCACAAATTTTCAAAAAAGCAGGACCAGGTTGTGTTAAAGGAAGTTGTCCAGAAGGCAAGATGACTTGTGGAAAAATAAAAGAAGTAAGAGAATATTTTAATAGCCTTGACTAATTAGGAGATATTATGGGAAAAATCGCAATTTTAACAGATTCAGGTAGTGAAATCACACCAAAAATAGCTGAAGAATACGGCATCGAATTGATGCCACTTCAAATAAACTATTCGGATGTTTCCTACGATGATTACACTGTTGAACCTAAATATATATACGAAAACATCGATAGAGAAGTTCCAAAAACTTCCATTCCATCAATTGGAGATGTCGTTAATAAATTAAATGAAATTAAAAATAAGGGATTTGACAAGATAATCTGCATTTCAATTTCTTCAAAATTAAGTGGGATGTACAATGCTTTTATGTTAGCAAAAGACCAAGTGGAAGATGTAGAAGTGGAAGTATTTGATTCAAAAAATATTTCTATCGGAACAGGATTTTTTGCCATTTTTGCCAGAAAATTAATCGATGAAGGATTTTCGTTAGAATCTATAATAGAAACCATGAAATCCAAAATCAAAGATTCAGTTCCAGTCATTACTTTGGATACATTGAAATACTTAACATTGGGTGGTAGAATTGGTAAAATCACTGGAATCGTTGGTAATTTATTAAATTTGAAGCTTATAATATCTTGTAATGAAGACGGAGAATATTATACAGTAGAAAAAAATCGTGGTACAATGAAAAACATCAACCACGCTATTGATATAGTGAAAAAAGAATTAAATGGTATCAAGGATTATTACTTGGTTTTATTAAATGGCGACAATAAAAATGCTATGGAAATAGCGAAGGATAGTATGAAAGATTTAATTGAAGGAGCAAAGTTCTACTATGAAGGACAAATTGCACCTACATTGAGTATTCATACTGGACCAGGATTATTTGGAATAGGATATTTTAAATTATAAATTAATAGGGGGCGAGTGGATGGGAAACAAAAAAAGTAACATAGAATTTATTACAAACGGAAATATTACGGATGTGATTTTTAAATTAAGTATCCCATTGATGATTAGTAATCTAATCAAAACCCTTTATGGTATAACTGACGGAATATATGTAGCTCGAATTAGCTCGGAAGACTATGCTGCGACATCTTTTACTTGGCCGGTGCTTTATTTGTTTATAGCAGTGGGCCTTGGAGTAAGTGTGGCAGCTACTTCTTTAATGAGTCAAAGACTTGGAGCAAGAAAATTAAAAGACTGCTCAGTTTATGCTGTTCATACTTTGATTCTCACGACAGTACTTGGAGTAATTTTCAGTATTCTAGGCGTAATTACCGCACCATTTATTGTAAGATGGATGGGAGCGACAGGAAGCTTTGAGTACAAATCATACATATTCCTTGCGATAAACTCTGTTGGGCTTTTGTTTGATATGATATTTTTTGGATATCAATCTATACTGAATTCTCAAGGAAGAACTAAATCAATGACGATTATATCGACAATATCATCCGTTACAAATGTCGTTATAGATCCGTTCTTTATTTTTGATAATGTTTTGGGAATTCCAGGACTTAACATGGAACTTGCAGGTGCTGCATGGGCGACTGTTTTATCCAAAGTTTTATTAGTTGTATTTGCTGTAAGAGTTGTCAAAAAAGAATCTGAAATCGAAGTTAATTTTAAAAACTTCAAACTTGATATGGGAATAATCAAACACATATTCTCGATTGCAATTCCAGCTTCGCTTGGATCAAGTGGAGAGGCCATTGGATTCACTGTTCTTAATGGATTTATTCAATCATACGGCACAACGACACTTGCTGCATTTTCAATGGGCAACAGATTGTCTGATATATTCAACCAAGGCGCTATAGGAATTGGAATGGCTCTTACATCAATCACTGGACAAAATATTGGAGCGGGAAAAAAAGAAAGAAGCAAGGATATTTTCAAACGCGCAAATATAATCATAACATTCTTCTCACTTGCATCTGCGATTATTATTTTGCTTTTCAAAGATCAATTGCTATCCATATTTATAAAAGATCGTTCAGATATTGAACTTTGGAGACAAGCGAGTGAGTACATGTACTTCTCAGCGATAATTACATTTTTCATGGGGTATTTCTCAGCGATTAATGGTTTCTTCCAAGGTGTTGGAAAAACAAAACTTACAATGTATTTGTCACTTGCAAGATTATGGGTTCTTCGCCTTCCACTTATTATGATACTGAAGAGTTTGACTAATCTTGGCTCTACAGGAATTTGGATATCGATGTTAGTGTCAAATGGATTGACAGTAATTGTGGGATTTATAATTTACAAACGAGGTAGATGGGAAAGATAAGGCTGATGTTTAACATCGGTCTTTTTTATTGAGAAAACCTATATATTACAAAAATGAAATAATATTTTGAAATGTCAATTCTAAGTAAAACAAACAAAAAACGTTGATATATTAACGATAATAAGTGAGAATTATAAAATTATTCTAAAATTTTTGTCAAATTAAAATTTTTGTAAATTTTGGAAAAATTTAATAAATGTTTGAATTTACAGGGAAAATTGATATATTGAATAATACAATAAATAAAAAATAATGAAAACGATAGCACTAATTAAATATCATTGTCTAATATAAGACAATATGATAAGATTAGTGTGACAAAAATATATAAAGGAGATGTTGAAATGATTAAAAGCTTAATCGCTTTAGCTGTAGCTTTCGCATTGTGCGTAGTTATCGATCGTTTGAAGAAAAAAGGTACTTCATTCATGATCAGAATTTTATTAGCTACAGCAATGGGTGCTATAGTAGGACTTATTTTCAAAGGAAGCACTGACTATGTAGCAATATTTGGTCGTGTATTTTCAAGTTTATTACAAGCATTTGTAATTCCACTATTATTATTCTCAATTATAACTACAGTTGCATCCTTGGAAAGCTCAGAAAAATTAAGATCAATGGGTGGCAAAACAATTATAATTTTAGCTTTACACAATGTTTTAGCTGCTATATTGTCTATAATTTTAGGTAAATTAGTAAATATAGGAATGAATGCAAATATCAAAATGGATGTTGCAGATAAGGTTAAGGAAGTTCCACCTTTTGCAGACGTATTTGTAAGTTTCTTCCCTAAAAACATTATTGACAGTATGAGTCACAACAAAATCGTACCTATCGTAATTTTCGCAATTATCATCGGTATAGTTGTACTTAGATACAATAATAAAGAAGAAATCAAACCATTCTTAGATTTTGTAGAAGCTGGTAACAAAGTAATGAACAAAATTATTGGAGAAATCATCGAATTCACTCCATATGCAGTTCTTTCTTTATTAGCTAACCAAGTAGCTACATTGGATTTATCATTTGTTAAATCATTATTATTCTTATTATTAATGGTTTATGTAGCATGCTTGTTCCACACATTCATCACTACATCAGCTATGATGAGCTTGATTGCACACATCAATCCATTCAAGTTCCAACGCAAATTCTTCCCGGCATGGTTGATAGCATTCACTACACAAAGTTCAATTGGATCTTTGCCAGCAAATATTAAAGAACAAGAAGAGATGGGAACTCCAACAGAAATTGCATCATTTGCAGCATCAATTGGTACTACATTTGGTATGCCAGGATGTGCAGCAGTATGGCCAATTTTATTAGCGATGTTTACAATCAATGCGCTTAATATTCCATTCTCTGCTACTCAATATTTAATCATGGTTGGTTCATGCTTGTTCGCTTCAATGGGAACAGTAGGGGTACCAGGAACAGGAACAATTCAAGCTACAGCAATCTTTGCTACAATGGGATTACCAGTTGAAATGATTTTAGTACTAAGCCCAATCCAAGGTGTTGCAGATATGGCACGTACTTCAACTAACGTTCACGCAGGTGGATCTACTGGTGTTATGGTAGCAGCTATGCAACACGATTTAGATATGGAAAAATATAATGCATAATTGATTAAAAGTAGAAGCATTTTGTTAATTACAAAATAGCTTCTATTTTTTTGAAGATTGTTGTATTTTATGAAAGCTAAACCAAAAGGATAGGCAGCCAAGCCTATCCTTTATTAATTCTTTTAAATTCTAATTTGTTTTCAAAATAATATGAGTATATTTCATTTTCATTAGGAATATCATCAAAATCTATCAGATACGTTTGAGTATTGGAATGCGTTCTAACAGCCATAGAAGCGGTCTGTGTGTCGAATGCGCTGATATACCTAGTAAATGTATAGTAATCATGTGAATCGTTCTTAAAGAAGCCCTCAGTGATTTTTAGAGGCTCTAAGATGCTGAATGCTGATGAATATGCTTCATTAACATTATTGGATTTCTTGTGAGTTGACAGGATGTATTTTGCTCTGATGAATCTACTTACAGGATCATAAGCTCCCGTCAAATCTTTTATCTGATTGAATTTGGACAGATCACCGACTGCTTTTTCGTATCTTTTAACGTGCGAAGAATATTTTGGTGAATTAGTCATCACCTTAGGATTGTCTCCACATGGGACCAATTTGTGATTTTTGTATTCTAAAACCGTTGAATCACCAGTTCTGTCGACAAACATAAAGTGGAAATCAGGACATATCACAGAATTTCCGTCAATATCTTTGTTAGCTAGGTGAATATTGTCCAAATCGTTTAACAATTCTTCAACTGTTTTGTAATTTCCTAGCGCAAAATTCATGAAATGTAGTGAATTTGTGTTTATTTTTCCTTCAATTGGGTGATTGCTGAACAAATTATTCGCGATAAACATATTCGTACATCCGCACAGTCCATATTCATTTACACCGTCTTTGATAGGGTACAGATTTCTAAAACACATTCCCATCATTTTATATTTCGAACGCATTGGTTTGTGATACAAATCGTCAGCATAATGAAAGCCTCTTGGAATATAAATCATGTTGTATTCCAAAGGTACTTCAAAATCAAGTGTACGCGCCATCACAGAGCCTTGTGGATAGTCTACAATAATTGTTGTACACATATTATTCCACAATCATCTTTGCAAGAACATCAGGGTTTCCACAACCTGTAGTCAAGACCATGTCATTGTCAGAAACTTTAGAACGAATATAATCACGTGCTTCTTCAAAAGTTTTGTAGTATTTTGCATTTACGCCATTTTTAACTAGTTTTTCGACCAAATCTGTGGAATGAATGCTGCTGTCAAATTTTTCCCTTGCAGCGTATATTTCAGTTACTATAACCTCATCACAATCATAGAATGCATTGGCAAAATCATCCAATAGCATCTTAGTTCTTGAGTAAGTGTGGGGTTGGAATACGCAGTAGAATTTACCCTTTTTGTGCTCATCTAATGCTTTCAATGTATTTTTGATTTCAGTAGGGTGATGGCCGTAATCGGTCTTTATTTCACAACCTTTGTAAAATCCTACAGTTTCCATTCTTCTATGAAGATTTTGGTATTCTTTCATATTCTTTCTTATAGTGTCGATATCGATGTGGAATTCGTAACATGCGATAATCGCAGCCGCTGCATCGTATATGTTGTGACGTCCAATTATAGAAAGTGAGAATTCTTCGTCTTTGTCGAATTTTTCAGATGAAATTACAAAAGTAGGATTGCCATTTTCATTAAAAGTTATATCGTGGACGTTGTAATCAGCTTTTTCATTGTCAATACCAAATGTTATGATTTCTCCTTTGATATGAGACAGTAATGGTTCACAGTTTTTGTCGTCTATGTTTATAATCGCTTTGGAATTTTCGTCCAAGTTTTTCATGTAGCCAATGAATGTTGCAACAATGTGGTTCAAATCTTTATAGTAATCCAAGTGATCTTCATCGATATTCAAAATAATAGCCATTGAAGGATAGTAGTTGAGAATATTTGCTTTATATTCACAAGCTTCTGTAAGCATGTATTCGCTATTTCCACAGTGAACATTGCCTTGAATTTCGTCTAATTTTCCACCTAAAAGTATAGATGGATCCACTTTTGCATCGATTAAAATCTTCGCGATCATTGATGTTGTAGTTGATTTACCGTGAGATCCACTAACTCCAATGGAGTACTTGTAATTTCTCATAAGTGCGCCAAGGAAAACTCCTCTACTTACCACGTCTACTCCAAGCTCTCTTGCAGCGATTAATTCTTCGTTGTCGTCTAAGATTGCATCAGTGTATACTATTAAGTCAGGATTTTTGATATTTTCTCTTCTTTGTCCGATAAATATTTCAACTCCTAGACTTTTTAGTCTATTAGTTTCGTCGGATTCTTCTCTGTCGCTCCCAGAAACTTTGTATCCGTAATGGTTCAACAATTCAGCTATACCACTCATTGATATTCCGCCGATTCCTATAAAATGTATATATTTAAATTTGTGCTCTTCTATATTAAAATTGAACATAAGCCCCTCCTTATTTCCACCTGATATTATATCACAAAAAATTGAGAAAATTTGAGCTTTTCAGAGCTTGAAAATCTACAAAATGATTAAGATTTATTTGATATACAAATACGCTTTTAGTGTTATAATTAGATGGAGGAGAGAAGATGAAAGATATATTACTAATCAACGATATGCCAGGATATGGGAGAGTCGCTCTTAGTTGTATGATTCCTGTCTTGAGCAACAAAGGTAAAAGCGTTTTTAATCTGCCAACGGCTGTTGTAAGTAACACATTGGATTACGGCAAATTTGCTATATTAGATACGACAGAATACATGAAACAAGCTACAAAAGTTTGGGAAGAATTGGATTTTAGCTTTGATTTGATAGCTACTGGATTTTTATATAGTTTAGAACAAGTGGACATAATCAAAGATTTTATCGCAAAACAAAAAAACTCACCAGATGTTATTGTGGATCCTATTATGGCAGACAATGGCAAACTGTACAATGGATTGGACGAAGATAACATTGAAAATTTTAGAAAACTTATCGACGTAGCTACAGTAATTATTCCAAATGAAACTGAAGCTAGAATGATAACTAGTAAGATGGATGAACCGATTAACGATGTGGCAGAAAAACTTATACAAATGGGCGCCAAATATGCCGTTATTACAAGCGTAGAAGAAAATGATGAGCATTTTGTTTTCTGTATGGATGAGCATTTTGTATCAGATAAAATCTATTATGAATACATCGACACATCCTATGCGGGAACGGGGGATTTGTTTTCAGCGTTATTCATAAGTCAGTATTCAGAAAACAAATCGATTTTTGAATCGGCAAAGTATGCTAGTTTGAAGACTACAGAACTACTGAAGCTTTCATTGGATATTAGGGACAAGGCACGAGGACTGCCAATAGAAAGATTTATAGATATTTTGTAATTTAGAATTATCAAATATTTATTAGAAATCAATGAATATATCGTTGTAAATTGTATATTCAATTGTTATAATATTATTGCATAAAATACTAGGGGGATAATATGATTGATTTAGACGCTTTAGAAAAGAGAAATAAAAGAAAAAGCGTGATTATGATGGCAGTAGGCGTAATCCTTATTGCATTGGGAATTCATTTTTTCTTGGCACCAAATAAATTGTCATTAGGTGGGGCAGCTGGTATGGCAATTGTAATAAGTAATTTCGTTCCTATTTCGACGGGTCCTATTTTGATTATCATCAACACGGTTTTATTTATTGTAGGATTTATCATGCTTGGAAAGGCATTTGGACTTAAAACTATAATTTGTTCATTGGGACTTAGTTTATTGGTGTGGATTTTGGATATTTTATTTCCGATGGAAAAACCATTGTTTGAAGGAAAAATGATTCAATTGATTGCAGCAGTAATGATCTATGGAACAGGAGTAGGGATTGTACTTAATAATTACGCCTCAACAGGCGGCTCTGACATATTCGCTAAGATATTGAACAAATACTTGGGAATTGAGTTGGGTAAAGGATGTTTGATGGTGGATTTCCTTATCACATTATCAGCATGGTATGCCTACGGAACAGAAATAGCTATATACTCACTTGTAGGTACTGTACTTAACGGTTTAATAATAGATTTTACTATTAATGGGATGAATACATCAAAACTTTGCACGATTACCACATCAAAGCCTGATGAAGTAAGCAAATTCTTAGTAGACAATCTTACAAGATCTGCTAACATTTACACAGCAAAGGGTGCTTATTCAGGCATGGAAAAAGAAATCGTTCAAACAGTTGTAAGCAACAGAGATTTTATTATGTTAAAAAAATACATCCAAGAAATAGACCCATTAGCTTTCGTTATTGTATGTAATGCAAGTGAAACATACGGTTGGAGATGGAGAAATATAATAGAGTAATTTAATTGAAGATAACCTTAGATTATTAGTTTGAATAAACTTTTAATCTGAGGTTTTTTTAGTGGGAAAGAAGAGTAGGGAAAAAACAATTAGGGAAAAATTTTAAAACAGCTCAAAAAAAAGATGTGTGAAAAATCACACATCTTTTTAAAAGCCTATAGAATTATTCTATATAACCATTTTGTTTTAGTATTTGTGATGCTTTATCTAAGTTTGCATCAGACACTTGAACGATTGGACCAGTACAGCCCATACCGCTTTCAGCGTATATATTTTCTTTCCATAAAGCTTGAACAGCATCTTCAATTTCAAGAATATCAATTCCTGAGATTGTTGCAGATACAACTTCTTTGTCTGGCATTTTAACTTCTTCAGAAGATTCCTTTGGAGCTTCTTTCTTAGTTAAAGAATCTAAGATGCCTTTGAAGTCAGCCTTTTCAGCTTGTTTATAGATAGATTTTTTATTGTTATCAATTCCACCAGCTACTGTTTGGTAAGCATATTTTAAAGCATTTGCAACTACAGGAGCACCTGAAGCACGAGATACTATAAATATGTTTCTTTCGTAGCCTTCACCGATACCAGGACCATATCCAAAACCAGTAGTTTCGTAGTTACCACCTGATGTGAATGAACCAAACATCTTCATTAATAAGTTACCTGTTAATGAATCAGTTACCATTACATCACAGCTTCCCATAAGAAGGTCATTACCTCTCATTACGATACCACCGTCAGCTCTTTGGCTTTCAGCAAATTCGATATCAAATCCGTTGTCTTTGAAGTGTTTCAAAGCTTTTTCTACTTGTCTTGCACCATCGATATTTAAAATACCAACTGTTGGTTTTGCGATACCACAAGATTTAGCTGCGATAACACCTGCAACTGCATTTCTTACCATAGCTTTTGTTCTTTCTGTATCACTAGTTCCTGTAGTAGTAGCTAAGAACATTTCTTTGCCAGTACCAGGAGTGATTACTCTACCAACTGTTGAAACACCGATAGGGAAGTTGTAGTGAAGAGTTACACAGGCTTGAATTTCACCACTGTCTAGTAATTCTTCCATCTTTTTGTACATATCTTCATCGTTATCAACTTCATAAGTTTCATGTTCATCATCAACTTTTTCACCGATAACAACTACTTCAAAAAGATCAGAATCAGCTAATTCAATAGCTTTTTTCATGTTTTCAACACCGTGTTCACTACCTAAAGTAGTAAGACCGATTTTTACTTTCTTACCAAATTTTCCGCTTTCGATAGCTTCAGATATTTCAAGAAATACTTCGGAAATTTTTTTATTATCCATGTCTACACCTCTATTCTGCTAAAAGATTTTCAGCTAGTTTTCTCATGGATTCTGCGATTACTTTCTTAATTTGATCCTTTTCTGATTCAGATGAAACTGATGATTCATCTTCCATTTTACCATCATTTCTTTCCATAACGATAGATACACCATCAAATAAGTTAGTCATTCTACCTAGGAACAAACTACCTTTACCAACGAACATTACTCTGTTGTAATCTCCTTCAGTTAAGTCTTTAATAGCATGTCCTGCATAAGGAATACCTGATGGGATGTGTCCTTGTGTTGGAGCCCAACCTACTAAGCCTTTTTCTTTAATGAAATTAGCTAATTCTTTTCTGTCTAAGTCTCCTTGTTTAACAGCAAGGGCAGCGATCATCTTATAGTTAGCTTCAGGAACATTTCCAGCTCCGGCAGGTTTAGTGATATCTGGGTTTTGCATTTCTACAGAGTATTTATCTACATCAGTAATCTTTAATCCATTTTCTTCTAATGAATGAGATACTAAGCTTGAGATAACTGCTTGTGGTGAAGAACCAGTCTTAACTGTGTGACGTCCTACGATGTCAGTTCTTAATACTGGGTGAACACCATCATTTTCTGAGATTAAAATTGCAAATCCACCAACTACGTCTTCAAGAACTGGGAAGCCCTTCTTAACGTGGTCTTTAGCGTTCATACCTAATTTAGCAGTTGAACCACCTGCTACTACCATAACATTCTTATAAACACCAGATTTAACTAAAGCACTTGCTTCGATTAATGAGTGAATAGGAGCTGCACAGAATCCTCTTGTATCAGAGCCTGTTGCATTTTGTAATCCTACGATTTCAGCGATAGATTTAGCGAAGTTACCGCCACCTCTTTGGTTAACGTCTCCGCAGGCTTCTTCTGAACATTCGATTACATAATCTATATCATCTCTGTTAATGTCGTTCTTAGTAACTAATTCTACAGCTGCTAATACACCTGAAGCTTTTACTACTAAGTTTTCGAACATTGTGTGAGCGCTTAAGTTTACGTCGATATCATGAGCTGCTTTGATATAACCACATACTTTGCCGTCATGGTATAAAGCTTCTGCCATGTGAGTGTCGAATAATTCTTGAGCATTTGAAATATCAGATCCTTTTAGGTGACCGAAATATGGTTCTAAAATAGGATATTCTTTTTCGATAACTGGTTTGATTTCGTTTACGAATTCTTCAGAAAGTTTTACTAAGTCGAATGCATCAGACATTTGTAATAATGCGATGAATACGTCTTGTTTTACGATTTTACCCATTTTACCATCAGCCTTACCTTCTTCGTAAGAGTGATTAGTAAATGGCATTTCGTAGTTTTCAAGTTCTTGAGGAGATACATTTCCTATATAAACTTGGTTAGGAAGATATTTTACTACCTCATCAAAACTTCTAATGTGTTTTCCAACTTCTTTTAAGAATTCAGAATCTGGGTTTACTACTCTTTCAGTTTGACATGTTGATCCATTTTGGATAATCATATCAGGAGTGTTGACTAATACATAGCCAGCTCCCTTTAATACTGGAAAATTCATCTGTTAACTATTCTCCTTTATTATTTATTTATATTTGAATTAGTCTTCAAAAACTGTTTGATCTTCTACCTCTGTAGTTAAAGCGTTTAATGCTTTCATAACAATCTTTTTACGAAGGCTATATTCTTCTTCTTTAGTTAATGCTGGGTTTCCTAATGGGTGAGGAATAGCAATAGCTGGGACAATTCTGTTAGCACCTACTGTTAATGAGATAGGAGTAACTGTACAAATATGAACAACAGGAAGTCCTGTACGTTCAATTGCTTTTACCATCGTTGCACCGCAACGTGTACAAGTACCTCAGGTACTAGTAAGAACAACTGCGTCTACGTTGTCAGCTAATAATTTTTCACCAATTTCAGTACCGAAAGCATCAGCGTTAGCAACGGCAGTACCGTTACCTACAGTTGAATACCAAGTTTCGTGTAATGAACCGATAACGCCTTCTTTTTCTAATTCTCTCATAACGTCGATAGGCAATACTCTGTCTCCATCTTCGTTAGCGTATACTGGGTCGTATCCACCGTGAGCTGTTTCTGAGTTTTCAGCTGTTAAATCATTGATTCCTGAGAAATCATAAGAACCGTATTTAGTTGCTGAAGATGATTCGATGTGGTCTGGGTTTCCTTTTGGAACTGTACCACCAGAAGTTACAAGAGCGATTCTTGCTTTTGATAAATCTTTGATAGCTTTACCAGGTTCAACTCTGTCGAATGCAGGCATTGGATATTCTGTTTCGAATTCTTCGCCATTAATTTTCTTAATAAGCATTTCAACAGCTCTTTGAGAACCGATTTTGTCTGAGAAGAAGTTAACACGAACTCCTCTTTCGATATATCCTTCTTCTTTAGGAGCGCCAATTTCTTCTCCCTTAGCAACCTTAGGACCTAATTTACCGATTTTCTTCATAGCGTCTCTCATACCAGCGGCACTATTCTTAGTTTCTACGATATAAACGTCCTTTTTGTACATATCTGCACCTGGGTTTTCAGGATACATACCTGTTAATACAGGGATATTTAATTCATCTTTAACTGCTTTAGCCATTGTACCAGCAGCAACACCATATCTACCAGCGTTGAATGCAGGACCAGTTACTACGAAGTCTGGATTAGCTTCTTTAATCATTTCCAATACTTCTTTTTGAGCAGCTTCCATATTTTCACCGAAATATGAGTCACCACATACTACAGTTCTAACTACTTCGAAATCTTCTCCCAATGCTTTTTGCAATTGAGCTGAGATAGGAGGTAATTGTTCTGCTATAAATGGTTTTGTATCAGCTTTTTCTTCTCCACCAATACCAGCGAAGAATTGGTTTATATAATGAACAACTTTAATTTTATCCATTAAGCTTACTTCCTTTCTTTATAAAAATTTACAATAATCGCTTCTGATATCGTTCATTTCTTCAGCGATTTCATCAACGTCAAGAACCATTTCCATCATACCAACTTGTTCATCATAAACGTCAGCATCGAATTGTTCTTTACATTCTTCTTCAACAACATGGTAAACTAACAATCCAAGTTCAACGCCTGCTAATGGGCCTGCGAATGTTGGGTCACCTGCTGTTACTGTTTCAGCTGCAAGACCTGCAGCTTCAGCTTCTGCGGCACCTAGAAGAACCACTACGTTTTCAGCTCCGTATTGTTCAGCGAAGTCTTTAACTCTCTTTTGGTTTTCTAAGTCCATAGCTCCTGCACTAGTTCAGACGAAACATTCTGTAGATGAGAAAATTACTTCTGTGTTAGGAACTGTGTTTACACATGTTTCAATTGCAAGACCTGGAATTCCATCACGGTCTCCAATTATGATAACTTTTTTATTTTCTAAAAATCCCATAACTTTCCTTTCTTAAATTTAAATATATTTTGTTTTGAATAAATCTTTTTTATTAATTAATAAGTTTTTGCTGTTAATCTGTTGAATCCTGTTTCGTTAGTAGCACCAGTAATTGCTTGGATTTCTACTTCGATAGTACCGTCATCTTTTAATGCTCCATCAGATCCACCAGCGATAGTGTCAACGAATTGGATGTGACCAATTACTTTGTCCATCTTTGGTAAAGTGATGAATTGGTTAGCATTACCACCAGTTACTACTGCGTTTGCAGCTGGGTCAGCGTCTGCTAATGATTGAGAAGCACCGTCACGTCCTGCATATTCATCAGTGATGATAACAGTTTGGATTCCTTTACCTTCAATCTTCTTACAGTTCATGATTAAGTCAGTATCTGGGTTACCGAAACCTTCTTGTGATACGATAGCAGCGTCAGCTCCTAAGAATTCACAAAGTTTTGCAGTCATGTCAGAGTGTCTGATCTTATCCATCAAGTATACATTTTCGTTAGTAATTACAACTCCTAAGAAGTTGATTGATTTACCGTGTTCTTTGTATAATTCTCTGATTACACCGTTGTTTAAGTGAACGTAAGTTGGGTTTTTGTCACAAGCACTTACACAGTTACCTGAACAAATTGCTCCGTCCATGATTTCAGTTGGGTATAAGAAAGTTGGAATAATTTTCTTAGCGTCAACTCCATAAACATAAGTGTCGTGTAATAAACCTTGAGTTTGTAACATGTAAACATATACAACTTTTGGTAATTCTGGATATTGTTTAACTTGTTCTAAGATTGGAAGAGTTTCGAATGTTTCCCATTCATCTGCTTCTAAATCTTTTGCTAATCTACCGATGAAATCAGTGATTCTTAAACCAGCCATTCTAACTCCAGCTTCGTGATTGTGTTGTTTAACACCTTCAACTGGTTCGATAGTTACTACTAAGTTAACTGTCTTAGAGAATGGAGTGTATTCAGCACCTAAACCTGACATATCGATGATACCTTCTTGGAATCCTACGATTTTACCTGTTGTAACAACAGCCATGTCTTTAAGAGCGATAGTTTTACCTGAACCAACAGGATCAACTTTGTTTAATATTCCTGGGAATATTTCTCCACCTTCAACTTTAACTCTTGGTTCGTTAACATCCTTAACTGGTGTTATACGAGTGCTTTCGCCTGGATGAGCGATATCAAAATCAATTGATTCTAAGTGTTCATCATCAGCTACACCTGATACATCTGCTAATTCTTTCTTATTAAGATACAAAATGTGGTCTTCGATTCTTGACTCACCTTCATCAAAGATGATGTCTTTAATAAAAATCTTACCTAATTCAAGACGCATATCTTAACCTCCTATAATAATTTTTTATTTAAACTCAATAGGGGAGTGACCCCTAATGAGTTTTTAACTAATTTACTTCTACTTTAATCTAGCTTGAGATTAGTTGTAGTGTTTTTGGATCATTGCTTCTATGTTTTCCAAATTAGCGTCATCTTTATTGATTTCATCAATTTTTTGACCGTCTTTGTACATTAACATAGTTGGTAATCCTAATACTTGTTGTTTGATAGCAACTCTTCTAGCTGAAGTAATGTTTAGTGAACAGAATTTAATTTTGTCACCGTATTTTTCAGCTAATTCATGAACGCCTGGCATAAGTGCCTTACATGGTTCACATCCGTCACTCCAGAAGTCTACGAATACTAATCCTTCAGCTTCTAATACTTCTGGTTCAAAAGTTTTCTTGTCTAATTCTAACATTTCAAATGCCTCCTAAAATTTTTATATTAATATTCTATCCAAAGTCTGACTAATAATGTCGAAATCGACAACTCTGAAATCATCTAAGATTTCAGCTGGCCAACGCTTTGGTTTAGAAATATTCATAAACTTAGTTGCAGTGTTGATAGATTCTTCAATCATCATCAAAGAATCAGTATCAAATTTGTCACCCTTTTCCAAAATAACGGATCTAAAAACAGTTTCGTTAGGTTTTACTGATCCATAAAGTGGGTGAGTGACTAGGCGATAATTTTGATGAATTAAATCGCGTGCTTTTTTCAAAATTCCGATGTAGTCGATATCAATGTATTCAACTGTCACATCGTTCCTTTTGATAGCATCTTTAAAAAATTCATTGTTTGTGATTAATAACATCTTTTACCCTACCTGTCTTTTGATTCGTTATAAGCTATTTTCTAGCTCAATATTATTATATAACAAAATCACTCAAATGTAATCATATATAGGAAATCATAATAACCGCTCATAAAAAATCACAAATTACTTTACTAAAAGAAATTCAATTTGTTAAAACCAAAACATTAATACGTAAATAAAAAATTCGAACTCTATTCTGATTTAAAAAGCGATTACGAGCTTCCAATCGCTATATGATAGACAATTCTCTGCTCTTATATTATAATTTACTCATAAGTTAATGTCAAATACGTATATATTATATAGAAGAAAATGGAGGGCAAATAAAAATGGGAGCTAATTTACAAGAAATGTTCAAGAAACTTCCTCAAGTTTCAGAAATTTTAGAATCAGAAGAAATTTTAAAAGCTTATAAAGAATATCCTGAAAGTTTAATTAAAGATTCTGTGAGAGAATCCATAGAATTTTTTAGAAATAGAATATTAAATAAAGAAGAGTTTGATTTTTATAACAAAGATGTTATCGACAAAGCATTTGAACTTATGGACAAAAACTTTTCACCATCATTGAAACCAGTAATAAATGCAACAGGAGTTATTTTACATACAAATCTTGGTAGATCGTTGTTAAATGAAAAAGTTGTAGATAACTTGTGTAAAATCGCTGGAAATTATTCGAATTTAGAGTACGACTTAGATGAAGGTAAACGAGGCTCTAGATATGTTCATGCTGTAGAACTTTTAAAAAGAATTACAAAAGCAGAAGATGCTGTAGTTGTGAACAACAATGCGGCTGCTGTTTTTCTTGCTCTAAATACTTTAGCTCAAAACAAACAAGCTATCATAAGTAGAGGAGAACTAGTTGAGGTTGGAGGATCTTTTAGAATATCTTCAATTATGGAAAAATCTGGTGCTAAATTAGTGGAGGTTGGTTCAACTAACAAAACACATTTATACGACTATGAAGATAATATTAATGAAGAAACTGCTCTTATAATGAAAGTTCATACTTCCAATTATTCTGTAGTAGGATTTAGCGAAAGCGTAAGTGGAGATGAATTGAGAGATTTGTGTGATGAAAAAGGCATACATTTAATAGAAGATTTGGGTTCAGGTTCATTGATTGATTTGTCTAAGTTTGGCCTTAGTTATGAAAGAACTGTGAAGGATTGTATAAATGAAGGAATTGATTTGGTATCATTCTCTGGTGACAAGATTTTAGGCGGACCTCAAGCGGGAATTATTGTTGGAAAGAAAGAATTGATATCTAAAATCAAGAAGAATCAATTATTGAGAGCGTTCAGAGTTGACAAGTTTACACTAGGTGCTTTGGAAGAAACTCTAAAATTCTACTTGGATGATGAAAAGGCAATTGCAAATATCCCGACATTGAAGATGATATCCATGCCAAAAGAAGAAATTTTTAGGAAAGCAGAAAAACTTAAATCTATGATAGAAAAAGAAGTGGATTTAAAAATGGAAATTGTAGAATCTCAAAGCGAAGTCGGCGGTGGGGCATATCCATTAGACAAATTAAATTCGTATTCTATTGCTGTTAAGCCTGAAATGAAAGTATCAGAATTTGAACGTAGACTTAGATTATCTGATGAACATATCATCGGAACTGTTCACGATGACACATTCTTCATGGATTTAAGGTGTGTTTTCGAAAAAGATTTTGAAAGAATTGTAAATGTAATTAAATCTAATATATTGTAGAGAATTATGAGGAAAATCCCGGATTATTTATTCGGGATTTTTGACTTTTTGAACAAAAAATTTAGAAAAAATGTAGGAAAATATTTACAAAGTTAGAATTAATATGTTATAATGACTAAAAAGGATTTGATCCTTGTTTTTTTATTGTTTATTGTTTTAATGTGAAATTTTTAAGTTAATAATATTTAACTCTTTGCATTTTTTGGAAAACGATACACTAAATAATGTCAATCAGAAGAAAAATCAATAGGAGGTAAATTATGAAACAAAAGTATAACATAGGTCAGGTAATCACCTATGCTGGAGCGTTTATTGCATTACTTATAGGCTCTGGATTTGCAACGGGCCAAGAAATTTTACAATTCTTTTCTTCATATAGACTATATGGACTTATAGGAATTATGATTTGTTTTGGTTTGTTTACGTTTGCAGGATTATCATTTTTAAACGATGGTTATTATTCAAAATTTGAAAAACCAAACCAAATTTACAAATTGATGTGTGGAAATAAGATAGGAACTATTGTAGATTACTACGCAGTATTTTTTATTTTCTTATCTTATACAGTAATGATTGCTGGTGCACAAGCGACAGCTGTTCAACACTTTAATGCACCGAAATATGTAGGTGGAGCTATTATGGCTGCGGTTGTTATTTTAGTCGTAATGCTTGGATTAGGTAAGATTGTAGATGTTATTGGAAAGATTGGACCAGTTATTGCGATAATGGCAATAGTAATTGGGTTAATTTCGATATTCATGAATATGGGTAATTTACAATCAAGTCTTGATCTTATTGAAAAATTAGTTAACAGTGGAGAAATTAAAGTAGCTAGTAAGAACTTCTTCCTAGCAGCTGGTTCATATGTAGGGTTTAATATGATATGGTTGGTTGCATTCTTGGCAGAAGTTGGGAACAAGGCAAAGAGCTTAAAAGATGCAGAAGCTGGAGTTTTCGTTGGATCTACAGGATTTTCAGTTGCAATATTCATCATGAGTATAGCAATTATATTATCAATACCAGATTTGTACGATTCACAAATTCCGGTGTTGGTTTTAGCAGGTAAAATTCATCCAGTTCTTGCGACAATATTCTCGATATTTATAATGTTAGGTATATTTACAACATCTGTTCCATTGTTATGGACTGTAACAGGAAGATTCTTCGATGAAGGCACTAAGAAATACAAATTATTTACTTTAATAGCTGGTGTAGTTGGGGCAATCATTGGATTGACTTTGAAGTTTGACTCATTAGTAAACATCGTTTACGTTGTTAATGGATATATAGGAATGGTTCTTTTAGCATGGATGATAATTAGAAGTGCATCTGGAAAAGCTAAAAAACAAAGAATGGAAGCAGCACAAAGAAATAATATTGAATTTGAAGATTAAATTAAGTCGGCGATTTTACATCGCTGACTTTTTTGATTGAGTTTATTTATAAGAATTTACTATTAATCAGATAAAATAATAACAAAATAATTTATTATAAAAATCAAATATCCAACAAAAAACAGCCTAATTAAAGGCTGTTTTCTTTTTAAATAATAATAAGAAGAATATTCACTTTAAGTGAAATGTTAGATTTTATAAAAATTTACAATAATCGCTTCTGATATCGTTCATTTCTTCAGCGATTTCATCAACGTCAAGAACCATTTCCATCATACCAACTTGTTCATCATAAACGTCAGCATCGAATTGTTCTTTACATTCTTCTTCAACAACATGGTAAACTAACAATCCAAGTTCAACGCCTGCTAATGGGCCTGCGAATGTTGGGTCACCTGCTGTTACTGTTTCAGCTGCAAGACCTGCAGCTTCAGCTTCTGCGGCACCTAGAAGAACCACTACGTTTTCAGCTCCGTATTGTTCAGCGAAGTCTTTAACTCTCTTTTGGTTTTCTAAGTCCATAGCTCCTGC
>NZ_NDYF01000002.1:0-111921 GCF_002243175.1 Finegoldia magna
CAGGAAATATCGCATTAGAAGAAGGCGTAGAAATGGTAATGCCAGGAGATAACGCAAAATTCATAATCGAATTAATCACTCCAATCGCAATCGAAGAAGGATTAAGATTTGCCATCAGAGAAGGCGGTAGAACAGTAGGAGCTGGCGTTGTTTCTAAAATTATAGAATAATTAAACCTTATTTAAGGTAGTAAATTTGACAAGCTGAGCATCCGTTTTTAATGGATGCTCTCATTTTTTAAAGGAGGATTTTATGAACGATTTAACAAAAATATTGTTTGACTATTTTAAGGATAACGATATAGACCCAAACAAAGTTGCAAATTTAATTGAAGATGCAAAGATCAATGTGCTTGATGAAATGTTCGGAGAAGAAGGAGAATGGGTGCTTAAAAAACTTGGCAGCGTTGAAAGCTTTGACAAGGAAAAAATCTTCCATTCAATAGCTCAAACATCCGATTCTGCTGGAGCAAAGATGAATACTTCTGATGTGAACATTATCGTTGAAGATGTGTTGAAGAAAATGAAATCCATCAAGAGAAACGTCTATCCAACAAAAGAAATCAGAGGATATGTCGAAGAAGCATTGAGAGAAGAAGGCTACAAAAAAGTATTAGAAGAATACCAAGATAATTAATGTGAAATGTGAGAGTGTAGATTATTCTACACTCTTTTTTGATAAAATTAAATATTAAAAAAATCTCAAATAGTGTATAATAATATTAAATATCAAAGGAGGAGTTTATGAACAAAACGAAAAACAAAAGCTTGTGGACACTTATCATTGGTGTGGTGTGTCTTGTCATTGCTTTTATATTGAAGGATTTTGAGTTTGGTTTCTTGGGGAATTTGAGACCGATAGGTTTTGTAACGATATATATTTGTCCGATTTTGGGAATAATTGGAATTGTGTTTTCTTTGATTGAAAAGAGCGTTGCGAGAGCTATTTTGAATTTTTTGTTGGTATTAGCTTTCCCAATAATAATGCTTTTGGGGCATTTATTTATTAAGTAATAAAAATCTAAAAATAATTAGTTAGAAATTTTAATATATTATGGTATCATAATAATATATTAAATTATCGGAGGAGAAAATGTTTATTAAAAATTTGAAAAAATTGACGGTAGCCGCATTGGCTGTTGTGTGTATGATTCCAGCTGGTGTGTCGAGCGCAAATGTTGAAAATGTGTCGAGAATTGCAGGAGAAGACAGGATTGCAACTTCTATTGAAATTTCAAAAGCGATGTTCAATGAATCGGATAATGTAGTGCTTGCTAGTGGATTTAACTTTGCGGATGCTTTGTCAGCGGGTCAACTTGCTGCGGCGTTAAATGCGCCACTTATTTTGTCAAATGATCAATTGGACAGTAGAACTAGCGATGAAATTGCTAAGTTAAAGCCAAAAAATGTGTACATTGTTGGCGGAGAAAATGCGTTGGGCTCAAATATTGAAGAATCTGTAAAATCCGTTGTTAATGATATTAACATTGAAAGACTTAAAGGAAACGACAGATACGAAACTTCAGTGAAGGTTATGGAAAAAACTAAAGAGTTTGTCGATGCAGAATATTTATTGATAGCAAGCGGCAAAAACTTCCCTGATGCTCTTAGTGCTACTAGTTTCATGGCTGATCACAAGGCTTTAATGGTTCTTAGCGATGGTAATTCTTATCCAAAATCCGATTTACAAGAAATCGCAATTGGTGGAGTTAACCAACTTCCTTTGAATGGTTTTACTGGTGAAAGAATTGCTGGAAATGACAGATACCAAACAGCGTTGGCTATAGCAAGACGTTCATTTGAAAATAATGAAAATGCTATATTGGCAAATTCAAAAGTTTTTGCAGATAGTTTGTCAGCAGTAAGCGTTGCGAAAAATTACAAAGCGCCTATTATTTTGACTGACAATGAAAATTTGACACAATCAACTAAGAGTTATTTAGAAAATATGAATTCTGTAACTATTATTGGTGGAGAAAAGTCTGTATCGAGCAATATATTTTCTAATCCTACTGCTGAAGAAGTAAATGAAATGAAAAGAATCGAAAATGAAAGAAAAGCTAGGGAAGAACAAGCTAGAAAGCAAAGGGAATTAGAACTTAAAAAGCAAGAACAAGCCAAAAAAGAAGCTTCTAAACCAACAAAACCTAACTACATTTACCAAGATGGATACGGCCCTGTAGGCGAAGGAAGAATTAAAGGAAATATGAATTCGATGATTTATCATCTTCCTGGACAAAGAGACTACAACAAGATTAAACCTAGTCATATAAGATATTTTAGAACAGAAAAAGAAGCTCGTGCTGCAGGTTTCAGAAGAGCTTTGAGATAATAGAGAGTGCTTCGTTATTAACGGAGCATTTTTTTATTGCAATAACAAATCTCATTTGGGTATATATATTGAAGGAAGTGATTGAATGAGAATTTTGTATGCGATTAAAAATATGGAGATTTGTATCAACAGTGTTGGTGCGAGAATTGAACATTTTAAAATAGAAGATGTGGATATGATTGACGATTTGAAAATCTGCATTCCAAATTACGGTGTGGACAAGACTTTTCGCTATCCAGAAGACGGACTTTTCGTAAATGAAGAATACGATGTTGTGAGCAAGTCTGAGGATATGTGCGTTCTAAGATGTGTGCGTGAGGGGATTGAAAGTTTTGTTGTGTACCAATTCACAAATGACAGTGTAGGCGTGAATGTAAATGTGATTAACGATTCTGATCGTACGATTAAGATGAATCCGGCAGTTGTGATTGACTGGAAAAATAATTTGGATAATCAAAATATTGTAAGTGAGATTTCTGGATACAAATTAGAATCTACAAGTGATTTTGTGGATGGAAATTGTTCGTATTATGTGTCAAATTTGAACAAGGATGCAGTTGGTTCGAAGTTTGCTTTGAAAAGCGGTGAGAAATGTTCTATTTCTGCTAAGATTAGGATAGTTTCGTGATTTATCGCCACACGTGGGATATAAATTTCTGTGATATTTTATGATATAATAATATGACAACGGAGGTGGGATTATTAATACGATTGATTATAGATCTTTAATGAGAATTTCATTAAAAGCTCTGATGATTTATGTTGTGAGCTTGTTTGTATTTCCATTTGGATTTATTGTGTTGCCTTCTTATTTTATTAAGTTAGGATTGGAAAAAGATAACAGGATGGCTCTGATATCTTTTGGTATATTTTTCGTGTTGAGTTTGCTTGTGTCAAGCCCTATGATTGCGATTCCTATCGGATTGTACATAATTTTGGTGTTTTATTCGATTTTGAATTTAATAAGTTCGGGATTTTCTGACACACAAGCTATAACGATTAGTTTTGTTGGGATATGTGCGTTCGTTGTGTTGACGAATTTGCTTTTGAAATTAAACGCGGACATGTCGATTGCAGATGTGATTAGCGTGAAGTTGAATGATTTCATGAAGGTTTTGAGTTCTGTGAAGATGGACGAAGAATTGATGAAGACTTTGACGGATTTGATGAATCAATCATCTAAGCTTATTGTAAGAGCTGTGTATGCAATTTTGGGAATTATCGCTTTTTACTCAAGTGTGTTGAATGTGTATATTCCACAAAAATCTAAGGAGCATCAATTTCACGATTTCAGAATAGATATGAAATTCACAAGCGCAATTGTTGGATTGGTGTTGATTTCGGGAATTGTTTATTTTGTGAACAGAGATTTGGGAAATTATTTGTTGTATAATTTGTCGATTTTCGGAATTTATTCATACTTATTGGGCGGGATTGCTTTGATGTTTTCTTATTTGAAATCTTTGTCGACGCCATTTAAGGTGTTGACTGTGGCGATTTCTGTTGCAATTCAACCGTTTATTTATATTTTGGCAGTCTTGGGAGCTTTGAACAGCTTCAAGGATTTGAGAAAGAAGGAAAGCAATGCAAGAGCTTAAATATTCACTGAAACATTTGATTGTGGAAGCAGTTTTGTTGGTGATACTTTCTACGATTTTATTTTATTTTCAAAATATCATAGGAACGTTGGCTTTTATCGCTTCGGCTTTTATGATTGTGGATCAATACACATACATCAACAAGAAGAACAAAAGGGTTGAGGACAAGATTATTAATCTTAACAACGAGTTTACAGATATTACTAAGAATGCTGTGTTCAAGGTTCCTTTTCCACTTTTGATTATCAACGATAAGAACAAAATCAGCTGGTTTAACACTTATTTTAAGGATTTGGCTGACGATGAGATTGAGATTTTTAACAATGAAATCGAAAAAATTCTGGATTTGAAGACTGTAAAAGACGACCAAGATCGCTTGGATTATTACGAAACGCAAGTTGACGGCAAGTATTACAGATTTTATCCAGTGACGATAAAAGACAGTGAAGACAAGGATTTGACTTTGCTTTACGGTATCGACAACACTGCTTTTATGGATGTTGTGACGCTTTTGGACGAAAAAAGACTGGGACTTGTCGATATTTTCATCGACAATTACGACGAAGCTCGTAACAGCATCAAAGAAGAGGAAAGAACGAGAGTGTTTTCTGATGTGGAAAATATTATGCAAGATTTTGCCAGAGAACACAACGCGTATATTAGAAAATACGAATCGGACAAATTCGTGATGATTGTCGAAAAGCACGAACTTGAAAATATTATGCAACAAAAATTTTCGGTGTTGGATATGATTAAGGATATCAAGAACACTAATAATGTTCCCGTTACTTTGAGTATTGGGGCGTCGATTATTGGCGATAATCCTTACGAAATTCACGAAAAATCCAGATCATGCTTGGATGTTGCATTAGGCCGTGGTGGTGACCAAGCGGTTGTCGACACGGGAGAATTGAAATATTTCGGCGGCAAGAACAAGGCTGTTGAAAAACGTAACAAGGTTAAGGCAAGGGTTGTGTCACATGCGTTGAAGAAGCTTATCGAACAAAGCTCGAATGTGTTTATTATGGGACACAAAAACCCAGACATGGACTCTATTGGGTCTTGTTTGGGAATGTTAGAAGCGTGCAAGATTAACCACAAGGAATGTTACATTATTTTGAATGAGGTTGGTCCTCAAATCGAAAATATTTACAATGCGGTTTTTGAAGAAAAACCAGATTACAAGAAATATTTTGTGAAGAATGCATTTGCGAAGGAAAATTGCAACAGCAATAGTTTGGTGATTATTTGCGACAATCACAGGAGAAATTCTGTTGAGTGTCAAGAAATTATGGATATTTCTAAAAATATCGTGGTTATCGATCACCACAGAAGGAGTTCCGATTATATCAAGGAAACTTCGTTGACTTATTTGGAACCTTACGCATCCAGTGCGTCTGAAATGGTGACAGAAGTGTTGTTCTATATGACAGAAAAACTAGAGATACCAAAGGTTGTGGCAGAGGCATTACTTGCAGGAATTACTGTGGATACGAAGAATTTCTTCTATCAAACAGGTGTTAGAACTTTTGAAGCGGCATCTATTTTGAAAAGACAAGGCGCTGACAGTGTCAAAGTTAAGAAACTTTTCAAGGATGATGAGAGAACTATCAAACTAAAATCAGATGTTATCGCTTCATCAAAAATGTACAAGAACAATATCGCCATCGGAAGATTGGAAGAAGAAGTGGACGAATCCATTTTGGTTGCGGCACAATCAGCAGATGATTTGCTCAACATTTTGGGAGTGGAAGCTTCGTTTGTGTTGGCGAAAATAAAGGATAAAATCCATGTTAGTGCGAGAAGTTTGGGCAAAATCTCCGTGCAATTGATTTTGGAAAAAGTCGGTGGCGGAGGTCACCTTACAAGTGCAGGTGCGCAACTAGAATGCAGCATGGATGAAGCAGAAGAAAAGATAAAACAAGCAATTGATGAATATATCAAGGAGGATACGGATGAAAGTTATATTGACTAGTGATGTAGATAAGTTGGGAAAAGCTGGCGAAATGGTTAATGCAAAGACTGGTTTTGCGAGAAATTTTCTACTACCAAATAAATTAGCTGTAGAAGCAACAAAAGAAAATATCAAAATTTGGGAAGAAAAACAAGCAGAACTAAGAGCGATTGAAAGGGAAAACATTAAAAACGCTAATGAATTAAAAGAAAAAATCGAAAATACAAAAGTTAAGATTATCGCCAAAACGGGTGAAGGCGACAGACTTTTCGGTTCAATCACTTCAATGGATATCGAAAAAGCATTGAAAGAGCAACACGGTTTGGATGTTGATAAGAAAAAAATTGAAATGAAAGACAACATCAAATCTTTGGGAACATTTAACGTTATAGTTAAGGTATACCCTGACATTAACGCTAACTTGGAAGTAATTGTAGACAAAGAATAATTTTAGAATACACGACAGAAAGGCGGTGAGGTAATGGAAAATCAACAAAATATTATGCCGTGCGATTTGGAAGCTGAGAGAAGTGTAATCGGTGCGATGATAATCGACGAGAGAGCTGTGGATGATGCGGCAGAAATTGTGGAGCCAGTGGATTTTTATTCTACGAAGTACCAAGAAATCTACAAGGCGATTTTGCAAGTAATTGACGAGAAAAAGCCTGTGGATTATATTACATTGGAAGATAAATTAAAATCCAATAATATGTACGAAATTATCGGCGGGATTGATGAGCTTATAAGCATTTCGGAAGCTGTAGGAAGTGCTGTGAATGTAAAATACTATGCAGATATTATCAAAAGCAAGGCGATTATCAGAAATTTGATGCGCGTGTCGCAAGATGTGATTGATATGTCCATTGCCAACAATTCCGTTGGCGAAGTTTTAGAATACGCTGAAAGCAATATTTTCAAAATCAGTCAGAACAGAAACCACCAAGATTTGGTTAAAATTCAAGAAATGTTGGAACCAACTCTTGCAAAGATTGGCGAAATGAGTATGAGCCAAGGACAATTAACTGGAGTTACAACTGGGTTGATTGACTTGGATAGACAACTTTCGGGGCTACAAAACTCAGATTTGATTTTACTTGCAGCGCGTCCTGCAATGGGTAAAACCTCACTTGCACTTAACATTGCATACAAGGCGAGTGTCAAACATCACGTTGCAATTTTTTCTCTTGAAATGAGCAAGATGCAATTGACTCAAAGATTATTGTCCGCACTTAGTAACATTAACTTGTCAGAACTTGTGTCTGGTAGAGTTACTGAGTGGACAAATTTGGGACAAGCAGCACAATTATTAGCAGAAACAAATATGCATGTCGATGATACTTCATCGATTTCATTGAATGAGCTTCGTTCTAAATGCAGAAAATTAAAAGCGCGTGGCGAATTGGATTTGGTGATTATAGATTATTTGCAACTTATGACGACAAACTCCAGAAGTGAGAACAGACAACAAGAAATCTCCACGATTTCAAGAGGACTCAAAGGATTGGCGAAGGAATTAAATTGCCCGATTCTAGCGTTGAGTCAGTTGTCACGTGCGCCTGACCAAAGACCGAACCACAGACCGGTCATGAGTGACCTTCGTGAATCTGGGGCGATCGAACAAGACGCGGATGTTGTGTTGATGTTGTATCGTGATGATTATTACGATCCTGAAACTGACAAGCCAAACATCGCAGAAATTATCGTCGCAAAACACAGAAACGGTCCAACGGGAACTGTGGATACTTTATTCGACAAGGAACACACGAAGTTTATGGATTTGGACAAACAAATGCCCGATGTAGGAGCGTTTGACAAATGATAACTACTGATAGGTTAACGTTAGAAGATTTTACATTGGACGATGCATTTGAAATCGAGCAATGGGGAAAACACACAGACGAACGACTAATCGATTACAACTTGTCCGATTTGGACGATTTTGAAATAAAAATGTGGTATCGCCAAAAAAGAGAAATGAAAACGCAAAAATATTTTGCGATTAGGGATAAATCCCGAAAATTGGTGGGATATGTGGGGCTGAAACAATACGACAAGTTCACGAAAACGGCGTTTTTGGGTATTGTTTTGGATCCAAATGAAATGGACAAATCATACGGCGAAGAATCCATAAAAGCTTTGATTAACATGGGATTTACAGTTTACGGGCTGGACAGGATTTTCTTAAATGTGAATAATTTCAACAAAAGAGCGATAAAATGTTACGAAAAATGTGGATTCAGGAAGTTTTGTAGTTACGAAGAAGTGTTCGAAAATCAAAGATTGGACACACATGATGAAGAATTCGATGAGTTTTTCATAGTCAAAGACGGGACAATTTTTTCGAAGAACACTACGATGGCGATTGATAATAAGAGGTGATTTTATGAAATATAGTGTAGAAAAATTTAAAATAGATTTGGGCGAAACACCTATTGAAAATATATTTTTGAATCAATATCTTCAAGTGGCCACAGGAAATCAACTAAAAGTGTATTTGTATGCCTACAAGCTTGCCAAGGATACCTCGGCGAATGTGGATATTTCAGACGAAGAAATCGCGAAGGCGTTGGATTTGACTGAAAGTGAAGTATCTGAGTGTTGGAATTTTTGGTTGGATGAGGGAATTATCAAACGATACACTGACGCACAAACGCAAACTAACCACACGGTTTTTTTGAGTTTGAGACAATTGTATCTTGGAATTACAAATCCTGAACCAGATGAATCTCAGAAGACTTACATTCCACAAAACAGTCAAGAAATCAAAGAAATGTTCAGAGACATCGAAGACATCAGAGATATGGAATTATCCAAATCAGAAATGGAAAGAATTTTGGAACACATTTCCACTTATCACCAAACACCCGAGTTGGTGGTTACGGCTTTTCATTATTGCACAACTAATCCGAATACGAAAAACAACACGAATTACGTTTTACAAGTTCTCAGAAATTGGAAGCTCGACGGTATCATGACGTTGGAACAATGGCAAGAAGAAAACAACAAAAAGCAACAAAGAAAAACCAAAAAGAGAACTTATTACAGACCGAAGACTAATGATATTGAAAACAAGGCTACAAATATTAACTCAAAATTTTTGAACGATTTTATCAAGAAATCAAAAGAGCAAAAGGATAAATAATAATGAGCTACGCAAAAGAAGCCAACAGAATATTGGAAGATTATAGAAATCAATCCAAAAAAGAATTGGACATGAGATTTGAGGAAGTTTTTCGAAATGTTCCAGAATACCAGGATTTGCTCCAACATAGAAATGAGCTTGGATACGAATATTTGAAAAAAAGCATCGGTGGCGACAAGGAAGAATTAAAAAACTTGGAATATGAAATCAAATCCATTGAAGAAAAAATGCACAAAATGCTCATACTAAGTGGATATCCGAGTGATTATTTGGAATTGAAGCATCACTGCGACAAGTGTGAGGATACTGGAGTTTACAACGGCAAAATGTGTTCTTGCAAGAAGACCATTATGGTCAACATTGCGCGTGATAAAAGCTCCCTTAACGAGCAAATGAAACAACAAAATTTCGAAAGATTTGATATAAACGTGTTTGACACGAAAAAAGACAGCTCACAAGGAATGTCCCAACGTGAAAACATGGAAGCAATCAGTGAGAATTTGAAATACTATTCCAAAAATTACACTAAAAATGCGAAGTCGCTATTGTTGTACGGACAAGTTGGAACTGGTAAAACATATTTGTTATCCTGCATGGCGAAAGAAATCATTGAAAACGGATATTCTGTGATTTATTTGTCCGCGATGCAATTGTTGAAGCAACTTTTTTCGATAAGATATCAGAATTTCAACGAAAAACCACAACCAGAAGTTGAGGATATTATCTACAACTGCGATGTGCTTATGATTGACGATTTGGGAACGGAAAATTCTACAGAAACCAACATCAGTTTATTGTTTGATCTGTTAAATTACAGAATTCAAAACCAAAAAACTACGATAATTTCGACAAATATCGACCTTGATGATTTGACAACACAATACGATCAGAGAATTTCATCCAGAATCAAGGGAGAATTTATACCGATACAATTTTTCGGCAGGGATATAAGAGAAGAGAGGTTCAAAAACGGACTATGATTTATGTAACAGCTGAACAAATGAGACAAATCGACCATTACACGATAAATGAAATCGGAATTCCATCGATTGTGTTGATGGAAAACGCCAAAGCACAAATCTCCAAACACGTTTTGGACAAAAAGTTTGCCAAAGCGTACGTGTTCGCATCTGTTGGAAATAACGGTGGAGATGGATTGGCAGTTGCAAGAGATATCTACAACGAAGACCGATTTGTGAAAGTGTATGTGATTGGGAAGATAGAAAAAGCGTCGACGGATTTTAAAATCAACTACGATATTTTGAAAAAATTGGACGTGGAGATAGAATTTGTAGACGAAAACACGAAATTCGACATCACAGAAAATGATTTGATAGTCGACAGCATTTTTGGAACGGGACTCAAAAGAGATATCGAAGGGATTTACAAAGATGTAATCGATATGATTAACGACACACAAGCATTTGTTGTGAGCGTGGACATGCCATCGGGACTGGATTCTGACGAAAATAAAATCCACAACGTGGCAGTAAAGGCTGACCTTCTGGTGACATTGCAATTACCGAAAAAGTCGTTACAAGACTATGAGGGAGAATATGTCGTGGAAAATATAGGTATACCAGAAAAATCAATTAAACATGTATTAAATAACGCTTCGTAAGAGGCGTTTTTTTAGTGGGGCAGGGGAAATAAAAGTTGCAAAACGCTTAATCGACTACGAAAATTGGTAAATTCTAATCTTGAAATCCTAAAATTTGAAGCATGCTTCGCTCAAGCGGTCAAATTTTGGCCGGATTTCTTCGATTGAATTTACTGCAATTTTCTCCGTATGATACGCTTATTTGCAAGCTTTTATTTGCTCATAAGTGAAAACACCTTACTAAGCTTTGCGCACTACATGTTTAATTGATAGAAAAAAAGAGGGAGATGTGTGTGGAATTTTACGAAATTTTCAACTCAAAATATGGTAGCAATAAAAAGTAGAAACCGATTTGGATAGGAATTTGTTATAACCAAAAACGTCGTAATAGAGCGAATCGTTCGGAAAAAATTGTTTTAAATTCAAGCGAAATAGAACGTAAAAATCGCGCTGTTTGAGCGTTAGCGAGTTCGCGATTTTAGTTTCATAAGCGTTGAATTTATCAATTTTTGTAGTCAGATGAGCGATTTACGAGTTTTTGAGGTTAATTTTTTTATATACAAACAAATCGGTTTCTACTTTTTTGCAACAAACTAATTTGCAATGAATTTTATTATTTGATAAAATTAGTGTTGCCTAGTTAAAGCTGAAATTTATTTCAGGACTTGTTTGAGAGCTCCAAGTATAAAAAAACAAGGCGTTATTTTTGAGTTCTCCTATATTTTATTAGGAGGTTTTTTTATTGAGAAAAACGAATACGAAATTGTTGACTACTATAGCGATTTGCATTGCAATCAACTGCCTTGGTGCTTTTATCGCTGTTAGTACGAAGGTTCCTTTGTTATTGGATCACATAGGATCTTTATTGGTGTGTATGTTATTTGGATGGAAATACGGTGTTGTGACTGCACTTTTATCGTCTGTTATGAACCAAATTCTTTTCGATCCATTTGCGCTTCCATTTGCACCTACGGGTATGCTTATGGTGTTTATGGTTGGTATTTTATACGAAAAAGGATATTTCAAGAAATTGCACACTATTCCTGCACTTTTATTGGCTGTGCTTCCAGGCGCTATTTTGGGTGCTATTATTCAAGGTTATATTTTTGGTGGGGTTACAAGCTCAGGAAGTGATGTTATTGTAAGATTTATGATTAACAAGGGAGTCAATCCAGCTGCGGCATCTTTTATCAACCAATATTTTATGGAATTTGTGGACAGACTTATTTCATTTACTGTTGTGATGACTGCTGTCAAGAGGATTAAGCTTGAATCGATACGCTAAGATTGAGGAAAAATTAAAACGCGAGATTGTGCTTTTGAAAGGCAGACCATGTTTTTGGGGCAAATGCACTTTTTGCGATTACATTGAAGACAATACGGTGGATATAGATGATGCTGTTCGTGAAAATCATGAGATTCTTCAAAATGTGACTGGTGAATTCGGTGTTTTGGAATGTATTAATTCGGGAAATGTGTTCGAACTTCAAGAACAGACGAAAATCGACATCAGAAATTTAATTCACGAAAAAAACATTCATACTTTGGTTTTCGAAGCGCATTATATTTTCAAGAATAGACTCCACGAAATCAGGGAATTTTTCGGATGCGAAGTTTTGTTTAAGACTGGAATTGAAACGTTCGATTACGATTTTAGAGAAAATGTCCTCAACAAAAATGCAAAATTTACTGATGTAAAAGAGGTGTCCGATTATTTTGATTCGGCGTGTTTAATGGTTGGAATCAAGGGTCAAACGAAGGAAATGATTGAGCGCGATATCGAGATTGGCCTTTCGAATTTCAAATGGATTACTATTAATATTTTCATCAATAATTCTACGCCGATTAAAAGAGATGATGAGCTTGTGAAGTGGTTTTTGGAAAATCACTACGATTTGAAAGACCATCCGAAGGTTGAAATGTTAGTTGAAAACACTGATTTGGGAGTTGGTTAAACTTCCGTCAGTGTTTTTTTGTTGGGTTTTAATATATAATAAGTTTAATAAGATTGGAGGGGTTATGAAGGACAAATTATTTAAAATCGTACTTGTGATTTTGAGTGTCGTATTTGTTGCATCTTGTTCGAAGAAAATGCCAGAAATGCCTGAAGAAAAAAAGGCGTATGTGGCAGATTATTTGAACGATGGGTTCAAGGGTGTGGACATTTCAAAAGACGGTAGGTTGGAAAAATCCGATGTCAAAAAAATCGCAGCAAATTTCAACAAGCCGTACGATTATAATGGCGAAGAGGTTGTAAATTCGTTGGATACATTTTTCTACGGGGAGAGCTTCGCATCACCACAAGATATTACGCTTAAAAATTTCGTGGCGAATTTTCCAAGCAAAGCGCTGGATCCAGAAAAGGATAAATCCCAAATAGATGAACTTAAAAAACAAAATCCAGATGCACTCAAACAAACAAGAGAAAACGCTAAGATTTTGAAAGTTGACAAGAATTTGGTGGATGCAGTTTTATTGAAATACGCAAATATTTCATCAGATGATGTCACAAACAAAGAAAATGTCGTGTATTCTAAGGATGACAATTCGTATTATGTAATGGAAAATGATGAAGAATGGGCGTTTGAGCCAGTGGTGTGCAAAGTCAATTCCAAGGAAATTATCTTGGAAGATGATATAAAATCAGAACTTAAACTGATACAAAAAGGTGGTAAGTTTTTTATAAAATCTTTTGAATTATCTCCTAATGCTTGTTGTGAATAAGAGATTATTGTGCTATAATGTAATAAAAGGTACTATACAAAGCAAAGGTAGGCAGTTATGATTACTTTAGCATTCGTAACATTGATAGTTATTTTATCAATAGTTTTCGCAGCTATTTTGGGAACTTTTGGTTTGATATTGGGATTAGGCGGCGCAATTGTAGGAATTTTGGTAGCGATTGGAGCTGTTGCCTACTCATTTTTGAAAGTTTTCATTAAAATAGCGTTAGCAGTGTTGGTAATTAGATTTATTTACAGAAGATTTTTCGCAAAAGAAGAAGTATAAAGGAAGTGGAGTATGGATAACAAATATTTAAAATACATTTTGTATATATTCTTGGCTATTTTGGCTTTGAATATTTTAATGGGAATTATGGGAATAACTGTTAGTATTTTGAAATTCTTGATGAAAGTATTCTTGGTTTTAGTTGTAATAGGATATGTGGCAAAATTTTTCCAAAATGCAGACAAAGATATTTAACTAATAACACTGAGCAAATCTTGTGAGATGAGCTTGGTGTTTTTTGTTAGCGAAAAAGTTTATTAATGGTGTTGCTAAGACTTAATAAAGCTTACAAATCTGATTAACATTTTGTACGTTTGTGTTTTTTTTTGAAAATTTATTGTATTCGTTAAATCATATTAGCGTTTTTGCTAAGAACATCATACGGAAAAAACAATCAGAAATTACAGCGAAGAGAACCGTCAAAAATCTCACTCGCGCCAAAGCGGAGCTTGCGCTTGAGATTTTAGGTTCACAAGCGATGAATTTCTTTGTTTTTGTAGTCAGATGTTCGTGCAAAATGCTAATATGAATATAAAAAACGTTGTAATTATGCTATACATTGACACAACAAGATTGTTTGTGGTAAAATATACATTAATATAGTTGAATATTGCAGTTGATGAAGAAATAGTAATTATTGGAGTAATTCAGAGAGCTTATGTGTGGTGAGAATAAGTTTATGAAAATAATGAATCTAACTTCTATGCGTTATTAGTTGAGAGAGCTTATGCTAATTAGGGTGGCAGTCGCGGAAACGTAATTTTCGTCCCTTGGTATGAGTTTTTTTATTGTTTTATAAGGAGAAAGTTATGTTAGATATTAAAAGAATTAGAAACAATCCAGAAGAAATCGTTGAAGCGCTTAAAAAAAGAAGAGGAGAATATCCTATTCAAAAACTTTTGGATACTGATGAAAAAAGACGTGAAGTTATTCAAAAAGTAGAATCAATGAAGGCGGAACAAAATAAGCTTTCTAAACAAGTTCCACAAATGAAGAAAAACGGAGAAGATACTACAGAACTTTTCAAAAACTTGAAGAAGTTGTCTGATGATATCAAATCTATGGATGATGATTTGAAAAACATCGACGAAGAAATCAGAGAATATTTGATGGAAATCCCAAACACTCCTAACAAAGATGTTCCGGTTGGTTTGGATGATACTGAAAACTTGGAAATGAGAAAATGGGGAGAACCTCGTAAATTTGATTTTGATATAAAAGCTCATTGGGATTTGGGTGTTGATTTGGATATTTTGGATTTCGAAAGAGCAACTAAGATTTCCAAATCAAGATTTAGTGTATTCAAAGGAAAAGGCGCACGACTTGAAAGAGCTTTGATGAATTTCATGGTTGATCTTCACACTGACAAGCAAGGTTACACTGAAATGAATACACCAGTGTTGATGAGTCCAAGTGCGATGATGGGTACAGGTCAAATTCCAAAATTCAAAGAAGATATGTTTTATTGCGAAAAAGACGATATGTATCTTGCTCCTACAGCAGAAGTTCCAGTAACTAATTTATTGGGAGGAGAAATTTTGGAACAAGGAAGCTTGCCAATTTACTACACGGCATTTACTCAATGTTTTAGAAGAGAAGCTGGAAGTGCTGGACGTGACACAAGAGGCTTGATTAGAAATCACCAATTTGAAAAAGTTGAAATGGTAAAATTCGTTGAACCAGCTACAAGTTATGACGAATTAGAAAAACTTACAAATAACGCAGAAGAAATCTTGCAATTATTGGAAATTCCATACAGAGTTGTTAGACTTTGTTCTGGGGATTTGGGATTCTCATCAGCAATGACTTACGACATTGAAGTGTGGATGCCAAGTTATAATAGATACGTTGAAATATCAAGTTGTTCTAACTTTGAAGATTTCCAAGCAAGACGTGCAAATATTAGATATCGTGACGAAAATAATAAGCCACAATACGTTCACACATTAAACGGTTCAGGACTTGCTATTGGACGTTGCTTTGCAGCTGTAATCGAAAACTATCAACAAGCTGACGGAAGTATAAAAATTCCTGAAGTGCTACAAAAATACACAGGATTTGATATAATAGACTAGTAAACTAAAATTAAGATAGGAAAAGAAATGAAGGCTTATATAATCGCTAGAGGATATCCGACGGATAAATACAAAATGAACGGAATATTTGAATTGGATCAGGCAATTGCACTAGCCAAAAAAGGCGTTGAAGTTGTGTTGATTGCACTTGATTTCAGATCACTTAGACGTTTTCGCAAATATAAAAGTGAATATTTTATAAAAGACAATGTCAAAGTGTATTCCTTTCATTTTCCGATTGGAAGATATATCTTCAAAAGCCTTTATGACTTTTCTTATTTGGTACTTAGACATTTCTACAAAAAAGTGGAGCAAATCGAAGGAAGACCGGATGTAATTCACACTTATTTTACAGACCAGGGATATTATACATCCAAACTTGCAAAAGAGTTGAACATTCCATTCGTACTTACAGAATGCAATTCCGTTGTAAACCAAGATACTATCAAACCTTCTTATAGGAAAATCGCCGAAGAAACATACGACAGAACTGACGGACTTATAACTGTAAGCCCCAAATTCAAAGAGAAAATCAAAGAAGAATTTGGAAAAGATTCTACAGAAATTGCGATTATTCCAAACCTTACGATTTTCAAAAACAACGAGAATTTCAAACGAGGAGAAATCTTCAACATCGTATCCACTGGAAATGTAATAACGACAAAAGGTCCGAAAGAATTAATCGAAGCTTTTAACATAGCTTTTTCAGAAGATAAACATGTGAAGCTTACGATTTACGGGGACGGATTTTTGAGAAAACCGTTACTTAAAATGGTCGAAGAGTTGAATTTGACAGACCAAGTATTTCTTCCTGGACTTACTAAAAGAGAAAAAATCGTTGAAGGCTACAATAATGCGGATATGTTTTGTTTGTATTCGTATTCAGAAACTTTTGGGTTGGCGTATTTGGAGGCATTGTCCGCAGGTCTTCCTGTGGTCGCAAGTAAATGCGGTGGGCCAGAACATTTAATAAATGAAGAAAATGGAATATTGGTTGATAGATTTAACGTTGAGAAGTTAGCCGAAGCGTTAAGATATATGCACGACAATATTGAAAAATACGACAGAGAGAAAATATCACACGATATCAAAAAAGTATATTCCGAAGAAAATATTACAGATGATGTAATAAAAGTGTACGAAGAAGTTATATCGAAAAGATGAGGTGAGAAATGAAGAGTATTAAAAAAATAATACCCTTAATGTTAATACTTGCTATTGTATTTCAACCTGCATTATCTAAAGCGGACTCGAAGTTGGGATTTGAAGACAAAGTAAACTCGTATTACACAATTGAACAGGATTATTCCCAAGAGTTGTTGAATTACAACGAAAACAAGCCTTTTGCTATAGCATCCTTAACTAAAATAATGACTTATGTTTTGGTTATGGAAGACATCAACGCAAACAAATACAAACTCGACGATAAAATCAAAATCCAAACACAATACAATAAGCCTGAAGCGAGTACTATACAACTTAAAAAAGGCGAAGAATTAACTGTAAATGATTTGATAAGAGGAATGATGATAGTCAGTGGGAATGATGCCGCAGACGAATTAGCTGTGAAATCAGAAGGATCTGTGGGGAAATTTGTCGAAAGAATGAACAAAAAAGCAGCCGAATTGGAATTGAAATCTGCGAAGTTTTATTCTGCATCAGGTTATCCTGAAAACGACAAGGAAAATATGATGAGCGCAAAAGATTTGGCGAAATTAACCACATATACAATCAACAATTACCCACAAGTTTTAAATTACACAAAGACACAAAAACTTAGTATGCCGACTAGAAAATACGAAGGCGTGACTACAGTTCCATTTTTAGGCAAAATCGAAGGTGTCGACGGATTTAAAACAGGAACAACAGAAAAAGCTGGATACTGTTTGATAACTACGATGAGCTTGAAACCAGACAAACCCAACAACAAAATAGTATCTGTTTTGATGGGAGCTCCCACAAAATATGATAGAAATACTTACCAAAAAATAATACTGGAATACGTCAGAAATTCATTTGAACCAATGAATATATTAAACAGCGAAAAGCCAATCGAAACGAAATCAGTCAACAGCGTTGTGGACAAAAACGTTGAGATTTATCCGACAGAAGACGTATCCATTTTGTATAATACAAAAACTGGTCTGCAACAAAAAGTCGACATCAAAAAAGATTTGAAAGCTCCTTTGAAAAAAGGACAAATCGTAGGGAAAGTTGTAATCGACACTGGAAAAGGTGACAAAAGAGAAGTAAGTCTCGTTGTCAAAAAACCTTACGAAAAAGCAGATACATTAACTAGAATAAAAAGAAGTGCCAAATACACTTACGAATTGTTAGAAGCACTTCTTGCATCATAAGCCGATTTGATTCGGTTTTATGTGCTTCCATAATTAAGCTGGATATAATACCCCCCTCCTAAGGGGGCATCCCCGGTTCGAATCCGGGTGGGAGTACCAAAAATCCCTGAGCATTGTTGCTCAGGGATTTTTTTGAAGTTTATTAGCATTGTATTAAAATCCTGATACTTTAGGATCTTTTAAGTCAACTTTTACATCTTTTTCTGTTCCTAAATATACAGCTTTGAATTTCCATGTTTTGTCTTTCTTTAGTTCCGTAACATTAGCGAAAGCTGAATCTAATTTATTTCCGTCTTTATCATATACAGGAAATTCAATTTGAATATATCCTTTATCAGAACCGGAGTTATTTTTTAATACACCAGTTACATATGTTGAAAATTCATCTGATTCTTGTTTTACTTGAGTCAATTCATATTTTGGTTTTTCTGGTTCCTTAGTTTCTTCTTTTTTTTCTGTTTTATTAGCAGATTCTTCCGTTTTAGTTTGTTCACCATTAACTGTAGTTTCTGGCTTCTTGCTGCCTTGAGATGCTACTGCAATAATAACTATAACTATAAGTGCCCAAAACCATACCTTTTTATAAAAAGGTTTTTTCTCTTTCATTGTGTATTCTTTTCCGTCTTCTCCCTTAACTGTCTTCTTCATTTTTTTCCTCCTAAAATTTTATCAATAAATGAAAATATGTAACATTTATTAATACTATTATACAAAAAATTTAGGGAAAATCAAAATTTATACTTTATTTTTCTCCGGTAAATATTTCCAGTATCTTTTAGGCATATTATTCTGCATAAGTTTGAGGTTTTGACGTTCTTTTATCCCGACTGAATTGTAGAATTCTATCCAGCAATCTTCAAACATTTTCTCTTCATCAGATTCTTCTTTGAAAATTTCTTCTACATCGTAAAATGCCAAATCATTGTCCACATATATTGCACACTTATTTCTTTTTTTGTCGTAAATCACAAACTTTTCATTTCTCAATCTGTTTTTGAAATGATAGGTGAGTAATTCCAAAATGTCGTTGTTTGGTTCGAATTCTGCGAATAAGAAGTTGTCTTGGATTTCTTTGAATCTAAGAAGTCCTTTATATGCGTGAAGTTCTCTTGTTGAATATTTGCACAGACTATTGAATAGGACAGCGATTTTGTCGGAAGAGTTGATGAAGTTGTAGCCGTATGTGTACATATTTTTGATTGTCTTAGCGATAATGGTCGATTTGTCGGGATTTTCTGAGACGAATGCGTAGTTGATGCTACGATAAAAGTTGAATCCGAATTTGTCTATTATCGATTTTTTCACACGTGATGATTTTTCAGTATTTGTTTCAACGTATATGTCATCATTCAAAAAATCCAATTGATCTGATTTCACAACGATAATTGAATTTTCAATGTGTTTGTACTGTTCAAAAATCACCGTAAACAAGCCGTCTAAGCTGTTGTCATAACTGTATCTCATATTTACTCCAAAAAACTAAGTTGTGTTACATTTTTTCCTTCTTGTATTCTCAAAATATCCAGCAAATCGTCTTTTGTGCTGTATTTTTGTCCGCGGTATACTCCGTTTACAAGTATGAAGTTCTTCGCTTTTTTCAGTGAGATTTTAAGAGAGATCAAATCGTCGTAGCTGAGGTTGGCAAATTTTCTCGCATTTATAATTCTCATAGCATATGTTGGACCGAATCCTGGAACACGCAGAAGTTCTTCATAAGATGCGCGATTTATTTCTATTGGAAAGTTCGCTACATTTTGCACTGCCCAGAATGCTTTGGGATCTAATGTCAAATCAAAAAACGGGTTTTGTTCGTTCAAAATTTCGTTTGATTTGAATTTGTAAAATCGCATCAGCCAATCTGCTTGATACAACCTATGTTCACGTAGCATGGGAACTTTTTTGATTCCATCTGTATATTTCGATTTGATTACAGGGACAAATCCCGAATAGAAAACTCTTTTGAGCTTGTAATCTTCATAAAGGCTACTTGCTTTGTTGATAATTGTAAGATCCGATTCACGACCTGCTCCGACTATCATTTGAGTGGATTGACCAGCTGGTAAAAACAAAGGAGTTTTTCTGATAGTTTTCCTGTCGATTTTGTACTGAGTTATGGATTCGTTAATAAAATCCATCGGTTTTTCGATGGACTCATAAGTTTTCTGAGGAGCGAGCATCTTCAAGCTGGATTTTGTTGGAAGTTCTATGTTGATACTCATACGATCGATAAGTTTTCCTAGTCTTTCGATTAATTCTTCACTTGCTCCGGGGATTGCCTTCATGTGAATGTATCCGTTGAATTTTTTCTCATTACGAAGAATTTCCGCAACTCTTATAAGCTTTATCATCGTATGGTCGGGACTTTTTACAACTCCACTTGACAGGAATAATCCTTCTATGTAATTTCTTTTGTAAAAATTTATAGTCAAATCAGCTACTTCTTCTGGAGTGAATTCTGCTCTTTCGATGTCGTTTTCTTTTCTGTTGACGCAGTATTCACAACTGTAAATGCATTTGTTTGTGAGTAAAATTTTAAGTAGTGAAATGCACCTTCCGTCTTCAGACCAGCTGTGACATATTCCAGAATTGTGTGCTGCTCCGATTCCGTCAGAGGTATTTTTCCTTTTTGAACCACTAGAAGAACAACTGACATCGTACTTGGCAGCGTCTGATAATATTGATAATTTGCGTTTTAATTCCATAAGATCACCTATTCGTATTTTATAATAAAACAAACATTCGCACAAGTTTGTTTTTTATAAAAATGTTGTTATCTGGAAGAAATTGTGGTAGAATTGTAAGAACTAATAAAATTTTAAAATATTTATACAGAGGTAATCATGAAAAATAAGAAATTAATATTCGTTAGTGGATTCGCACTATTTTCGATGTTTTTTGGAGCGGGGAATTTGATATTTCCACCGTTTTTGGGTAACAAAGTAGGAGATCAGTATTTGATTGCGACATTAGGATTTTTGCTAAGCGCAGTAGGACTGGTTTTCTTGGGATTACTCGCAGCGACAAAAAGCGGAGGAACAATTGAAAAAATCGGCAACACTATAAGTCCGCGATTTTCACTAATATTCTCGACGATAATTATGCTTGCGATTGGACCTGGACTTGCAATTCCAAGGACTGCAGCAACAACAGTAGAAATAATTCAAAAAGGATTTTTCAAAGGAGCAAATTCTGTTTTGCTCACGGTAGTATTTTTTGCTTGTGTGTATTTATTCGTCAGAAAACCAAGCAGCATAATAGATAATTTGGGAAAAATTTTGACGCCGTTGTTGATTGCAACTCTTGTCGTGATTATTTTCAAAGGAATAATATCTCCCGTTGCAACGCCCGTGAATACATATCAAATTCAAGTCTTCCAATCAAGCTTTGAAGAAGGATACCAAACCATGGATGCGTTGGCATCATTAGTATTTGCTATTGTAGTTACCAAAGGATTTATGGGAAACGGAATTACAGATGACAAAACAATCAAACAATACACAATAAAAGCATCAATCATAGCAGCTATAGGACTTTGCTTCGTATACGGAGGATTGATTTACCTCGGAGCTGCCACATCCAAGTTCAACCTAGGAAATGTCGAAAGAGTTGATTTGTTGTTATACATTTGCTATCAACATTTGGGGATTTTGGGAAAAGCATTAATCTGCGTTGCAATGGCATTGGCATGCCTCACAACAGCGATTGGACTTACAACAACAGTCGGACAATTCTTCAGTGATATGCTAAAAGACAAAACAAACGGAGTTATCTCATACGATTTAATCATAATAATATCCACAGTTTTCAGTGCGTTCTTCGCAGTAGTTGGCGTCGAAAAAATACTAAAAATTTCAGCGCCATTTTTGACAGCGATATATCCTGTGGCAATAGTTTTGATTTTCTTGAATTTGTTCAAGCAAAATACATTTTCACGAAACGTAAAATTAGGCTCCATAATAGGAGTGTCGATTTACGCGGTTATAGTATTACTTAACGGATTCAAATTGGATTTCGGTTTGTTGAAAACAATCGAATCAGTATTTCCAATGCAAGTCAAAAGTTTTATTTGGATAATTCCAGCAATCATCGGTGGATTTATAGGAAAAATCAAAAAATAAATTGTAACTATTATGTAATACGATATATCGTGCAATGTATGGTATAATATATTTGAGGTGAGTTAATGATTAAAAAATTATTAGGATTGAAGAATGAAATACCAACATTGTGGTATGCATTTTTTAATAAACAAACACCATTATTGTCGAAAATCGTATTGGCATTGTCAGTGCTTTATGTAGTAAGCCCAGTGGATTTCGTGCCAGATTTCGTCGCTGGATTGGGAATCTTGGATGATTTAATCCTCGCTCCATCATTAATGATGGTCGCAAAGAAATTCATCCCAGAAGACATCATCGACACCAGTGAACAAAAAGCAGAGCAACTAAACTCCAAACTAAAAATAGTTGGAATAGTCGCAGGAGTAGGGATATTACTATTGATAAGCTTTTTGATTTACAAAAATGTGGTGAAATAGTTATTGAAATTTTAAATAAATAAAGCATAATTTGAAACAAAAATAGATTCATAAGTTATTTTAAGCTGCAGATATTCATTATCTGTGGCTTTTTTCATGTGTGTAAGTAAGAAAAACGATAAATTTATGTAAAATATTAAGGAATATTTATTGTAATTTTAAATAAATGACGAAAAATACATTGGGAAATTCAAGAAAAATAGGAAGTTAATTTATAAATATAAGTAAAATCATGAATTTAAGGAGTATAAGTTCAATTTTAGGTATTTTAATAAAATAGAAATGATAAATAATTTATAGGCTAGATTTATAAATGATTTTATGAAAAGATGACAAATCATCGAAACGTGATAGACTAGATAAGTAAATTTATGAGATAGAAAAATATTTATCAAGCAGGTGCTAAATGAGTTATATTACTGTAGAAAATTTGGGATTTTCTTACGAGAATAATTCTAGGAAGATTTTGGAAGGATTAAATTTAGAGGTTGATTCTGGAGAATTTGTGTGCATTTTGGGGAAATCAGGATGTGGCAAGAGCACTCTTCTTAGGCTTTTATCTGGTTTGGAGATGCCTACATATGGATCTATAAAATTAAATGACACAGAAATCAAAGAGGCAGGACTTGATAGGGCTGTAGTATTTCAAGATTATGGATTATTTCCATGGTTTAGTGCTGGTGATAATATCTCGTTGGCATTGAAACAAAAATATCCAGACAAATCAAAGTCTGAAATCAAAAACATGGCAATGGAAGCTTTGAAAAGTGTTGGCTTGGAAGAAGATATTTACTATAAACTTCCTAAGGAGCTTTCAGGTGGTATGCAACAAAGGTGTGCGATTGCACAAGCTTTTTCACTGGATTCTCCAGTGCTTTTGATGGATGAGCCGTTTGGAGCTATTGATGCTGTTACTAGGGCGAATCTTCAGGATTTAATTATTAATCTATATAATAATGAAGATCAGAAGAAAACTGTGTTCTTTGTAACACATGATGTTGACGAGGCTATTTTGTTGGCAAACAGAATTGTCGTTTTGGGACAATCTCCCAGCAAGATTATTTTTGATTTGAAGTTGGATAAGTCTACTGTTATGACTAGGGAAAATCAATTCAACGATAAGAAAACTATTGAGCTTAGGAATCTTTTGATTAAAAAGATTAATGAGGATATTTCAAATAAATTATAGTAGACTATTGATTTAGTTTATTTAAATAAAATTTTATGGGGGTACTTATGAAAAAGAAATTATTGATTGTAATGAGTCTTATTTGTTGCTTAGTATTTGCTTCATGTTCTAATAACAACGATAAAAAAGACAGTGAAACACAAAATAAGACAGAAGAAAAGAAGGAAGAAACTTCAAAGGATTCTTCTTCTAATGATGAGAAGGAAGAAACTGTAGTTAAATGGAATTACGGAACAAGTGGTAATGTATTGGTAACTATAGCTGAACAAAAAGGTTTCTTTAAGGACGAAGGAATCAAAATAGAACCTGTATTTGCTACAGAAAATGCAGATGCGTTATCTCTTTTAGCATCAGACAAGGTTGATGTTGTATCAAACGCCGGTACTTCAAATCCACTTCAACAAATTTCAGCTGGTGTAGATTTGACAATTTTTGGTGGTCATATGTTAAATGGTGCAATGCCTGTTATCGCTAAAAAAGGAACTAAATGGAATGGAATTACTGATTTAGTTGGTAAGAAAGCAGCAATTAACCCACAATACTACGCATTTACTGGTGCGTTGATGGATGCAGGTGTTAAAGATCCATTGAAGGAAGTTGATTGGGTACAAATCACAAAATACAATGATGCAATGGCAGCTGTTGTTAGGGGAGATGTTGATTACGCACTTTTAGGAACTCAACAAAACCAAGCAGTTAAAAATATGAAAGACATTGAAGTGGTTACTTATCAAAGTGATGTAATGCCTAACTATTCTTGTTGTAGATTGGTAGCTAAGACAAAATACATCAACGAAAATCCAGACACTGTTAAGGCTATTTTGAGAGCTTTAATCAGAGCACAACAATATTATGAAAGCAACAAACAAGAAGCTGTTCATATGTTAGCAAAACAAATCAAAGCTGACGATGCATTTGTAGCAGCTTATATGCTTGACGAACACTACGATGTTCACATTGACCCATTGAAAAAAGGTGTTATCAGAGCTTGGGATATTTTGGACAAGACTAATTTCTTAGATGCAAAAGCAAAATCAATTAACATTGAAGACAAAATCAATACTGATTTGTACAAACAAGCCTTAGAAGAAACTAAAGAAAAATACGGAAAAGAAGATCCTAAATTCTACGAAAGCTTAGAAAAATTCTTTGAAGAAAACGACAAATAGAGGTTTGTTTTGGATAAGGTAAAGGAGTTTATTCGAAAATATTGGATTACTGTGTTGATTTTCGTATCATTAATAGTTGTGTATATATTTTTGACAGACAATCACATGGTAAATCCATACCTTTTTCCGAGTAAAGAATCGATAGCTCAAGCATTTCACGAAGATAAATCAGTTTTGTTGATTAATATGTTTTCATCATTCGGTTTAATGATTCCATCCATCGTTTTATCGTTGATAATAGCGATAGGTTTGGGAACATTATTGGGAATGAGCGAAAGATTAAGAGAAGTTTTACATCCTGTAATATATGCTTTTAGTGTTATTCCATCGATTTTATTGTCACCATTTGTGTTGATGTTAGCGCCAAATTTGTGGTCTGCTTCATTGTTTTTGATAATTTATGGAACGGTGTGGACTACGATTTTTGCGACAATCACTGGAATAATGACAATTGACAAAAGATATTTGGACAAGGCGAAGACATTAGAAATCAAAGGATTTGACAAACTTGTCAAAGTTATACTTCCAGCAGCAAGTCCTTCAATATTAGCAGGGTTTGTAAGTTCGTTGAGAAGTACATTTGTAATGTTGGTTTACGCAGAAATGTACGGCTCCAAATACGGAATGGGATTTTTCGTAAAAAAATACACTGATTTTGGATTGTTTAATCATGCTTGGGTAGGATTTATATTTTTGGTTATAGTTTTAGTTGTGGTAATGCAAATATTTGAACTAATCAAAAAAAGAATTCTAAGCTGGACAATTTAAATCAAAGCGCGCTGTGTGGCGTGCTTTTTTTATGGTATGATAGTTTTGAGGTGAGATATGGAAAAGTTTAATGTGAATAAAGACGATATGATAATTTTGTTGATCGATTTGCAAGAAAAATTGGTGCCTGTTCTTCACGACAATGAATACGTGCTTAATCACACTAAGGCTGTGTTGGAGATGGCGAGAATTTACGATATTCCTGTGATTACGACACGTCAATATCCGAAAGGACTTGGAGATACTGTAGAATGCTTGAAAGAATATGAAACGAAGGTATTCGACAAGGTAGATTTAACTGCAAAGCTTGATGATGTTATGAATGAAATCGAAAAAACTGGAAGGAAACAAATCGTAGTTGTCGGAGCGGAAGCTCACATTTGTGTCTACCAAACGATACGTGATTTGATTGACGAATATAAAATGATTGTGCTTGAAGATTGCGTTACAAGCAGACGTGTTGAAAATAAAATGAATGCTATTCAAAATTATAGAGAGATGGACTGTTTGGTAATCAATTCTGAAACGTTGATTTTCGATATTTTGAAAAGAGCGGGAAGTCCTGAATTTAAAACTTTGTCCAAACTAATCAAATAAAAAAACAAATCCAACTTTACTTTCTAAAAAGCAAAGTTGGATTTTTTTATCCTAACAATAAATACAAGAAATGTGCGCTGATTCCAGCTGCTACTCCTCCTATCGTGTGAGATAGAATTGCTTTTGGTGCGAGTTTTCTGGCGTTTAATGTGTCCATCATTCCAACATGTGTGGACAAATATCCTGACCAGCACATTCCAAGGGCTGTGAAAACTGCGATATCATTTCCAGTGATTAAATTTTTCTCCAATAATTTTGGAACGAGTCCAAGCGCTGCTCCGACACTTCCCAAAGCTGTAAGAGGAAATGCAATGCATTCTGATGAGGTGAACCCAAACAATGGTTTCAAAATGGGATTTAGCAATGCTCCAAGTTTTGGAATCAAACCGACTCCTTCGTAAGCCGCTCCAGTGTAGACTACGGTTCCGTTTTCAACAGTTCCAGTTGATGTGAGTATCATAACCAATGTGCAAATCACAACTACTCCAGGAATAATGTCCATCCCAGCTTGTACACCGGATTTTCCACCCTCAAGCATTGAATTTAAAATTCTCTCCATCAAAGTCGAATCTTCTTTTTCTTCGACGATTTGTTTTTCTTCAAATTCCACTTGTTCATCTGTATCGGCGTAGTATTTTTTCGTGAAATGCATCATAATTCTTACAGAAACAACAGATCCCACGACTGCTCCCAAAACTCCGAGGGACGCCGCCTTGAAAAATTCCGTACCATTTCCAAGAGAAGACATAAAAGTCCACACGATAAATCCCATTCCGAATGAAGTTCCCAAATTGCACAACGTAGGAAGCTGATAATTCTTAAAATATTTGGCAAATCCTTTGTCCTTTGCAAGTCCAATGATTGCCGGATTATCCGACAAAAAAGTCGTCAATATACCAAGCGCCGAAGCACCAGGTAAATTGTAAAGTGGTTTCATAATAGGGCTGATGATCTTGTTGATTAGCGCAATAACTCCAAATTCGCTTAAAAGCTTGGATAACGCACCTGTTAAAACTGCGATTGCCATTATGAAAAACACAGTGTTAAGCAGCAAATCGTGCGCCGTTTTCATCAAAGTATTAAACATATTGCCAAGACCCATAACTTTTGCAATGTAGCCGAAAAGTCCGAAAACGACAGCGATTGTCACAAAAGATTCCAGCGAAATTTCACTTTGTTTTTTAGTTTTTTTCATAAAATTCTCCATTAAAAGTATAATATATAATTCTAATGTATTTCAGCTTAAAATTCAAACTATAAAATGAAATCACGAACGAAACTTATCAATAACAAATGAGCTGGATAGAAAATGTAGAATGCCCATTTGTTGATGTTACCTTTTTTGCCGTTGTAAAAGTGAATAATGGGAATCGACAGATACACGAACAAATACATATACGCTTCGAAAAAATATCCGAACAATATCGCTATGTAAGTGTTTCTTCTGGAAGATGAGCCCAAATACAACAAAAACACAGCTAAAATTCCAAGCATAGAATAATCTGTGTGGTAGTAATTGGCGATTACACAGAATATGGCTACGGAAATTAATTTTAAAATCGCCTTCACGAAATTTGATTGGTCGAATTTATCGATTTTTTCTATGACAAATATAAGACATGCAGAAAGTGCCAACGTGAAGAACACATTTTGGTGATAAAAATCGAACATTTCACCACTAATCGCCAAATCAAAAGGAATTTCCGAAATAATCGCAAACGAAAACAACCTTACGATGTATTTCTCCACGCTTCTAGTTAGAAACATTCCATTTACGATTAAAAATGCGAAAATCGGAAACGCAATTCTTCCGATAAAAAGCATTAACGCTCCTACTGTGACTCTCCAATCAGATGATGTGAGTGTCATCGCAGGATAAATGTTGAATTTTTGAAGCATATTGCATTGCACAATGTGACTGATAAGCATGGATATGCAGGCAATTACTTTCAGCCCAGAACTTGATATTCCATTGTCTCTGTGCCAAATATCCAAATATTTTTTCCTTTGGGTTTCGTTTAAAAGTTGCATGATAATCTCCTTGAATTTGTTACAACTATTTTATCACAAATAAAGCACATTATTATCTGATATAATTATAATAGGTGATAGTATGAAAATGATGATTTTTGAGAACAAAGTAGACGAGAATAATTTGTTCGAAAATGAAATGGATAATAGAAATTCTGTTATGTTGTCATTTTTCTTGCAACAATTGAAAACGAAGAAAGTTGTTGTCGACAGGTTCAAATTAAACAAGAATCCCGAAATGTTCGAACAACATGATATTTCACAGAAAATTGACGACGGAATGAAACTTCCAATCACAGTTGTAGATGGAAATGTTGTGCTTTCGGGAAGATATCCAAAAAGCTATGAAATATTGGATTTTCTTCACATAGACAGAAATATTTTCAACCAAGCTTACGTGAACGATAAGCGTAAATTCTGATAAGATTTTTTCCTAAGTTTTAGGAAAATAAAAAACCTGTGACAATCACAGGTTTACATAACACTTTTTGAATCTATTCTATTGAATCCAAAAACATTTTGACAATTTCATGACCTTGGGATAAAGTATCTAACGCCATTTCGGGATGGTATTGCACTCCCAGGAAGAACTTTTTGTCCTTAACGTATGCCGCTTCCACTATATCATCAGAAGATTTTTGCAACACTTCTAACTCATCTGCCACATCTTTGATCGCTTGATGATGAAGGCTATTCACATAAAACTTGTCGCCGAATTTTTCTTTGAACATTTCGTAATTTGTAACTTCGTGAACCAAATCATTGTATGGTTTGTCTTGGGAATGAATGATGGAAATGTCCTTTTGTTTTTTCAAATCTTGGTACAAAGTTCCGCCCAAATACACATTCATTATTTGTAGTCCACGACAAATTCCCAATGTTGGAATGTCTTTTTTGTAGCAAATATCCATCAAATTAAACTCCAATTCATCGCGTACGTTTGAAGAAATTCCACATTCCAAAATTTTGTCTTCGCCATAATATGATGGAGCGACATCAATTCCACCTGTGAACACAATTCCGTCCAATCTGTCGACGATTTCTTCCAAGAATTTCCTGTCAGAATTAAACGAAAGAATCACTGCGTAAGCTCCGTTTTTTTCAATAAGTTCAATGTATTTTCTAAGCATAAAAAGTCTGTTTTCTGCCACATCGTAAAGTGGTGTTAGTCCTATTATTTTCATATTTCCTCCAATTATATTTCAATATTATTATATCAAAGATAAAACAAAAACACATTTTTTGATTAAATCAACAAAAGTGCTATAATATTATTATATTTGGAGAAATATCGAAGTGGTCATAACGGGGCGCACTCGAAATGCGTTTGGGATTATTTCCCACGTGGGTTCGAATCCCACTTTCTCCGCCAAAAACACCTATAGACCGCTATTTTTAGCGGTCTATTTTTTTAAAGGTACTAAAAAGGTACTAATTGTTTAATTTATTTATATTTTCTATCAGATTATTTTCATCAGTTGGAAAGAAATGACTATAAGTATTTAATGTCATTTTTATATCTTTATGTCCCAGTCTTTTAGCGACCAGTACTACATTTACCCCTTGACTAATTAAAAAACTTGCATGGCTATGTCTAAGTCCGTGAACGTGTATTCTAGATATTCCTGCTGTTGCACTTGCTTGTCTAATACCTTTTTCAATGAATTGTTTTTCCCAATCAAATACATAGTCTGATGAATCTATATTATAACAATGGTCTTTATATTCTTTTAATTGGTTTATCGTCGTATCAGGTAGTTTAATGATTCTACTCTCATAGGTTTTTGTTGTTGTTACAATGCTTTTACCGTTTATTCGTTGTAGTGATCTATCTATTAGTATTGTCTTATCGTTAAAATCTATTTTATTCCATGTGAGAGCGTATAATTCGCCCTTACGCATACCAGTCCAATATAATAAATTAATAGCTGTTTTTGATTTTAAATCTGTTATATTGTCTATAGCTTTTAGGTATTCATCATATGTCCAGTATCTCATTTTGTTTGGTATTTCATTAGGTACTTTAGCGTAACCAACTATTTTACATGGGTTAATTCTTAATCCATAGAATCTAACAGCATGATTCAACACTGCTGATATTTCGCCCTGTAGTCCTTTTATGTATGTTGATCTAAAGCCTGATTCTATCATTTTGTTTTGCCAATTAGATATATCTTTATTGGAGATTTTATTAATTGGTTTGTTTTTGAAATATGGTAATATTCTTTTATACCTACATTCTTTTTTATCTCTTGATGATATTCTTAATTTGGGGTATTTATCTTTTTTGTATATTTCTAGAAATGATCCAAATGTTATATCGGGTTCAAATTGTTTTGATAACAAAAAATCTCTTTCCCATTGTTGAGCGTCTTTTTTGAATGTAAATCCTGATTTTTTTTTTTTTGCTTTTTATTTCCCTCGTGATCAAAATAATAAAATTTACAGTACCATTTATTGGTCTCACTGTTTTTATATGTTGGCATTCTTATCCTCGTCTAATAGCTTTTTAAGTTCATCTATTTGATCGTAAATAAAAGATTTACCATTAACTGATAATTCTATTGCGTTCCATAGTTCGGTCAATTTTTCAGAAATTTCTTTAAATTCATCAGAAACGCCCCATCTTACTACGGATTCTATTTTATCGGATTTTAAGTTTGAATAATACAAACCATTCTGTAGTCTTAAAGGGATCACGTCCGCATGAATTATAAGATAGCGAGTATCATTTACAATTGAGACGTATTTAACTGGATCAGGACCATAATATTCATCACCATGTTGAGCTATGCTCCATATAATCTTATTACTTTTAGTTAGTTGAATTAATATTTCTATTAATTCAATTTCAGGAGTTTTATTTTTTGCTGCGAGAAGAATTTCTATTGGAACGTCAAGGGCATTAGCTATTTTTTGTAAATTTTCTTCGCTTGGATTGTTGGTACCTTTTTCAATTAAAGACATAAAAGCACCCGATATTCCGACTTTATCGGCTAACTGTTTTTGTGTCATGCCTTTTTCTTCTCTAATCCTTTTTATATTTTCATTCAACATTATAAATCACCTCTTAATATTAACTTAATTATATAATCTAAATTAATACTTGACAAGACTTAATTATTAAGTTAATATATAATTAAGTTAACAAGAAAAGGAGGTGCAAACATTGAGAGTTTTTTTAAATTGTAGAAAAATCAATATCCTGTTATATGATAGGAGAATGACGCAAAAAGAATTAGCTAAAAGAATCAATAAGAACAAGATACACATTAATCAAGTCATTAATCGTGGATCATGTAACTATGATACAGCTATTTCTATAGCTGAAGGCTTGGGTGTATCTATTGATGAAATACTAGAATATAAGGAGGTTTAATTATGTTATTGAATGTAGCACAGGTACAAGATTTATTGAGTATTCCACAATCTACAGCATACAAGATTATAAGGGATTTAAATGCTGAATTAAAAGAGCAAGGGTACATTGTACTACGTGGTAGAGTTGAAGAAAAGTATTTAAAAGAAAGGTTTAGATTAGATGACAGAAAGGGAATTGAATGTTAGTTTTGGCGAAGATTTTAGAACAAAATCTGTAGAATCAAAACATATCACATGGAGTGATTTTATTGATGAGATAAAAGAGTTCAGGGTTATTAATTACAGTCACGAAGATTACAAACAACTTGATAGGAATACTAAAAGTAATTTGAAGAATGGGAAGTATTTTATATTTGGTAAGTCTAATGGTGGAAGATGTGAAAAGGACATAATAAGCCGTGAAGGTTTAACTTTAGATTTTGATGAGTGCAGTTTTGAAGATATGAATAACACGATTACAAGGTTAAAAGAATCAAAAATAAACTATTGTCTATATACTACAGCAAGTTATAACGGAAATAATGGAAAGTTCAGAATCGTTATTCCGTTTAATAAAGCTATAGACACAAAAGATTATAGAAGTATAGCGATAAATTTTACTAAGAGCCTAAATTTACCTGTAATTGATGAAGCAAGTTACAAACCTGCTCAATTATTCTTTTATCCTTGTTCTTTGCTTAATGTCAATCCTATTTTTGATTATAGAATTGATGGAGAGTATATAGACGTTAGTTTATATCATAATAATATTACACATGGAAATAATAAGCAAGAAGAACAAAAAGAAAGCAATACAACGGCTAATAATACGTTAAATGTACCCAAGCCATATGATGATACCAATGTGTATAAATATGACCGTGAGACAGCTTTATTGTTGGTAAAAAAATATGTTGATAATGAGATTAACAAGGCTGATAATTACGAATTTTTCATTCCAATGCTGATGAGTATAGTCAAAGGTGTTAGGGATAAAGAAATATCATATTATACGGGATTAGCAGCAGTTGAAGTATTAGCTAAAGGTAATAGTGATTGGGCAGAAGATAATAGAAAGAAATTCATATATGAATACAAAAACACGGATATTAAAACAAAATACGGTTTTAGTGATAGATACGATTTTAATCCAATAGATAATAAGGGTAAAAAGAATCTAAAGCTATTAGCTGAAAATATTTCAAATCTTATAATGAGCGATTTTAAGGTTGTGAAATATGGGGAAGATATCTATTTCTATAACGGTAAAATCTATTCAAATGATTTGAACCAATTAAAAAGAATCATATATAACAAGGCAAAGGGCGAAAGGAGTACCTTTATTGATGAAGTTCTAAAACAAATCGATTATAGATGTCGCTATATTCCTGCTGATACACCCATGAAAATAGCTTTAAAAAATGGATATTTGGATAATGGAGAGTTTTTCCCAGTTATTTATGAGGATTTTACACCATATAGGATAGATGTTAATTATTATGAGGATTGTGAACCCGTTAAAATTGTTGATGATTACATTGACAAGTTGACAGATAATGATTCAGAATACAAAAACCTATTGCTGGAAGTGTTAGGACATACATTGATAGTTAATAGTGAGTTCAAGAGGGCTGTTGGTAAATTTTTTATTTTTATTGGAGACGGTGGAAATGGAAAAGGCACATTATTAGAAATCATTACTGAAATTTTAGGGAGAGATAATGTGTGTTTTTTATCTATAAAAGACCTTGCAGATGATCGTTATTCTAGTTCAATACGTGGTAAACTTGCTAATCTAGGAGACGATTTACAAGACCAATCAATAAACGATAAAGACATGAAGATTTTAAAAAACATTTCTACATGCGACAGTTTTACAACTAGAAGATTATACAAGGATCCCGAAAAGATAAAACCTACTACTACATTGATATTCACATCAAACCATTTGATTAAATCATTTGAAAAAGGAAAATCCTACCGTAGGCGTGTAATGTGGTTACCCATGTATTCAAAAGTTGAAAAGGTAGATCCTTATTTCATCAGCAAGCTTACTACTGATAAAGCACTAGAATATTGGATATTCTTGTTCATAAAAGGTTACAAGAGATTATACTCAAATCGTAATTTTACAAGTAGTATGTCCGTAAATAACTTTAATGAGAACTACCACAAGGAAAATAACCCAGCTTTTTTGTATATTGAGGATAAAACAATAGATGACTTTTTACACAAACCTGTTAATGAGGTTAATTGGGACTATGAGGTATGGTGCAATAGAAATGATTATTCTTGTAATAAAAATTTTTTGCGAGAGGCATTGAGCGAGAAATGGGGATTAACTAACCTAGGACTTAAAAGGATTAACGGAATACCAACAAGAGTTTACGAGAGTACAGCAGTGTAAAAAATATATTTTAAAATGTTACTTTGTAACGAAAATGTTACACACCATATTGGTGAAATTTAAACGTTTACAGGGTTAATGTAACATGTAACATTACTATTCTATAAAAATAAAAAAAATATATATACACCTATATAACAACATGCTGAGATTACAGCGTAGAAATATATAGGAAAAAACTTTTATAGTGTATTTTTGTGTTACTTTGTTACAGTTAACAGAAATGGCTAAATGGCAACAACACAAACAACATGCTGAGGTAACAAAGGTTACACCATAAAAAAATGAGGAGGTAATAATGCGACAAATAATGATTTTAGATTCGCCAACTATGCAAGCATTACAAGAAAAAGTTAATAGTAGGATATTAAAAAATAATATTCAATATGTTAGAGATATTCAAATAAAAAATATAAGTGATAGATGGATAGCGTTTATAATTTATGATAAACCATATAATCAATTGAGGAGTGAAAAACAATGTTAGAGATTAAGGGATTTATGGCAGATAACCAAGATGATTTAGATAATCAAGTAAAAGATTTTGTTATTAATACAATTGATAAGGATTGGGGATGTATCGATGATGTAATGATCATTGACAATAGATTCACCGGAGGTATGCTGATTTGCATATTGATTTATGACCCAGTAGGCGTGGTAACAGATATAAATTAGGGGTATTTAATATGAGTAATATAAAAACAAATAAAAGTGATGTACTTGATAATGTAATGGTTGATTTATTGTATTTGAGAACATTTGCGAGAGTATGCGAGGACAATATGATTGAAATAATTGACGAAATCAATCAAGGAATTACTCCAGTGGAGAGATTGGAAGATGTATTGCATTTAACGGAATTAAATTGCAGTAAAGTAAATAATTTGATTAATGTTTTAAATAATGCAAAATAATAAGGATTACGGGGTACTATGATATGTACCCTGTTTTATTTCTTTAATTTGAAAATTACACACAAAAAAGTCAAAAAAAGTCAAAAAATGTCAAGTTTGGGGGGGTACTATAATGTACTCCCTTTATTTTTTTACCGATAAGAGTTACACGCCCTAAAAGATTATTATAAAATTGTTGGAAAATGTTGGTATAAAATCCTACATAGACGGGAGGCTAATAAAACCTAAGTTTTATGTGTAGGTTTTTATTGGATTTTATTGAATTGTTTTTACTACTACATTTTACTGCATTTTACTGCATTTTACTATATATCGCTGTATTTAACCTGATAAAACCTAACATTTTATCTGGAACGTTATCATTTGATAATAGGAAAACCTACGAAAACCTACGATTAAATTAGTATTATAACTGTATGTGATACATTAAACTACATATAATTATTTTAGTTAAAAAGATGATTAAAAAAACAAGAAGTAATAAAATATAATTGTAAATAATTTTTTCTTTTCAATAATTTACAAATACTATTTTAGGAGGATTCCACGATGGAAGAATTAAAAACTCAAGATACAGAGGAATTAAAAACTGATGAACAGGTAGAAGACGTTACAGACGATAACAACGATGAACAAGCTAGGTTATACACACAGGAAGAGGTTGATAAAATCGTTAAGAAGAGATTAGGGAGAGAACGTAACAAGTTCGAGAAGACTAAGAATAAACTTATCAATGAAAGTGAGTTTTCAAGCGATTTAATAGAACGTGAAAAAGCTGTAACATTAAAAGAGATGAAATTTGAATACGCTTTAAAAGTACAAGACGAGGGCTTGCCTTTGGAACTTGTAGATTATATTGACTATTCAGATCCAGAAAACGCTAATAATAGCTATAACGGGATTGTAGGGTTGTTTAAAGAAAAGCTTAATAAAGCCGTCGAGGTTAGAGTTAAAGAACAGCTTAGGGGTAGTACTCCAAAAAGGATGAGTTCATCATATAATCCTGTTGATTCTAGAATTAGCGAAATATTTAAAAAGAAATGAGGAAGTAATAAAATAAATGGCTATAGATTTAGTAACAAAATTTAGTACTAAAGTTGATGAACAGTTTGCTGAACAATCCAAAACGTCATTAGTAACTAATAATGATTATAATTGGAATGGAGCAAAAACAGTAAAGGTATATACTGTTAACACTGTTGCGATGAATGACTATGACAGGAACGGAACAGAAGTCAACGGTACTAAAATATCAAGATATGGAGATGTTAAGAGTTTAGATGCAACAACAAAAGATTATACAGTTACAAAAGATAGATCTTTTACATTTGCAATTGATAAACTTGATAATGACGAGACACAGGCTGTTTTGGAAGGTGCTACAGCATTGGCGAGACAGCAAAGAGAAGTTGTCATTCCTGAAGTTGATAGCTATGTATTTAATAAAATGACAAGCGACGCGGGAACAACTGTTAAAATAGCATTAACAGAAAAAAATATTTATAATGAGATTTTAAAGGCTAATGAGGTATTAGATGATAATCTAGTACCTGAAAGTAATAGAATTCTTATTGTAACACCATCTACCTATGTTATGTTAAAAAAGAGTGGTTTCATTAAAGACAATGAAATTTCACAAGATATGTTGAATAAGGGTGTTGTTGCCATGATAGATGGTTTAGCTGTTATGAAAGTACCAAAAACGAGATTGCCAAAAGACTTTGGTTTTATGGTTTGCCATCCAGTTGCAACGGTTGCCCCTGTAAAATTAGAAGAATACAAAATACATGAAGACCCACCATATATAAGTGGATCACTGGTTGAAGGAAGAATTGCATACGACGCATTCGTATTGGAAAATAAGAAAAAAGCTATATATTATGCGTCTATCGGTGCATAAATAATTATGTCTTTTCAATTTTATATTTTGACACATTAGGCGGTACTGATATTGAGGTATCGTCTAATTTTATTGTGAGGTAGATAATGGAAATTACATCAAAGGATATCAATCAGTCTATAAAAGAATATCAGGAGTTAGGGAGACCACAGGCATATAGGAATATTATTGCCATGTCTAATATTAACCTAATGAAATGGGTTTTAAATCGTTTAGGGTACTATAATCTACCTAATATTGATAATGAGGAATTAGAACAAGAATCATTTATATTAATGCTGAACGCTATAGATAAATTTGATGTATCGAGAGGTAGTTTCTCAACTTATTTATTAGTGTATCTAAAAAACTCATTAAGAAAAGTACTACAATATAATCAAGATGTATCACTAGAACAGCCTATAAATGACCTAGACGGAGAAGAAATAACGCTCCAGGACACCATGCAAGACGATAAAACAACATCAGAGGTATTAAACATTGAGCATAAAACATTAGATACTTATGTTAGAAATGAAATAAAAATAACTTTAGGCAAAGAAATTACGGATATAGTTTTTTATAAATATGGTATTGGTTCATCTGTTAAAACTATAAAACAATTAGCACACATTTATAATATGACTGAAAAAGATATTAATAAAATACTCATAAAAGCAAGGCGAAGATTGAGGAATAATAAGGATCTATATTATTACTTAATGGACTACACAAACAGAGAGTATCATTATGGAGGGTCTATTATATTATATAGCGGTAGGACAAACAAAATAAAGGATACTACAGGGGACAGTGCTGTATGGTTTTCAGAATTAAAAACAAGAATAGAAAATGATTACTACATAAGAGAAGAAAAAAAAGAATTACAAAAACAAATTGACGATTGGTTAAAGAAAAAAAGGTACTAAAAAGGTACTAAAATATTTGATAGACTGTTAAAACTGATAAAAAAACACGTATAATAGAAAAAACAAACGTGTATTTTACAACGTATTGACGGTATGGGAAATAAATCCTTGTTCCCACTTTCTCCGCCAAAACAAAGACAGATAGCTGTAATTAGCTATCTGTTTTTTAATTGGTACAAAAAAAGTACTATTTATTCTACAGTTATTGTGTTATTTTTCAAAAACGAAAGTTTTGTTTCGCTGACCAAAATCGCTGCGAAAATAAAAACAAATCCGATTACTGAGAAAACTGTCAATGATTCGATTCCGATAAGTACAGGAATTAAAATTCCAAATATGGATTCGAATCCCAAAATAATTGCAGCAGTGGATGGGTTTGTGTATTTTTGTCCGATGTTTTGAAGTAATAGTGCAACGGCGGTACACATTACTGCTAAGTACAATAATTCCATCACAGATCTTGAAGTTACGACAAGATTTGAATTGTCTTCTACTACAATTGTAGTTATCCAAGACAACACAGCCGCCATTATAAATTGCAATATCGTCATGACGATAGGATCACGACCTCTTGCAAGTGCACTTACTGCGATTATGTGCGATGCGAACAACAACCCGCTAAGTAAAGCTAGTAAATCTCCAAGCCATGCCAATGGATTATCCACGTGAGCGCTTGATCCTGAAAGCGATATGAAAAATATTCCAGTTATACACAAAGCTGCCGCCGACAAATTATATCTGTCTGGTCTTTGCTTGAACACAATCCAACCCAAAAACGGTACGATTACGCAATAAGATGCAGACAAGAATCCACTTCTTCCTGGATCTGCGAATTTTACGCCCAGAGTTTGTGATGAATACGCCATGAACAAAAATATTCCTATCAAAAGTCCGTTTTTTATGTCGTCAAATTTTGCTTGGCGAAGTCTCTTCCAGAAAATGATTGATAATAAAATAGCTGCCAACGTAAATCTTATCGCCAAAATAAAGTTGGGATTGAATGTTTTGGAAGATTGCTTAACCACAGTCAAAGAACTTCCCCAAAGGATAGCTACTATTAATAACGCTAATTTAGCAAGTAAATCTGCTTTCTTTTTATCCATTTTTTCCTCCTCTTATTTAATTTCAGATATATTATCCCAGTTTTCGTACGATTTGTAAACACCTAAACATGCACAATAAATTAATTTGCACACAAAAAAGGAGGAACAGTGTCCTCCTTGTGATTTTCCGATTTATACGAACGGAATATATTGTGAATATCCTTCTTCTTCCATCTTTTCTAATGGGACAAATCTCAAACTTGCACCGTTGATGCAATATCTAAGACCGCCCTTTTCACTAGGACCATCGTCGAACACGTGACCCAAATGACTGTCAGCGTGTTTGCTTCTAACTTCAGTTCTAACTCTGGATAATTTGTGATCGTCAGAATAATTTACAGAACTTGAAGTGATAGTTTTCGTAAATGATGGCCAACCACAACCCGCATCGTATTTGTCCTTTGAAGAAAACAACGGCTCACCGCTTACGATGTCGACGTAGATTCCTCTTTTGTCAAAATCGTTATACGAAGATGTGTGAGGGCGTTCAGTCGCTTCGTTTTGAGTAACCCTGTAGCTCACATCGGATAGATTTTGTTTCAATTCTTCATCGGACATTTTTTTGTATTCAGTCGTATCCAAATCCTCATCAAAAGCATTCAAATTGATGTGACAATATCCGCCAGGATTTTTGTCCAAATAATCTTGGTGATAATCTTCTGCTAACACAAAGTTTTCTAATCTTTCAACCAAAACAGTTAGCTTTTCATCGTATTTTGTTTGAATGTAATTCATAACGGAATTGATGATTTCCAAATCTTTTTCATCTTCGTAGAAAATACCAGTTCTGTATTGTTCGCCAACATCATTTCCTTGTTTATTTACAGAAATTGGATTGATAATTCTGAAATAGTGAAGCAAAATTTCTGCCAAATCCAATCTGTTTTTATCGTAGACAATTCTCACCGTTTCTGCGTGATGAGTTTGTTTTACTTTTCTGTAGTCGGTGTCTGTTCCGTCGCCATTCGCATAGCCTGTGTCAGTATCAATGACGCCTTGTAATTTTTTGAAATAAGCTTCCACTCCCCAAAAACATCCACCAGCCAAATAAATTGTACTTTTTTCAATAAATCTCATATTACACCTCTTAGAAAATTATACCCAGTTAAATATTTTTTATTCAAGAAAAATTTGCATATAAAAAGCAGCTATTAAAAGCTGCTCATTGAAATTATTTTGATTTCATTGTTTCTTGGCGATTCATTGTGTGATATGAACCCTTGAATCTTTCCTTCTTTGGGCTTTTGTCCCAGATTTCTTCTGCTTCAACTTCCCAGTTTTTCGCATATTCATCGCAGTTACCACAAAGTGAATCTACAGTTTGCTTAGATTCCAAATCAGTAGACTGAGCATCAGTGCTATGAACCATTTCTCTAAGTTCGTTTGGATTTTCAAGCATTGGACAAGGCATCAACATATTATCGTTGAATGGTTGACCGTCGTGATATTTTGTAAATAGGGGAGCTCTCAAACAATCCAACAAAGATTTTTCTCTGATATTTGAATCACTGTAGTGAATGAAAACGCAAGGTTCTACATCGCCGGATGCATTAATGTGAAGATATCTTCTTCCACCTGCAATACAACCTCCAACATATTCAGCATCGTTTTGGAAATCCAATGCGAATAATGGTTTTTCAGCTCTGTATTTTCTTAGACGTTCGATAGTTTGTTTTCTTTGCTCAGGAGTTGGTAATAATTCTGTTACCGCAGCATTTCCAACTGGCATATAGTGGAAGTACCACACGAAATACGCACCTAACTCTATTAGGTAATCGTAGTATTCTTCGCTTGTAATTGAATCAAAGTTTTGGGAAGTGTAGCAACAAGAAATACCGTAAATCAAATGGCGTTCTTGTAGCATCTTCATAGCCTTGATTACTTTTTTATAAACACCTTCGCCACGTCTACCATCAGTTGCTTCTTCAAAACCTTCAAGTGAAATTGCAGGAATGAAATTACCAACTCTTTGCATCTCATCAACGAAATCTTCGTCAATTAAAGTTGCATTAGTAAAAGATAAGAATACACAGTCGTTGTGTTTTTCACATAATTTGATCAAATCATCTTTACGCACAAGAGGTTCACCGCCTGTGTATATGTACATGTAAGTTCCCAATTCTTTTCCTTGAGTGATGATAGAATCAATCTCATCATAGCTTAGGTTTTGTTTGTAGCCGTATTCAGCAGCCCAACATCCAGTACATTTTAAGTTACATGCAGATGTAGGATCCAACAAAATCGCCCATGGAATATTGCAATTGTATTTTTCTCTGTATTTTTGTTGAGTTTGCCATCCCAAAACAGACGCATTCATAAAAAAGTTATACGCTACTTTTTTCATTTGGTTTTTGTCTACTTCTTGAAAAATTTTCATCACAAAACTATGGTAAGGGTGATTTTCGTCTTCAAAAACTTCCTTAATAGTTTTAATTTGTGGTGCAAAATCTCCGTGAGAAAGGTTTTCGGCCCATTCGACTAATTGTACACCTCTTTTTTGGGGATCCTTCGCAACGTAATCGAATACCTTATCAAATCCATATCTTTTTCCAGCTTCTAGAATTTTCATATAACCACCTTTTCATATATTAAAATTTTTAAGAATCAGTTCAATAGATATATATCTTAACTTCATTGTATCGCAAACGTTAATCAAAGTCTTTGGGCAAAACTATATATTTGCCTAAAAATCTAACAAAAACTACAAAAAATCCAATAATTAATTCATTTTACTCCTTGTTAATGAAGATTTAACAGTATCTTTTAATAAAAATCCAATCCTTTTAATCTTCTCTTCGATATCCTCATCCATTCCAGAATTCAGCCATCTGATAACTAAATCCGTAATCGCACTTTGAAAAAACTTAATAACAATCTCCTTATCATCCTTCTTCGCATGAATCTCCTTGTCCACATTTTCTACGTAAGTTCTCATAATCTGTCCCGATTTATTGTACAAATAATCAGACAAAGTTTTTCTGGAAATAGAATTGTAAATGTGGAAAATCGCAGTTTTGTTCTCCACAGCAAACTGAAACTCTTCTATAAAATTATCCTCCCAAGAAATATTATCCGATTCATTCAACACTCTCTTAAGTCTTATTTCAAAAATCGTGTCGATAATCTCGTTCAAATCTCTGAAGTGATAGTAAATCGTGTTTCTATTAATACCACATTCTTCAGCTAATTTTCCCACCGTAATTTTATTCAGAGGCATTCTATTGAGAAGATTGATTAAATTTTCCATTATCATTTTCTTCGTGTAATTCGCGTTCATAAACTCCCCCTTTTAACATAATCATATTCCAAATCCAGAAAAATTTCCACAAAAAAACTAGCTGCAGACAATGCAGCCAGTCAACCACAATTATTTTAATAATTCTTCAGCAATTCTCAAAGATTTTCCAGCGTAAACTGTAGCAGGGCCACCACCCATAGCAACGCAAACTTCCATCATTTCTGAGATTTCTTCGATTGTACAACCAGCATCAATACATCCCTTAGTGTGATGAACGATACATCCGTCGCATTTTACAGTAATTCCGATTGCAAGAGCTATCAATTCTTTTTCCTTCAAAGATAATTTTCCGTCTTTAAAAATTTCTCCACACATACCAGTAAAATTCTTAGCTACATCTGGTAAATGTTCTCCAAATAATTTTGAGTTTTCAGCCAATACTTCTTTACTATCCATAAATTACCTCCTATTTTTTCGACAATTTGCATTGCCTTTGTAATATAATCTTATCAAATACAACGTACAAAATCTTAATTATAGAAGATTTCAATAAATGATGGAGGATTTATAGCGTTTTCATATAAATAAAAATAAAGTTTATGTGATATAATATAACTATAAAATTTAGGAGGGTAATATGAAAAAGCTTTACAAATTATTAGTTTTGATGATGGTTATGGCGATAGGATTCACAGGATGTGCCAATAATTCTGACAAAACTAATTCTAATGAAAAAACCGCAGAAAAAACTGAAGAAAAAGAATCAAAAGAAGATTCAAAAGCAAAAGAAAACTACGAAATCAGCTTCAGTGGTTCATCTACTCTAGCACCTGTTATCAGTAAGATTTCAACAACTTTTATCGAAAAGAATGTTACTTGGGATAAGGTAGATTCTTCATTACCAGACAAGAACATAACTATTTATGTATCAGCTGGTGGATCTGGTGCAGGAGTAAAGGCTGTGTTGGACAACGTTGCAAACTTCGGAATGTTAGCGCGTGAAGTAAAAGACAAGGAAAAAGAAAAAGTTAAAGATTACAAAGAATACAACTTGGGATTAGACGCATTGACACTTGCTGTTAATCCAAAAAATAATGTAATTGCAGCAAAACAAGGTAACTTAACTAAGGAAGAAATTGTGAAGATTTTCTCCGGAGAATACAAAAAATGGAGCGATGTAGACCCATCACTTCCACAAGAAGATATCGTAGTTGTAACTCGTGATTTAAGTGGTGGTGCACACGAAGTATTCCAAAAGAAAGTTATGAAAGATGTAAAAGTTAGACAAGATGCAATACAAGCACCAACTATGGGAGCTTTGGTTTCTAAGATTATCGAAAATCCAAATGCAATTGGATACGCATCATTTGGTATCGCAAATCAAAACAAAGGCAAACTAATTCCTTTGAAAGTTGATGGCGTTGAACCTACAGAAGAAAATATTTTGAATAAATCATATTACATTTCAAGACCTTTAGTCATTATGAAGAGCGGCGATTTGACAAAAACGGAACAACTTTTCATAGATTATCTAAACTCAAAAGAAGGTAAGGAAACTATAAAAGATATGGGATTCATTCCTAACAAATAAATTCAAAAGCAAAGTGATATCACTTTGCTTTTTGTACATAATAGCAAAGTTGAGGGGTCGTTATGAGAACAAAAAACAACATATTTAAAACTTTGGTGTATATTTTTGCTTTCTTTTCCATAGCTTTATTATTGATACTGATAGGATTTATGTTCAAAGAATCACTTCCTTTTTTCAAACAATACAGCGTTAATAAGTTTTTGTTAGGAAATTTGTGGGATTCTATGGATGGAAGTTTCGGAGCTTTCAATATAATTCTGGCAAGTTTTTATATTGCACTGTTGGCTTGTGTATTTTCATTTCCAATTAGCTACGGATTATCGCTTATGATTGTGTTTTACACAAACAATAAAGTGAAAACTTTAGTGAGTTGGATAATCAGAATTCTTGCGGGAATTCCTTCGATTATTTACGGATTTTTCGGGTTGTTTGTAATCGTGAAATTCTTTGAGAAAAACTTCGAAATGGCAGCAGGAGAATCGGTGTTCGCAGGAAGCGTTATATTATCCATAATGATTTTGCCTTATTTTGTGGAAGTGTTGACTGAAACTTTTGAAAAGATAAAACAAAAATACAAAAGACAATCGGACTGTTTTGGAATTAGCAAGGAATATTTCATCAGAAAAATCGTACTCAAACAAAGTCTACGAAGTGCATTCAGTGGCTTCGTACTTGCGTTTTCAAGAGCGATTGGAGAGACTATGGCAGTGATGATGGTGATAGGAAACGCGCCAATATTTCCGAAATTTTCCTCGAAAGCAGAGACTATCGCTTCATTGATTGCATTGGAAGTGGGAATGAGTGAAGCGGGAAGTTTGCACTATCACGCGCTTTATGCGTGTTCATTTGTGCTTTTGGTTTTCGTGATTATACTGGATATAATACTTTTTGTTACTAAAAAGAGGACTGATAATTATGACGAAGTTTAAGGATTTTTTGATTAAATTGTGGGTGTATTTATCATTTGCAGTAGTGTTTTTCTTCGTGTTCAAGATTTTTTATTTTTTAATATCAAAAGGGATATCGTCTGTTAATTTAAAATTTCTGACACAAAATCCTCAAGGACTTCCTCTTGGAACTACGGGTGGAATAAAATCCAGCATAATTGGATCTTTTTGGTTGATGATAATTGCAATGGGAATTTCAACATTATTGGGTGTTTTTTGTGCGATTTACAGAGTTTTTTATTGCAAATCTGAAATTTTGAAATCAGTAATTACATTAATAATACAATGCATCGCATCCATTCCTTCAATAATAATTGGGATGTTTGTGTACGGATTTTTCATAGTAACACTTAACATATCCAAAAGTTTACTCACAGCATCCATCGCACTTTCGTTGATTGTGTTTCCATTTGTAGAAGTGAATATCGAAAAATCAATCGCAGAAATCAACAAAAACACAATCAAAGACAGTTTTTCACTCGGAATTGACAAGACTTATATGATAAGAAAACTCGTAATGCCAATGATTTCTAGAAATATCATCACGATTTCGCTATTGGCAGGAAGTTATGCGATAGGAGCGACAGCGCCACTTCTACTCACAGGAGCGGTGTTCATGAATAATTCCGTTGGATTGTTCAAGCCAGTAACAGCGCTGCCTTTTCATTTGCACATGCTACTTAGCCAATCGATCGCAATCGAGAAAGCCTACGCGACGGCTTTGGTGCTTATCATGATATTGATAATTCTACACATATTAGCTTATGTGGTGCTAGTATTTTCGGGAGGTAAAATAGTTGAGCATATTACAAATAAATAACCTAAACATATCCTACAAAGAAAAAAATATATTACAAAATGTGAATTTGACCGTTGAAGAAAACGAAATAATCAGCATAATGGGAAATTCTGGATCGGGCAAATCCACATTCTTGTCTTGTTTGAACGGATTTTTGACAGAAAATGGCGGACAATATTCGGGACAAATATTATTCGACGGCACAGACATCTCACAATACAAACTAATTGATTTGAGAAGACAAATCTCAATGTTGTTTCAAGATTCCACAGTATTTGACATGTCCATTGAAAAAAATCTCACATATACATTGGAATATTTTTTAGGCAAAAATTACGACAAAAAATCAAAAATAGAACAAATACTCAAAAGCGTGAACTTGTACGAAGAATTAAAAGACAATCTGAAAATGAATGCCAACAAACTATCCGGAGGACAAAAACAAAGACTTTGTATCGCCAGAATGCTCACGACAAATCCAAAAATATTAATATTTGATGAACCTTGCTCATCTTTGGATTTGCAAAACACATTGGCAATAGAAAATCTTTTGAAAAACTTGTCGCAAAACTACACCATCATAATTTCAACCCATAATACAGACCAAGCAAAAAGAATTTCTGATAGAATTCTTTTCATTGAGGATAAAAAACTGGTTGAACACAATGAAATATAATAAAAGATTTAAGGACGAGAGAAAATATGAGAATTATGGTAGTTGAAGATGATATTGATTTATCAGAATTAATTAAGATGTATTTGATTCCAGAAGGATGGGAGATAGATATTTTTCATACAGGTAAAAAAGCAGTAGAAAGTTTCGATCAAAATCACTATGATTTAATATTATTGGACTTATTGCTTCCAGATATTAATGGATTTGAGATATGCAAACAAATACGAGAAAAATCTACAATTCCAATAATTATGCTGACGGCTTTGGAAGATTCGATTCATAAAGCGCAAGGATTAAACATGGGTGCAGACGACTATATCATAAAACCATTTGATCCAACAGAATTAGTCGCTAGGATTAAATCCAATCTTAGAAGAAGTTATGAATTTTCTGCTGTAAAATCTGTAAACTATGAAGAATACGAACCTGACGAACTAGTTGTAGGAAATTTGCGTTTAAACAGAAAAACTCATAAAAGCTTTTACAATGAAATAGAAATAACTTTAACGCCGAAAGAATTCGAAATTTTGTGGCTGTTGATGGAAAAACCTGATGATGTTCATAATATGGACGAAATACATTATAGAATATGGAAAGATGAAGTGCTATCAACAGAGGTAAATCCTGTTATGGTGCATATAAGAAGAATACGAAGTAAATTTGAAAAACATGGAATACGTTCAATAATAAAGACAATTTGGGGAGTGGGGTATAAGATTAATGCGTAAAGAAAATTCATATATTAAAAGAATTATTCTGTATCAATGTTTATGGATAGCTGTTGGAATTTTTATTACATTTGCTTTTCATCAATTGATAGATAGTTTGATAATTTATAATATCGATACAGAAGCCGAGTTAAGTCCAATATATAAGATTTATTTTGGATTTGGTAATTACTTTTTCATTATGCTAGGGGTAATCTTCATAATCATCGGATGCTTTTACATTCAGAATAAAGAATTCGAAAAATATCGCGAGTATTTTGAATCTGGAATTAAATATATTAAAGGCGAAGTACCTACTATTGGAGAATTCCACGAATCTTTATCTAACGAAAGATTGGATTTCATTAATATTAGAAAACTCATTTTAGAGATGGAAAATAATTATGAACTAGCATATAAGGAAAAAACAGATTTGCTGACGTATTTGGCACACGATATCAAAACTCCACTATCAAATTTATTGGGTTATTCTACTTTGCTTTACGATGAAGATAATTTAACTGATGAACAGCAACGAAAGTTTATAAAAGTTATCTATGAAAATGTGAAATCATTAAATAGTTTGAGCGAGGATTTCTTCTCTTATTTGAAATTCAATTTGAATGAAATCCCTATTAATATCAAAAAGTTTGATGCAGAGCTATTTTTAAAACAATGGGAAGAAGAAAGAAAAACATTGGTAAACGATAACGTTTTGGATATTAGATTTGCAAATGCTTCCGGCAAAGAAATTAATACAGACCCTGAATTACTCGTGAGGATTTTGGATAATTTGGTATCGAACGCGACCAAATACTCAAAAAAGGGTACGACCATAATTGTTGAAGTTGAGATAAAGGATAAATCATTAAATTTGACGGTTAAAAATGAAATCGAAAATAATTTAAACGTAGATTGGAAATTGGTGAAAAATAAATTTTATCGCGGAGATATGTCACGAAATCGCATAAAAAACAATGGATCTGGAGTTGGACTTACAATTGTAAATGATATTGTGACACATTTGAATGGAAAATTTGATTTGTGCAATAAAGATAATTGGGTAATTGCAAATGTAATTATTCCCGTATATTAAAAAGAAAGAAAAAAGCAAGAATTAATACAAGAAAACTTAATCTCTTATTTTCAAGACTAACCTATAATGAATTTATAAGGTTAGTTTTTTATTTACATAGCTATAGTAAATCAAATAATTGTTTATAAAACATAAAAAGGGGATGATTTGTTATGTGATTTTCTGCATTTATCAGATGAAAAATAACATTAAAAATCTATTACAATTATTTTATTATTGACTAATGAATATATTTGAAGGGAGAAAATTATATGAAAAAACTAGTATTATCAGCTTTATTATTGTCGGGATTGTTGTTTACTTCTACAGGAACTGTTTATGCACAAAATAATAGTGACTTACCATATGTTAAAGGGTTAGGATATGAAGTAGAAGTATTGGAAAATGATGAAAATGAAATTACTTTTTATAGCTATGATAGTGGATGGAAAAATTTCTTAGGTGGTAGATGGAGACATGGAGTTAATTCAAGTCAAGTATGGTCAAATTTTGATCATAGCTACAAAACACACAAGACTACTGTAAGAGGTTCACAAGGGAAATACTCTTATTCAGGATGGGTTGGTGCTGGTAGAAGGGCATCAGCTTCATGGGAAAAAGCATTTACAGGAAACAGAGCATGGGCTGACGTTAAATAAACTATGTAATGATTCAGAAGTTCCAATTTGAGATTACGAAGATTGGAACTTCTGTTTTTAAATAGATTCATAGAAGGGAATAGGTTATGAAAAAAGTAATAGGCTTATTAACATTTTTATTTGTTTTTGTTGTAGGATTAGGATTTTTCTATAGTAAAGATTCATGTGTTATGGAGTTTTTTATAAGAGAATTTAATACTACCGTAAATGTAACTACTAAGCCACAAAATATTGAAAATAATATCATTGAAATTCAGAAAATTGCGAAGAAAAATAAAATTAGTTTCATCAAAGAAGTATACATACCTAAAAATTCTTTAAAAGAAAAACAAAAAATAAATATATTTATTTACCTTGATGATGCTACGTGGTTTAAGAAATCATTTAAGAATATTGATATCGATGAAAATGACAATGGTATTAATAAGTTCAAAAATGTAAATAAGAATAGCCTTTTGACTAGTAAAAAAATTGATTTTATTGATTATTCTAAAATTGAAAATCTTACTTTTAATGGAGATTATCATATTAAAGGAACACCTTCTAATGTTCAGAAATTTATCAATGAATTAAATAGTAGACAAGATTTGGGCATTGATACGAGTGTTGATAAATCTTTTTCAGTTGCCAGTGAAGTTACTCAAAAACAAGCCATATTATACGTAATGCTTATTTTAGTAATTATTTTTGCTTTATTATTTAGCATTGTAATTTATAATTCATCACTTTCTAAGGAAATATCGATAATTTCTCTATTGGGTCATGATAAATTGAGTTTTTGCTATAAAAAGGCAATGAATTTGTTGGAAATTCCAATATTGATTTCTTTGATAGGAATGTTTAGCTTTTTATTTTATTTGACAAACCCAGACTCAATGATCGGATTTTTAATATCTATCAAACCGATATTATTATTACTTGGAGTAATAGGATTTACATTGATACTATTCTATTTTCTTATGCTTTACTTTAGAGTTAAGAATGTTAGCACTATTTCGTGGTTAAAAGGCTACAAAAAAAGATATAAAATAAGTCCTGTGATTTTTAAAGTTATTTCATTTTCTGTTGTCCTGTATCTTTTTGTAGTAACAGTGTTTGGATTAAGCGATTATGTTACTTCTACTTCATATTTTGATGCATGGGAGAAATCGAAGAATTATGCAAATATAGCTTGTGCATGGCCGTGGACTTATGTTGAAAATGATGATAAATTTGAAAAAATAGTAGTACCTAAATTAAATAATTTATGGGATGAATTAGATTCTAAAGGGGCAATACTATTTTTCGCACCAAATATCCAATATGTAAATGATGATGAATACTTAAATAATCAGGTTTTTATGGGAAGGTATGCTTATATCAACAAAAATTACCTTGAACTAAATAACTTAGTTGATGAAAAAGACAAACCATTAGCTAAATATACGCCTAATTCTAATGAATGGATTATATTTGTACCTGAAAATATTTCAATAACTGATAATGATAGGCAAAATATAAGAAAATCACATGTGCTTAATTGTACGACTAAACAAGACAATGTCAGTGAGAAGTATATTAAAATTAAGGAAAAGCAGCATGTTTTTACATTTGATAGTCAGCAAAAAATAAATAATCCAGATATATTGAATTATGCTTTGATTATGGTTAATGGAAAAGAATTAGTGCCTACTGGAGAGATTAAACTACCATCATTGGTTAACGGGAAGTTTCATCCTTATATTTCAAATCCTACTAAATGCTATGAATATTTAAAACCAGTTATTCAAAAAACAGGATCGTCTCCTTATATACTTTACGTTACAAGCGTTTATGATGAAGTCATTGAAAAAATAGAAATGTATAAGACGGAAACTATTATTTATCTTTTAGGGTTTTTACTATCGGTTTTAGTATTGTTTGTAACGATAAAAATAGATGGAGAATCATATTTTTATAATTACGGACAAAAAATCTACGTTTCTAGATTGCTGGGATATGGTTTTAAATCTATCCATAAATCTAAATTAATTCAGATTATAGTTGGATTTATCGTAAGTGTTATTATTTGTTTTATGATAATACTTTTTACGATATATTTTAGAAGTTTTGGATTTTTTGAACCAAGAGATGGATGGAATTTAAGAAAATTATTAATTTGTCTAATAATGTCAATTATTAGCATTATTATTTGTTTCATGTATGAAATTATTAACGTAAAAAAGAACGAAAAAAGTTTAGTGACAAAGATAAAGGAAGGTAATTAAATGAATATTGATAAACCTCAAATATCATTGAAAAACATATCGAAAAAATATGGGAACCATAAAATATTAGAAAATATTAATCTTGACATTTATCAAGGAGATTTTATTTGCATTTTTGGGAAAAGTGGTGGTGGCAAGACAACGCTATTAAATATAATTGGAACGCTTGAAGAATATGATGAAGGGGAATTGATTTGCTTTTCTAAACATAATCCAATTAGAAATGGAAAAGAATCTGAACTTTTACGAAGGTATAAAATAGCATATCTTTTTCAAAACTTTGCTTTAGTTGATAATATGACAGTTCAAGAAAATTTGAATTTGGCAGTAAAATACAGTAGAAGTACAGATAAAAAATCAATTATAAAAAAAGCTCTTATGAATATGGGAATAGAAGACAAGCTTAAATCAAAAATATTTGAATTATCAGGTGGAGAGCAGCAAAGAGTAGCTCTTGCGAGAAATATGGTTAAGCCATACGAAATAATGTTAGCAGACGAACCGACAGGATCGTTAGATAGTGAAAACAAAAAGATTGTAATTGATACACTTGTAAAACTAAACAAACTGGGGAAAACTATAATTGTTGTTAGTCATGATAAAGAATTTGAAAAAATTGCGCACAAGAATTATATTATTGAAAACGGAACATTAAAACAGCTGAGATTTACTGTGGAGAAATAATAGAATATTTGGAATTATAATATCAGGTTATTATTTCAAGGATCTGATACACAAAACTTTTCACATACTTCAATTATCCTACGTGCTATTTTTGCAGGTAGGATTTTTTTATTCAATCCCTAAGAAATTCTAAAGATTACAGAAAAAATAAGCAAATTTAATGAAGTTGTGATATAATTTTAACTGTTAAATATATTAATAGGATGATGAAAAATGGAAAAATTAAATCAAAAAAAATACACTTTTTTGATTAATACGACGCCTCCTCCTAGACTTATCAAAAGAATGGATCTAGTAAAAGAAAAGTTCGATTTGTATGCTATTTGTTGGGATAAGGGGACAGATGAAAAATATGATTTCAAGCGTGATTTTTGCAAGAAGGAAATAATCAACATAGATGCTGACAACAGTAACCCTATGAAAAGACTTATTCCAACTTACAAATTCTCACAAAAAGCTTATAAAATATTGGAGAGAATTAAACCGGATTTAATTCACGTCCAAAGTTATGATATGCTAGAGATAGCTACAAAATACAAGAAAAATAACGACAACAAGGTTAAGATTATATACGAAGTACCGGATATTCACAGATATTTGACTGATGACAAGAAGAATTTCCCGATGAATATTGTGTCTTCTGTCTTGAAAAAAAGAGAGAACAATATGCTTTCATTCGTGGATTTGATGATTGTGACTAGTATGAAATTCTGGGAACATTTTGAAGGGAAATACAGCAAGGATAATTTGGTGTTCATGCCTAACATTCCAAATTTGGAATTATTCAAGGATTATGATAAGTTAAGGGTGAAAAACCAACACGATACTTTCACTGTAGGATACATTGGTGGGCTAAGATATTTAAACGAATTGAAAAAGCTTACGAAAGCTATGGATGGTTTGGGAATGAATTTGATGATGGCAGGTTTTGAGAGTGGAACTTACTTCAAAGAGCTTGCTGAAACAAAAGATTTCATTGAATATCGTGGCAAATTTTACTATGACGATGAGATTGCAGAGCTTTATTCGAAATGCGATTGCATATTCTCAGTGTACGATGCGTCGATGAAGAATGTTAGGATTGCACTTCCGAACAAATTATACGAATCCATTCACGCAGAGCTTCCTATAATTGTCGCAAGAGACACTTATTTGTCGGAGGTTGTGAACGAATGGAATGTGGGAGTTGCGGTTGATCACGAATCAGATGAGGAAATGAGAAATGTTTTGCTCAAACTTAGAGATGACCAATCATTCTACCACACGCTTCAAGAAAACTGCAGAAAGATGCAATCAGAATTAAATCCACAAAAAAATAACGAAAGATTATTAAATAGAATAGAAAATTTATTTTAAAGGAGAGAATATTATGATTAATGTAATTGGTTTAGGTTACATAGGTCTACCTACAGCGTTGATGCTATCAACATCAGGCAACAAGGTGGTTGGAACAGATATTAAAGAAGAAGTAATTGAAAAATTAAAGCATAAAGAATTAACTTTCGAAGAAAAAGGAATGGATGAGCTTTTCGAAAAAGCTTTGAATTCAGACATCACTTTTTCATTAAAACCAGTGTCCACTTCTTTCTATATTATTACAGCACCAACTCCATACGATCCTGTATCTAAGAAATTGGATTGTTCTTATGTAGTAAAAGCTGTAGAATCAGTTTTGGAACCTGCAGAAGAAGATGCGATTATAGTTGTTGAATCAACAGTTTCACCGGGAGCTATCGACACATATGTCAGACCTGTTGTTAATAAATACATGGAAAAATCAGGCAAGAAATTAAACTTGGTTCACGCTCCAGAAAGAATTATTCCTGGTAACATGGTTTATGAATTGGAACACAACGCTAGAACAATCGGAGCTGACGATCCAAAATACGGCGAAAAAGTTAAAGAAGTGTACTCAACGTTCTGCAAAGGTGAAATCAATCTAACTAACATCAAAACTGCTGAAATGACAAAGGTTGTTGAAAATACATTCAGAGACATCAACATTGCATTCGCAAACGAATTGGCTAAGATTTGTCGTCAAGGTGGACTTGATGTCAATGAAGTTATCAAAATTTCTAACAAACACCCAAGAGTTAACATTCTTTCACCAGGACCTGGTGTAGGTGGACATTGTATTTCAGTTGACCCATGGTTTTTAGTTGGAGATTATCCACTTCTTACTGAAATAATCTACAAAGCTCGTCAAATCAACGATTCAATGCCAGAATATGTTCTTAGACGTGCTTACAATATTATGCAAGAAAACAACTTAAAAGATTTTTCAAGAGTTGGTATTTACGGATTGACTTACAAAGAAAACGTAGACGATGTCAGAGAATCTCCAACACTTCAATTGTTACAACACCAAAAAGAACATTTGGGAGATGGACTAAAAGTTTACGATCCAATGGTAAAAAGAGAAGTTGTGGAAAATCAATACCACGATTTGAACAAATTCTTAGACGATGTTGATTTTGTAATCGTGATGATTGGTCACGACGAAATCAGAGAAAACATGGATGTATTAAAAGACAAAGTTGTACTTGATACAAGAAACATCGATGTTGATAACAAATACAATTTCTACAAATTATAAAACAAATCAAAGGGCGCTAAATTTGCAGCGCCTTTTTTTCAAAAGAGGTAAAAAATGAAAAAAGTAATGGTGGTTTTTGGGACAAGACCAGAAGCGATTAAAATGTGTCCACTTGTAAAAGAACTCAAAAAAAGAGACGAATTCGAAGTTTGTGTACTTGTAACTGGACAACACAAAGAAATGCTACGCCAAGTATTGGACGTTTTTGAAATCAAAGAAGACTATAACTTGGATATCATGAAAGAAAAACAAAGCTTGTTCGATGTTACCACAACTATTTTAGACAAAATAAAATCTATATTAGAAGAAGAAAAACCAGACATTGTCTTGGTTCATGGGGACACTTCGACAAGTTTTGTTGCAGGGCTTGCAGCATTTTATTTGAGAATACCAGTAGGTCATGTGGAAGCTGGACTTAGAACTTACAACAAATACTCTCCATATCCAGAAGAATTCAACAGACAAGCAATAGGATCGTTGGCAGATTTCCACTTCGCACCGACTACGACTGCAAGGGATAATTTGCTACGAGAAAACAAAGACGAATCCAAAGTTTTCGTAACAGGAAACACAGTAATAGATGCACTTCAAACAACGGTGCGTGACAATTATTCTAACGAAAATTTGATTGAAGACAAAAAAATGATTCTTCTAACAATGCACAGAAGGGAAAACTTGGGAGAATCTATGAAGAATTCCTTTAGAGCAATCAAAAGAGTTGTCAACGAAAACGAAGATATTTATGTGATTTATCCGATACATTTGAATCCAAAAGTACGAGAAATCGCAAACGAAGTATTCGACAATCATCCTAGAATCAAACTCATCGAACCATTGAATGTAGTTGATTTTCACAACTTTATGCAACAATCATTCTTCGTAATGACAGATTCAGGAGGAATTCAAGAAGAAGCCCCAGCACTTGGAAAGCCAGTCTTGGTGATGAGAGACACAACAGAAAGACCAGAAGGGGTAGAGGCAGGAACACTAAAATTAACCGGACTTTGTGAAGAAGACATTTACAACGAAATGACAAAGCTTCTTTCCGACAAAAATGAATACGACAAAATGAGTGAAGCCACAAACCCTTACGGAGATGGCCACGCATCGGAAAGAATCTGCGACATTTTATCAAAAAATCTATAAATCAAAAAATCCAACTTCGTACGAAGTTGGATTTTAAATTTAAACGTCAAATAAATTTGATATGTTAACAGATTGGATTTTCTCAATATCTTAATCTGGAATTGAATTATTTAACTAAGCTTGTTTTCTGCTCTTTCTTGATTTTCTTTCAGAATTGAAAAGAGGATTAACTCTTTCGTAGAAGTCATTCATTTGTGCAAAATTCATACTTGCCATGTTTGAGCTTAAGCTTACTGTACAGTTTTTACCGAAATTTCTGATTTGTTTTTGTGTTGTTTTTGTGAACATATTATTTTCCCCCTTATTAATTGTTTATTATTCTTTTAAGATGTTACTATTTGTTTAATTTGTTTAGTTATTACGCTTGTTTTTTGTTCTTCTTTAATTTTCTTGAACCAAATAGAGGTGCTATTCTTTCGTATAAATTATCCGCTTGAGCAAAATTCATGCTCGCCATACTTGTGTTAAAACTAATTTGTGAACTTTTTCTAATAATATTTTTTCTCATAAATTTTACCCCCTATGCGTTTTTTCTGTTTTTGAAGATTCTTCTTGATCCAAACAATGGAGAGAATCTTTCATTAAAATGATCGACACTTGCGAATGTCATTGAAGACATATTTGTGTTCAAACCAAGAGATGTTTTCTTTGCAAAATCTAAATATTTTCTGTTATTCTTAATCATTTTAGTTCCCCCTCATTTAATATTTATATGTTATTTTCCATTCGATAATAAATGAATATTCAACGAACAGAAATTATCGAGTTTAATATTCATGGGATATCCAAATGATAATTCATTTCATATCCCTCATTGCATTAAGTATTATATAACCATAAAACAGCTATGTCAAGCACTTTTTCAAAGTTTTTTGAAAAATTTTTGTAAAGAAAAATTAGGAAAACGAATGATTTTTGTGAGTACCGTTTTCACAGAAGGCTTATTTTTATTCGATAAATATTTTTTTAGGAAAACAAATGTTGATATGTTCAAGTTTCCTAAGAAAAATAAAAATTTCCCAGTTACTCAATGTTTTCCTGCAATTTTCCTGAAAGAAAACAGATAGCATTTTAAAAAATTGGGAAAATTTTTTGAAAAGTTGATAATGTATATTGGTGGTTGCGAAAAAATTTAGCAGAATAAAGCTGAATTCAGTTTTAAAAATAATATGATTTTTTATATAGACAATTTAAAAACAATATGCTATAATTTAAAAATCTAAAAAATAAGTAGGGATATATGTTAATTGACGATGAAAGTAAAATAAAAATGTTATCTAAAGAGATGGTAGAAGTTATATCATATTTAATATAGAATTGGATTTGATTTATTTATCTTTATGAATCAAACAAACGCTTCCAATAAATTCTGCGGAAAATGTTTTACTCACCCATAGATGCCGTTAATACATATAATTATAGCTAAAATTCTGAAAATATTATAGGGAATTTGACGATAGGGTTTTGAAAATATAAATGATATAAGGAGTAAAAAATGAAGGAAAGAGTACTTATTACAGGAGCTTGTGGAACTGTTGGTAAAGAACTTTTAAAGTATTATATAGATAAAGATGATTATATCATAGCTATAGATAATAATGAAAATGATACTGCCATTTTAGAAAAAAGTATTAAACATGAAAAGATTAAATTTATTCCATTAGATGTATATGATGAATATACACTAAACATTATTGATAAATTAAGGCCGACTGTAATCATACATTCCGCTGTACTGAAAAATACTTATTACAATGAAATCTATAATAAGTATTATCATGATATTAATGTAAATGGGACAATAAAACTTATATACAGAATGATTGATTCGAAAGATTTAAAAAGATTTATTTTTCTTTCCAGTGATGAAGCGTATAATCCAACCAATTTTTTTGGAAAAGATAAACTAGAAGTTGAAAATATTTTAAAAAAAATTAAGATAAATGGAAAAGTAATACAATCAGTTAGATTTCCGTTTATAGTCGAAAGTAAAGGTTCAGTTTATAATATTTTTAAGAAGCAGGCTGAGAATAATTTACCACTTACAGTAACTGATAAGAACGTAAAAAAGATTGCAGCTAATTTAAGTAGTTTTATTGTTACATGGAATGATTTTTACAATAATGTATGTGAAAATGGAGTATTTAACTTTGATATTGGAAAGGAAATATCGATATATAACTTAGCTAGTGACATAATAGCTAAGACTAATTCAAATAGTAAGATAGAGATTATCGGGTTAAGAGAAGGAGAAGTTTTAAAAAAGAACATAATAAAATCAAAAGAGCATAAGGTTCGAAATAATATTTTTAAAATACATTAATAAATGTATCATTTAAAATTTGTTGATAAATGAGATTGCGAGATAGTTTATATATAAAAAATATAATAAAAAAACGATGTAAATAAATTTAATGTTTTCAGTGAAATATCAGAAATAAAGATAAAAACTATTTAAGATTCTAATTCGAGAATATAAACTTTAAACAATAATGACTTTCAAGAAGCATTGAACGATATTATAGGTGATAAAATAAAAAAACGTTAAAAGTAGAAAATATTTATGTATTTGTGATGTAAACTTTGTAAGTGTATAACACTTTAATATATTAAATTTAAGAAATATAAGGAGTATGAAATTAAAGAAAGAACAAATTTTATTATAGACATAGGAATGCCACCGTTGGTAGAAGAATTAAAATCGTATGGAGGAAATGTTGTAATCTTAAAAGAAAGAGAAAACATGACCGAAGATTAGTTTATGAATAAAAAAAACAATAAAAAATTTCTTTTTGTTGGGGCTACAACTACGATATTGGGCAATAAAATCTTTGATTTTGCAAATAATTTTCTGATTTCGAAGATTAGTCCTAAAACATCATTTCTATTGGCGCTGTATCAGTCATCAGAATTAATCATATCTATTCTATTAAATTTAATAGGAGGAGCGATATCAGACTTTACAAGCAAGAAGAATAAAATAGTTATAATATCAGACCTCTTATCAGGTATTTTTGTTTTATCTATATTATTTTTACAAAAAACAAGTTTACCAATGTCTGCTGTTATTATTTCAGTAAATATATTACTTAGTATAATTTCATCGTTTAATGCGCCATCGGCAAAGGCATTAATTAAACACTATATTGATAAAGATGAGATTTCTAAGTTTAACTCATGTTTGCAAATAGCAATTCAAATCATAAAAGTAATTACTCCTATATTCACGATTTCATTGATAAAAGTCATAGGATATAGGAATATTATTCTGATAAATGCATTTACATTTTTCTTATCATCGTTTTGTGAATACAATTTAAAAAGTGATGAAGAAATACAGTTTAAGAGTAAGAGTGAGAAGAAAATCATTTAAAATATCGTGGAAGGTATCCAATATCTACTGCAACAAAAGAAAATATTAAATCTTATAGTAACATCATCACTAGTAAACTTCTTTTTAGCTGGATATAATTTATTTTCACCTTATTCAAGAAATTTGTTTGAAAGTTCTATTGATCCGTATGCGATTTTTCTTTCGGCAGAAGCTGCGGGAGGTATGATAGGGGGAATAATAGCTTTAAAAATCATTAGCTCAAATTATTCACGAAAATCGTACGATTTTTTAATTCTTTCAGGGTTATTCATAGTATTATATTATTTTGTTATGAAACTTTTTAAGAACATTATAATTGCTATGATTTGTATAGTATTGTTTAATTTGTTCCTTACTATTTATAATATTTCATTTTTTACAGGAATAAATGAAGATGTTGATTCGAATTATATAGGAAGAATATTTTCAATAGTTTTTACAGCCGCTCTAGCCTTTATGCCTATTGGATCATTCGTTTTTTCATGGGCATTTAGTGTAAAATCAATGAACCAATATTTGTTTATTGGTATTGGAGTTGTTGCTATATCAATGGTTGCAAAGAAAATTTATATAAAAGGTTGATTTACTAAATTTTAGAATAGTAAAAATAAAACCAAGAATGTATTGGATTATTAATACGTTCTTGGTTTTTTATTTAAAGTAAGATAAAATTTATTTCTTGTCTTCGATGTATTTTATACACAAATCGATAGATGCTTGTAATCCTTCTTGGTGAGTTCTTTCCATTGCGTGTGATGCATCAACACCAGGGCCAATCAAAGCAACTCTTAGATTATATCCTGCAGCTAAGGCTGCTGATCCGTCTGATCCGTAGAATGGATAGATGTCAACTGCGTGAGGAATATTATTTTCTTCGCAAATTCTAACTAATCTTTCTTTTAATTCTAAATCGTAAGGACCTGTAGAATCTGCTGCACAAATTGTTGTCTTAAATTCAGAAGATGTTTGACCGTCTCCAGGAGCAGCCATGTCAACAACGATGAATTCGTCAGTTTCTTCTGGAATTCCGTAACATGCACCGTGTCCAACTTCTTCGTAGTTTGAGATGAAGAAGTTAAGTGTGTGTTTTGGAGTTATGTTGTTTTCTACAAAATATCTTACAGTTTCATACAATACGTATACACAAGCTTTGTCATCTAAGTGTCTTGATTTTACGAATCCACTTTCTGTTAATTGAGTTCTTGAATCTAAATAGATGAAATCACCAACGTTGATTCCAAGTTTTTTTACATCTTCAGCTGATTCAACTTTTTCGTCGATTCTGATTTCCATTGTCTTGGCGTTTCTTTCGTTGCTTTTAGCTTCTGGGCCGTAAACGTGAACTGATTGTTTGTCGTTTAAGCAAGTTCCAGTGTATTTCTTGCCAGACATTGTGGAGATAGTTACATATTCATTTTCAACAGAGTTGTATGCGTAACCACCAACCAAGAAAGTTTTTAATCTTCCATTAGGTTTGATTTCTTTGACCATCAATCCCAACGTATCCACGTGAGCTGCGAATGTAGATTGTTTTTCGTCAGTTTCTCCACGAAGAGTAACAACCATTGCACCTTTGTTAGTGAAGTTGATTTCAACTTTTCCTAATTCTTCGAATTTTTTTCTAACTTTTTCCATAACGACTTTAGTGTCGCCAGATGGAGAAGAAGTCATTAAAATTTCTTGTAAAAAACCTAAATTTTCCATATTGAGAACCTCCTAAAATATATTTTTATGATACCACATATAATCACATTGTTTCAATCGTTTAAAGTGAGGGTTAATGTTTTAACTAAAATTTTACGCACTAAATATATGATAAAATTAATTGAGGTGAAAAATGAAAGGATATTTTGCATCGCATTTCTTCAACGACGCTATGTTTCGTTGGACTGAAGATTTGGCGAGATTTATAGAGAAAGAAGTGGACATTGATTTGTATGTGCCACAACGAAATGATTCGATAAACAACAAAAAAGACAATGATGCTACAATTACTGACATCGACATCGCAAGAAATGACATGGCGAAGTTAAAAGAAGCTGACGTTTTGATAGCTTGTCTTGACGGATTGTCGATTGATGATGGTGTTGCAGGAGAAATCATGGCTTTTTCGGTGATGAAAGATTACGAAGAAGAATACAAATTGACTGACAAGAAGAGAATTATCATTGGATTTGTCACAGATATGAGATATTTGGGAACTGGCGAGAACAAATTATACAGAAACCAAATGATAATTGGCCAAGTTAAAGATAAGGGATACTTCATTGTTGGATATCCAAATACCGACGATTACAAAAAAGAAATCGTAGATATTATTAAAAGAGAATATTAGAAAAAGCTAGCTAGAAATAGCTAGTTTTTTTATTGACAAATGATAAATCAAAATTTATTATATAAGTGATAAGAATATTCACTATCAAAAAGGAGAAGAATGAAAAGCAAATACTTATCTACAATAAGCAAATTAGTTTATTTGGTAACATTAATTTTACTGTTTATAATTAGTAAAAAAAATATTCAGATACAAAAATTTACATTGATTCTTATCATGGGAATTAATATTTTTAGTTTTGTAGCAGCTTTATTTTTATCGGAAATATCAAAAAAGTTAAAATTTGGATTAATTTTGGCTTTGGTAATTTTTTATATAGTTTTCGTGACTTTAAATATGATTTAATAGAAAATTGAAATATTCTTATCGTAAGATATCGAAGTTCTCATTAAATTTGTTGCAGTAGCAATTTAATGAGAACTTTTTGTTTTAACTTTAAGGGAAAAAGAGTTTATATTATAAGTAGCAAATGATGTAGACAAACCTTCATGCACGAATATCTAGACTACAAAATTTGTTGATTTCTAAATCTCAAAATCCTAAAATCGCAAGCACACTTCGTTCATGCGATGCGATTTTTTGACGGATTTCTTCGATTTGAAATCAAATCAAATTTTTCCGTATGATATTCTTAGCATGAACGGTTTGCTACTTTTTCTCTGAAAATTAATTTTAATCACAGAAAACGGGAAGGATTTATAATAGAAAATTTCCACTTGGGGTATAATATTGTTGAAAATGTAGTTTCAAAATAACAAATTGGATAAATTACGGATTTTACACTATTTTTAAATGGCGGAATATGGTATAATTAGTAGTTGTGATTTGTAGTTAACTTAACAGTTAAATGAATCTAATAATTTGAAAGGAAGTTGTTATGAATAAATTAGCGATAATTGGTGCACAATGGGGAGACGAAGGTAAGGGAAAGGTTGTAAATTACTTTTCCAAATTTAATGATATTATTGTAAGATCTTCAGGTGGTGCCAACGCAGGACATACTATTTATTTTAAAGACAAAAAGTACGTACATCATTTACTACCATCAATAACTTTTGACACAGATTCTAAGGGATTCTTGGCAAAAGGAATGGTAATCGAATTAGAACAAATGATTGAAGAGTTGAAGGTTTTGGAAGCTGATTTCCCAGGAATTTCCAAGAGATTTATGGTCGATGTAGAAACATTTATCGTTCTACCTTACCACAAAGAAGAAGACGGATTGTTGGAATCTATGAGAAAAAATCCTATCGGAACTACAAAAAGAGGTATCGGACCAGCTTATCAAGACAAAGCTGCTAGACAAAACGTTAGAATTATTGATTTGTTTGACGATGAATTGTTAAGAGAACGCGTTGAAGAAATAGTTTATTTGAAAAACAACATCTACGAAAGCAAAATGCACATCGATGTCGATGAAACAGTAAATTATTTGCTTGACAAGTTCGACCAATTATTAAAATTGGGCGTTACATTCACATCAGCATCTGAAATCGAAGAAGAAATCAAAAATAAAAAAGTTCTTTTCGAAGGTGCACAAGGAATCATGCTTGACTTAGATTCAGGAACATACCCATACGTTACATCAAGCACAACAACTGCTTACAGCGCATCAGCAGCAGATGTTACATTGACTGATGATGACACAATCATGGGAGTTGTAAAAGCATACACATCCAGAGTTGGAGAAGGAGAATTCCCAACAGAATTGTTCGATGAAGAAGCAGATAAGCTTAGAAAATTAGGCAATGAATTCGGAGCTACAACTGGAAGAAACAGACGTGTAGGTTGGATTGACCTTGCACAATTACGTTATGCAATCAAAAAGAGCAAAATCAACTCAATTGTCATGACAAAAGCAGACGTATTAAACGGCTACGATAAAGTAAAAGTATGCGTTGGATATGAAATTGACGGCGTTGAACAAAAAATGCCATTCATTTCAAATGATTTCAAAAAAGCAAAACCAATCTACAAAGAATTTGACGGTTGGAATGATGTGTTTGAAGTAAACTTCTTGAAATACATGACATTCATCGAAAAAGAATTAGACACAGAAATCTCTTATGTTTCTTATGGACCAAAAACTGAAGAAATTATGCAAAAAAGAGATTTTATTATGAATATAAAATAAAATATTACAAATTATTCCGTGGATTAGCTTCGCGGAATTTTTTTTGCCCAAATTTAATTGGACTCAAAAAAACCAAAAAAATTTCCCGAAAAATGTTACAAAATTTCAAAAAAATTGTTTTATGAAATTGAAAAATATCAAATAAAAACGAAATTTGCAAAATAAATGTTGGATTTTCAACGTTTTAAATCGAAAAAATAAAAATAAAAAAATTTAGGAAAAATGTTGAACATAGTTCAAAAAAGTGTTACAATATAAAACGTCAAAAGAAATGAACGGTGTTCAATAGATGAAAGGAGGTTAGTTGTGTCGTATTTGGACGAAAAGAAAAAAGATAATAAATTACAAATAATTCAGTCTGCAGTTAAGATGTTTGAGAAAAAAGGCGTTGATAAGACGACTATCAGAGATATTATGAGCAACACTGATTTGGGATTGGGAACTTTTTATTCTTATTTTAAGGATAAGGAAGATTTGAAGGAACAAATCGTCCTGAAGAAGCTTACAGATTTGGTGGTGGAAACTGAGAAGAAGTGCACACAAGAAGATCATGTTGAAAGATTTATTAGTTTTTTGGATTATATTATTGATTATTATATTGCTAATCCTTTTGAGTTTGAACTTGTTGCGAGTAATTTGAACTGGGCGTTGTATGCTAAGGTAGAAAATGATAAGAGATTTTTTGAAACAGACACTGCTCTGAAATATATTTTGAACAAGTATTCACAGTTGTTCTCAAAGGAATATTCTGATTCACAAAAATTATATATTCTTTCTTTGACGATTGAGACTGTGATTTCAACTTGTAAGCTTGCAATCAGAAAGGATTCCATTTTATCTATTGATGAAATGAAGTCTGTTTTGGTTGAAGTTATTAAACAAATTTTAAATAGATAAGGGTGATTTTTACATGAAGAAATTTTCAGAATTTATAGCTAATCATCCTAAGTTAGTGCTTTTGGTTATGACTTTGTTGTTGATTCCATCAATAATTGGTTACAAGGCAACAAATATCAATTACGATATTTTGTCTTATTTGCCAACTGATTTGAAATCAACTCAAGGTCAAACTATTTTGGACAAAGATTTCAAAAATGCAGCTACTGGGATGTTGATTTTAAAAGGCACGGACAACGATGCCGAGAAATTAAGAGAAGAAGTGCAAAAAATAGACGGGGTTGAGGATGTTATATCTAAGACTTCAATTTTAGGGCCAACTGTTCCTAACGAATTTTTGCCAGATGATATTAGGGATGTGTTCTATGCCAAAGATAGTACTCTAATGATGGTTAAGTTTAGTGAATCGTCATCTTCAATGAGAACTATGAAGGCGATAGATCAAATCAAACAAATCGAGTCCAAAGAAAAATACTTGAGTGGTATTAGTGCTCTTGTAAAAGATACGAAGGATTTGATTGACAAGGAAACGCCGATTTATGTAATGCTTGCTGTGGCACTTGGACTTGTGGTGTTGAGCTTGACGAATGAATCGACTGTAATTCCATTCGTATTTATGTTGAATATAGGATATGCTGTTATTTATAATTTTGGGACTAATATATTCTTAGGACAAATATCCTACATTACTAAGGCGATTGCAGCGGTGTTGCAACTTGCCGTAACGATGGATTATTCGATTTTCTTGTATCATAGATATGCAGCGGAAAAGAAAAAGAGAGACACACATAAGAAGGCAATGGCAAAAGCTATTGAAGCGACATTCTCATCGTTGTTCTCATCTTCACTTACAACCTTTGCAGGATTCTTGGTTTTGATATTGATGAGATTATCGTTGGGTAAAGATATCGGTCTTGTAATGAGTAAGGGTGTATTCATCGGACTTTTATCTACTTTGGTTGTTCTTCCACCAATGCTACTTCTTACAGAAAAAGCTGTGGACAAATACAATCACAAAGTATTACTTCCAGAATTTACAAAATTACCAAACTTCGTCGTAGACAAGAGAAAAGTGTTGGCATTAGTATTTGTAGTGTTGTTCATTCCAGCAATTTATGGATCTGTAAACACAAAATTATACTACAACTTGGATAGATCATTGCCACAAGATTTGGACTCCATTGTATCTCTTAATAAAATGAAGAAAGACTACAATATGGCAAGTACTCATTTTATCGTTGTAAAAGATAATTTATCTAATACTGCTATGGATTCTATGATTGATGAGTTAGAACACATCGACGGTATCAATTCGGTTGTCGGAACGAATTCAATCACAGGTGTTACAATTCCTGCGACATTCTTGCCAGACAAACTCAGAGATAACTTCGTAAAAAACGGCTACGAAATGCTTATGGTTAATTCAGAATACCAAACAGCATCTGATAAAGTGAACAAACAAATCACACAAATGCGTGATGTAATAGCAAAACACGACAAGGACGGATATTTGACAGGTGAAGCTGTTCTTACAGACGATTTGACAGATATTTCCGATCAAGACTTCAAGATGGTTAACATAGCATCATTAATTGCAGTATTCATAATCATCGCAATATCGTTCAAATCATTTGGAATTCCAGTTGTATTGATAGCAGCCATAGAACTTGCTATTCAAATCAACATGGCAATCCCATTCTACTTCAATCAAACAATTCCGTTTATCACATCAATCGTAATCGGCGTAATTCAATTAGGATCTACGATAGATTATTCTATATTAATGACGGACAGATTCTTGTTCGAATATCGAAAGACTAAAGATGTAAATGGTTCGTTGAAAACATCGGTAAGAGAAACATCCAGATCAATTGTTACAAGTGCTTTATCATTCATGGCAGCGACAGTTGGTGTAGGAATTTATTCAAAAATGGAAATAGTATCCACAATATGTACGTTACTTGCTAGGGGAGCAATCATCAGCATGCTTGTAATCATAATATTACTTCCAGCAATATTGAGCGTTACATTCCCATTTATCAAGAAAACAACTAAAAATTTAGCGTAAAGGAGCAGACTATGAAGAAAAATATTGAAAAAATCTTAGCCTTGTCATTAGTATCTTCAATGACATTTGCTAATCTATCATTTGCAGAACAACAAGATTTAATCAAAAAATCAGAAACAGTTTATGTAACAGTAGAAGGCAACGAAATCAAAGACAAATCAGTTTCTGTGTGGTTAAATTCAGATAAAAATATAAAAGCAAACGACAAATCTAATTTGAAAAATGTAAAAGATTTGAAAACAGACAAAGAACTAAAATCTGAAAACGGATATTTGAAATTAGATGAAAACAAAAAAGACATCTACTACAAAGGTGATACTGACAAAAAACTTCCAGTGGATATATCTGTAAAATATTTCTTGGATGGAAAAGAAATGAAAGCTTCTGAGTTAGAAGGAAAGTCTGGTCATTTGAAGATTGTAATCAATTCTAAAAACAACAGATACGAAGCCAAAACAATCGATGGACAATCAAAGAATGTTTATTCACCATATGTTGTTGTAGCAGCGATGACATTTGACGATGAAAAAGTAAACAACATCACATCAGACGATATCAAAGTTGTAAAAGACGGCAAGAACGAAATAGTAACTACAGTGATGACACCAGGTATGAAACAAAATTTGAATGGAATTGTAGAAGACAAAGAATTGGACAAATTCAAAGACGAAGTTTCAGTTGAAATGGACATCAAAGAGTACAAACCAGTAGAAATCTACTCCGTAATCACTAACGAATTCTTCCAAGAAAAAAAGAATATCGATTCATTAGATAAACTTCAAAACGGCGTTAAAGAATTACAAGATAATTCACAAAAACTTGTAGATGCATCAGTTAAATTATCTGAAGGACAAGACAAACTAAACTCAGGAATTTCACAAATGCAAACAGGAGTTACAAAACTTCACAATGGTTCACAAAAACTTGCATCATCTACACAACAAATGCAAGGAAAATTCTCAGGAATACAATCGAAAGTAGGCCCTATCCAAGGATATGTAGCTCAAATGAATGACGGTAGTTTGAAATTGTACAACGGAATTTCTGACTACACAGCTGGCGTAGCTAAAATCAAAGAAAATACAGCCAAAATAAAAGAAGGATCCGAAAAATTAGCCAAAGGTGCTACTGATTTGGACAACGGAGTTGGCAAATTAAAAGATGCGACTTCACAATTAAGAGCTGGAACTGAAAATATGAAAGAAATGACTGCGCAAAAAGATCAACTACTTGAAAAATCATCACAATTATCAAACGGATTGAATGGTTTGGCAGGAAGCTACGGTCAATTAGCAGATACAGTTGAACAAATTTCGGGAAAATCTGCACAATTAAAAGATTCAAGCGCACAATTCAACGAAAAATTACAACAAGTTGCACAATTAGCAGGTGGTGCTGATGGAAGTGCAAATGCAGAAAAAATCGCACGTGGACTTGAGAGCTCAGCTGAAGGATTGAACAATGCAATCCAACAATTACAAGCAAACAACGAAGAAGGACAACTAAACGACACAATAGCATATCTTCAAGCACAAAAAAATGTAATGTATGCACAAGCAGAATCCATCAGAAATGCTGGTTCACAAAATGCTGGGCAACAAAAATTACAAGCTGCATTAAATGAATTAGCTCAAAGTTCAAGCGCATTGTCTCAAGGTAACGCTGATTTATCAAATGCACTTATGAGAACATCTGCCGCTATGAATCAATCCAAAGCAAAACTAGTAGATTCTTCTAACCAATTATCTCAAGGATTGGGACAAATGGGTGGTGCATTGAACGGCGCAGATGGATTATCAACATTAAAAGATTCCATCGACAAACTTGACGATGCAACAGGTCAAATCAAAGGCGGATCACAAACATTAAAAGAAGGAACATTGCAAAACGAAAAAGCAATGGCAATGCTTTTGAATGGAATGGAAGAATTGGACAAGAATTCAAGTGCGTTAGTTGAGGGCTCATCAAAATTATCTGGTGGCTTACAAGAATTCAACAAACAATCAGCTCTTTTATCTTCATTGTCACAAATCAATGAAAAAGCAATCATTCCAATGAGTAACGCAATCAATATGTTAAATGATGGACTTGGAAAATTAGATTCATCAACTGGACAATTAAAATCAGGTAGCGAAAAGCTTGCTTCTGGACAAAAAGAATTCAGTTCCAAATTAAAAGAATACAAAGAAAAAGGAATTGATGAATTATCCAACAAGACAAAAGATTTGAACAAATTCAAAGACATCATCGATGCTATGAGTGATTTGGCAGTTAAAGATTCTTCATTCACAGGAACAGACAATAATTTTGAAACAAAATCAAGGATTGTCGAAAAAATAAAATAGTAATCTTTACAAAAACATTCTATTCTGATACAATCTAATGTATCGATGAAGAGAATATTAGTTCTATACGATTTTTCAGAGAGAAAGTGTAAGGTGCGAACTTTCAAATACGATAGGATGAACCTAACTCGGAGAGTATGTCAAAATCATAGGGTTGTCACCTTATAACTAACAAACTAGAAGTGGTATAGCGATCCTTCGTCTTCGTGACGGGGGATCTTTTTTTAGATACATATTAGCTACTAAAAGAAAGGAACATGTAAATTATGAGAATGAATAAATTTTATATGCCAACTTTAAGAGAGGATCCACAAGATGCAGAAATAGCAAGTCACAAATTGTTATTAAGAGCTGGCATGATCAGAAAAACAGCAGCAGGATTGTACAGTTATTTGCCATTGGGATATCGAATTGTAAGAAAAGTTGAAAATATCGTTCGTGAAGAAATGGACAACTACGGCTCACAAGAAATCCACATGCCAGTAACTCAACCTCGTGAAATCTGGGAAGAATCTGGAAGATGGAAGACATTTGGACCAGAAATGTTCAAGCTCAAAGACAGAAACAATCGTGAATTCTGCCTTGGACCAACAGCCGAAGAATATTTTACAGATTTGATAAAAGGTGAAATCAAAAGCTACAAGCAACTTCCACTTAATATTTACCAAATCCAAACAAAATACCGCGACGAAAAAAGACCTAGATTTGGAATCAATCGTTCCAGAGAATTTTTGATGCAGGATGCTTACACATTTGATGTAGACGTAGAAGCGATGGGTGAAGCTTACATGAACATGTGGAGAGCGTATGAAGTTGTGTTCAACAGACTTGGCTTGGAATATAAAATCGTAGCCGGAGACAGTGGTGCCATGGGAGGTAACAGTTCACACGAATTCATCGCGCTTAGCGATGTAGGTGAAGGCGTGATTTGCTACAGCGATGACAGTGATTTCGCAGCTACAGATGAAAAAGCTTACGTGTACTATCAAGTAAACGATGAAAATGTAGAAAAACTTTCATCAGAAAAAGTCCTCACACCAAACTGCAAAACAATCGAAGAAGTAAGTGATTTCTTGAATGTAGATGCAGCACATTGCTTGAAAGCTGTGGATTTGATGGTAGAAGGAAAACCTGTGATTGTGTTTATACCAGGAGATCGTGAACTTAATATGACTAAGTTGATTGGATATTTGAAATGTCCTGAACACGAAATCGAAATGATGGAAGAAAAAGACATCCTAGCTTTGAACAGTTCACCAGGATTTACAGGTCCAATCGGACTAGATTGCAGAATCATAATCGACTCAAGAGTTACACAAATGAAAAACTTCGTCGTTGGAGCGAATGAAGAAAACTGCCACATCAAAAATGTGAACTACGGAGATGATTTCGAAGGAGAAATCGTGGAAGATTTGTTGATGGTACAAGAAGGAGACATCGACCCTGAAACAAAATCTCCACTTAAATTCAAAAGAGGAATCGAAGTTGGAAATATCTTCCAATTGGGACAAAAATATTCCAAGAGCATGAATGCAACATTCTTGGATGAAAATGGAAAAGAGCAATTCTTCTGGATGGGATCATACGGAATCGGCGTTACAAGAAGTGTCAGCGCAATTGTGGAACAAAACCACGACGACAAGGGAATGATTTGGCCATTAGTTGTAGCTCCATATCACGTAATCATCACAGTTGTAAACACAAAAAATGATGAACAAAATACACTTGCAGAAAAACTTTACGAAAAATTACTTCTTCAAGGAGTAGAAGTTCTACTAGATGACAGAAAAGAAAGAGTCGGAGTCAAATTCAACGACCGTGACCTAATAGGAATTCCACTAAGAATAACTGTTGGAAAGAAAGCAGACGAAGATATAGTAGAATTTTCAGAAAGAAAAACGCTTGAAAATGTTGAAATGTCATCTCAAGAAGCTTACGACAAAGTAATGGAAATCATCAACGCTAACTTAAAATCAGTTGGTGGATTGTACAGATAATTTAATTTGATTTTAAAACGAAAACTACGGGCGGGTATTGCTCGTAGTTTTTTTATTTAAGGAAATGCAAAGTTTACTTGACAAAAAAATGCAAAGCATACTATACTAAAGATGTAAAGTGAACTTTGCAAAGGAGCAAAAATGAAAAATATTATTTCACAATTAAGAAAAGAAAACAAAATTACTCAGGAAGAATTGGCGAATGAAGTTGGAGTGACAAGACAAACTATCACATCTATAGAAAACGGAAAATACATCGCATCGCTACCACTTGCATTCAAAATCGCAAAATTTTTCGAAATGAAAATCGAAGACATATTTACAATGGAGGAGGACGATTAAATGAAAAACTTACAAAACTACAGAAAAGAAATAGCGCGTAGAATATCTTTGCTAGTAATATTTTGCGTCATAGCTCTCTTAGCTATTGTTCTAGCAGTGGTCTTTTTGAAAGATATATCACCAGCGAACGCAGACACAACAGATTATGTTCTCGGATTTTTCACAGGAATAGAACTAGTTTGCATATTTTACATGGGATGTTTGATAAGAGCCTACAGAGACGAAAAATATCTAAAAGAAATGTATACAAAAGAAACAGACGAACGTGAAATATTAATCAGAATGAAATCCGGAAAAGACATCGTACCAATATTGTCATTAGTCATAGCAGTAATCGCCTGTGTTATGTCTTATATAAACTTCGAAGTGTTCATAGCACTTACAGCAGTAGCCATCGCGCAAATAATAATAACATTGATATTGAAAATATATTGGAGCAAGAAATTGTAGTGATAAAATTTTTTATCTCGCCACATTTGATTTATCTACGCCAAATCGATAAAATTGGCGAGAAAAAACGTGATATTAGCGCAATCAAAAAAGCTGTGAGTTTTCTCACAGCTTTTGTTGTTGTTAGCAGCAGCAAGATCCGCCGTCGCAGCCACAGTCGTCTGTAGCAGGTGCTCCTGCATCGCCACAACCGTCGAACAAGCCAAAGTGTTTGCTTCTGTCTCCGACTACGTCAAAGTATTTTCCGAATCTTGTATCTTGTACCATTGCGCAGCTGTTTTCACACACTGCCATTGGTAGATCTACGAAAAATCTGTGGTGGTCGTCTAGGTCGAAGTAATGTTCGCTTCCTAATATTCCTCCACGATATGTTGCAAATTGTCCGTATTGTTCACATTTATCTTCAATAATTCCTGGTAATTTTATTGCTCTGATTGTTCTTGATGTGAAGTTTACGTTGCCTACTAATTCTTCTATTTTTCTATTTTCTATAGGTGCTTTTGTAATCTTAGTGTATCTGAAATCTTCCCAGCCGATTTTTCTTAGAAGTCTTCTGAAATCTTCAACATACATCGCTCCTGCTAGGCATTCTCCACGTAGTACAGGGTTTTGGTAGATTTCATCTGGTACTCTTCTGTCCGCGAAGATGTCTGAGAAGTATAATTCTCCACCTTTTTTCAAAACTCTCCACACTTCTTTGAACACTTCTTCTTTGAATGGGGAAAGGTTGATAACGCAGTTACTGATTACAACATCGATTGATTCATCTTCGATTCCGATTGATTTCAAATCTTCGATGTATCCTTTTTTGAATTCTACGTTTGATTTCTTGTAGCCAAATTTTTCAGCCATTTGATCTTGGTATTTCTTAGCGAAGTTCAATTGGTCATCAGTCATGTCGACTCCGATTACTTTTCCATTTTCGCCAACTAATTTTGAAGCTACATACACGTCAACTCCAGTACCGCATCCCAAATCCAATACAGTACATCCTTCTAATGCTTGTGGGATTGGAGAGCCGCATCCGTAAAATCTTTTCAAAATTTCAGGATTTATCATTCCTCTTATTTTCTTGATATAAAGTGGCATAGTGTCTTGGCAACTACAGATTTGTGTTTCCATTTGTCCTTCTTTTTCTGTAGTTATGTTGCTATAATATTCTGATACTTGTTTTCTAATGTCTTCCATAAATACCTCCTATTGTTACTCTAATATTATTATATCATTAATTGCAACCGCAACTATTTTTTGAGTTTTGCATTGGTTCGATTACTTTTGTAAAGAAAATCGCTGCAAGTCCTGCCCCGATTAGTGGTGCAAGTACATAAACTATGAATGCATCCATTGTGAATGCGATGTTTTTCCATCCAACAAAATACGCCACGATTCTTGGGCCGAAATCTCTTGCTGGATTAAGTCCTGCATCAGTCATAGGTCCAATTGTACATATCAAAGCGGCAACTGTTAGACCGATAAATAATGGAAACAAATCGTCGCTTGGTCTACCTATGTTACAACCTTCAGTCATTGAGAAAATAATCATAACCAAAATGAAAACTCCAAGTGCTTCTGCGAAAGCCGCAACAGGCATACTGATTACGCCGTTTGCTGTGTTAGGAAACACTTCAATCCAAATACTTGATGCTGGCGTTGCCACATCCATTGTCAAGTTAGCAGCATCTAAGCTTTTCTTCACAGAATCTGCAAAAAACACCCATAATGCACTGGCTGCTAAGATAGCCCTAACAAATTGACCTAGTATGTATACAGGGAAATTCTTCCATGAACATCTTTTGGAAACGCACATTGCAAAAGTAACTGCAGGGTTGAAGTGCGCACAAGACAAGTTTCTAGTAGCGTAAATCGCAATATCAATTGCAAGACCCCACACGATACCAACTTGGAACGGACCTGTGTGTGCTTGGTACAATGTAGCCGTGGCTACAGAGCCAATTCCTAAAAAGCACATCAAAAATGTACCGATAACTTCTCCTGTAAATCCTTGAATGAGGCTTTCTTTCGTCACGACTTCGCAACAGCAATTGTTTTCTTCTGAACTCATTAGTTCACCTCCAGAAATTATTTAACGATAAATATTATCGTAATTTTATTGTATATTATAAAACAAACAACGTCAATAGATATTTACATTTATTATATCTTATATTTTCTTATATTATTTGGAAGGATTTTTTTGTATCTAAAAAAAAGACTACTAAATCGACTGGCTGAAGTGTATCCTACTGATTTAGCTATTTCCTTGATTTCTAAATCAGTGGTAAGAATAAGATTTTCAGCGATATTCATTCTTTTTCTTTGAGTATATTCAGTGATACTCATGTGGTATTTTTTCTTAAATGTTGATTTTAATTTTGTTCCACTCATTAGAGATAATTTTTCTAAGAATTCCTGTGAAATATCAAATGCGTAATGATCATTTATATAGTTTGCGACGTTTTGTATTGCTGTTAGATCAGAATCAGAAATAACACTTTCTTCTAAATTGTTCGATGCATCAATAATGATGCTCAGCCATTCCCTTGCTTTTGCTTCGAAAAAAAGATTAATGCAAGGTTCTTGCATTTTGCAATTTAATATTTCTCCAGCAATTATAGATAATTTGTCTGAAATAAAAGGCTGTGTCTTCTCAAAAATATGCATTATTTCTTTTTTGCTAAAATCAGGAGTGTATTTGTCAAACATAGATTGTTTAAATTTTAATCCTATCATCAACAGCTTTGAATTAGCATGGAGAATATATCTTTGATTTAAATTGTCGGTACTCATTACAAAAACGGTATTTGGTTCTAAAACATTATAAGGGGTTAGCCATTCTCCGCTTCCTTCGATTAAATAATTAGAAAATACGCTTATGTAATCGGTCATATCGGGGATACGATTTACAATATAATCTTTTTTTATAAAAAAATCATGGATATCTATATAAAAATCTTCTCCCTCATAGAAGCAATAATATCCAGAATATCCAGCTTCTGAATCTGCGTAAAATAATTTTCCCACTGGATTGAAACGATCTGTATTCTCACACAATTTACAATCAAAACACTCTACAATTTTTGAAAAGTCCATAATAACCTCCGATAATACGATTAGACAATAATACAAAAAGACTTTAGTTTCTTGTATTATTGTATCAGTTATTTTACTAGAGTACAATAATAACATAGGACTTAAAGAGTTGTTTTTTTAACTTTATATGATAATGAATATCATAAACAAGTCTAATAATGTTTTTAGGAGGGACAATGAAGATATATAAAAAACTTTTTAAATATGTACCTAAAGAAAAATATTTAGGTTATATTTCAATTTTATTTTCAATTGTATCAGCTGTTTTTACAGTAGCAGGATATTTATGTATTTACAAATTTTTGGATATGCTTTTAGTAAAAAACAATCTATTGTTGGCAAAAACGATGGCTATTAAAACGGTAATATATTTATTTTTAGGGGCGATTATCTATTTTTTGTCTGGTTATGTGTCACATAAGCTGGGATTTAGATTAGAGACTAATCTGAGAAAAAGAGGAATAGATGGTTTGGCAAAATCTGGATTTAGAGTCTTTGATATTAAGGCATCAGGTTATATTAGAAAGACAATAGATGATAATGCCGCCCAAACACACACTATAATAGCACATATGATACCAGATAATTCACAGGCTATTATTGTTCCAATAGGTGCTATAATTTTAGGATTTATGGTTAGCATAAGAGCTGGATTATGTATAATTCTTTTGGTAGCTGCATCATCAATCATTTTAACTAGGATGATGGGAGAAAAAGAGTTTATGAAAATTTATCAAGAATCATTGAATAAATTGAGCGCAGAATGTGTGGAATATGTAAGAGGAATGCAAGTTGTCAAGATTTTTGGTGGTAGTGTAAAATCATTCAAATCTCTTTATAATTCTATTAAAGAATATTCGGAATATGCATACAATTATTCTGTAAGTTGCAAAAAACCTTATGTATGGTATCAATGGATATTTTTTGGATTAGTCTCGATTGTAATAGTACCGTTGATTTTGTTTACTGACATTCACAAAAATCCACGACTATTGACTGTTGAAATGATAATGATTCTGTTTATCTCAGGAGTTTTGTTTTCATCGTTCATGAAAATAATGTATTTAAGTATGCATATTATGCAAGCTAATACTGCTGTGGATAAATTGGAAGAATTGTTTGATGATATGCAAAAAGATAAGCTTGATTATGGTGATAAAGTCAGCTTTGAAAATTATGACATAGAATTTGAAAATGTAAGCTTCAAATACGATCAAGATTATGTACTTAATAATTTGAGTTTCAAATTGGAACAAAACAAATCATACGCTCTAGTAGGAAGTAGTGGTTCTGGAAAAAGCACAATCGCAAAATTAATTTCTGGTTTTTATAAAGTAAATAGTGGATGCATTAAAATTGGAGGAAAACCTATTGGCGATTACACACAACAGGCTATTATAAACAATATTGCTTTTGTATTTCAAGATTCAAAATTATTCAAGAAAACCATATTTGAAAATGTTGCAATGGCAGACAGGGATGCTACTTATGGAGATGTTATGAATGTTTTAGAACAAGCAGAGTGTAATAGTATTTTGGATAAGTTTTCTGAAAGAGAGAATACTTTAATAGGAAGTAAAGGAGTATATTTATCTGGAGGAGAAAAACAAAGAATTGCCATAGCAAGAGCTATGCTAAAAAAATCTAACATTGTCATTATGGATGAAGCGAGTGCTGCTATTGATCCGGAAAATGAGCATGAATTACAGAAAGCTTTTAAAAATTTGATGAAGAATAAAACTGTAATAATGATTGCCCATAGGTTATCGAGTATTAAACATTTAGATGAGATATTGGTATTTGATAATGGAGAAATAGTTGAAAGAGGAACACATGATGAATTGATGAAAAAAGACACGAAGTATAAGAAATTACAAAAATTATACGAAGAAGCTAATGAGTGGAGGGTTAAAAATGAAGAAATACTTAAAAAATAAATTCGCCCTAACGGATTCAGGAGCTAAAGATGTTTTAAAAGCTTCTTTGAATTGTTTTGTAGTGTATTGTTTAAATATGATGCCTGCATTTTTGCTGATGTTTTTATTAGATGATATATTGATATCAAACCATAGAAGCAATAAGTTTTATTTAATATTTGCGATTTCTTCTTTGGTTATTTTGAATTTAATGCTTAGAGTTGAATATGAAAGTTTGTATAATACAACTTATAAGGAAAGCGCTAATTTGAGAATTGAATTGGCAGAAATTTTGAGAAAATTACCTTTGTTTTATTTTTCTAAGCACGATATATCGGATATTTCTCAAACTATAATGTCTGATATAGAAGGAATTGAGCATGCTATGAGTCACGCAATTCCCAAAATTGTTGGGTTTTTATTGTTTTTTCCGATAATCTCAATAATGATGTTCAAGGGAAATGTAAAATTAGCGTTGTCTGTTATTCTCCCTACGGTTTTGGGGCTAGGATTAATGGTGGTTTCTAAAAAAATCCAAATTAAAGGTCATGATAAGTATTACAAGGTATTAAGAGAAAATTCAGAATATTTTCAAGAAGCAATAGAACTTCAACAGGAAATCAAAAGCTATAATGCAATGAGACGTATGAGAAGATTTTTGTATCAAAAGATGGAGCAATCTGAAGCTGTGCATATAAAAGAAGAAGCTAAGTTGGTTACTATATTAGGATTTTCTTCGATATTTGGTTTTTTAAGTTTAGGAATTGTAATTCTAGTAGGGATTAACTTATTGATTTCCAAAGAAATAAACATTTTATATTTATTGGGATATTTGTTTGCTGCTATGAAAATAAAAGATGTAGTTGATGCTTCGAAAGAAGAAATGGCAGAGATATTTTATTTGTCACCGAAGATAAAAAGAATTAAAGAAATAAGGGATTTTGATTTCCAAAAAGGAGAAGATGTTGAATTAAACAATTTTGACATAGTGTTAAAGAATGTAAGCTTTTCGTATGATGAGGATACACAAGTTTTAGATAATATAAGCTTTACTGCGAAACAAAACGAAGTAACAGCTTTGGTTGGACCTAGTGGATGTGGAAAAACAAGCGTTCTTAGATTAATATCGAGATTATATGATTACGATGAAGGACAAATTTTAATAGATAGCAAGGAAATTAAAAATATTTCTACAGAATCTCTGTTTTCAAAAATATCAATTGTATTTCAAGATGTAGTTTTGTTCAATAATTCAGTTATGGAAAATATTAGACTAGGAAGACAAGACGCTACAGATGATGAGGTGATTAGGGCAGCTGTTTTATCTGGATGTGATGAGTTTGTTTCAAAGATGGAACATGGATACGATACGGTTATTGGAGAAAACGGAACAAAAATTTCAGGAGGAGAGCGCCAAAGGATATCCATCGCTAGAGCTTTTCTAAAGGATGCACCTATTTTGATTTTGGATGAAATAGCGGCTAATCTTGATGTTGAAAATGAGAAAAAAATCCAAAAAAGCTTGAATAAGCTTATGGAAAATAAAACCGTAATAATAATTTCTCACAGAATGAAAGCTATTGAAAATGTGGATAAGATAGTCGTTATGAAAGATAAAAAAGTAGATAGTATTGGAACTCATGATGAACTTTTAGAGAAATCACAAGTTTATAAAAAATTGATAGATAACTCAAAGATGGCAGAAGAATTTACTTATTAGGAGACGAAAATGGAAAATAAAAAGTTAGAGATAAAAGATTTGGTTACGATAGGAGTATTTGCTGTAATTTATTTTGTAGGGATGTTTGCGGTTGGAATGATGGGAGTTGTTCCTATACTATTTTTGGTTTATCCTACTGTTCTTGGTATTGTAATGGGTATAGTTACAATGCTTTTTATGGCAAAAGTTAAAAAACCTTGGGCATTAGTGATTTTTGGAATGATTAGTCCTTTAGTAATGCTTTTGGGCGGACATACTATTATTGTAATCATCAATTCGATAATATTCGTGTCTATTGCGGAATATATTAGAAGAAGTGGTGACTTTGTATCTAAAAAGAAAAATGTAATAGCAAATGGCGTGTTTAACATGTGGATATGTGGCTCTCTAATGCAAATGCTATTGGCCAAAGACAAATACATGCAAATGACAAGACCTATGATGGGAGATGCATATGCGAATGCATTAGAAAAACTAATAACATATCCTAATATGATTTTGGTATACATCGGTGCATTTGTGGGAGGAATTATTGGAGGATTGTTGGGATACAAATTATTGAAAAAACACTTTGTTAAGGCAGGGATTGTATAATGGATAATCGTCTGACATATAATGTTAGAGTTAATCCTGTTACAAAAATTTTCGTGTTGATTTTGATTGGATTTACGTTGCTAAAACCTATTTCCGAGATATTCTTGATATTAATCGTATTATTTTATTCGATTTTGTTTTGGATAAATAGAGATAGAAAATCGGCTGTAAAGAACTTGGTTGTTTATTTGTTGCTGTGTAAAATGCCGAATCTAGTTAATTTAAGTGGAGTACATCCAATTGTTAAGGTGTTTTTAAGTGTGTTTTTTATAGCTAAGATATTTTATTTACCCTATCTTGCTGGGAAATACTTCGTTTTTTCATCAGATGTAGCAAGTATTATATCATCGATGGATATGATTAAAATCCCTCAACAAGTGAGCGTACCATTATCTGTTGTGTTTAGATTTTTTCCGTCATTTAAACAAGAACAAAAAAATATTAGGATGGCTATGAAAATTAGAGGCATCAGTCTCAAAAACCCTATAAAATATTTAGAATATGTGATGATTCCTCTTTTGATAGTATCGTGTACTATTGCAGATGATATTGCAAAAGCTGCGGAAACAAAATGTATAGCAAAACCATGCAAAAAAGAAAGGTACTACAAAGTGGGATTTGGAATTTATGACTTTTTGTATGTTGCTATAATAATCTTGCTATTAGTGGGAGGATTAATATGGTAAAAATAGAAAATTTGAATTTAACTTATCCAAATGGTAAAAAAGCTTTAAAAGACATCAATTTGGTAATAAAAAAAGGAGAATGCGTACTTTTAACCGGATCTAGTGGTTCTGGTAAATCATCTATAATCAGCAGTATTAATGGAATAGCAACAAATTTTAATAACTGTTCATATACTGGGACGATACTAGTGAACGGAATGGATATAAAAGATAAAAGTTTGTGGAAAATTTCTGAGATAGTTTCGTCGGTTTTTCAAAATCCCAAGACGCATTTTTTTAACGTAAACACAACTTTAGAGTTATTGTTTTATCTGGAAAATATTGGGTTAACAAAAGATGATATGGATAAAAGACTTGAAGAAATGTTGCAGATTTTTCCGATAGAGAATCTATTGAACAGAGATATATTCAAGCTTTCTGGAGGAGAAAAGCAAATTCTGTCAATAGCAAGCTCTTTTATTTCTGGAAATGAAATCTTGGTGCTTGACGAACCATCATCGAATTTGGATTATAAAGGCACGAAAATTGTTGGAAAAATGTTGGGGATTTTGAAGTCAAAAGGCATAACTATGATAATTGCGGAGCATAGACTATATTATTTAATGGATGTTGTGGACAAGGTTTTTGTTATTGATTCAGGAGAAATAAAAGAAGAATATTCAAAAAAAGAGTTTGGGAAATTATCTAGGTTAGAATTAAACTCCAGAGGGTTGAGAAATAATAAAAAAGATGAGATAGAAATTCCTGTAATGAAAAACTCTGTAATATACAATATAAATTTATTAGTAGATAAGTATTCTGATAAGACTGTGAAAATAGACGGTATTGGATTTGATTATGGTAAGATTTACGGAGTTGTAGGCAATAATGGTATTGGGAAAAGCACTTTAATAAGAGATTTAATAGGATATAGAAAAGCTTTAAAAGAGGACATATCATACGAGAACAAAAAGCTAAACAGAACACAAAGACTAAACATTAGTAATCTAGTCATGCAAGATGTTAATAACCAGCTATTTGCAGATTCTGTAATGGAGGAGGTAGTTCTTTGTAATTCTATTTCAGATAAAAAAAGAATTGAAGAGGTTTTAAAACGATTAAATTTGTGGGATGTTAGAGATGAGCATCCGATGAGTTTATCGGGAGGACAAAAACAAAGAGTTGTAATCGCACAAGTTCTGTTGTCAAAAGATAAGATGATATTTTTTGATGAGCCTACCAGCGGAATGGATTATAAGAACATGGTGGCAATATCAAATTTGATAAAACAAGTTTGTAAAGAAAATAAAATAGTTGTTATAGTATCCCATGATGTTGAGTTCTTGAATGAGACATGTGATTATATATTAAAATTAGAAAATTACGTAGAAACTTCCTTTTAATTAAGGAAGTTTTTATCTTTTGATGATATCATATATAAAAAGGAAGTGAAATTATGAAAACTGACAAAATGATTTTAAGAAAATTTACGATAAATGACGCAGAAAAAATGTATGAAAACTGGGCAAGTGACATCAGAGTTACGAAGTTTTTGACGTGGGAGCCTCACACATCAATCCACCAAACTGAAAGTATAATTAAACAATGGATAAATGACGACAAGGATGTGTACTTTGCGATTTGCAACACTGATGATGAAAACATCGGCTGCATATCTGCATCAATAATTAAGAAAAATCCGAAGACTTACGTTATCGGTTATTGTTTAGCTTATGATTATTGGTCACAGGGAATAATGACTGAGTCTTTGAAACTGATGATAAAATATTTGTTTGAAGAAAAACACGCCGTACGAGTTGAGGCCACACACGACAGGAGAAACTCTGCAAGTGGCAAAGTTATGATGAATGCTAACATGAAATACGAAGGATGCCTCAGAAAATCAGCCACAAACAACCAAGGCGTCGCAGATTCTTGTATGTATTCAATGATTGACGAAGAATATGAATGTGATTTTTTGATTCCTGAATTTGATGAGTTGAATTTCAGACAAGGATTATTGGCAGATGAAAACACGATGAGTTTCAACCAAAAATACGGTGGAGCTATTGATTTTCCAGAAGACAAATGGCAAAGTTGGTATGACAAATGGATAAATTCTGACGACAGATTTTACTATTACATTATGGGTCATAACAAGCCTATAGGAGAATGTTGTATATATAAGGAAGATGATAGGTGGATTTGCAGTTTAATTGTAAAAGACGAATACAGAAACAATGGCTACGGGAAAAGAGCGTTGATGTTTTTGATCGATTTGGCAAAAAAATTAGACATAGATGAGCTTTACGATAATATAGGTACCTGCAATCCTTCGTTGAATTTGTTTTTGAGCTGTGGATTTGAAGTTGTATATACTAATGAAGAATATTCAACTGTGAGAATTAAGACACGCTAACTTGTATTAAATTTTCTGTAGTAGTATGATGTAGTATATAATTTTATTTTTAGATTGAGTATTAGAATTAGATTGAACGATAGAATGGATGATTAGATGAAGAATAAGAATTTTTACAAAAGAGCAATACAGGTGGCGTGGCCGTCGGTGTTGGAGAGCTTTTTCATTGCGCTTGCGGGAATTATCGACACGTACATGGTGTCGTCGATAGGAAGTTCTGCAGTCGCAGCTGTAGGTCTTACAACACAACCCAAATTCATAGCGTTGGCGATATTTTTCTCCATAAACATCGCTACGTCGGCACTTGTTGCAAGACGTCTTGGAGAAGAAGACAAAGAAGGAGCGAACAGGATACTTGTCACAGCGATTATCATGGGGCTCGTGCTAACGGTTGTTATAAGCACTGTGATGGTGTATTTCTCGGATAGCATTCTGAGACTTGCCGGAAGTAACTCAGACACGCATACTGATGCGCTGAATTATTTCAGAATAATCATGGGAGGAATGATTTTCTCCGTGGTGAGTATGGCGATAAATGCAGCACAAAGAGGATCGGGCAACACTAGAATTGCGTTCACGACTAACTTGGTGTCAAGTGTTGTCAATATATTTTTCAATTACTGCTTGATAGGTGGTAATTTTGGTTTTCCGAAAATGGAAGTTTCTGGAGCGGCACTTGCGACAGTACTTGGAACAGTCGTAAGTAGCATTATGTGTATCAGATCGCTTTTCAGAAAAGATGGTTTCGTACAAATCAAATATATTTTCAAAAAGAAAATCAAGCCAACAGTTGAAGTATTCACAAGTATCGTCAAACTTGGAACCAACTTGTTCGTTGAAAACATAGCCATGAGAATAGGATTCTTGACAACGGCATTGATGGCAGCGGGACTTGGAACGGACACATTTGCAGCGCACAACGTAGGAATGAATCTTCTAAGTATTTGCTTTTCGTTTGCGGATGGAATGCAAGTCGCAGCAGTCGTTCTGACGGGATCAAGCCTTGGCGCTGGTAAGAAAGAAAACGCGAAGATTTACGGCAAAGTCTGCCAACGAATCGGGCTTATGATATCTTTGGTACTATCTGTGATATTGTTGTTATTTGGAAAAGGAATATTCCGCTTGTTCTTCGACAAACTCTCCATCATAGAAACTGGAGAAATCATCGCAAGATTCATCACAGTAATAGTCCTACTACAAATCTCACAAATCATCTACGGTGGATGTTTGAGATCAGCAGGAGATGTAAAATACACACTCATCTCTTCAATCATAAGTGTAACAATCATAAGAACAGCAGTAACATACATCCTTGTATCTGTGTTTAACATGGGAATCGTGGGAATATGGCTAGGAATCTTCTCCGACCAATTCTCCAGATACATGTTCAACTCCATCAGATTCAGACAAGGTAAATGGGTTAACATTAAAATATAATTGGAATATAAAAGTCGCCTCGTGAGGGGCGGTTTTTTGATGCAATAAAACGAATATCTAGAGCGAATATATGTTAGAACGCTTGGTCGATTTATTAACTAGTTTTATCTAGAAAATTTGTTTTAAATCTTTAACGCTTATTCTATATTTTTGAATTATAGATAATGAAATAATTCAGATTTAAATTATTGTAGTTTTTTATCTTTGGTTTATTGATAAAACTTTAAAGGGATGATTGTTTTGTTAAACTTAAATTTGATATATTTAATTTGGGTTCTATGGTATAATATAAAATAAATATAGTATTATATATTCACTGAAATGACACATGATATACATGAGTAATTTCAAAGAAATATTAAAAAAGAAAAGGAGGAAAAACATTATGCTAAAAAGTAAAAGGTTAACAGCTTTTTTTCTAGCTTGTTTAATGCTGCTGGGCACAATTTTTCCAGCTGGAAAAACGTTGGCTCAAGACGAAAAAGAGTTGGTTAAAACAAAAATTAGCATGAAAATCAAAGATCAAAAAGGTAATACTATTATCTTAAATGATAAAACTAAGGAGGTGAAAAATTGTCGATTAGAAATAGACTGGGATGCAAGTGAATATAAAGCGGAAATTAATGAAGGAGACTACTTTAATATAACACTTCCAAAAAATTTCGAGGCAGCTGAAAGTAATTTTGCAATCCGTACTCCTGATGGCGTTCAAGTCGCAAACGCACATGTAAATAGGCTGAATTCTGAAGAGAGAGATACTCTAAATGTAGTATTTACAAGACTTGTAGAAGATAAAACGGATGTAAAAGGTAGTGTTTCTATTAGAGGCAACGTACTAAACACAAACACTCCTATTGGAGATAAAGAATCAAAAATTAAAGAAAATGAAACATCGACTAAAAAAACGATGAACTATAAAAATAATGAAAATAAATCAACAGATGGAAAATGCTCTAATATTGAACTTAGTTTAGATATAGAATCATCAGATAAGACAGAATATTACGGAAAGGATATAATCCAAAGTAGAGTTGTTATTGATGGTAAGGGACTTGAGGACGAAGTTGAAGGTTTATATTATGATATTATATTCCCTTCTGAAGAGTTTCCAATAAGAAACGATATAAACTGGGATCCTATTGATGTGACAAGATGGGAAGACCCAAATAATCAAGGGAAGTATATAGATTCTACAGCTACTATCCAAAATTATCCTATGATTGATAGGGTGGAAAAGAGAGTAGAAGACGGCAAGACTATTTATAGAGTTTATTTAAAAGCCATAGATTCGACCACTACTTTAAAAATACCTTATACCTTTAGTTTTAAAGATAACATTACACCACCAGATTATAAATTCCAACCAGAAGTTAAGCTTTATGATGCCAATGGATGTCTTGTAAAAGAAGCAAAAGATAAAGTTTATTCTATTAAATATGCTGACTTTAGGGGAAGAAAATTAGTTAACCTATCTAGTGAAAAAGATCAAATGAATTATGGTGGTAGTGAAGATAAAAACAATCCTCGCAGAATATCAGAAGATGACACAAGACCTGTAAACTTCCAATTCCAGTTAGAAGCTATCAATGGTGGATACAGAGGAATGAATGCAAGGGCTCTTAAAAGTTTTGTAATCACTGACACTTTACCAACTTATACGGATAAGGATGGAAAAGAAAGGACAGCTGAGTTTAGACCAGAAGAAAACCCAGGCTGGGTGCTTTCTGCAGATGGAAAGACTGTAACTTATAATCTTAATGAAAGAAAAAGACATAGTAATAATGACGGAGAATTTTTAAATGGTGGTGCTGCAGGTGACCTATATGAAGAAGGCGTTCAGTTAAAGTTACGCTTTCCAGGAGCAAAAACCAATTCAAAGGATACTCCAAAAGATGATAGGATCTATTATGACAATAGTGTTGATATAGAAGCAAAACCATATAACCCAAGCAAAGGAGAAGTCTACAAGGCTTCCGCTAATTTAAGCTTTCAATTGACATCTGACCCATTAGATAGGAAGGGCATATTTTGGAAGAATAACGAATATGATGCCGGAATACTCTATCCAGAATCACCAGCCAAGACTTATTATGATCCATCAGGTATGGCTACAGCGGAAGTAAATTATAGCGTTTATCTACAAAATAGAACATCTGATCCTATGAAAGATATAGTCATCATTGAAGATGCTAAGAATTTTGATTCCAGATTTTATGTGTCAGGTGTATCGATACCATATCAAGCTTTACCTAATAAATATAATTTGAAACCTGAGCAGTATGAAATAAGGGGTATTAAGTCAGATGGAACTTATGATATTATAACTGATCAACTAATAAATAAAATTACTCAGGAAGAAGCAAAAAATATAAGAAGGCAAGTTCTTGATGGAAAGATAGAAAGAGAAAATGCTCCAGCTTTAAATCCAGAGTATGAAAGAGTTGAGATACATTTAAAAAATTACGAACTGCCAGTAGGTGCTCAGCTTAAATTAGATGTAAAAATGAAGTACAAGGATCCTTTTAAGGTTAAATTTGAACAAGATAAGGCTCTTAACAATACAGCAGAGGTAATGTTTAAATCCGGGGGAGATAAATACGCTTTTACAGCGTCAGCAGATAAATATCTAATACCAATAGAAGAGTCTGTTAAACTTTATAAGAACACCAATTACGTAGGTAATACGACGCCTAAAGTTGGAGATAAGATTAGATATGATATAGAATATGATTTTAGAGGGTTGTCTGACCAAAGAGAACTTTCGAACTTGACGTTTGTGGATTTATTGCCAGAGGGTGTAAGTACAGATCAAAAAGAATTAGGTTTGTGGGTTATTGATACCGGAGGTGGATTTAATTATAAATATGAGCTGGTAAAGAATTACAATAATACGGGTAGAGATGCTCTTATTTTAAAATTTGATAACTTTTTAGTGGGCGACCTTAGGACTATTATTGGTAAGAGATTGAAATTTAATTTTTATGGAAAAATTAACGAGAATATTGTTCCAGAGAAGGCAATTACAGAAAAACTTAATAATGACAATATAGTATATTCTTACTTCAATGATGACCAATCTGTGCTAAATCCTAAAGTTGGTGATCCGTTGTCATCTACAGTGGTTGTTGATAAACTTGATATAAATAATAATGGTAAGACACATGACTCTATCTTGATGGCGAAGTCAGATGTAAAATCTATTTTGGCACAGAGTGTAAAAAGTATTAAAAGAATAAGAAGTATAGAGCCGATAGAAGAAAATGGGGACCTTGTATATGATAGGGCATTTTCATTAGATACAGTTACTAATTATGCTGATAAAGCCAATGATAAATTAGGTAGGTTTGAATATCAACTGAGAGTAAATAACTATATAGAAGAGCCTTTAAAGAATTTAGAAATTTATGATATCCTACCAAGTTTTGTAGATGGAAATAACAAATATAGAAATAAGCTTGTCGATGAAATAAAAATCTATAAAGCTGGTAAAGATGTAACAAGTGATTTTTCTGTTTTTTATACAACAGATAAAAATCCTTCAGAAGATCCAGTAAAAGCTGTAAAAAGTCAAAATTGGGTTAAGAATCCAACATCTTATGAAGATATAACCGCTATAAAGATACTCAGCAATAATAATCCTGTCTTAGGAGACTATGAAACCATAGATATAAGGCTTCAAATGAAGGCTCCAGAATATCCTGGTAACAATAATCTCAATGATAAAGTTGCAACGAACAGCTTTTTTGTAAGATATGCGGAAGATGGAAATTTTGGAGAATCTAATTCTGTTACGAATGGCTTAATAAGAAGAAAAAATGTTAGCGTAGAAAAAAATTGGGAAGATGATAATAACAAAGATGGTAAGAGACCAGATAAAGCAACAGTTAAGTTATTAGCAAATGGAGCTGATACAGGCAAAGAATTAGTTTTAACAAAAGATAATAATTGGAAAGGTACTTTTACAAATCTAGACGAATACAAGGATAAAGAAAAGATTGTCTATACAGTAAAAGAAATTGACGAAAAAGATGGTAGCATTACCATTGGAGACAACAAGTACCAAGTAAGTTACGGCGGAACAGAAGAAGATGGTTTTACAATAACAAACAAGTTAGAGGAAAAATCAAGCCCATGGACACCAATAACACCATCAAAGACAGACATCAAAGTAGAAAAAGCATGGGAAGATAAAGATGGAAAAGAAATAGCAGCCCCAGTAGAAAAAATAGAAGTAGAACTCTACAGAGATGGGAAAGCTACAGGCAAAAAGCTAGAACTAAACAAAGCCAACAAGTGGCGTGGAGAATTCAAAGACTTAGATGTATTGGAAAAAGTAGACTCAGAAAAAGCCTACGAATACACAGTAAAAGAAGTCGGCGAAGAAAATGGCAAAGTAGCAATTGGTACGAATAAATATCAAGTAAGCTATGAAGGAAACGCAAAAGATGGTTTGAAGGTAATCAACAAAGAAGAGCCAGAAACACCAGATAAACCAAAAGATCCAGACAAACCATGGACACCACTAACACCATCAAAAGAAGACATTAAAGTTGAAAAGATCTGGCAAGATAAAGATGGCAAAGTTATAGACGCTCCAGAAGACAAGATCGAAGTAGAACTCTACAGAGATGGAAAATCTACAGGCAAAAAGCTAGAACTAAACAAAGCCAACAAGTGGCGTGGAGAATTCAAAGACTTAGATGTAGTAGAAAAAGTAGACTCAGAAAAAGCCTACGAATACACAGTAAAAGAAGTCGGCGAAGAAAATGGCAAAGTAGCAATTGGTACGAATAAATATCAAGTAAGCTATGAAGGAAACGCAAAAGATGGTTTGAAGGTAATCAACAAAGAAGAGCCAGAAACACCAGATAAACCAAAAGATCCAGACAAACCATGGACACCACTAACACCATCAAAAGAAGACATTAAAGTTGAAAAGATCTGGCAAGATAAAGATGGCAAAGTTATAGACGCTCCAGAAGACAAGATCGAAGTAGAACTCTACAGAGATGGAAAATCTACAGGCAAAAAGCTAGAACTAAACAAAGCCAACAAGTGGCGTGGAGAATTCAAAGACTTAGATGTAGTAGAAAAAGTAGACTCAGAAAAATCCTATGAATACACAGTAAAAGAAGTCGGCGAAGAAAATGGCAAAGTAGCAATTGGTACGAATAAATATCAAGTAAGCTATGAAGGAAACGCAAAAGATGGTTTGAAGGTAATCAACAAAGAAGAGCCAGAAACACCAGATAAACCAAAAGATCCAGACAAGCCATGGACACCGCTAACACCATCAAAGACAGACATCAAAGTAGAAAAAGCATGGAAAGATAAAGATGGAAAAGAAATAGCAGCCCCAGTAGAAAAAATAGAAGTAGAACTCTACAGAGATGGGAAAGCTACAGGCAAAAAGCTAGAACTAAACAAAGCCAACAAGTGGAGTGGAGAATTCAAAGACTTAGATGTATTGGAAAAAGTAGACTCAGAAAAAGCCTACGAATACACAGTAAAAGAAGTCGGAGAAGAAAAAGGCAAAGTAGTTATAGGAAACAATAAATACGAAGTAAAATATAGCGGAAGCATGAAAGATGGATTCACTATAACTAACAAAGAAGAGCCAATAATTCCGCCAACACCAATAACACCATCAAAACAACAAGCTAGAAAATTACCGAAATCAGGAAGTACAATGGAGTTATTTACTCTTTCAGTGGCTGGATTGATTTCGGCGACAGGAGCTTTTTTGGAATCGAGAAAAAAGAAGAAAAGATAAAGCTACTATAAGTAAATCTAACATAAAATTATTAGTTTAATTAACTAGTTTTTTAAGATGTGTAAGATTGTTAAAATTTTTAAACAAAGGATGTTTATGATGGGAAGATGATGTAACCTGTACAGTAGAACTAAATATTAGTTAAGTTAATACGCTTGACATGTACCCTCTTTACTGATTAAACTGGTAAAGAGGGTATTTTTATGTAATGCAGTTAGAGGATGTGCACAATTGTATAGACAAGAAAAATGGTATGATACACCAAAAAAATTTAAAGAAAAAATTTACGTAATGATCAGATTATGATTTAGGTCAGAAAAACTACATAGAAATAAAGAATAATAATATTAATTAGACTGCTGATAAGAAACTATAGATTGTATCTTAGGTGTTTTCAAGAAATTTGTTAAGTATGTATCGATTGAGCATGCAATTAATTCAGAATATTTTTATACGTAGATCAATAATTACAAAGTTTATGGATATACTAGACTGTGGTTAAATAGAAAGGTCATAAATCTAATAATACTTCCATTAAATAGCTTAATGAATTTGAAATACAAGAACTTATAAGATTTAGAACAGAAAATGAATATAAAAGTCGGAAATAAAGTGATAAAAAGAATCTCAGAACTGCATTACCCGACTCAAGGTGAAAAAAGTGGTAACCGTAAAGAAACTAAAAAATGTGTAGAGGGTATGTGAAAAGTTTTGTATATCAGCTCCTCCTGATAGGTTGTGAGCTGATATTTTTTTGATTTAAAAAAATATTACTAAAATCTGAAAGTTCAGATATTTGTAACCTAATTTTGGCACAATTAAACTAAAAGGTCAAGATTTTTCAAATCTCCCTTTTGCCTAATTGTATTTTTTAAAAATTTGAAGATTTCTGTCAAGAGCTGGTCGTCAGACTAGGGCTATGTCTTTACTATTAACTGGAAGATTCAAATTATTCCATATTCTTCATTACAGAGATTCTTTATTCATAAACTATTTCTCAGCTACTAACGCATAGTTTTAGTATATTGCTTAAAAGCGTATGCAATATACTTTACACCACAAATTGTAAAATACACTCCGATTAAATATACAACCGTAAAAGATGCTCTTAAAGGGTTGTACAACATCATAATTCCAAGAATTAAAGTAATAATATTAATTATGATATTAAGATGGTAAAGTCCACCTGGAACAAACCTTAGATATCTTCCGAAACTAATATCGTTGATTGAATCGATAATAAACCAAATCGAAAACACATACGGAATGATCGATACAGCAGATTCGACATTAAAAACAAGAATGAGTCCAAGTATTATATCTATTATGCTTATCCAAAAGAATAATTTTATGTTCAGTCTTGTAAAATCTTTTATCTTTTTATAAATAAAAACTCCGCCTACGCCTTTAACAATCGCAATTATTCCAAAATAAATCACCAGACTCGCTAAGCTGGCATATGGATTTTTAAAAGCAATGAATGAAACTATAATAAAACAAATACCTGTTATAAGAGAAATCCAATCAACTGATTTCTTTTCTTCTACCATAGTAATACCTCCTTAAATTATTGATATATTTTATATACCCAGATTTAAAGAATATAATTCACTAAATATTAAGAAAATTATTAACAACGACTTTGTCGCAAGTTAAAACGAAAAATGTCTAGCGAAAAATTACTTGCGAAACTTTTTAGCAATAAAAATAAAAATTGTTTTAGCTAAGAATATCATTCGTAAAAAATAACTACAAATTCTAGCGAAGTGAACCGTTAAAAAATCTCACTCGTGCCAGAGCGAAGCTCGCACTTGAGATTTTAGGTTCACAAGTTTTGAATTTGTTTATTTTTGGAGACAGATATTCGTGCTAAATTATTTTTGCTTTTGATATACACTTGGCAAGCTAGAGCATTTTTGTTTTTAAAAATAAACGTGCTAAATTATTTTTGTTTTTGAGATACGTTCAGCAAGTCAAAAAATCCGTAAATTATCTGGAAAATTTCCCTCAAAACTCATTTTATTTCGCAGCCCTTTTATTATATAATAAGGAAGAAAACAAATTTTTCGTAAAAATCTATAAATTTTACAAAAAAACTTCAAAAAAGTGTTGACATTGTTGTATAGACAATGTATAATACCAGTTGTGCCTAAAGTTAGTAAGCGTAGAAGTGGAAGGTTGCTCGGGAAACGTGATTAATCTTCCGAGGTAATTTTCACCGAGAAGTCCTACACGATTAGGGCGATGGGTTAAACTTTTTAAAAAAGTTTTTTAAATTTTAGGTCACTGTACACCCGGGAGGGTGTATGAATATAACCCAGCAAGACGCTTCTTCAAAAATATAGAGGAGGTGCCTAAATGGCAAATCAAAAAATCAGAATCAGACTAAGAGCTTATGATCACGAATTAATCGATCAATCAGCTCAAAAAATCGTTGAGGCAGCTAAGAGAACTGACGTTAAAGTATCAGGTCCTATTCCGTTGCCAACAGAAAAAGAAGTTGTTACAATCTTAAGAGCTGTTCACAAATACAAAGATTCAAGAGAACAGTTCGAACAAAGAACACATAAGAGATTAATCGATATCATTAATCCTAACGCAAAGACATTGGAAGCGCTTAAAAAACTTAACCTTCCTGCCGGCGTAGATATCGAAATTAAACTTTAATCTTAGTATGATTGTAAAGCAATCCGCTGTAAGTAAATTTTAATGTGGATATCACACTATAGGAGGTGTACTCAATGAAGAGTATTTTAGGTAAAAAAATCGGAATGACTCAAATCTTCAACGAAGATGGTAGTGTTGTTCCAGTAACTGTCATTGAAGCGGGTCCAATGGTTGTTACACAAATCAAAACTAAAGAAAAAGAAGGATATAACGCAATTCAAGTTGGTTACATCGAAAAGAAAGAAAAACATGTAAACCAACCAATGAGAGGTCATTTTGGCAAAGCAGGCGTTTCATTCAAGAAACACTTACAAGAGTTCAAAATAGGTGATGACGAACAATTCAACCTTGGAGATGAAATCAAATTAGATATTTTCCAAGACGGAGATGTTGTAGATGTTATCGGTATTTCAAAAGGTAAAGGAACTCAAGGTTCAATAGTTAGACACAACTATGCAAGAGGACCTATGGGACACGGCTCTAAATCACACAGAGTTGCAGGTGCAAGAAGTGCGGGATCTTATCCAGCAAGAGTATTCAAAGGACGTAAAGGTTCAGGAAAGATGGGCCATGACCGTGTAACTGTTCAAAACTTGAAAATTGTTAAAGTTGACAATGAAAGAAACTTACTTCTTATTAAGGGAGCTGTTCCAGGAAACAAAGGTGGAGTAGTTACTGTTAGAGAAGCTATTAAGTCAAAATAGGAAGGAGGATGAAACATGCCTAAAGTTCAAATTTTAAACCAACAAGGAGAAAATGTTGGAGAATTAGAATTAAATGAAGCCATTTTCGGCGTTGATGTTAATGAGCACGTTGTTTACGAAGTAGTTAGAAATCAACTTGCTAATAAAAGACAAGGCACACAATCTGCTAAAACTCGTAGTGAGGTAAGAGGTGGAGGAAAGAAGCCTTGGAGACAAAAAGGTACAGGTAGAGCAAGACAAGGATCTATCAGATCTCCACAATGGAGAGGTGGTGGGGTAGTATTCGCTCCAAAACCTAGAGATTACAGCTACGCTGTTCCTAAGAAAGTTAGAAGACTTGCAATCAAATCAGTATTAACTGACAAAGTTAATGACAATGAAATGATCGTTTTAGATAAATTAAGCTTAGATGCTATTAGCACTAAAAAAGCTGTTGAAGTATTAAAGAATATTAAAGCAGACAAGAAAGCTTTAGTAGTTGTTGATAAAAATGATGATACACTTTACAGATCATTTAGAAACATTGAAAATGTAGCTATTTGTGAAGCTAGATTAATCAATGTATATGATTGTTTGAAATACAACTCATTAGTTATTACAACTGATGCTGTTAAAATTCTTGAGGAGGTGTTTCAATAATGAAATCACCATATGATATTATTTTGAAACCAATTATTTCTGAAGATTCTATGGAAAAAATGGAAGACAAGAAATATGTATTCAAAGTAGATAAAAATGCGAATAAAATAGAAATCAGAAACGCTATCGAAAAGATTTTTGATGTTAAAGTAAAATCTGTTAACACTATGAACGTTAAAGGAAAAGTTAAGAGAATGGGCGCTCACAGTGGTAAGAGATCTGATTGGAAGAAAGCTATAGTTGCATTAACAGAAGATTCAAAAGAAATTGAATTTTTCGAAGGAATGTAATTAAGGGGGTAAAAACATGGCAATAAAAAAATATAAACCGACTTCTGCCGGTGTACGTGGTATGAGTGTTTTATCATTTGATGAAATCACAAAAACTACTCCTGAAAAATCATTAACTGTTAGCTTAAACAAATCTGGCGGAAGAAACTCTTATGGTAGAGTAACTACTCGTCACAGAGGCGGCGGAGCTAAGAGAAAATATAGAATTATAGATTTTAAAAGAAACAAAGATGGTATTAAAGCTGTTGTTAAATCAATCGAATACGATCCAAACAGAACAGCAAACATCGCTTTGTTACAATACGAAGATGGTGAAAAGAGATACATCATCCAACCACAAGGTTTAAAAGTTGGAGATGTAGTTGAAAGTGGTGCGGATGTAGATATTATCCCTGGTAATGCTCTTCCATTAAGAAGCATTCCAGTTGGTACTACAGTTCACAACATTGAAATGAAAGTTGGCAAAGGAGCTCAATTAGTTAGAACAGCTGGTGCTGAAGCACAACTTATGGCTAAAGAAGGCAAATTTGCACAATTAAGATTACCATCAGGAGAATATAGATTAATTCACCTTGACTGCAGAGCTACTGTAGGACAAGTTGGAAATATCTCTCACGAATTGGTTACAATTGGTAAGGCTGGACGTAACAGACACTTAGGTAAGAGACCTTACGTAAGAGGTTCAGCAATGAACCCAGTAGATCACCCTCACGGTGGTGGTGAAGGTAGAGCACCAATCGGTAGACCAGCTCCTTCAACTCCATGGGGTAAACCAGCACTTGGACTTAAGACTCGTAAGAAAAACAAAAAGTCTAATAAGTACATTGTAAGAAGAAGAAAGAAATAACGGAGGGATAGAATGAGTAGATCACTTAAAAAAGGACCTTTCTGCGATGAACACTTAATGAAGAAAGTGGAAGAACTTAACAAAAACGATGAAAAGAAGATTATTAAAACTTGGTCTCGTCGTTCTACAATATTCCCTAACTTCGTAGGTCACACAATTGCAGTTCACGATGGAAGAAAGCATGTACCTGTTTATATTACTGACGATATGGTTGGTCATAAATTAGGAGAATTTGTTCCTACAAGAACATACAAAGGTCACATTAAAAACGAAAAAACGAGTAAGGTTCGTAATTAATATAAGGAGGTATGACAATGCAAGCTAAAGCTATAGCGAAATATGTACGTATTTCTCCTCTAAAAGTTAACTTTATATGCAAAGAAATTAGAGGTAAACAAGTTGATGAAGCCCTTGCTATATTGAAATTCACTCCTAAAAAAGGTGCTAGAATTTTAGAAAAAGTGCTAAATTCAGCAATTGCAAACGCAGAACACAATTTTGGATTAAACAGAGAAGATCTTTTTGTATCACAAGCATACGCTAATAATGCTCCAGTAATGAAAAGATGGAGACCAAAAGCTAAAGGAATGGCTTATCCAATCCTTAAAAGATCAAGTCATGTTGGCGTAGTTGTAGAAGAAAGAGAATTATAAGGAGGAGTCTGATGGGTCAAAAAGTTAATCCTAAAGGATTAAGAGTTGGTGTTATCAAAGACTGGGATTCAAGATGGTTTGCAGATAAAAAAGATTTTAGTGATTATTTAGTAGAAGATCACAAAATTCGTGAACTAATCAAGAAAGAATCTTTCAGCGCTGGTATTAGCAGTATAGCCATCGAAAGAGCATCAAACAAAATTAAAGTAACTATCAACACAGCTAAACCTGGTATGGTTATTGGCCGTCAAGGTGCTGGCGTTGAAGAATTAAAAAATAAATTAGAAAAATTAACAGGTAAGAAATTAATCATAAATGTAGAAGAAATTAAGTTCCAAGACTTAGATGCACAATTAGTTGCAGAAAACATCGCAAGTCAATTAGAAAGACGTATTTCTTTCAGACGTGCAATGAAACAAACAATGCAAAGAAGCATGAGAGCAGGAGCTTTGGGTATTAAGACTATGGTTTCTGGTAGACTTGGTGGAGCTGATATGGCAAGAAGCGAAGGATACAGCGAAGGAACTATTCCTCTTCAAACTCTAAGAGCTGCAATCGACTATGGATTTGCAGAAGCGGACACAACTTATGGTAAGCTTGGTGTTAAAGTTTGGTTATACAAAGGTGAAATGTTACCTGGTATGACAGAAGAAGATTTACCTGTTTACAAAAACAAAAAAAACGACAAAAACAAAAAAAGAAGAAATAATAACAGAAAAGGTAAATCCCAAGCAGCTAAAAACTAATTCGAGAGGAGGAAATATTCTATGTTAATGCCTAAAAGAGTAAAATACCGTAGAGTTCATAGAGGCAGAATGAAAGGTAAAGCATTAAAAGGCAATACTTTAACTTACGGTGATTATGGTATACAAGCGTTAGGTTCTTGTTGGTTAACAGCTAATCAAATAGAAGCAGCACGTCGTGCTATGACAAGATATATAAAAAGAGGCGGTAACATCTGGATTAAAGTTTTCCCAGATAAGCCAGTGTCAAAGAAGCCTATCGGTATTCGTATGGGTTCAGGTAAAGGAGCTCCAGAATATTGGGTAGCAGTAATTAAACCAGGTAGAGTATTATTTGAAATGGCAGGTGTTCCTAAAGATGTAGCACGTGAAGCTATGAGACTTGCTCAACACAAACTACCTATCAAAACTAAATTTATAACTCGTGAAGAGTTCGGAGAAAAGGACGGTGAAGCTGATGAAAACTAAAGAAATTCGTAATCTATCAGATCAAGATTTACAAAAACAATTAGAACAATCTAAAAGTGAATTGTTTAATCTACGTTTTCAATTAGCTACTGGGCAATTAGAAAACCCTATGATGATAGGACTTGTAAAAAAAGATATAGCTCGCATTAAGACTATTATTAGAGAACGTGAGCTAAACATTGGTAAGGAGGCTTAACAATTATGGAAAGAAATATGAGAAAAACCATAGTTGGTATAGTTGTTTCAGATAAGATGGATAAGTCAATTGTTGTAGAAGTTAAGACACTTGTCAAAGATCCTAAATACGGTAAACAATTAAGAAAAACAACTAAATTTAAAGCACACGATGAAGAAAACATTGCTGGTATCGGCGATAAAGTTAAAATAATGGAAACAAGACCTCTTTCTAAGACAAAGAACTGGAGACTTGTAGAAGTTATAGAAAAAGCTAAGTAATTCTTATTACGAAAGGAGAATTTTATGATTCAACAAGAAAGTCGTTTGAGAGTTGCAGATAACTCTGGTGCAAAAGAACTACTAGTAATAAGAGTTTTAGGTGGTACTAAAAGAAAGTACGCAGCTATCGGAGACATCGTAGTTTGCTCAGTTAAATCTGCACAACCGGGCGGTATGGTTAAAAAAGGTGATGTAGTAAAAGCTGTTATCGTAAGAACAACTAAACCATTGGGAAGAGCTGATGGAAGTTACATCAGATTTGACGATAACGCAGCTGTAATTATAAAAGATGATAAAAATCCAGTGGGAACAAGAATTTTTGGTTCAGTAACTCGTGAATTGAGAGCCAATAACTTCATGAAAATAATCTCATTGGCACCTGAAGTATTATAATTGGAGGTGTAAAGAGATATGAAGATCAAAAATGGAGATACTGTAATAGTTATTTCTGGTAAAGACAAAGGAAAGACTGGAAATGTTATTGAAGTATTAGCCAAACAAAATAAAGTGGTAGTAGAAGGAGTTAACATAGTTACTAAACACCAAAAAGCTAACGGACGTGGTGTTGAAAGTGGACTAATCAAAAAAGAAGCTCCTATTGATGTTTCAAACGTAATGTATTATGATGCTAAAAACAAGAAAGGCACAAGATTAGGTTACAAGTTTGAAGACGGTAAGAAGGTTAGATTTATGAAATCTAACAACGAAACTATTAAGTAACATAAGGAGGGTATAAACTTGACTTCCAGATTAAAAGAAAAATATACAAATGAAGTTGTTCCTTTCTTGGTTGAACGTTTCAAATATGAAAACATCATGCAAGTTCCAAGATTGGAAAAAATCGTGCTTAACATGGGTTTAGGTTCTTCAAAAGAAAATCCTAAAGCTATCGAAAGCGCTGTTAAAGAATTAGAAACAATTACAGGACAACACCCAATTGTAACAAAAGCAAGAAAATCTATCGCTAACTTCAAACTTAGAGAAGGAATGAATGTTGGTGTTAAAGTTACATTACGTGGTGAAAAAATGTATGATTTCTTAGATAAATTTATGAACATTTCTCTTCCACGTGTAAGAGACTTTAGAGGTATTTCTTCTAAATCATTCGATGGTAGAGGAAACTATGCTGTAGGTATCAAAGAACAATTAATATTCCCTGAAATTGAATACGATATGGTAGATCAAATTAGAGGTATGGATATTGTGGTCGTTACTACTGCAAACACTGACGAAGAAGCTAAGGAATTATTAGACAAAATGGGAATGCCATTTAAGAAATAAGGAGGAGTTTTAGTGGCTAAAAAATCAATGATCGCAAAACAAAAAAGACCTGCAAAGTTTAGCACGAGAGAATATAACAGATGCAAAATTTGTGGTAGACCTCACGGATATTTAAAGAAATATGGCATCTGCCGTATATGCTTTAGAGAATTGGCTTATAAAGGCGAAATCCCTGGCGTAAGAAAAGCAAGCTGGTAAGAAAGGAAGGAGGAAGCTTTTATGATGACTGATCCTATAGCAGATATGCTAACAAGAATAAGAAACGCGGTTAATGCGAAACATAAAGTTGTTGAAGTTCCTGCATCTAATATCAAAAAATCAATAGCACAAATTTTATTAGATGAAGGATTTATCGATGGTTTCAATGTTACAGATGATGGTAAACAAGGAATCATTACAATAGATTTAAAATATGGTCCTAACGAAGAAAAAGTAATTTCAGGTATCAAGAGAATATCTAAACCTGGACTTCGTGTCTATGCCAGAGCAAATGAAGTTCCTAAGGTTTTAGGCGGACTTGGTATTGCTATTGTCTCTACATCAAAAGGCCTTGTAACTGATAAAGTTGCTAGAAAAGAAGGTATTGGTGGAGAAGTAATTTGTTACGTATGGTAACACAAACATTATAAGGAGGTTTGACCATGTCAAGAATTGGATTAAAACCAATTGAAATTCCTAATGGCGTTGAAGTAAAAATAACTGAAGACAATTTGTGTACTGTAAAAGGACCAAAAGGTGAATTAGTTCAACAAATGCCAAAGGAAATGATTATCAAAGTAGAAGATAATACAATCACAGTTTCAAGACCTTCAGACATTAAAAGACACAAATCACTTCATGGTTTAACAAGAACTCTTGTTTTTAACATGATTGAAGGTGTTACTGAAGGATTTAAGAAAACTTTAATTATAGAAGGTACTGGTTACAGAGCAGCAAAACAAGGTAAAAAATTAGTGTTAAACTTGGGATACTCTCACACAATTGAAAAAGAAGATCCAGAAGGAATCACTGTTGAAGTACCAGAACAACACACAATAATTGTAAGTGGTAACGACAAACAACAAGTTGGTAACTACTCTGCAAAAATCAGAGACCTAAGAGGACCTGAACCATACAAAGGTAAAGGTATCAGATATGAAGATGAACATATTAGACGTAAAGTCGGTAAAACAGGTAAGTAAGAAAGGAGTAAGGTATGTTTAAGAAAATTGATAAAAATGCAAATAGAGTTAAAAGACATTTACGTATTCGTAAGAACCTTACAGGAACTTCTGAAAAACCAAGATTATGCGTATTCAAGTCTAATACTAACATCTATGCACAATTAATCGATGATGTTAACCACAACACATTAGTAGCTGCATCAACATTAGATAAAGATTACAAAGGCGAATCAAAATCTAACATGGAAGCTGCAAAACTTGTTGGTGAATTAATCGGTAAGAAAGCTATCGACAAAGGCATTGAACAATGCGTATTTGACAGATCTGGATATTTATATCACGGAAAAGTTAAAGAATTAGCTGAAGGTGCTAGAAGCGCCGGACTTAAATTTTAGTGCAAGGGAGGTATTTAGTATTGGAACTTTTAAATAAAGAAATAGAAGGTTTAGAATTAGAAGAAAGAGTTGTAAATATTAACCGTGTAGCTAAGGTTGTTAAGGGTGGTAGAAACTTTAGATTCGCAGCCCTTGTAGTAGTTGGAGATAAAAACGGACACGTTGGTGTTGGTATTGGTAAAGCACAAGAAGTACCAGAAGCTATCAGAAAAGCAAGCCAAGATGCTAAAAAACACATCTTCACAGTTCCTATCGTAAACACAACTATTCCTCACCAAGTAACAGGAATATTCGGTGCTGGTAGAGTATTATTGAAACCAGCTGGAGAAGGTACTGGAGTTATCGCAGGAGGTCCAGTTCGTGCGGTATGTGAATTAGCAGGTATCAAAGACGTTCGTTCTAAATCATTGGGAACATCAAACCCTCAAAACATTGTTAATGCAACTGTAGAAGGACTTAAATCACTTAAGACAGCTGAACAAGTAGCTAAATTAAGAGGAAAGTCTGTAGAAGAAATTTTAAAATAAGGAGGGCTTTTAAGTGAGTAAATTAAAGATCACTCTTAAAAAGAGCAAAATCGGTAGAATTGAAAAACACATTAGAACTTGTGAAGCCCTTGGACTTCATAAAATCGGACAATCAGTAATCAAAGAAGACAATGATGCAGTACGTGGAATGATTAGACACATTGCATTCATGGTTGACGTAGAAGAAGTTAAGTAGGAGGTGTTATAGTGAAATTACACAACTTAAGACCTGCTAAAGGTGGAGAAGTAAAAGCAAGAAAAAGAGTTGGTAGAGGTTACGGTTCAGGATTAGGACACAATGCTGGACGCGGTAGAGACGGACAAAACTCAAGATCAGGCGGAGGCGTAAGACCAGGATTTGAAGGGGGTCAAATGCCTTTATTCAGAAGACTTCCTAAGAGAGGCTTCAAAAACCACTTCGCAAAACAATACGCTGAAATCAACATCAGAGACTTAAATTGTTTTGAAGATGGCGACGAAATAACACCAGAAATCCTAGCAAACGCAGGATTCTTTAAGCCAGTTAAGGCAAAAGACGGCGTTAAGATTTTAGGTGACGGAGAATTAACTAAGAAATTAACTATAAAAGCTAATAAATTTACTAAATCAGCTGAAGAAAAAATTACAAAAGCCGGAGGAAAGGTAGAGGTGATTTAAGATGCTTAAAACCTTAAAAGACGCATGGAAGGTTTTAGACATTCGTAAAAGAATCGGCTTTACTCTACTAATGGTTGTAGTTTTTAGATTAGGTAATGCAATACCGGTTCCTTTTATGGATAAGGCCATTATCAAACAAATAATGAGCGGTCAAGAAGGCGGAATAGTTTCTTTATTGAACCTATTAAGTGGGGGATCATTGAGACAAATGAGCATATTCGCTCTTTCGATATACCCTTACATTACCGCTTCAATCATTCTTCAACTTTTAACAGTAGCATTTCCTAGATTAGGAGAACTTACACGTGAAGGTGAAGAAGGAAAGAAGAGAATGGGTAAATACACTAAAATCTGTAGTATAATTTTGGCATTCATACAAGGATATGCTACAGTTAATGGTTTATTTAACAGAGCAATCGTAGACAAAAGCTTTTTAACAGGATTTGTTATACTAATAAGCTTGGTAGCAGGATCAATGTTTCTAGTATGGCTAGGAGAAATGATTACTGAAAGAGGTATCGGTAACGGAATTTCAATCTTGATTTTCATAGGTATCATTTCAAATATGCCAAGACAAATCGGTACAATGATTTATCAATCTAGACAAGGAATGTTATCTTGGTGGAAAATATTACTTTTTGTACTAATAGCGATTATAATATTAGTAGTAGTGGTATTAATTAACCAAGGTGAAAGAAGAATTCCTGTACAATACGCTAAAAGAGTAGTAGGAAGAAAAATGTATGGTGGTCAATCAACTCATATTCCAATCAAAGTTAATATGGGTGGTGTAATGCCAGTAATCTTTGCATCAGCAATCTTACAATTACCACAAACAATAGCATTATTATTCGGCAAAGACATGCCAGTATGGTTAGCCCACATATTCACAGTACAAACAACATCAGGGTTAGTTATCTTTTCAATAGTAAACATGTTATTGATTATAATATTCGCATTCTTCTACTCAGCAATTCAGTTCAACACTGTTGAATACGCTAAGAACTTGCAACAATATGGCGGATTCATTATGGGAATTAGACCTGGTAAACCAACAGGCATGTATCTAAAGAAAATTTCTGATAGAGTAACATTTATAGGCGCAATCATATTAGCGTTAGTAGCATCAGCACCAATGCTAATATCAAAAGCTATAGGAATACAAATCCTATTCGGTGGTACATCAATCATCATCGTAGTAGGTGTAGTATTAGATACTGTAAAACAAATGGAAAGTATGCTAACTATGAAACACTATAAAGGATTTTTGAAGTAAGGAGTTTATAATGAGATTAATATTATTGGGACCTCCGGGAGCAGGTAAAGGAACTCAAGCTAAAAGAGTTATTGAAGAATTTGATATTCCTCACATTTCAACAGGTGATATTTTCAGAAAAAATATCAAAGAAAAGACAGAACTAGGTCAAAAAGTTGAAGGCTTACTTGCAGAAGGAAAACTTGTACCTGATGAATTAACAATAGAAATAGTTTGGGACAGATTAGATCAAGAAGATTGTAAAAACGGATTCTTACTTGACGGATTCCCAAGAACAATCCCACAAGCCGAAGCTCTTGATGAAGGACTAGCTAAGAGAGGATTGAAACTAGACCGCGTATTAAACATAGACGTTGACAAAGATTCTCTTGTAAAAAGACTTTCAGGAAGACGTGTATGTCCAAACTGTGGTGCAAGCTATCACATTGATAACAACCCTCCAAAAGTTGAAGGAATATGTGATGTATGCCAAACTCCAGTAATCCAAAGAGAAGACGACAAAGAAGAAACTGTACTAGATAGAATCAAAGTTTACGATTCACAAACTAAACCTTTAGTAGACTTCTACAACAAACAAGATTTAGTATTCACAGTTGACGGAACTCTTCCAATAGATGAAATCACTAATAAGTTAGTAACAGAATTAAAAAAAGGTTAGAATTAATGAGCCAATACAACAAACTTGAAACAGGACAAGTTGTTTTAAGTACTTGTGGTCGTGATATGGGCAAACTACAAATGGTTTTGGAAATTCTTGACGATTCTTATGTATTGGTAGTAGATGGAAAACAACGTAAAATCGAAAAACCAAAGAAAAAGAAGATCAAACATCTTCAAAAGTACAACAAAAAGTTGCAATTAGAGAATTTAACAGATAAGAAACTAAGATATATGTTAAACAATTTAAAAAAGGAGGATCAAGACAAGGATGTCCAAAGAAGTTATTGAATTAGAAGGAACAGTAGTAGATGCTCTTCCTAATACGGTATTTAAGGTAGAACTTCAAAATGGCCATGTAATAACAGCTCATATTTCAGGCAAATTAAGAATGAATTATATAAGAATTCTTCCAGGAGACAAGGTAACGGTTGAATTATCACCATACGATTTGGATCGTGGAAGAATAACATGGAGAAAGAAATAAACGGAGGTTAAGCAATGAAAGTAAGACCATCAGTTAAAAAAATGTGCGAAAAGTGCAAGATTATAAAAAGAAAAGGTCGTGTTATGGTTATTTGCGATAACCCTAAACACAAACAAAGACAAGGTTAGTAGGAGGTATAAATGGCAAGAATTCAAGGTGTCGACTTACCAAATGACAAACGTGTAGAAATTGGACTAACTGCAATTTATGGAATAGGTAGACAATCATCAAATAAAATCTTAGCTAAATTAGGAATCAATCCTGACACAAGAGTAAAAGATTTAACAGAATCTGAATTATCTGATATCAGAACTGAATTAGATAACTATCTTACTGAAGGGGATTTACGTCGTGATGTAGCAATGAACATCAAAAGATTAAAAGAAATCAACTGCTACAGAGGATCAAGACACAAAAAAGGCCTTCCAGTAAGAGGACAACATACAAAGAACAACGCAAGAACTCGTAAGGGTCCTAGAAAACAAGCATAGAGAGGGGGAAATTAATTGGCACTAAAAACTAAAGGCGCAAAACGTAACGTTCGCGGTAAAAAAAGAGTAAAAAAGAATATTGAAAAAGGTCAAGCACACATTTCTTCTACATTCAACAACACTATGGTATGTTTAACTGACCTTAACGGTAACGTATTAAGCTGGGCTTCTGCTGGACAATTAGGATTCAGAGGATCTAGAAAATCAACTCCATACGCTGCACAACAAGCTGCTGAAGAAGCTGCTAAAAAAGCTATGGAACACGGATTAAAGACTGTTGAAGTTTATGTAAAAGGACCAGGTTCAGGAAGAGAATCTGCAATTAGAAGTTTGCAAGCTTCTGGACTTGAAGTTAGCTCTATTAAAGATGTAACTCCAATCCCTCACAACGGTTGTAGACCACCAAAGAAGAGAAGAGTATAACACATAGGCTTAATTCAGGATTTCCTGATGGGACTTGTCGAAGGAGGCTGTATTTATGACTGAACAATTAGATACTAAAATAAAAATCGTTGAATTAGATGAACAAAATAATTACGGTAAATTTGTCATAATGCCACTGGAAAGGGGATATGGAACTACTCTAGGAAACTCTCTAAGAAGAGTTTTATTATCATCATTACCAGGAGCTGCTATATCAAAGATAAATATCCAAGGTGTAGCTCATGAAATGTCTACGATTAAAGGTGTCAAAGAAGACGTACCTGAAATAATTTTGAATTTAAAAGGTATCGCTGTAAAGAAATACAATGAAGAACCTATATCATTAAATGTAGACATAAAAGGTCCATGTGTTCTAACAGCTAAGGATATTTTAGTTGATACTGATTTGGAAGTTAAAAACCCAGATCACTACATTGCAACACTTAATGAAGACGCTTCATTGGAAATGCAAATCACAGTTATCAACGGAAAAGGCTACAAAATATCTGAATTTAACAAAACAGACGAAGATATTATAGGAGATATCGCTATTGACTCACTGTTTAGCCCTGTGAAAAAGGTTAATTTCACAGTAGATAATGCCAGAGTTGGCCAAGTAATTGATTACGATAAGCTTACGATAGAAGTGTGGACTAATGGAACAATTAGACCACAAGATGCCTTAAGTGAAGGAAGCAACATCCTAATCAATTGCCTGGAATTATTCAGTGAATTACCTAACTACGAGTGTAATACAAACAGTGACGACGAAGACAATCAAAAAGATAAAGAAACTCAAATGGGCATCAATATCGAAGAATTAGATTTCTCTTTAAGATCATTTAACTGTTTGAAAAGAGCAAATATCAATACTGTAGGAGATATCGTATCTCATACAAAAGCAGATATGATGAAAATAAAGAACTTTGGTAAAAAATCCTTAGACGAAGTTGAAGAAAAACTTCAAGAAATGGGCCTTGCATTTAAAGAAGAAATAAAAGACGAATAAAGGAGGATAGACATTGGCTAACTTAAGAAAATTAGGTAGAAGAACTGATCACAGAACAGCAATGTTAAGAAACCTAGTTCAATCATTGTTCGAAAATGGAAAAATCGAAACAACAGTTACTCGTGCAAAAGAAGCTAGAAGAGAAGCTGAAAAGATGATTACACTTGGTAAAAAAGGTGATTTGAGCGCTAGAAGAGAAGCTCTTAAATATATATACAAAACAGACGTTGTACACACATTGTTTGAAGAAATCGCACCAGTTTATGCTGACAGACAAGGTGGATACACAAGAATCTTAAAATTAGGACCTCGTAGAGGAGACGGTTCTGAAATGTGTATACTTGAATTAGTAGATTACACTAAAAAAGAATCCTCAGAAGAAAAAGAAACAGTGAAAGCTGACAAATAGAAAATAACTAAGCATTTGCTTAGTTATTTTTTTTTATGGTATGACGGGCATATTCTAATGCTGGGGTGAAAATTTCTACAGAGCGTAGTTACCGACGAATCTAATAGCGACTTGCAAGTTTTAGATGGTGACATCTAGGATAGAAGAACAGGTAGCGAAATCGTGGCTTGACGAACAGAAACAGAATATAAGGCATAACAGGTGGGCAAGCTAGATTAAAGATGGCAAAGACCCAAAAGGTAACCGTAACCCCAAGGCGTAAATTCTGCAAGTAAATGATAAAAGTATCAGAACTTATCCCGTGAGGTCTCACTATACTTATGGTTTAAAATTTACTTTAGTTTAATCATTATTTAACATGAAAATGAGACAAGTGTGTTACTATACTATAAAAGTATTGCGGAGGTGTATAATGAAAAATTTAAAAGGGTTATTTAGCAAAGTACTAGTATTTTTTATGTTGATTAGTATAATTAGTCAGATTACTATGGTTAAGGCCGCTGCAAAGACTTTGCCTTCAGGACTAAATTATAGTGAATTACCTAGGGAAATAGAAGATTATGTTAATAAACATAGTGACACAACTTGTGGAATGAATGTTATTGTTTATGATAGTGATGAAACAATTTATGAAAATTCATTTGGTTATGTGGATAAAGAAGCCAAATTAAAATCAGAGTTGGATTCTGTGTATGAATGGGGTTCAATATCCAAACTGTTTATATGGGTAAGTGTTATGCAGCTTTATGAACAGGATAAAATCGATTTAACTGAAGATATAAAAAAATATTTACCTGATGATTTTCTTAAGAACTTGAGTTTTGAAAAACCTATAACTATGCTAGATCTTATGAATCATAAAGCAGGTTTTCAAGATACATATTTTATACAAACGCCAAATGCCTCTGATATAAAAAGTCTTGAAGAAGCGCTTCAAACAAGACAGCCAAAGCAAGTATATGAACCAGGAGAACATACTGCCTATTCAAACTGGTCAGCTGCACTTGCAGCTTATATAGTTCAAAGAATTTCTGGAATGGATTATGTGGACTATGTTCATAAGAATATTTTTGAACCACTAAACATGAAACATAGTTCTATAAGTCCAATATATGCGGACAATGATTGGGTAAGAAGTGAAAGGCTTAAGTTAAAGTGCTATGACACTGAGGGTGAGATTATCGATGGTGTAGGTATGTACTATATTCATCTTTATCCTGCAGGAAGTGCAGCTGGAACTATAAATGATTTAAAAACTTTTGCTCAAGCAATTATGCCTAATGAAAAGAACCCATCACCACTATTTAAAAAGCAAAGCACCCTAGAAGAAATTTATAAAGCCACAAGTTTTTATGGATCCACCAAAATTCCGAAGAACTATCATGGCTTCTTCTCAAGTGAATATGGTGTTGAAACCATTGGACACGGTGGAAACACTTTTGGATGTTCGTCAATGTTACAATTCGATCCCAAAAGTGGAGTTGGAATGGTAGTAATGACTAATCAAGCTCATGAAACTATTTATAACTATGAGATGTATGAACTTATTTATGGAAAATTCACAGATTCTAAGCTTGCTCAAATCAAAAGGAAAGTACCAAAAGGACTCATTCTAAATACCCGTGGAATACTCAAAGGGCCACTTTCATTTATGGGGGCTATGGGTGTGAGTTCCTACAGTGAAGAAGATTTAGAGAATTGGTGGTATGAGGAAGATGGTGTTGTTGAGACTCAGTTTTCAGACTTTATTACATCTACACCAAAGGCTATAACTAATGTTCTGTGCATGTTATTTTTTATAATTGCAGGAATCTATGGAATAGTTAAACTAGTTGTTGGTGGTTTTATTATTGATTTTCTCAAAAACAAGAAAGAAGGATTAAAAACAAAACCGCTTCGTAAGTATTCCTATATCTTATGTGGTCTGATGGGGATAACGTTAATTAATTTAGTGGTAATTTTTATGCGCCTTAATAAGGGATATAGAACTGGCGATATTGGTAGCGTAGAATCCTATATAATTCAAAGTGTGGTATTTACTGTCTTAATGATACTTATGGCAATTTCCATTTTTGTGGGAATGAAAAAATATAATGAGGAATCTACAAAAAAAGAAAAACATAAGTTTTTTATTACAAGTCTTTTTGCTATAACGCAATGCTTAGTGATTTTAAGTTTTGAAATGTATAAGTTTTGGGGATTCTAAAACATCATGAAAAGGAAAATAGTCTAAAAACATCTACATTTGTAGGTGTTTTTTTATGCCTAATTGCAAAATTAAAAACATAGGATTATAATAAAATAAAGAATAATTTGTTAGTTAATAATGAATAATTCAAAAAATTTATTGGGAGGAACCTATGAATAAAAAAATAGTAGCTGCACTAACTTTATCAGCGTTGTTGTTATCTACAAACTCATTCGCTTCAAATGAAAAACAAAAGTTAGATGCAATCGAAAAACTTGGTCTAAAAATCGATCAATCCATCGATAAGACCAACCTAGCTGATGAAATCAAATTACAAAATGGAATAACATTGAAATTTGACAAAGAAGGAAAACTTGTAGGAATTGATGCGCTTTCTAGCACGGAAAAGTTGTTATCAGGAAAATCAGACGACAAATTCGAAGATTACTTAAACAACACAATAGCTAAGCTTAAAAAAGATGGCTACATTCCTGAAGGATACAAATTAGTCGACAAACAAGACATACTTGATAATGGATACAAAGTTGTATTTGAAAAAGAAAATTCATTTAATGTCAAAAATCCGTACAACATTATAACAGTATCATTTGACAAGAAAACAAACGAACTCAAAACATTCAACAAAATTGAAAAATTTGAAGTGACAAAAGCTCCTTCAGTAAAGCTTGAAGATGCAAAGAAAATTGCAATCGAAAAACTAAAAAGCATCAAAGATTTTGATGAAACAAAAGTAGAATCAGAAACTACTGTAGTTGATATTGACAAGTTACCAACTAAATTCGCACAAAACAAAGGCTTAAAAGTTTCTTATGTATTCGAATACGAAGGAACAAAAGTATACGTAGATGCCAATACAAATGAATTGTTGGGAGCAGATAAGCTTAAATCAGACGACAACACACAAAGTACAAAACAATACGTAGTATCCAGAATTAACGGCAAGGATAGAATAGACACATCAATCCAAATAGCTAAAAGCTACATCAAAACATCAGAATTCGCAATCCTTGCGAACCAAAACAGCTTCCCAGATTCACTAAGTGCAACAGTTCTATCTAAAAAATACAACGCACCAATATTGTTGACAGATGCAACAACAGCAGACAAAGGATTAATCCAAGAAATCAAAAGATTACAAACAAAATACTTTGTCAAAATAGGTGGCGAAAAATCTATCAGTAACGAAGTAGCCACACAATTACTACCAGAAGGAAGTAAAGTAAAATCATACAAAGGTGCTGACAGATATGCTACAAACGCCGAAATCATCAAAGAATTCAAAGACGCAGATACTTGTATCATAGCAAGCGGCGAAAATTTTGCAGACTCACTAAGCATTGGCGCATACGCAACTAAAAACGGATACCCAATCGTATTAGTACAAAAAAATAAAATCAACGACGTAACAAAACAAGCACTAAAAGATTCCAAAATCAAAAAATGCTACATCGTAGGTGGAGAAAACTCCGTATCCAAATCATTAGAAAAAGAATTACCACAAGTAATTGAAAGAATCGCTGGCAATGACAGATACGAAACATCACTTAAAATAGCTGACAAATTCTACAAAGACGCACAAGGAGCATACCTTGCAAGTGGAGAAGTATTTGCAGATAGCTTGGCAATCAACCCAATCGCTGCAAGATTTGATGTACCATTGATTCTTACACCAAAAGACAAACTACCACAAAAAACACAACAATACCTTGAAAACTCAAAAATCATTCAAGTAGCTATAATAGGTGGAGAAAAGACAGTATTCAAGGAAATTCAACAAGAATTAGCCAAAAACAACCCAAACGTTGCAACATCTGTTAAGTTGACATACACAAAAGACGGTAAGAAAGTTACAAGAGAACTTACTAACGCCGAAGCTAACGAATTAGCAAAATTAATGAATGAAAACAAAAAACATGTAACAGGTGAAAGATTAAAAAGCATATTTGACAATTACTTTACACTAGTAGCAGCTAATGGAAAAACAAAAGTAGCAGTATCAGTAAATATCGAAAAAGATGGGGTTGTAATAGATGATGCAATCCTTGAAAAAGGTGCTACACTTAATAAAGACAACGACCTTGCAAAACAATACATTAAATTCATCGAAAATTTACACCAAAATTAACACAAAAAATGTTGAAAAACAAACTTATAGGTGATATAATAGCGTTGGCTTAAAAAATTATCGCGGCAAATAATTTTTTAATGGAGATGAATATTAATGGCAAGAATGATGGGACCTAGATTTAAACAATCTAGAAGATTAGGTCTAAACGTATGCGGTCACCCAAAAGCTAACAAAAGAATGGGTAAAGGACTTGGAAGAAACGACAAGAAGTTAACTGAATATGGTATGCAACTTCTTGAAAAACAAAGATTAAGAGCATATTACGGAGTAAACGAAAAACAAATGCACAAATACTTCGAAAAAGCCCTTAACAACAAAGAAGGTCTTACAACTGGGGATGTAATGGTAAGACAATTAGAAACTAGATTAGACAACCTAGTACTAAGAGCTTCATTTGCATCATCAATCAGACAAGCAAGACAAATGGTATCTCACGGTTTAATCAGAGTAAACGGTAAAAAAGTAGATATCCCTTCTTACCAAGTAGCTGAAGGATCTGTAATCGAATTGAAAGAAAAATCAAGATCAAATGAATTGTTCAAAGAAAACTACGAAACAAACTTTGCACAATCATTACCTTACATTGACAAGGAAGAAAACTTCAAAGTAACATTGACAAGACTTCCTGAAAGACAAGAAATTCCAATCGAAATTACAGACTCATTAATAGTTGAGTTGTACTCAAGATAATCAAAAGGCGAGTTATTATACTCGCTTTTTTTATTGCAAACATTGATATATACTCAAATTAAAAGTACAATAATATTAATCATAAAAAAAGGAAAATCAAATGAAAAAACGAGCACTCATAACCACAATAATATTCTTATTTCTAGTGTATTTTAGTGGAACGACATTCTTCGCATTCTACGCACTACCTAACACATACGTCAACGGTTACAACATGAGCTTTGTCGAAAAATCCAAAATAGTCGACAGAAACGCAGACATCAGAACACTTACAATAGGCGCCACTGACAACCGTAAACTCATAATAGATGCAAAAGAAGTGGATTTCAACCTAAAAATACCGGAAGATTTTAAAATAGAACAAAACCCATTCTCTTGGCCCTTGTCATTCTTCGACACCAAAAAATACAACATCAACTTTGACTACACAATTGACGAAGACAAACTCAACAAGAAAATCTACCAAGCACAGCTTAACAAAAACGCCAAGAAATCGTACAACGCCTACATCAGTTACTTGGATGACGAATACACGATAATATCAGAAGAAGTCGGAAACGAAATAGATACGAATAAACTCAAAGACACCATCAAAAAATCACTCTTAGAACAAAAAGAAGACATTACACTCAAAAACGAATACATCAGACCAACAGTCTACGCAAACGACTGGAACATCATACGCGCCAAAAACAAACTCAACAAACTCAAAGACATCGAAATAAGCTTTGATTTCAACGACACAATCCACAAACTCAAAGGCGCACAACTTCGTGACATGATGGACTTTGATGAAGAGGAAGGATTTGTATATAAGGACAGTGAAATCGAACACTATGTAGATGATTTGAAAAAAGAAACCGATACCTACAACAAACCACACACAATAAACACAGTAGAAAACAAAACAATCACACTCAACGCCGTTGACTACGGATGGGAAATCGACAAACAAAAAACAGTCGAACTTATAAAACTCACACTAGATGATGCAGAAGATAAAACCATCGAACCAGTGTATTCGAAACAAGCCAAGTCCAGACTCAAAAACGACATTCAAGACGAATACATTGAAATCGACCAACAAAACAAAACACTATACTATATCAATAACTACAAAATCACAAAAAGTATACCCATCAAAATCACACAACCACTCCCAAAAGGAATCTACAACATAGAAACCAAAACAAAAGGATACGCCAAAAACTACACGCTGGGATTTTACAGACACACAATATCTACAGAACAAAACTCTGACATACAAGCAAATCCCAACCTGTTAGAAAGCATTTATTATGATGTGACAGACAACATAGCAGTAATAGTGTATTAAAGTAAAATAAAAGTAAAAAAATTTTAAAATTCACTTGACATTATAGTGCAAACTTGATAATATATATAAGCACTCAATTGTTTAGTGAATTTTTTAATTAAAATAAAAACTAAAAAACACTTGACAATAAAGAAATACAAGAGTATAATGTAATAGTTAGCTCACAAAACGCGAACTTCAAATAAACTTTGAAAATCACGTTTTAAAATATATTTCGTGAGTATAGAACCTTAATAAATTAAATAAAGTAAATACTTTGAGAGAAGTACAAACCAAACAATAATTCGGTGAGAATAAAAAAAGCAAAAGTCAGCTGAAAAGCTAGCTTCAAACAAACATTAAATTGAGAGTTTGATCCTGGCTCAGGACGAACGCTGGCGGCGTGCTTAACACATGCAAGTCGAACGGGATTTAGTAAACAGAAGCTTCGGTGGAAGATTACTAA
>NZ_NDYF01000015.1:0-69183 GCF_002243175.1 Finegoldia magna
TTAGTAATCTTCCACCGAAGCTTCTGTTTACTAAATCCCGTTCGACTTGCATGTGTTAAGCACGCCGCCAGCGTTCGTCCTGAGCCAGGATCAAACTCTCAATTTAATGTTTGTTTGAAGCTAGCTTCTCAGCTGACTTTTGCTTTTTTATTCTCACCGAATTATTGTTTGGTTTGTACTTCTCTCAAAGTATTTACTTTATTTAATTTATTAAGGTTCTTTGTTAAATTATTTCGTTGCCTCAAGTGACAACTATTAAAGTATACTATACTTTTTTTAGCTTGTCAAGACTTTTTTAAAACTTTTTTAAATTCTCGTAAACTTAATCAAGTTTTTGTTACGTCTCTCTCAGACAACTATTACAGTATACGCTCCTAAATCATACTTGTCAAGTGTTTTTTGAAATTTTTTTAAAATTTTCTGTAATCATGTATAATATTAAGTAAGAAAGGGGTGCTTATGGGATTTACAAATTATGATATTTACAAAGTTTTCGAGATGTATCAGGAATGTTTGATGATAAATTGCTCCTTATTAAATAAATTGGATGAGAATTTGAGTAATAGAGATCACGGTAGCAATTTAAATAATGGTTTCGGCGAACTTTTCATACAATTTCCCGATTTTAAAGATGAAGATATTTCCACTCAGTTCAAAAATCTATCATTTCTATTTACATACAAAGTAAAAGGTGCCACAGCACCTATATACTCATATGTTTTTGATAAGATTTCTGTATACACAAAAGATAAAGACGAGTTGGATCGTGAAATGTTCGGAGAAATTTTGAAAATTACAAATGAATCTGTGAAACTAGTTGGAAATTGTAAACTAAATGACAAGACAATTCTAGATTGCATTCACGCTGCATGTGAAAGCTTTGAAAAAAATAAAAATGAAAATACAATTAGATTAATGAAAAAAATAAGTGTAGATTGCAAGATAGCTTGTGAACAAACATCAGAAATGTCTGCCAAGAAAGGAAAAGCACGTCACAACGCCATTTATTCTGTTGGTGTAATCGACCCTGGTGCTTATTCATTGTTTTTGTTTTTCGACACATTATACAAATACGTCCTCAAAAAAAGGCGCACAAAATAAAATCTCAATTCAACTTTTACGTTAAATTGAGATTTTTTCTTTATTCTTCTAGTCCAAGGATTTTTAACTCCTCATCAGTAAGTTCTCTGAAGTCTCCCTCTTCCAAATCATCTGGCAATTTAAAATCGCCTATTTGTACCCTCTTTAGTTCTACAACTTCATTGCCAACTTTTTCAAACATTCTCTTAACTTGGTGATATTTGCCCTCCTTTATAGTAAGGTAACAATTATAATCGTCGATAATCTCCATAGTCGCAGGTTTCGTTATGATATCTTCCGGCATAAGCTTGATTCCTTTTTCGAACGTGTCGTTGTATTTCTCATCGACCTTATCTCTCAAAGTAACCTTGTATTTCTTGGACACATCTTTCTTCGGAGATATCAAATTGTGTGCAAATTTCCCGTCGTTCGTTATAATCAAAAGTCCCGTCGTATCCAAGTCAAGTCTTCCCACAGGACTCAAATCGAACACACAAAGCTCTCCCATATCGTCAATCACAGTTTTATGCATAGGATCTTTCGAATGACTTGTCACGCCTTTTCTCTTGTTCATCACGAAATACAAATACTTTCTGTACTCAATGACCTCGTCGTAGATTTTCACCACGTCGTTGTTTTCATCTATATGCTCAGAGGACTTCTTCACAGTCACATCATTCACCGTGATAATCCCCTTCTTCACCATTTGTTTTATCTCTTTTCTAGTCGCGATCTTCATCTCGCTAAGCATTCTATCTAATCTCATATCTCTCCTTATGGTACAATAATTTTGGGTGATGTAATGTTTAGTATATATTTTTTAATAATCAATTTAATAACTTTCCTAGGCTTCCTTATAGATAAAAGGAAAGCCGTTCACAACAAATATCGAATCTCCGAAAATGTTCTGATATCTTTGTGCATAATCGGTGGATTCATCGGAGCAATGAGCTCCATGATAATCTTCAAGCACAAATTATACAAGAAGAAATTCACCATCACAGTTCCGATTATTTCACTTATTTATCTTGTAGTCTTCGTCTTAATTAGCCGAGGAATTTTTTCATAAAATCTAGTTTCTTGGCAGTAAATGGTTTGAATCTAAATGGATTGTCGACTTTTCTGGAAACATACACTGATTGTTTGTGTGAAAAAGTGTCAAATCCCCATTTGCCATGATAATGACCAAGTCCACTATTGCCAAATCCACCGAAAGGCGCCTTATTGTTGGAGATGTGCATCATACAATCGTTGATGCATCCTCCACCAAATCCCACAGAATTTGTGATATAATCGCACAATTTCTTGTCCTTGGTGAACACATAAAACGCCAACGGATTGTCCATCCTTCTGATGTGCATCAACATCGCATCTATATCAGTGTACGAAATCACCGGCAACAACGGTCCAAATATCTCATCTTTCATTATTTCATCATTAAAAGTCGCATCTGTGAACACACATGGCTCAATAATCATCTCATCATCGTGGTATTTCCCGCCGATTCTGTCCGTCCTATCTTTCATAATTTTCCTGAACTCATCGTATTTCGCCTTAGTTTTTATCCTAGACATCTCTGAAATATCAGAATAATTTTCGTCGATTTCCTTAAGTATATAATGCAGCAACCTATCTTTGATGCTTTCTTCAACCACCAAATAATCCACAGCCACACAAGTTTGTCCAGAATTTGTGAACTTAGCCCAGCAAATCTTCTTCGCCGTATCTTCCAAATCGACACCCTTGTCCACAATACAAGGACTTTTTCCACCCAATTCCAACACACATGGCTTCAAATTCTCAGCCGCTTTCTTATACACAGCCTGTCCTCTGTTTTTGCTACCAGTGAAGAAATAGAAATCAAACTTTTCTTCCAACACCTCATCATAACTTTTGTCATTTTCAAGATGAACGACATCCTCCACAGGCTTCAAAACTTCTTTCATAAGTTCTCTTATCCTTGGATTCTTCCTGCTCATCATCAAATACACGCTATTTCCAGCGGCAATCGCATCAATCACAGGAATCATACTCAAATTAAACGGATAATTCCACGGACTGATAATCAAACACACACCATATGCTCTGTTTCTGATTTCAGTTTTGTTTGGAAAAGTCAGCAAATCAAAAGAAGTGTTCTTCGCCCTTGCGAGTTTTATAGTGTTATTGATGAAGAAATTTAACTCCTGCATCACAGTTGCGTACTCTGTCATAAAACCTTCGTATTCGCTTTTTCCGATATCTTCCTTCAATGCCGAGATAATCTCTTCCCTGTGATTTTTCACAGAATCTCTAAGTTTTCTCAGATACAAAACCCTAATTGAAGGCTTCAATAACACCGTTTGAGACCTTTCGCGTAATTTTTCAATCATAATTTTCCTCTCTATAAAAAATAAGCCAACTGATTTGCCTAAAATCAGTCAGCCTATAATTACTTTTCATTAATACGTACAAGTCCTATCAAATTGCCGTTGACATTTCTAATTGAATCGATAGATTTTTCGATGTCGCTCTTTTTCGTTTCTCCAACCTTGTACACCAACAAAGTCGCATCGCAAATCGCTGACAATACAACAGCATCGGAATAAGCTTCGATTGGTGGAGTGTCGATAATCACATAATCGTAGTTATCTTCCAAAATACGAATAAAATTCTTCATAGAATCGCTCGAAATAAGCTCGTTCGCATTTGGAGGAATAGCTCCAGCGTGGATAATATCCAAATCCCATATCGATTCGTCGTGACTTATCGCAAGATTGTAGTCCATCTTATTCACAACGATATTTGTAACGCCGATTTCTGTGTCGATATCGTAGAAATTCCTCAAACTTGGTCTTCTCAAATCCATATCCACAATAACAACCTTGTGATTGGACAAGGCGAAGCTCTTCGCCAAGTTAGCAGCCACAGAAGTCTTACCTTCTCCGAAAAATCCCGAAGTAACCACGATAGATTTTATATTTGCTCCTGCGAACTTCACATTAGTTCTAAGATATTTGTATTGTTCATTAAACAAAGTCTTATCCTTCATCTATCATCGCACCCCTTTCGTCAACGTAAGGAATATCCCCAATAACATTTACTCCCAAATCTTCAACATTAGTGCCTACTCTCATAACATCATCGTGAGATTCCCTCACCATAAAAGCTATCAATGCAATAAAAAATCCCACAGCATATGCCAATAAAGTATCCTTAACCAAATTTGGAGACACAGCTTGTAGTGGTGCAGAAGAGTATTCCAACACCTTCACACTGTATTCGTCTGCATCACTCTTCACAGTGATATCTGCCAATTCATCTGCAATATCTCTTGCACGTTGAATCACAGTATCCTCAACATTTATACTAACAATCTTTGAGTTTTCATCTGAAATGCTGATTTTCTTGGACAAATCCTCAACATTTGATCTCAACTTCAAATTTTGCTTCACTTCAGTCAACACCATTCTAGACTTAACCAAAGACTTCACAGTTTCTATCTGAGTAGTAGAAGTGTTGCCACTTTTCGCACTCACTACAACCTTAGAATCCACGCTGTACACAGGTCTAACCCACATAACATCGTAGCAAATCATAGCAATCCCGAACAAAAGCGCCACCATAACAATAGGCACAAATCTATTTCTCAAAGTCCTTACAAATAAGTTATCTCTCATCTTATCTCCTCTTACCAAAAATCTTCGACAAAACCCCGCCGCTCTTCTTCTCTAACACAGGAATCCTGTCTATTCTCTCATCTTCCACGATAAGTTGTGGATTAAGTCTCATAATCAAATCAAAATAATCCGAATCTATAATCTTATGAAGAGATTTAATCCCATCTCTAATATATTCTGCCTCATACGCATTTTCAGATTCCGTAGCCACAACATCCACCATTTGTCTATCCAACAACTCCTTAGCAGTCTTGAACAACCTGCTAGACTTCGGCTTAACCACAGAACTCATATCCAATTGCACCAAACAGTCCCTTTCCTTCAAAGAAATCAAATAATCTGGATTTTCTTGGACGTATTTGCACCTTTCCGGATGAACGATAATCGGAACAAAACCTTTGATTTGGATATCGTAGATAAACTTATTCAAATCCTTGTATTCAGTTGTACTTGGAAGCTCAAGCAAAATATATCTGGAATAATTAATCGAACTAATCAAATCATTGTGAAAATATTCCATCATCTTTGGATCGCAGCTCATCAAATTGCCCGACAACACCTGAAAATCTATCTTTTGGTAATCAAGCTCATCATTAATCCTGTCGATAAGAAGTTGCTTTTCATCAGCAGTCAGAACCCTACCATTCGTAGAAATCTCCGACGCACTCACAACCTTCTTGTAACCAAGTCTTGCATATTCAATTGCAGTCGCAATAGCCTGATCCATATTGCTCGAACCATTCTTCATGTCCGCCATTATCTTGCTATTAATATCAATCATTTACTCACCCAAAAATTCCTTAGAAACAAAACCTACTTGACCATTAAAATCAACCTTAACCCAAGTAGCACCATCGTCATCCTTAGTTTCTTCGATAACCTTAAGCTCATCATCCTTCTTTAACTTAGTAACAATAGAAGAATTAGTACTAGCTTCACTTCTCATATTCAAAACATCAGTCGTAACCTTCATAGTCTTCTTTTCAGTAGATTCTTCTGGTTTGTTAGAATCCGTATTTTCTGAAGCGGGCTTTTCCGTAGTCTCTTCTGGTTTTGAATCCTCAGGCTTAGTTTGTTCTGTAGACTCTTGTTCCACAGACTCAGTCGTTTCCGTATTTCTCATCGATTCGTAGTGTTCAGGTTTTCTCAAACAACCCGTCGTCAACACCAAAACCAAAATCGCAATAGGTATCAATCTCTTCATCTTATCATCTCCTAATTAACAATTATTATTTTAACATATATTAAGACTTTTATACACATAAAAATCCGCAAAAAATCACTACATACATTATACCATCAAATGCCTATTTATAAATATCCCCTCTGCTATCAATTTCAAAAACAAAAATCACAATCTCATCATCTACAACCTTAAAAATCGCCCTGTACATTCCAATCCTCAGCCTAAAAACACTCCTCTCACTACAATGGAAAATCTTGATATCATATCTGAAAAAACTTTCCTTGTCCTCAGACAAATCCTTAAAAGCCTTGTAGAACTTCAGACCGTACTCCTTGTTCTTCTTGATAAACTTTTCTGCACTCTTGCTGTACTTAACCTTGTATAACATCGTCAATGTCCAGCTCTTTCATATCAGAAGTATCCGAGAAATCAATTCCCAAATTGTCGAAATATTCTTGCTCATCCTCAGCTACATACTCGCAATTTTCTTGCAAAAACTCCAACAGTTCCTTCTTTTCTTCCCTTTCAATCTTCTCAATAGCAGCAATCCTCAAAAACTCAGAAAAAGAAATCCCCTTATTTCTGACAAATCTTTCTATAACTTCGTTTTGATTTTCAGGCAAAGTAATATTTTTTCTTACAGTATTCATAGACACTCCTTCCATTCAATACTCACAGTGTGTATATGTGTATTATACATCCTACAAATCTTCTCGTCAACAAACAAACGTGACAACGCCCTCATAATTATATATAATAATAGAAGATGATCATATTAAAATAAGGAGAAAAACGTGAAAATTTCAGTAATCGGATATTCAGCCTCTGGCAAATCAACATTGGCACAAGACATATCACAAACATACGATCTGCCATTGCTTCACCTTGACCAAGTCAATCACACAGAAAATTGGCAAGAACGAGACCTTGACGAAGCGATTAACATAGTAGAAAATTTTATGAAACAAGACGATTGGGTAATAGATGGAAACTACGACAAATTAAAGAAAACAGAAAGACTAGCACTCTCTGACATCATAGTCTTTCTCAACTTCAACAGATTCAATTGTCTAGCAAGAGCCATCAAACGCTACATCAAATACCGCGGCAAGACCAGAGAAAGCATGCCAGACAATTGTCCCGAAAAACTAGATTTTGAATTCATCAAATGGATACTCATAGATGGCCGCAACAAAGAAAAACGCGACAACTACGCCAACATGAAAAAACACTACTCACACAAATGGATTCAAATCAACAACCAAGAAGAACTCACAAAATTTAAGAAATACCTTCAACGAAGCAACGCGAGCCTGTAAAATGGCTCTTTTTTTGTTGAGATTTTTCGAAAAATTATTATTAATTTATAAATACAAGATCTCACAAACAGTTTTACTTATAATATTTTACTAATAGATTATTCAATTGTATTCTTAAATATTTATTTAAGTCCAAATTGTTACGTAACGGCAAAATATAACAAACAATCGAGTAGTGGCTAATTTATAGCCCTTCTCACACCACCTGAACGTGCGGTTCGGCATACGGTGGCTCAATATTCTCTGTGTCATATTATTTGTTTTTGATAAAACTATTTAACTTTATTCTTTTTGTATCCGAACCTTGAGGAATGAATACGTCATTCCTTATTTTCCATCAAAACATAGTGCATCCTTTTCAAATATTACAATAAATATTGTTCCTCCCTTCACTCCATTTTAATTACAGAAACTTCATCGCTACTACGGATTCTGCTAACTTCTCATAGTTCGTTGTTGCTACTGTCTCGTCTATGAGGCCTCACGGGATAAGCCCTAATACTTTCATCGTTTACTTGCAGAATTTACACTTTGGATTTACGGTTACATTTTGGGTCTTTTCTATCTTTAGCTAGCTTTCCCACCTATTACGCCTTATATTCTGTTCCTGTTCGTCAAGCCACGATTTCGCTACTTGTTCTTCTATCCTAGATGTCGCCATCTAAAACTTGCAAGTCGCTATTAGATTCGTCGGCAACTACGCTCTGTAGGGATTTTCACCACAGCATTAGAACATGCCCGTCATACTAAAAAAAGAGAGGACTTACGTCCTCTCTAAATCTTTTTAGTATAATCTATTTGCGTAAATTATTTACGTTTTTTAAGTGAAAGATAAGCTCCACCCATAGTAGCCATTGCTGCTGCTGCTATTGTAGCTGCTTCAGCTGCTGCACCTGCTTTTGGTAATTTTTTCTTTTCTTTTTTATCTGATTTGTCAGCTTTTTTGTTGTCTTTCTTATCTTCTTTTTTACCGTCTTTGTTATCTTTGTTGTCTTTGTTATCTTTGTTGTCTTTTTCGTCTTTTTTGTCTTTTTCAACTACTATTGTACCACCATCGATAACTTTTTCTTCTTCTTTTTCGTCTTTTTTGTCTTCTTTTCCACCCTTGATAGTTACATATTCAGGAATTTCAACTTCAGCTTCTTTTTTAGCTTCTTCAACGTTATTTTCAGCTTTTACTTCAGCTTCTGGTCTGAATAAACCTTTAACTTCAGAAACCATTTTTCCTTTTTGAACTACTTTGTATCCTGTTGGAACGTGAGTTACAGTGATCTTGTAAGTTCCTTCAGCAATACCTTTAACAACGATGTCTCCGTTTTCATCAGAAGTTCCGTTGTAAACTTTTGTACTATCTTCGATGTTAGTGAATTGTAAAGTTAATCCTTGTACACCTTTACCAGTTGTATCTTTAACTGCGAATTTGTAAGTGTAAACTGATTTAACTTCTTTGATTTCGTCTTTAGTTTTATCGTATTCTTCTTTAAGTTTGTTTAATTCTTCTTGTAATTTTGCAATAGCTGCTGCTTGTTCGCTCTTGCTTAATTCAGCAAAGTTTTCGATTTCTTTGATCATGTCAGCATCTAATTTGCCAGCTAAAGAATTAATTCCTTGATTTTGATCTTTTAAGATAATGTTAATTCTAACATATTTTTCTTTTAATTGTTTTTCAATTGATTTTAATTCTTCAGTAACTTTGTATGCTCTTTGGTTAGCTTTTGCATAAGCTTTTGAAGCTGCATCGTAAGATTTTTCAGCTGCTAAATATTTTTTGAATGCTACTTCAGCGTTTGCTCTTGCATTATCGAAATCCTTGATAGCTTTTAATTTAGCTCTTTCGATAAGAGTTAATTCAGCTGCTGCATCTCCATAGTTATCGTTTAATCTATATTTTTTTGTTTAATTCTTGAAGTTTAGCTTGGAATAAAGTATCAGCTTGTTTTATAGCACTTTCTAAAGTTTTACCAGCTGCAGCATGAACTTCAACTTTTTCGTCATGAGCTTTAGCTTTTTCATTTTCTGCTTGAGCAAGTCTAGCTTCAGCATCTCTTACAGCTTTTTTAGCTTGAGCGATTTGTGCGTCTGTTCCTTCTGGTACATTTTCTTCATCATCTTCAACTGTTGCTAATGCTTTTTTAGCAGCGTTTAATTCAATTTGTGCTCTGTCAACATTTGTTTGAGCTACTTCAAATTTTCTGTTACTGTTTGCAATAGTATCATCAAATTTTCTTTTAGCTTCTTTTTTAGCTGCATCACGAGCTGCTTCTGCTTCTTTTACTAATCTTTCATATTCGCCAACTTTAGCGTTGTAAGCGTCAATAGCTTTTCTCTTAGCTAATCTAGCTTGTTCTTGTGCGTCTTTTGCATCTTCCCATTCTTTTGCTCTTGCTTCGTAGTTAGCTTTTGCTATTTCATAAGCTTTTTTAGCTGCTGCTTCTTCTTTTTGTAATTTTTCAATTAAACCTTCAGAAGTTTGTCCAGCTTCCCATTCTTGAGTAACGATAGCTGCTCTTCTAGCTGAAAGTTCAGCGATTTGTTTTGCTAATTCATCCATTCTAGCAGCTGCTTGTTCTTTAGTGTAGTTTGTTTCTTCAGGGTAAGTGTTTTCTGCAGAATTCTTTTCAGCAAATGTACTTGCTGGAACTGCTGTTACGATTAAAGCACCAGCTAATGCTGCTGTCAATAACTTTTTGTTTAATTTCATTGGTATATTCCTCCTAAAATTTTTAACCTTCATAAACTTAAACTTATATCATTTATGACTGTTTATCTGTAATTATATTTTAAATCAAATAATTTAATAAATCAAGCTTTTTAATAAAAGTTCAATGTTGATTTGTGTAAAAGATAACTCAGTAAACTTTCACTAAATGATAACGTATGTCTATGTAATTCCTATTATACAATAATGAATTAAAATTTCAAGCTTTTTTCAGGAAATTTTTGTATTTTTACAAGATTTTAATGGAATTTTGATGATTTCTTGATATTAAACGAAAATATTCTGAATTTTTCTTGGATTGTATTGGTAGGTTTCGGTTTGATTCAGTTATTTTTTTGCCATTAGTTCTGAATATTTTTGTTAATTATTCCAAATTCTCTTCTCTATATATTGTTAGTATGTGTAGACGTTTGAGTGTCGTGATATTTCCGAAAATATTTATCTGTCAAATTTATTATTGTAAATTTGCTAGCAGTGGTACTTCGAGCACAATATAATTTGATTTATAATTCGTTTGATCGCTGTTAGTTTCTTTGCATTTACGCTGTTACACTAAAGTGCATGCTACTTTGATGTTCACTATCGGTACTGTTAGTATAAATGAGATTTGTTTTTGTAACTTTTTTGTAATTTTTATAAAAATTTTTCTTTTTCCAAAGAAAAACACCAAGATTTTTTTCTTAGTGAGCTTTGATTCCAATTTATTTTACGATGTATTTCATTTGTATGTGTGGAATTCCATCCTCTTCAAAAGATTCTGAGATTTGAACGAATCCTAATTTTTCGTAAAATTTTTGGGCGTAGGTTTGCGCTTCTATGATTATGGTGTCTGCGTGAAGTGTTACTTCTGCAAACTCGATGGCTGTTTTCATTATTTGTGTTCCGTATCCTTTGCGTCTTTCGGTTGCGATTACTCGTCCGATGTGGAATGTATCATTTTGTTTGTACAATCTACAGTAAGCCAAGATAATTGAGCTGTGGTTTTGCAAATAGATGTGGTGACTTATCAGATCAATGTCATCTATTTCGTGATAAGGGCATTGTTGTTCTACTACGAATACGTCGACTCGTAGTTTGTAGATACGGAATAAATCTTGTGTTGTGAGTTTGTCGAATGGTTTGATGATTGTGTTCATTGTTTCTCCTAAACTATTCAATTTTAAATAGCTGCGTTGGTGTTGACTTGCTGTGAGCGTAAATTTTATTTAAAAGTTTCCTCGTAGATTTACGACTTCACCTGTGTTGCAGACTTTTCTTACTCTGCCATCTTTGATGACGTAGCAATTGCCGTAGATTTTGTTCTCTGTTGGGACGATGAACGCTCCATCTTCAATGGCGTAGAATTTTCTTCCGTAGCTATCGGGTAGTGTGACGTCTTCCATGATTCGTTGGTTGTCGACTACTTGGTTTTTGAAATCAGTGTAGTGTGGAAGTACGGATATGTTCACAATTCCAAGTCCTTTGAGAAATCTACGGTAGTGCGTAGATTTGACTTCGCCAAAGTTTTCGGGCTGAGCGTAGACTTCTGCTGCTGAATTCATGCTTCCTGCACTGATTCCTATCACGAGTCCGTCGTAGTTTTTGATGTATTTTTCAAGATGAATGTGGTGGAAGAATTTGTTTTGTGTGGGAACGTGACCTCCAGCAAGGATTATGAGGTTAGATTGTGATATGAGCTGTTGTATGATCGATTTTTTGTAAATTGATAGTACTTCCCAGTTTTTAACAATGAATCCACTTTTTTCGAAGGCTCTTTTGTGGTGTGAGCTAATCGTATTGGTTAGAAGTGGCGTGTGAGGATCTGACGGAATGTACATACAGTTGATGTCACCTACGTATTCGTGGATTTTGTCGACAAAACCATTTTGACTGTTAAGTTGTCTTTTGTCATGGGACATTATGTCACTTGTAATTATCACGTTCATTGCGTTCTCCTAGATTTCGTGCAAATATATTTCGATTGGGATTTTTATTTTATTTTACCACAATATGCGTGTTTTGGGAGATGTGGGGTGGAAAAATCGGAGATATTTTGAGTGAAAAAATAGATATGAAAATTTGGCTGAATAAGTTAGCATTGAAACAAACCAAAAACATCGTAAATAAGCGAATCATTTGGAAAAAATTTGAATAAATTCTAGCGAAATGAAACGTTTAAAAATCACACTGTCTGAGCGTTAGCGAGTTTGCGATTTTAGTTTCATAAGCGTTGAATTTATCAATTTTTGTAGACAGATGAGCGTTTTACGAGTTTTTGTGTTCCCCTTCTTTTTATAGAATTGAAAAAAGTAGAAAACCATGTTTGCTATGTGCAAATATGGTTTTCTACTTTCCTTGTTTTAATCTACTGATTTTAATGCTTCAAGCATATCTACTTTTTTCAATTTGTGGTTGACTATTACTCCCAATGCGTAAAGTATGACGATAACCAAAATTACTGGTAGGATATATACCCACACATCTATGTTTGGGTTGAAGTATATTTCCGCTGGGGCAACTTTGTCAAGGATTACTTTATGGAGAATTTTCCCGCCAAATATTCCCGCGATTATTCCAATAATTGACAGGCAGATTGTCTCACGATAGATGTACATGGTTACTTCGTTGTTGAAAAATCCCAATACTTTTATCGTGGATAATTCTCTGATTCTTTCTGCTACGTTGATGTTTGTTAGGTTGTAGAGGATTACAATCGCAAGTAACAGTGACATTATCGTCAACACTGTCATTACTTTCGTGAGCGAGTTGGTCATGGTTTCAACTTGTATGATGACGTTGGTGTTTTGTGACACGGCTTTGATTCCGTTCGATGTCATGAATTTAGATGTGACTTTTTCTACGTTCGTTTTGGATTTGTCTTTGAGTGCGATGAAGTAGCTGTTGTCGTCTACTTTTTCGCCAACTGATTTTCTGTAGTAGTCGTCACTCATGAAGATAAAGTGTCCGGCGTACATTTTGGTGATTTGTGCTATTTTGAATTTTCTATCTTGGTTTGCGACTTTTAACGTAATCGTGTCGCCTGTTTTTGCTTTCATCAAATCGGCAAGTTTCTGCGATACGACTATACCATCATCTGTTATTTTGAGCGCATCTTCAGAGTTTTTGTGTTCCAAATTGATATACGGAGAAAATGTGTCTGTGTGTGTGACAAGCATCGTGATTGTTTGTTCGTCGTCAATTCCTTTGATGTTTTTGGTTATATTTTCAAAATGAACTGGGATGTAGCCAGTAATGTCGTCTGATTTTAATAATCGGTTGATTTTCTGTTGTTCTTTTTCTGTGACGAAATCTTTTTTCGCTACTACTGCATCGTATTGGATGATTTGTCCGTATTGTTTGGTTTGGATACCGTTGATTGACGATGAAATCCCAAGTCCCGCGAATAATAGCGCGACGGATCCTGCAACGCCGAATATCGTCATGAACATTCTTTGCTTGTATCTGAAGATGTTACGCGCTGTGACTTTTTGCGTGAAGGTCATTCTGCTCCACAACGGTGTGATTCTTTCCATGAAAATCTTGGAGCCTTTTGTCGGTGGTTTCGGTAACAAAAGTTGTGCCGCTGTTTCTCGTAGTTCTTTGACTGAGATGTAAACCGCTGGAAGTACGCTACAAATTATCGAGAATAGCACCGATAAACCAAGTATTTTGAATGAAAAATAGTACTTGACTGGTGGTATCGTCATGTTTGCCAAAAGCGACGTACACAAAATGTACGGAAGTGCGTACGTTCCAAGTAGCGTTCCCAAAATCGTGCCCAATCCTCCAGAGATTAGTCCGTACAACACGAATTTCTTGATGACATCAGCATCATTATAGCCCAATGCCTTCAGAATTCCTGCGTTGTTTCGTTCTTCTTGGACAAATCGCGTCATTGTCGTGACTGTTACAAGAGCTGCGACAAGATACAACACTACTGGGAACAAGTTGCTTACTTTCGTGATTCCCGATGATGTCGTTTCGACCATTTTTATTCCGTCGCCTCCCGGCATTGTCCTTCTTGTATATGTTGAATATTCTGGCAGCGACAATCCATCGATTTCGATTTGCGCGTCGTGAATTTTGGATTCTGCGTCTTGGATTTTGTCGTCGGCTTTTTTCTTTTCTGTTTCAAATTCTTTTTTCTTGTCGTCAAGTTCTTTTTGTGACGATGAGATTTTGTCAAATCCTTCTTGGATTTGTCTTTTTGATGAGTTCAGCTGTGCAATTCTGTTTTGGTATTTTGTTTTGGATGCGTTAAGCTCGTTTCGTCCAGAGTTGTATTTCGCAACAGAATTTTGGTAGAGTTTCTTCTTTTCGGATAGTTTTCTTTGTGATGAGTCAAATTCATCAATTTTTTTCATTCCAGATTTGTATTGTTGTAAGCCCTGATTGTACTTCGCCAATCCTTGGTTGTACTGAGCTTCTGATTGCTGTATTACTTGAGTTTGTTCAGCGATTGAGCTTTCAGCTTGTTGAATTTCTGGAACATTTTCTGGATTTATTCCCTGCTTTTTGAGTTCTGCTTTCTTTTGTTCAAGGCTTTGTTTTGCTTGTTGTATCTTTGCTTTTCCTTGTTGGATTTGGGCGTTTGATGAATCTAACTTTGCTTTCGTGACATCAAGCGTCGATTTTGCTTGTGATAGCTTTGCCCTGTTTTCTTCGACTTCTTTTTTCTTAGAATCCAATTGCTTTTGTCCGTTGTCAAGCTGAACTTTCGCATCGTCCAATTGTTTCTTAGATGCTTGAAGACGGCTTTCTGCTGATTCGATTTGGTGTTTTGAATTCTTGATTACGGATTCCTTGTCTGCGATTTGTTTCTGCGCTGATACTAGCTTTGATTTTTCGTCGTCGATTTTCTTTTGTCCGTCGGATAATTTCTTCTCTGCATCTGCAATTTCTTCCTTGGCATCTTCGATTTTCTTCTTGGATTTTGTGATTTTATCATTTGCCTTGGATTTAATTTCTTCGAGACGTTGTTTACCGTTGTCTTTCAAAATCTCGTCGAGTTGTTTCTGATGTTTGTCGACTTTTCTGGTGTATTCACTGTCTGTGAAGTTGAGCCCACGCACATCATGGTAACGCGCGCGTGCAATGGTGTAGACGTCTGTGTCGAAGTTGTCTGTTGTTACAACTCCGTAGCCTTCCAAGTTTCCAGATCCTGCCGAGGAATTTCCGAGTGCGGTCTTGGAGATAATTTCCGTAGAATTCACAAATCCCGTCACAGTGAAGTCTTCTTGTTTCAAAATCTTGCTGTCTTCGTCTTTTTCTTTGAATTTGATTTTATCTCCGATTTTGTATTTGGATTTGTATTGGTCAGTAAGTGCTATGTCTCCGATTTTTTGTGGAAATTTGCCGCTCACAAGCTCAAACTTAGATATATTTTTCGTATTGGAAAATATTCTAAACGATGTTGGAGTGTCACCTATCGTCGCATCTGAAAAATATCCGTACTCAACGTCTGCGATGTTTTTGATTTGGTCGATTTCCTTCGCATCATTTTCCGTGATTCCGTAATCGCTGATGACATTGACATCGGACAAATTATAATCTTCGTAGTATTTGTTAGCCGATTTGTCGATGTCTGGACCTGTGACTTTAAGTGCGACAAGTGTCATGGATCCGAGCATCATCAATAACATTATCGACAAAAATCGTCCCTTAGATTCTATAAACGATTTGAAAATTGTCTTGTTCAATGTTTTCTTCTTCATTTTAGTATTCCAACGTTTCTATGTTTTGTGGATTCGCATTCAATACGACATCGCGAATCTTCGCGTCGTGCATGTGAATAACCCTGTCTGCAATCGGAGCCAACGCTTGGTTGTGCGTAACGATAACGACTGTCGCACCTTCTTTTCTAACCATATCTTGCAAGATTTTCAATACTTGTTTGCCTGTATGATAATCTAGCGCACCAGTTGGTTCGTCGCACAATAATAGCTTAGGATTTTTCGCAACTGCACGTGCGATTGCGACACGTTGTTGCTCTCCTCCGGATAATTGTGCTGGGAAGTTGTCGATTCTTTCTCCAAGACCAACAGATTGCAAAACTTCCGTTGCATCGAGTGCATCTTTTACGATTTCTGATGCCAGTTCGACGTTTTCTTTGGCGGTTAGATTTGGAACTAGATTATAGAATTGAAACACAAATCCTACGTCATTTCTTCTGTAATTCGTCAGCTCCTTGTCGTTGAATGTGCCGATGTCTTTGCCATCTATGAGCACATTTCCCTCGTCGTTGGTGTCCATTCCACCGAGAATATTTAACACGGTTGATTTACCCGCCCCTGATGAGCCGAGAATGATCGCCAATTCTCCTTTTTCTATTTCAAACGATATGTCGTTGTTTGCAATTATTTCGGATTGTCCTGATTTGTAGCGTTTGTAGCTGTTTTTCATTTCAATATATGCCATGTTTCACCTCTTATATGAACAATGTGTTGATTTATCTTATAAATTATTTTATATTAAAAGTAGAATTGTAACAAAACAATATTGAACAGTTTGTTCATTTAAGGAGATTTTATGATTAGAGAAACGGATACGAGGGACAAATTAAAAAAATCGTTGACGATTTTGTTGAACGAGAAAAGCTTGAACGATATTTCGGTGAGTGAATTGACGAAAGAGGCTCACATCAATCGTGGGACATTTTATTTGCACTACGATGATAAAATGGATTTGGTGGATAATTTGGTAGAGGAAATTTTCGAAGAATTGAAGGAGATTTTGACGTCGAAAAAGGTCGGCAGAAAATATTCGTACGATATCATCAAAAAGGTCATTGATTATGTGAAGGATGATTTCGATTTTATTTACGCGTTGACGATGAACAGCTACAACTACATCAACGATATGTTGAGGAAGTTTCTGCTGGCGTTGATTGATACGCTTCCGGAGTTGAAGTATTCGATTGACAATCACCCGTTTTTGCCAAAAGATTATTCGACGGAGGTGTTCTTGTCGTTGAATTCGGGAATTATTTTGCATCGGATTAGAAAAGGCGGCGTGGAAAGCACTGATGAATTGGCGAATTATTTCTATCAAGTGAACAATTTAAAAACGACTTAGCCACTGTGACTGAGTCGTTTTGCGATTAATCTTCAATTATATAACTGTCGACGATTTCTCCAAAATATGTGATGTGAAAATCCTTGTTGGATCCAGGATTTGTGCTGTCGACATCTTGTGGGTAATTTCTGTTCAAAATATCGTCTGGAAGTAATGACAAATCCTGTTCTTGACGATAAATTAGTTTGCATTCAATAGTTAAAGGAAGTTCTTTGATTCCATTCACAGAAATTGTTTCTGGCTCAACGAGTGTGAGGTTCGCTTCTTCTACTTTATCAACATCTCTTCCACTTTGGCTGCCACAAACTTTCATGATTTTTTTGTCGTAGGAGCCGATTGGGACGCTGATTGTGAATTCCGGATTTTCGTCCAACAATTCTCTGGTAAATCTTCCTTCTCTAACGTAGCACACAAACACAGGCTTGTTCCAATTGTAGCCTATTGTTCCCCATGCAATCGCCATGCTGTTGAATTTGCCGTTTGCTTTCGTGTTCAAAAATATTCCTTTCGGAAGTTCTTTTACGATGTCTGATGCGTAGTCCATTACGTCGATTTTTCTTTTGTTCATTAGTTTTCCTTTCGTTTTGTTAATTGGTTATTAAAATTTTCTTCAATTAGCTCATACATTACAGAGGAGCGAATGTTCCCCAATTGATCTGTCCACGAATTTTCTTTAATTTCTGTATTGACGAATCCTAGTTTTTCATAAACATGATGCGCCCTTTTATTCTCAACAGTTGTTGACAATACTATTTTTTCAAATTCTTTTGAAAACAACTCACTGATCAATAAACTTAAAATAATTTTTCCCAGACCTCTATTTTGATATTCTTCTTCACAAATTTTAATTCCAATCTCCACCGATTTATGATCAAGTTTCTTGTAATTCATTTCTCCAATTGGAATTTTATTATATTCAATTATCAACAGAGCATTATTTATCATGTCGTGATTTTTAATATTTTGTATAACTTTATTATCGGTAGTGTTTAGTCCAAGAGGAAAACCTGCATGTTCCATTACTATGCCATCATTCCACCATTTTAATAAATTAGGTACATCTTCCAAAGAGGCGTTTCTAACTAATATTTCGTTATATTTTAACTTCATCAAATCTCCAGATTAAGTATTGTTTAAATAAATGTTACTGTTTCTGACAAATCTTTTCTTTTGTCGTGAAGTGGATTGATTTCAGAATCTTCTGCAGGATAGCCGATGTCTAGCATCATCAGTACTTCTTCTTTTGCAGGAAGACGGAACTTCTTGTGTGTAATGTCTGGATCCAAGAAATTAATCCAACAACTTTCTAATCCTTGGTTTTTCGCTGCTAACATCAAATGAGTAGCGACGATGGATGCATCTTCAATTCCAGAATCTCTTCTATCGCCAGGATATGTAAACACGTTTGTTTTATCAAAAGTTACAAGCAAAACTGTACTTGCGCCGTATCTACAAGGTGTCACTTCGTCAACTTTCTTCAAGTTTTTTTCTGATTGTATTACATAAATGTGATGTTCTTGCAAGTTTTTCGCTGTTGGCGCTAACCTTCCAGCTTCCAAAATCTTATCCAGTTTTTCCTTTTCTACCTTTTTGTCGCTATATTTTTTGCAAGAATATCGATTTTTGATTACTTCTTCAAAATCCATATTATTCCTCCCGTAATTTTAAAATCTAATACTAATATATCACATTTATGAGATTTTGTAATATTTTGACAAACAAAAAACCAGTACACATTTTCACGCGTACTGGTCTGATTTTATCCTAATTTTTGTTGGACAAAGTTATTGATTATTTCTGTCAATTTTTGTTTTACATCTTCAGGGATTTGACCTTCTGATTCTTCAACTTTTTTGTAAAGATCTGGATATTGTTGTTTGATTTTGTCGACAACTCCTGATAATACATTTCCTTGTAAAAATCCCGGTAATTTGTTCTTCAATTCATCTGGAATTAATTCCATAATTTTTTGTTCTGTGTTTGCCATTGTTAATCCTTTCTTTTTATTAATATTTTGGGCAATATATTTATACCCACATTTGAACAAATTAAAAAGGTCCAACCAAAATGATTGAACCTTGTTGCATTATAATTTAACTACGTTAACTGCTCTGTCGCCTTTTTCAGAAGCTTCAACATCGTAGGAAACTTTTTGTCCTTCTTCCAATGTTCTGAATCCTTCTTGTTGGATTGCACTTTGGTGAACAAAAATGTCCTTGTTGTCTTCTCCTGTGATAAATCCAAATCCTTTAGTAGAATTAAACCATTTAACTGTTCCGTTACTCATAATATCCTCCTCGTTATTCCGCAGAATAACCGTACCACTGTACATTTTTATTTTTGTGATAACTAATTAATTTAAGAGAATAAAATATTTTACAAAACTTTGATTCACTACCTTAATTACTTACTACCTTTTCAGTATACAGCTGATAAGTTATACTGTCAAGCATTTTTGAATAATAGTTTTTGTGTTTTATAAGTTTATTTTTTCATAGTTCTGTGTTTTGCTGTCATTGATGTAACTGTTAATTTGAAAACCCTAGTTCTTGGGATAGCTTTGGGATTGAATTCAAAGTGTTCCACGTGATATTTGTCAGTCATCACGGTCAACGCTCTGAATTTTTCCTCAGCATCTGTCACATATTCCACGACTCCTTTTCCCATGATGCTCGAATAATTCATCGTGCAGTATCCTATTTCTCTGTCAGAGTACAAATCGTGGTCTGTGTCCATCTCAAAAGAAGCCTTGTTGTTCTTGTCGATGAGTTCGTATTTGTAGCCTTCCAATGCGCCGTGAAAATACAAAACCAATTGATTATCCACGACTTCATATCCAAAATTCAGCGGCAAAATATACGGATAGCCTTCATCATCAACAAGCCCAAGCCTTACCACATCGCACTCATCAATTATCTTCAATTGTTCATCGAAATTCGTGATTTCACGATCTTTTCTTCGCATTTTATCTCCTTTTCTTTAACGATTTTAGATATTGTTTTTGTTCCGGCGTTATTCTGAAACTTTCCCTCGCTTTTTGTATCGTTTTGTTGTGAGTCCAACACTCTAGCAAATTATCTTCCAACACAAATATAACATCGTCCCACTGTTTTGTCAACGCTGTCGCGAAAAACCACGCAATCATCATGTTGACATAGTATTCTTCGCTTTTGATTTGAGCCGCGATGTTCAAATACTCAACCTTGAATTCATCATCCAAGAAATATTTCATCAACAAACAAATCGCCACTCTCACGGTGTATGTGTGAGAAGATTGTGCCCATACTTTTATTTTGTCGATTAATTTGTCCGTATTTTTCGTGAAAATTTTTGGAGAAATGCAATCACACACCGCCCAATTATCTACAAATGGAAGAAACTTTTCCAAGTTATTGATGCAATCGTCGTAAATTTTCATATTAGAAATCAAAATAGAATGAAGCATATTTTCTTCGTAGTAAGTGTGTGGCAAATCTTCCATGAAAATATGCACTTGTTCTTCATCGATTTTCTTGGCTAATTTTCTCAAATCGGGCATTCTTACTCCGATAATCGTGGATTTGTCGATAGTCGGGATTATTTTTGCTTGAAAATCTCGGTATTTCAAATCTTGTAGGGATTTGAGTTCTTTAATTATTTCCATTTTTATTTCCAATCAAAGTATAAATCTTGTATCCAACGCTTACCGTCATCAAAATTCCAAATACAAAAAGCTTTACTGCAACTGACGAATTTCCTTGTTTGAAATATCCGTAACCTGCCCAGTACAGCAAGACTGTGACGATAGTTGCAATTATCCAAAAAATCACCACTAATATTTTGTAAATTTTGTTGAGCGTGGGATTGTCTTTTCTATTTCTAAAAATTCTTTCGAATAATGCGATAAGTCCTACAACTATCAGCACGTAAATTATATTATAAACAAATTTATTCATGACATCATCCTTTGTGTAAAATTCTATGTACAGGTATTTATGTTTATATTATAATATGAATGGTGATTAAATGAAATACGTGTTTTTGTTGAGTAGCAAGGCCGGAGCAGGCTCGTTCTCAGAATTAGAGCACTCAATTGTGAAGTATTACTCAAGCAATAATTTGAAATATACAATAATAAAAACAGAACACAAAAACCACGCTTGTGAAATCGTTCAAAAATATTGTGATTGTTCGGACGTCTTGTTGTATGTGTGTTCAGGAGATGGAACATTAAATGAAGTAATAAATAAAATGAAAGAAATAAATGCAAAGTTCAGTGTAGGACTTATTCCATCGGGAACGGCGAATGATTTCTCCAAGAATTTTGATTACTCAAATTTCAAAATCGAAAACACAATCAACCCGGTCATTGACGACATTGATTTGATTAAAGTCAACGGAAAATATTGTGTGAACGTTTTAAGTTTCGGTTTTGATACGGTGATTTTGAATTCTGCGTATAATTTATTGAAAAAGAATCCGAAATTAAAAGCAAATGCATATCCTATCGCAGTGTTGCAGAATTTATTTAAAATTCCAAAATACAAGTTGGAATCCAAGACAAAAAATGGAGAAAATGGTGAAGTTAACTTGAAAGGATATTATCTGCTTGGCGCGATTTGTAACGGTGGATTCTACGGCGGAGGATTCAACCCTTCACCGTATGCAAACTTGACTGATGGAGTGTTGGAATTGTGCTTGGCAGAAACAATGCCTTTGTACAAAATAATCCCATTGATTTTCAAATACAAAAAAGGCGCTCATCTGTCACATCCTATGATACATTTTCAAAAATTGACTAAAGGATGTATCAAATTCGAAAAAGAATTGATGGTCAACGTCGACGGAGAAATCTTCACTACAGATTACTTGGATTTCGAAGTGGTGCCAAAAGCATTGCGATTTGCGAGGGTTTGCGATTATAGGAAGATTTAAAAGTTTGCACGAAAAATACGATTTTTTTATTTTTGTCACGGATATGATACAATATTCGTGACAAAGGAGTGTTGAAATGAGTTCATATATGGAAATAATATCAGACAAAATAAATAGTTTTGACTCAAATAAAGTATTTTTTGCAAATGACTTTTTAGATATCGCATCTAATGCTACGGTTAGACAAATATTAAAAAGATTAGCAGATGAAGATAAAATTAAGCGTGTCATTGACGGATTTTATTACAATCCAAGATACAGCGAATTAATTGGAGAGTACGAAGCAGTCTCAATTCACGAGTTAGCACTTGCCATAGCAAGAAAATATAATTGGAATATTGCACCATATAATAGCACAGCCTTAAACTTATTAGGACTTTCAACACAAGTTCCAACTCACTATAAATATATATCAATTGGAAGATACAAAGAATATAAAATCGGAGATACCATCTTAGAATTCAAAAAAGTAAATCCAGGAGAGATTGCTAATATGTCTTTGAAGACAGCGACTGTAATTCAGGCGATAAAGTCTTTGGGTAAAGAAAATATTGATGACCAAGTCATACAAAAGATAAGAGTAAACTTAACGGAAAAAGAAAGAACAGACCTAATGAACGAATCAAAATCAGTTCCTGCATGGATATATGAAGTAATAAGGGAAATTAAAGAATTTAATAAGTAACAAGTAAATTTAAGGAGATTATAATGAAAGCATTAATAGTATTGGATGTACAAAAGGGGATATTGAAGAAGAAAGATTTTACTGATACTCTAAATAATATTAAAATTCTAATTGATGATTTCAAAAAGAATAATGATGTTGTTATCTTATTCAAGCATCTTTCGAATGATTTCGACAACCCCTTTTTTAAAGGCTCCGATGATGTGGAAATCTGTGAAGAACTTCTAGGATTGGGAGATTATGTGATTGAAAAGACGTCATGTAATCCATTTTATGAAACTAATCTTGCCCAAGTTTTAAAAGACAATGAAGTGTCTAAAGTTTATATTTGTGGTTTCAATACGGAGTATTGTTGTTTATTTTCGAGCATCATATGTTCCGACAGAGGCTATGAAACTATTTTTATTGAAGATGCTTCGGGAACATTTGGAGATGAAGAAATTTATGAAATGCCCGGATTAGATATTAATGATTTTATCGGTTCAATACTTAATTGGTCTGGAGAAGTTCAGGTTTTATATACTGAAGAGTATTTGAATGGATCTGATAATGAGAGAGTGTGAGTTAAAAATAATGTCAATAAAAGCATTTTGCAATCGATGGATTTAAATGTAATATTTATGATATCCAAACTTTGAAGAGATTATAAAAGTTCTACAAGAACTAGAAAAAGAAATTAATAAGTAAATAGAATTTTGTAAAATTTGATTTAACTTATATCTAAAAATTTAAAAATCAGAGCTGGTACTGACCTGAACCCCAAAATCCGGAATACGGATGGAGGGGTTTTTGTATGCTATTTTATAAGATTTTATAAGATTTTTTATGAATCAACATTTTCTTGAAAAACGTATTTTGCTCCATCCACAAATATACATCTCTGACATTAAGACTTGTAATTTCATACATTATTCCTCCGTACTACCCATCTTTTTTCACTCAAAAAAACTTCCAAGATCGTTACAATCCCAGAAGTTATCCCCTATATTTTTAATTATTCTAATTATTTAACGTCGTAGTCGAATTCACTTATCGACCTTTTGCTGTCTATATTTTGTTCTTTAAGAAATTCCATTTCTTTCAATCCTTTAGATTTTGCGACAACAGATTTTGGAAATGACACTATTTCTTGATTTATTATGCTGATGTTGTTGTTTACTATTCTTTTTGCGGCTGCTAATTGTTCATTTTCGTCGCTGATTTCGTCTTGAAGATTGATGAATTCTTGTGATGATTTAAGGTCAGGGTAGTTTTCAGCAAGTGCAAATATTTTGCTGATTTCTCGGTCTTGGTTTTGTATTGCTGCGTTGAATTCTTTGATATTTGCATTTTGTCGAAGTTTAATTACGTCCGAAAAAGTTGAGCTTTCATGTTTTGCGTATGATTTGGCAACTTTTATCATTTCACAAATTGTGTCGTATCTTTTGGCTAGTGCAATGTCTACGTTTTTCTTGGATTCGTCTATTACGACTTTGTATCGATTAAATCTATTCGATGTTTTTACCCACCAAATTATTACTATCAAAATGATTAATGCAATTATTCCAATTGCTGTGAATTCCGAATTTAAAAATCTGTCCATAATTTCTCCTTATAATTTTTCACCTATTATATCTATTAGAGAATAAAATCCTGATAATTTTTCTCTAACTTTTTCGTATTCTGTTGAAAGCGACAATTCATCAACTTGTTTTTTCGTTTGTGGTAATGCAAATAAAAACGCATTTGATTCGAACGATATGGATATGTATTGTTCATTCATGTATAAGCACACTCTCATTTTTTCTTTCCAATCGTTCAATAACTCTATAATTTTAGGATCTAAAATTAGTCTTGTGTAGAAATCATCTGTTGAATATATTGCGTATGAGTTGTTAAATTCAATGGATTCCGTCTCAATTTCTTTTTCTATTTTTGTCTTCTTGCCGTAGTTTCCATGATTTCTTACCCCAAGTACTTTACCTTTTTTTATGGGAACTACTCTTATGTGTCCATTTATTTTAGTGTCAAATTTCGCCATCAAAACCTGTCCACAAAAATCAATAATTTGTCGTGTGTGTCCTTCACTATCTTCAGTTTCTGTGTATGCTTGCATATTAGAAAACTCTGTTTTGTAATCATCACCAAATACTATGTGGCAGTTTCCAAAATAATACTGAGAATCAGGAACCAACCTTTTCATTGCTTTCAAATCAATTTTCTTAGAATAATCAATTGTTGTATCAGGCAAGATTTCATTCAACACTGGTAATAGGAAATTATCAATGTAGGATTTTGCAAGATCATTTCTTCGTTGTTTTCTTCGTTGTTTTGAATATTTTTCCCAAAAATACACTATAGCAGCCATTACAAGAAGCGAATAAATATCTAGCATCGCGCGCATCGCGCTTAATGCAATAAATCCGAACATGGCACCTATAACTAATACAAATGGATTAATAATGTTGTTCTTCATTCCATTTTTTACTAAAAGTAGTTTTGATTGCATTTGTGGAGAATTTTCTATTTGCTCAATTCGTTTTACGATTTCAGGATTGGTAAATTTATCCCTGTATTTTTTTCTCACTGCTTTTCCTTTCAACAATTATTTCTTGTGCTTTTAATAATATTATACCATAATAATCACGTTAATTACGCTAAATTTATTGAATTTGAATGTTTTTACAAATATTTTACATAGATTTATTATACACATAACATAAAAAAGGCACCTTCTTACTGGTGCCATACTCGTATAAATTTATTTTTTTGTTATGCTCATTCCTATAACCATACCCAAAAGCATACCGATTGATATAGAAGTCGCGATGTCGAATTTATCAAAGATAGATCCGAAACCCGCACCTAACATCATTCCCAATGCCATCCCAAATGACATATAATTATCGGACGAAGCTTCTGATTGTGCTTTCGATTTTTTGATTACTATTAGGACTAATATCACCGTAATAATCAACGGTAAAAGTATTTTAAATATTTCCATGTCTTCTCCTTTTACAAATCTTTCTTGAAACAAATAATCCTGTTTGCCTCGATAAATCCAATTGCAAGATGAAACTTCAAGCTTTGAATATTATCCAATAGACAATCACTTGCAAATTCAGAGCATCCCATCTTTTTTGCCCAATCTTCGCATGATTTTACGAGATTTCTGGCAATATTTTGTTTTCTATAATTTTCTTTTACAAATATTCCTTCCAAATATCCGACAGGTGAGCTTTCTGTTCCTTCAACATAGTCGTGACGAAGCTCTACATTCGCAAACCCAACAGGGATTTCTTTCACGAATGCAATGAAGCAAGTTCCTTCATCTGATTGTAGAATTTCTGTGAATTCTTCTTCTAATTCATCCACATTTTCATTATCCCATATTTTTGTCGCCATTTGTGCCAAAACATATGAATCTTTTTGTGTCGCTTCTAATATTTTCATTATTTATCCTCATTTTCTCTCAATTAGATTCTATTGCACGCATATTCCCGTGTCAATGATTACACAAAAAAACTGACCTTCTAAGTCTTATAACTTTTGAAGATCAGTTATATTTTATTCAGATAATTTTTTTCTCGATAATTTGTACACTTTTTTCGCTCTGTTTTTGAGTCTTGAATCGTGTGTTACACATATCAGTGTTGTTTTATTGTTCAATTTATCGAGCAAGTCCAAGAATTTGTCGACGTATTCTTCATCCAAGTTCGCTGTTGGTTCATCTAGTATTAATAGCTCTGGTTCATTAATTAATGCTCTTAGAATCATTAGCTTTTTAATTTCTCCCCCAGATAAGTTCTTAGCGCTGTTTAGTTGAAGAAGTTCTTCCATGTCGTATTTTTTGATGAATTTCTCATAATCAAAATTATCCACGCCTGAAATGTCTGCTTTCATTTCCAAGTTTTCCTTAACTGTTAGTGCTGGAAATACTATCAAATCTTGTGGCACGAATGATATTTTCTTGGAGCGAAGATCAGATATTTCTTCGTCTGTAAAATCTTTTACTTCTTTGGAGAAAACTTGTACGCTTCCTTCATCGTAATTTAAAAAACCTAAAATCACATTTAGAAGTGTACTTTTACCTGCGCCACTTGCTCCGACTATCGCGATATAGTCATTTTCATTTACAGTTAGGTTTACATCTTTTAGTACTTCGTTTTTTCTATCAGAATTGATAAGGTAGCTTTTTGATAAATTTTGTATTTTCAATATTTCCATTTAATTACCTCTCAATGTAAGCGCTAATTCGTCTTTGGATATTTTCATTACGTTGAATATTTGCGTGATTAAGGCAATCACTACTACAACTAATAATGTTATCGCCGAAATAATTAGTATTTCTTTTGCATTAACGCTCATAAATGCCAAGTCCAGAGATTTTTCGATTTGACCAGAGAATAGCTTCACTGTGAGTATGGATAATCCAATTCCTATTACTGCCCCAATAAATGATAGTACTACTGAGTATTTTAGGATAATGGATTTTAGTTTACTCTTTGTTATACCAAGTATTCTAAGTGTTGCCATTTGCTTTTCTTTGTCTTTGAAATCAACTGTAAATATCGAAATTAATACGATTATTGCCATTATCAATGTAAATGTTAGTAGTATTTTCAAATATTTCATAAGAGAGAACATTTCTTTGGATAGATTGTCTACGAAGTTTTTGTTCATGACAACCATAGTGTGTGTACCTCTAAGTGATTTCATAAGGTTAACTGTTAATTGTTCACTATCTGCATTATCTTGTTTTTTTATTAAAATTGAAGATATTTCAGAATTTGGAACGTATTTTTGTGGATGAACTTTAACAGAATCTTGTAGCATTTTCTTCGCCGTATCAAAATTCATGAATATTGCATTATCAAATCCAAGACCAGTTTTCATTAATTTTGATTTCACTTTGTATTTTTTGCCGAAAAAAGTCAATGTGTTTGCATCAACTACACTCACATTATTTCCGATTAAAATTTCTCCGTCTTTCAATTCCTTTACATCTTGTTTCATCCAAGGTTTAATTGTAAAGTCCTTTTCAAAATCAATTCCTATAGCTTGGACAGGGAATGAACAACAAGATTCTTGAAGTGTCGCAATGTACAATTGTGGAGCTGCTTGTTTTACTCCTTCGACTTTTTGTACTTTATCAAGTACATCATTTTGCATGTAGAACTCAGAAGGCTTACCAGATACGAATAATGCTTCTTGTTCTTTGCCGCTTTTTTCTGGAACAATCATCATGTCGGCTCCCAATCTTTGTTTCATATTGTCGATTGAATTGTTAAGTCCAATTGAAAAATACATGCTTACAAACAAAAGTGCGGACACTATCGCCATAATCAAAACTATTATAAATGTTCTGACAGGATTTGATGACATCCAGTTTTTAAGGTAAAGTTTATCTTTCATCGATACTCTTCTTTAATACCACAAGATAAGCTATTGAAATTATTGCAAGGATTATCGAGCAGATTGACACTGCTGGAATTGTCTTCATTTGACAAGCGGCACCTGCGTGTTTACAACCACCTATTACAAATTTTGCTAATAAGAATGAATCAATAGCTAAAACTGGAACTGCGATATTAATTCCCCATTCGATTTTTTCGTCTTTAATGATGTATGCGATGACTAATAAAATCACGATACTTACTGCTATGACAAATACCGCATTTGACATGTGGAAGCATTTCATCGGCATTTTGCCTGGCATTACTTCACATGGTTTCGCGATAACTTTTGGTATTAAAGCTAAGATAACCGCTGCTACCAATTGTAAAATTTTCAAAATTTTCTTCATATTTTCCCTCTTAAATATTTAATGTTTCTAAGATTTCATTTCTGTAATCTGTGAACTCTTTGCTAGTTCTATTTCTTGGATAATCCAAATTGATTTCCAATATTTTCTTTATTCTACCTGGTCTTGGTCCCATTATAACAACTTTGTTGGATAAGTAAATAGCTTCATCAACATCGTGTGTTACCATTATCATTATGTGTTTGTTTTCTTGCCACAATTTAATGAGTTCGTCTTGCATATTCATTCTAGTAAATGCATCCAACGCTCCCAATGGTTCGTCCAACAAAAACACGTTTGGTTTGTTAATCATTGTTCTAATAAGTGATACTCTTTGAGCCATACCACCTGATAATTGGTGAGGATAGGAGTTCTTAAATTCCATTAGTCCAACTTTTTCAAGAAGTCTGTCAACTTCCTTTTCGTTGTTTTGTTTTTTCAAATTAGCTGAGAATCCTACATTTTCTCCAACAGTTAGCCAAGGAAATAATGTAGGTTTTTGGAAGACCATTCCCCTGTCGCTGTCTGTTCCTTCAACTTTTTTGCCGCCTAAAGTAATGGAGCCTGTAGTTGGAACGATAAGTCCTGCAATTAATCTTAAAAGAGTGGATTTACCGCAGCCTGATGGTCCTACGATGCACACGAATTCTCCATCTTCGATTGTCATGTTGATATCAGTAAGGGCATGAGTTAATCCGTCTGAATCAGTTCTCAAAAAGCTTTTAGATACATTTTCAAAAATCAAATTATTCATTATTCCATCCCTTCTTGCCATTTAAGGACTCTCTTCTTAATTAACGATAAAACAAAATTAACCGCTATAAATGTAAGACATATTATGATAATTGCACCATACATACTAGCATATTCTGCCCATGATTTCTTCCATGTGATATACCATCCAAGTCCCGATTCCACACCAAGCATTTCTGCGATTAAAAGAGCAGTACAAGCAGAGCTCATTCCGATTGTAAGTCCGCCGAAAATATTTGGCATTGCAGATGGAATAGCGATTTTAGTAATCAATTGATTGCCTGTTGCTCCAAGTGTTTTTGCAGCTTCGTAGTTTGATTTGTCTACGTTCAAAATCCCTGTAATTGTGGAGATTGTAACTGCATACCACACACCCAAAGCAATGATGAATACTGATCCGTAGAACAAACTTGTAGCCAAAACCATAACCAATGGCAACCAAGTTGTTGTAGGGATTGGTCCTAAAAGTTTCATGAATGGAGATATCCAATAATTTACTTTCTTAGAATATCCGCACAAAATCCCTGTGATTAGCCCTAGTATTGCACCGATAAAATATCCTGAGAAAAGTAGTTTCAATGAACTTTTTACAGATTTTATCAATAAAGCTTTATCAGCAATTATCGAATTCAAAATCTTATCTACCCATGGAAAATATGGTAGTGTTAGTATTCCTGTTTTCAATGTCAAAAAATCGTACAATGTCAACAAGAAAAATACAAAAGCATAAAAAGGCGCTTTGTAAACTAATTTTGCTCTGATGCTTTTTTTGAAGAATGACGCTATAAAAAACACACCGTAAAGTGCAACTAATGCCCATATGAAAACCACGTAAGTGTTTGTTTGTGTGGCATCTGGCTTTAAATTTGGATATAGCACATATTCAAAAACACAAATACCCCCCATGATTATTGGGAAAATTAGTTTTACGACATCTAATATTTTTTGAGCTTTTGTTTTAGGTCTGGATTCTAACTCAATAAGCCTCTCTCTAGTTAGCTCATCTAGCTTTTCGTTTTCCATTTTAACCCCTTTCTATAATTCAAAAATTTTTGCGGACTAACTTAATAATCCGCAAAAACCTTACTATATTTTTTATTTTACTACTGATTCATCAACACCAACTGGATTCCAGAATTTCTTCATTAAATCGTCAGTTGATTTTTCATTTGAAACAAGTCCGAATTTTTTGTAATCGTCAATTGTGCTTCTGATTGCAGCTTCAGTATCTTTTTGTGAAATTTTGAAATCATAAGTTTTCATCATTCTCAAAGCTTGGTCGAAGTCTCCACTTGCCCAGTGATTGTCGAATAAAACTTTAGTTGCTTCTTCTTTGTTGTCTTCAACCCAATGTTTAGTTCTCATAATTGCTGTAACAACTTTTTTAGCTGTTTGTGGGTTGTCTCTGATGAAGTCAGCGTTAAGTACGTGTACACAACATGGTTCTTTTTGGAAATCTGGATCAGTTGTAAGTGATCTGATAGATTTGATTTTGCCTTCGTTTACAAATTTTTCTGCAAATTGGTCACTCAATAGAGTTGCTTGGATTTCTCCTTTTTCTAAAGCTTGGATAACTGCAGATGTTTCAACTGGTTTGAATTTGATTTGTTTTGCATCAACTTTGTCGTGTTCCAAAAATCTTAGAGCGATGTTGTGGTCAGAGTTACCAATTCCGTCTGGAACTGCGATTGTCTTTCCTAACAAATCACTTGTTTTGTTGATTTTGTCGTCGTTAAGTACGTATAATGATTTACAACCAGTTTGTGCACCAGCTACTAATTGAACGTTGATTCCGTTAATTGATGGTACCAATACTGTTGCCAAGTGGTCAGAGAAAACTTGAACCTTGTTAGTTCCAACAGCATCAAGTCCTGATTGAACGTTGATAACTTTAACTTTCAATCCTTCTTTTTCAAATTCTTTGTTTACAGCAGCGATTCCAGGAGTTCCTGTGCACAAACCACCGTTGTATCCGATAAGAATTTCCTTTCCATACATTGGTTCATCTTCAATCTTGCCAGTTGTTTTTATTTCTTCTTTACTGGCTTTTTCTTCTGTTTTCTTATTTTCTGTTTTATTTTCACCATTTTTCACACATCCTGTGAATAACACTGATAAACAAATAGCTAATAAGAGTATTTTAAATCCCTTTTTCATGTAATCCTCCTACATCTTAATATGTTTTAATAAGTACATTAGTGATATTTCTAACACCTAGATAATTCTAACATACAATCAGTTATATGATTAATTGAAATTTTCTATAAATCACGCTGTTTTAAAAGCTTTTTGCAAATTTTTATCATTTATATTCTAAAAAATATCGTACAAATATTGAATATAAGGCGTTTTTTGATTGTGTTTTATTTATAGATTTTTCCTATAAGTAAATATGTATTTGTTAAATTTATTTACAATTGGGTATATTACTATAAAGTATTTGCGTATTTTGTAAAATAAAAGGTATATGATAAAATATATATATTAAATACCACGAAGAGAGAGATATTATGGATTTAAAACAATTAGAAACGTTCATAACTGTTGTGGAATGGGATAGTTTTTCTGAAGCTGCTAAAAGGCTTTATCTTACACAGCCCACGATAAGCACCCACATCAAGCAAATTGAAAATGAACTTAATGCAGAATTATTAAAAAGAACTACTAAAAAGTTAGAGCTTACTCCTGAGGGAAGAGAATTCTACAACTACGCTAAGGCTATTTCGAGGATTATGGAAAGCATGCAGGATTCTTTTTCAAAAAAAAGCCTAACTACTTTTAACATCGGTGCAAGTTCTGTTCCTGCAACATATATTCTGCCTTCTCTTTTAACAAAATATCACAAATCTCACATCAAAACTTTGGTGAATATAATTCAATCAGATAGTTTAACTACGATTGACGGAGTTATAAATGGTTCTATCAATATTGGAATTGTAGGCATGACTACAATGGATAAAGAACTTACCTTTGAAAAAGTTCTAAGCGATAAGCTAGTAGTAGTCACACCATATAACGATTATTATAATGCATTGAAGAAAAACAATGTCAAGATAAGTTCTATTTTAAAGGAACCAATAATTTTTCGTGAACAAGGTTCTGGAACATTAAAGGAATCCATGAAAATGATAGACGCTTTAGGAATCAGCAAGAATTCACTGAATTTGATTGGAACAGCAAATAGCACAGAAACTTTGAAGCAATGCATTCGAAGTGGAATGGGAATATCGATTATGAGCAAACTTTCAGTAGAAGAAGAAGTTGCAAATAATCAATTGATTTCCTTCAAAATCGATGATTTCGAATCGGTACGTCACTTTTATCTGGTATATCGTTCTAACTCTTTACTCTCAGAGCCCGTTATAGATTTCGTAAAATTTACAAAAAAATACTTGGAAGAGAATTTTTGATTCATAAAAATAACCGCAATAGCTTATACTGTAAGCATTGCGGTTTTATTGTGTTTGTTTTTATATCAAAGTAAAATGAACGAGTCCTCTGGAAAAAATTTTATAAAATTCAATTGAGAAATTCGTGAAAATTCAACTGTTTGAGCGTAAGCGAGTTTTGAATTTTAGAATTTCGAGATTAGAATTTTCAAATTTTTGTAAGCGAGACGAAGTGAGTTCTACTTTGATATATTTTAGGACTTACTCACTTTACTTTTTTAAGAGTTTTAACTACTACTCCCTAATTATTTTATTACTTCAAATCTTTTTGTTTTTCCTTGTCTTTTTTGTCGATTATTTTCGCAAATATCAAGCTCACTACAGTAAGTCCTACTACCAAAATAATCGCTTGGTAGAATTCCTTGGAGCCTACATTCAACACTTTATCTCCCAAATTCAAATACACAAGTGTTCCAGGAATTATTCCAAGAACTGATGCGAACATGTATTTGGACAGGCTGATGTTCGTCAAACCGAATCCGTAATTGATAAGATTGTATGGAATAAGTGGAATCAATCTGCAAATAAACAAAAGCGTGAACAATTTTGAATCTGGCGCGTTTAGTATTCTGTCTCTGTTTTTTTCAGAGAACTTTTCATTAATCATCTTAACTACATAATCGTGTCCGATTCTTCTTGAAAGTTCGAACATCAACAAGCAGTTCATAGCTGCACCTATAACTGTATAAATGCTTCCTTTAACAAGCCCGAAGCTCACTCCACCGATTAACGCCAACGCTGGAACTGGGAAGAATCCTATCGGAAGTATCGTGAACAATAAAATATACACAACCGCTCCCCATGGACCAGATTTTTGTACCAAATTTCTGATTGAATCATAAGGAACGAATACCATTAGTCCCACAGTTAACGCAACCAAAAGAACTATCAAAAATATTTTCTTGAATTTTTCCATATTTCACCTACTAATTATATTTGAATTCATTGTATCGTATAAATTTAATATTATCAACTAAAAAATGCACACAGCTTTGCCATGTGCATTTCAATTAATATTAAACTTTCAAATCAACAGAGTATTCTGTGTCGTATTTTGAAATAACTGGTTTGACGTCTTCTTCGATGAATTCAACCACTTGTTCTGGGCATCTTCCAATGTAAAGCTTGCCGTCTAAAAGCGAATTCAAATCGTCTTTGTTTAAGTTAAAAGCTTCGTCTTTTTCCAATAATTCTAATAAATTGTTGTCTAGCCCTTCTTCTTTTACTCTTCTACCTGCAACCATAGAATATTCTCTGATTTTTTCGTGAAGTTCTTGTCTGTCGCCGCCACGTTTTACAGCTTCCATCAATATGTTTTCAGTCGCCATAAATGGTAATTCTTCATTAACGTGAGCTTTGATTTGGTTTTCGTAAACAACAAGTCCATCTGTAACGTTGATTGCAATTTCCAAAATACTATCCACAGCCATGAAGCTTTCTGGAACGCTCATTCTCTTATTTGCAGAGTCGTCCAATGTTCTTTCAAGCCATTGAGTACTAGCCACAAATTGTGGGTTTTGAACCAAACTCATCACATATTTTGAAAGCGATGAAATTCTTTCACATCTCATTGGATTTCTCTTGTAAGCCATTGCTGATGAACCGATTTGTGTCTTTTCAAATGGTTCTTCCAATTCTTTTCTGTTTTGCAAAAGTCTGATGTCGTTTGTCATTTTGTGAGCTGATTGTGCAATTGAAGATAGAACTTGAAGAACGTGGTAGTCGATTTTTCTTGTATATGTTTGTCCACTCACGCTAACTGCGCTGTCAAATCCCATTTCTTTTACGATTTTCTTTTCCAATTCTTTGACTTTGTCATGGTCATTATCGAAAAGTTTCAAAAATGATGCTTGAGTTCCAGTCGTTCCCTTTACTCCTCTCAATTTCAAGTTTTCTTTTCTGTAAATGACTTCTTCCAAATCCATAAGGAAATCTTGAATCCACAACGTTGCACGTTTTCCAACAGTCACCAATTGTGCTGGTTGGTAGTGAGTGTAGCCAAGTGTTGGCAAATCTTTGTATTTAATCGCAAAATCAGACAAGTGTTTAATCAAAATCGCTAATTTTTTCTCTACGATTTCAAGTGCGTTTCTCATCACGATAATGTCAGTGTTGTCAGTTACATAGCAGCTTGTAGCTCCCAAGTGGATAATTCCAGCTGCGTTTGGACACACTTCTCCGTATGTTTTCACGTGAGCCATTACATCGTGGCGAAGAACTTTTTCGTATTCAGCAGCCTTATCAAAGTCAATGTCTGAAATGTGTGATTGCAATTCTTCTATTTGTTCGTCTGTAATATTAAGTCCCAATTCTTTTTCGGATTTTGCCAATGCCAACCACAATTTTCTGAAAGTTTCAAACTTAACTTGTGAACTAAAATTGTGGCTCATTTCGTGACTTGCGTATCTCGTATTTAATGGACTTTGGTAAATATCGTTGTTCATTATTTCTCCTTGAAGTATTCTACTGCATTTCTAAAAATATTTTGCTTGTCGATGTCGTAAATATTTTTGTACAAATCGTCTGCGATTCTTTCAGTGTGACACATTCTTCCCAAAATCTTACCATCTCTGGACAAAATTCCTTCGATATTGTAGTCCGATCCGTTTGGAGAGATTTTGTAAGCTGAGAAAACTTGTTCATTATCCAAAAGTTCTTGTAGTTTGTCTTCTTTGATTACAAATCTTCCTTCGCCGTGTGAAATCGGCATTCTGTATGTCTTGTTCAAGTCGATTCCATTTGTCCAAGGACTGTTGTTAGTCAAGCACAATGTGTCTACAAATGTCGCAATGTGTCTTCTGTTAGTGTTGAATGTCAAGTTTGGATCGTCTTCTTCTGGTGATGTAACTTTGCCATAAGGAAGAAGTCCAGTCTTCACCAAAGCTTGGAATCCGTTACAAATTCCAATTACCAATCCGTCGTTTTCGTTCAACAAATAATCTATCGCACTACTTATTTTCTCATTTCTTAGGATATTTGCCAAGAACTTAGCTGACCCGTCTGGTTCATCTCCTAGTGAAAATCCTCCAGGAATGGCAAATATTTGCGCTTTTCTGATTTTTTCTGCCAAAACATCGATAGAATTCAATATATCTTCTTGGTTTCTGTTTTTGAATAGAACAATTTCTCCATCTGCTCCATTTTCTTTAAATGCGTTCAATGTATCCCATTCACAGTTTGTTCCTGGAGCTGCCAAGATTACAACGTGAGGTGCATCAGTTGGTTTCTTGGATTTCATTCTACGTTGTTCGATTTTTTTGTTTTCAATTTGTTTGTATTCGATTTTTTCTTTTGGTGTGAATACTTTATTTAAAACTTGAGTGTAGCCTTCTAATAATTTTTCTGGATCTAATTTAACATCATTTACGATAATTTCATCTGCAAAATCACCAATGTGTTCGATGTTTTCGTCGTCCTCAATGTATTCAACTACGAAACTTCCGTACATTGGGTTGTACAAATTATCGAATTTGATATTAAATCCAGTGTTTCCTACAGATTGTTCGAATATATTTGATAACAAGCCTTTTTTGTCCAAGGCAATCGCAGAAATAATATTTTTGTTTCTGATTTGTTCTGTGATAAAATCGAAATTTTCTTCCAATTTTTCAAGGTTCAATGTTCCGTCTTCTTCGTAAGGAGTTCTCACAAGTCCGATTTTGCCCTTGCCTTTCAAATCATTTGTAATGATGTTATCCACATCTTCGTGAGTCACTGCAAATGAAATCATAGTTGGTGGTACTTTAATATCTTCGAAGTTTCCACTCATACTGTCTTTTCCACCGATTGGCATTGCTTTGAAATGTTTGGAAACAGTGAATGCTCCAAGTAGTGCCTTCAATGGTTTGGACCAGATTTTTTTGTCTAGCATTTTTTCGTAGTATTCTTGGAATGTCAATCTGATTAAGTTTTTGTCAGAACCTAAAGCGATTAATTTACTGATTGATTCTACAACTGCATAGTATCCTCCCAAGTATTGAGATTGTTCGGACAAATCAGCGTCAAATCCGTAGCTCATCATGGATACAGTTTTCATAATTCCATCCATTGTTGGAATCTTTGCAACCATTGCTTGAGATGGATTCAATTGCAATTTACCACCCATTGGGTTGATAACTGTATTTCTTCCGATTGTAGAGTCGAACATTTCTATCAAGTCTCTCTCGGAAGTGATGTTAAGCCCTTTAACTTTGTCGTAGAATTTGTTCGCATCGGAACATTGTTCTGTCAAAATTTCTGGAACATCTTCTGATACAACTTCAACTTCAGCGTTTCTGTCTGAACCATTTGTATTGATGAAATCGTAGCTGATGTCTGCAATCAAATCTTCATCGTAGAACATTCTCATTCTGTTAGTGTCAGTGATGTCTGCAACAACAGTCGTTTCGATGTTTTCTGCGTCTGCATATTTTACAAATTCTTCCAAATCTTTCTTGGCAATTACACATGCCATTCTTTCTTGTGATTCACTGATCGCAATTTCAAATGGTTTAAGACCTTTGTATTTCAATGGAACTCTGTCCAAATAAATGTCCACTCCGTCGTGAAGTTCACCAATCGCAACGCTCACTCCACCTGCTCCGAAGTCGTTACATTTTTTGATCAAACTTGCAAGTTCAGGAATTCTGAAAAGTCTTTGGATTTTTCTTTCTTCAGGTGCGTTACCTTTTTGAACTTGTGCAGATTCTGTTTTGATACTTGTAACTTTGTGACTCTTAGAGGAACCTGTCGCTCCACCAATTCCGTCACGACCAGTTCTGCCGCCAAGTAAGATTACGATGTCGCCTTTTTCTGGTTCAATTCTCTTTACATTTTCAATTGGCGCTGCAGCCATTACAGCTCCGCATTCCAATCTCTTAGCAACGTATCCGTCGTGATAAATTTCATCTACAAATCCAGTTGCCAAACCAATTTGGTTTCCGTAAGAAGAATATCCTTTCGCAGCTTCTTGTGTGATTTTGATTTGTGGAAGCTTGCCATCCATTGTGTCTTCCAATGAAGTAAGAGGATTGCCCGCTCCTGTAATTCTCATAGCTTGGTAGACGAACGCTCTACCACTTAGTGGGTCTCTGATTGCTCCACCCAAGCAAGTACTTGCGCCACCGAATGGTTCGATTTCTGTTGGGTGATTGTGTGTTTCGTTTTTGAACATCAACAAATAATCTCTTGTTTCGTCAACTCCGTCCACTTCTACGCGAACTTTGATTTTTACAGAACAAGCGTTGATTTCAGATGAGATTTCCAAATCGTCAAATTCGTTTTTGCTTCTCATATATTTGGACAAAATCGTTCCGAAACTCATAAGATTGATTGGTTTTTCTATTTTTAATTCTTCTCTAACTTTCAAATATTCTTCAAAACTGTTGTGAATTGCTTCGTCGAGTTTTGTCTTTGCATTGAATTCAATATCCAAGAAAGTGTTGAAAGTTGTATGTCTACAGTGGTCTGACCAGTAAGTATCCAAAATTTTGATTTCTGTTTCGTTTGGATCACGGTCTTCTGATTTGAAATAATCTCTAATGCACTTCAAATCCTCGTCATTCATCGCCAATGAGTGATCGTCGACAAATTTTTGAAGCTCATCATCACTCATATTTCTGAAATTCGTATATGTTTCGTTTTCCAAATTTTTTGGATTTTCTTGTTTTAAAGTTGTTGGAATTCCAAGCAAATTAACCTTGTGACTGTCAACAGGATTTACCAAATATTTTTCGATTTTTTCCAAATCTTCTTTGTTAGCGCCTTCGATTTCATAAACTGTCGAAGTCTTACAGTCGACATCTTCATCCAAAATCAAACTCAATGTGTCAAGCACACCTTGTTTTCTTTGATCGAATTGTCCCGGCAAATATTCAACAGCAATTGCGTTTTTCATATCAGCCTGTAATTTCAACGCATCTTCTCCGTAGAACACGTCGTCTACAGATTTTTCGCTAAGGACAGTGTCGACAATTTTTCCCAAATTATCGTCACTGATTTCCAAATCGTATCTCTTGTAAATTACGAATTTATCCAAATCAATTCCAAGTAAGTTTTCAATTTGCTTTTTCTTTTCCTTAGATTCATAATCGTATTCTTCTTTTTTTCTGACATAAACTCTTTTAACTCTAGGACCAATATCAGTTCTGTGATACATGTTTTTAAAATCCACCTTTTCTATATCTTCATAACAAGCCTTAATAACATCATCAAAATTCTTCTTAGAATTTACAATATTTAACACACGGCCGCCGTTTGTGACGATTTTGCCGTCGACTTTTTTCGTTCCTGCATGGAAAACAACGCTGTCCATATCAGATATTGTAATCTGATCGCCCTTGTCATAACTATCTGGATATCCACCAGCACTTAGCACAACGCAAAGCGCCTTGTTGTCATTTATTTTCAAATCGACATCAGATAATTTTCCTTCGCTTGTTTTCATCATTATATCCAACAAATCATTGTCGATAAGTTCAAGCACAACTTGAGTTTCGGGATCTCCAAATCTCGCGTTAAATTCCAAAACGTAAATTCCATCGTCTGTTATCATAAATCCGATGAACAACAATCCTCTGAAATCAATGTTTTCTTCCTTCAATCCTGTGAGAATTTTGTCCAATACGCTATTTTTGATTCTATCTACAAATACTTCTGCTTCGACATTCGGAGCGTAAGTTCCCATGCCGCCAGTGTTGGCTCCAGTCTCTCTTTCGAAAATTTTCTTGTGATCCTTCGCAGTTGGAAGTGGAAGAATCGTCTTAGAATCTGTAAAGCACAACAAACTCATCTCAAATCCGTCTAGGAATTGTTCGATGACAACCATGTCGTCTTTGTCTAGTACATCTTGCAAAATTTTCTTCAAATCATCAGCGTTATCTACAATGTATACACCTTTTCCAGCTGCAAGACCGTCTCTTTTTACGACAACTTTGCCATTTTCTTCCAACAATTTATTTGCAAAATCATAAGACTCATCAAAATCTTTGCTTTCCAAATACTTCGCTGTTTTGATGTCGTATTTTTCCAAGAATTTTTTCGTAAATGATTTTGAATTTTCAAATTCAGCAGCTTTTTTTACAGGTCCAAATATTTTAAGACCATTTTCTTCGAACAAATCTGAAATCCCGTCGCACAATGGATTTTCAGGACCAACAACTGTGAAGTCAATTTCATTTTTTTTCGCAAATTCAAGCAGACCCTCTAAATCGTCAGCTTGAATATCCACGTTTTCTCCGATTTCTTCAGTTCCAGCATTGCCTGGAGCGAAGAAAATCTGTCTATTTTCATCAAAAGATTTTATTTTACGTCCAAGTGCAAACTCTCTGCCACCTGAACCTACAACTAAAATTTTCATAAAACCTCCCAATTTTAATGTTTGAAATGTCTATTTTTTGTGAACACCATACTAATTCCGTATTCGTTGCATTTGTCGATTGAATCTTGGTCTTTGATGCTTCCACCTGGTTGAATGATAGCTTTTACCCCTAATTTGTGTGCAAATTCTACGCAGTCAGAAAATGGGAAGAATGCATCTGATGCCAATACGCATCCAGAAAAATCAACGTCAGGATGATTGTTCGCTATATTTTCCAATGCCCAGATTCTAGATGTTTGTCCTCCACCAATTCCCAAAGTGTGTGAATCTTTTGCAAGTACAATTGCGTTTGATTTTGTGAATTTAACCACCTTCATAGCAAATTCCAAATCTTTTTTGTCTTCATCACTAGGTTTTTCGTCAGTAACTACATTGTATTCGTCAACGCCGAAGTCTTTGTCTTGGATTAAAACTTTTCCGTTCAAATACTTAATGTCTTCTTTTACTGAATCGTTGTCGAATTTTATCTTAACAAGTCTGATGTTTTTCTTTTTAGTCAAAATTTCAAGCGCTTTTTCGTCAAAATCTTTCGCAGCGATAATTTCCAAGAAAATTTGACTCATTTCTTCGGCACATTTTTCATCCACAACTCCATTGATGGCGATAATTCCACCGAAAATCGAAGTTGAATCTGCCAAGTAAGCCTTGTGGTAAGCTTCTGAAACGCTGTGTGCAATTGCAACGCCACATGGAGATTGGTGTTTCAATGCAACACAAGAATTTGCGCCCAATTCGTCTGCCAATTCCACTGCAACATTCAAGTCGTTGTAATTGTTAAAGCTCATTGCTTTTCCATGAATGACTTCACAATCTGTCAATTTGCCATTTACAAATGGATCTATGTAAAGATTGGCACTTTGATGTGAGTTTTCACCGTATCTAAGTTCTTCTTCTTTTTTGAAACCAAAAGTTCTGTAGTCACTACGTTCTCCAACTTGTTCTTGGAAATATCTTGAAATCACAGAATCGTAGTAAGCTGTCAAACTAAAAGCCTTCATAGCTAATTTTTCTCTGTAAGCTATGTCCACGTTGTCGCTTTTCAATCTGTCGATAAGTTCGTCGTAATCAGAAGGATCTGTTACAACTAAAACGTCCTTGTAGTTTTTTGCAGCACTTCTAATCAAAGTTGGTCCACCTATGTCGATGTTTTCAACTATGTTGTCGTGGTCTCCAGTCTTCAATGCGTTTTGGAAATCGTACAAATTAACCACAACAATGTCGATTGGTTGAATGTTTAATTCTTCTACAGTTTTCTTGTGTTCTTCGTTATCTCTTTTGTACAAAATTCCACCGTGAACGTATGGTGACAAAGTCTTCACTCTGCCTTGCAAAATTTCAGGGAAATTTGTAACTTTGGAGATGTCTATTACATTTACCCCAGATTTTTCGATTTCCTTGTAAGTACCACCTGTAGATATGATTTCATATCCCAATTCTTGTAAACTTTTTGCTAATTTACCTACATTTGTCTTATCCGTAAGTGAAATTAATGCGCGCATGAACTCTCCTCCAATTTTTTTATAGCATCTTTTAAAATGCCATGTTCTATTTTCAAAACTTTCTTTGCTATCTCTTCTTCCGATTTACAATCAGAAATATCCACAGACCTTTGAAGCAAAATATCTCCATCGTCTAATTTTTCATTCACGAAATGCACAGTTGCACCGCTAATTTTTTCCTTATTGGCAAAAACTTTTTCGTGAACGTGGATTCCATAACATCCCTTGCCGCCGTATTTTGGAAGCAATGATGGATGGATATTTACAATTGTAAACTCATTTATAATTCTCTTTGAAACTTTAGGCAAGAAACCTGCCAACACAATCAAATCTACGTTTTTTGATTTTAAACAATTGATGATTTCTTCATCATCTTTTGAAACCAAAGTATCCACGTTGAAATCTCTCGCAAAACCAAGACCAGCTGCGTTTTTGTTACTAACCACAACAACAATATCGCTTTCGAAATAATTGTCTTTTTTTGCATCCAACAGAGCTTTCAAATTGGTACCAGTACCTGAAATAAAAACTGCAATATTCATTTAATCACCTATATAACTATCGGATCTACAGGATAATCTCCATCAAAACAAGCCTTACAGAATTTGTCGATTTTGTCGCTGCTGGATTTTACCATTCCTTCCATTGAAATAAACGCCAAGCTATCTGCACCGATTTTTTCACGGATAGCTTCGATATCCATGTTTGCAGCAATCAAATGTTTTCTGGAAGGAGTATCAATTCCGTAATAGCAAGGGAATTTTACAGGTGGCGAAGTGATTCTCATGTGAACTTCTGTCGCACCAGCTTCTCTAATTCTTTGAATCAAATTAGCACTTGTAGTTCCTCTTACGATGGAATCATCTATTAAAACAATTCTCTTTCCTTTTAATACATGTCTTAGAGGATTTAATTTTAATTTAACAGCCATTTCTCTTTCTTTTTGAGTTGGTTTGATGAATGTTCTTCCCATATATCTATTTTTGACCAATCCTTGTGCGTAAGGAATTCCTGTTTTTTGTGAATATCCTATCGCTGAAGGAATGCCAGAATCTGGAACTGGAACTACCAAATCAACATCGCAAGGAGATTCTTGTGACAAATATTCTCCGCATCTTCTTCTAAAATTGTACGCGTTTGTTCCGTCCAATGTAGCGTCTTCTCTTGCGAAGTACACATATTCAAAGAAGCAATGACGTGGCGCTTCAATTGTTGAATACATCGAAGAATTCGCTCCTTCTTTGTCTACGACAATTATCTCTCCTGGTTTTACATCACGAATTTCAGTTGCTCCGACGATTTCTACTGCTGCATTTTCAGATGCAAACACAACATCTTCGTCATTTTTCCCCATAACAAGAGGTCTTATTCCCAAAGGATCACGAAATGCTACAAGCTTATCCTTCAAGCACAACACAACAGCGTAAGCACCTTTGATAAGTTTCATTGTTTTTTTGATAGCTTCGACAATGTCACCTTTGTAATATCTGGCAATCAAATACAAAATAACTTCACTGTCAATCGCTGTTTGGAACATCACGCCGTCTTCTTCAAGTCTTGTTCTTAAAATTTGGTGGTTAATAAGATTTCCATTGTGTGCCAAACTCATTTCAATTCCTTTGGCAAAAGCCATCAATGGTTGAGTGTTGTAATCGTGAGAACCACCAGCTGTCGAATATCTTACGTGTCCAATTCCTACATTACCAACTAAATTATTCAAATTTTCTTCCTTAAACACATCGATAACAAGTCCCATGCCTTTTTCTCTATGTAGGTTTTCACCGTTACTAACGGTGATACCACAGGATTCTTGTCCTCTGTGTTGTAAGGAGTTAAGTCCGAAAAATAATTTCTTATTAACTTCGGACTTAGAATATATCCCTATAACTCCACACATCCTAGCCTCTCATTCTATTTAGAACTTCTTTGTAGCCTTCTGTCAAATCTCCCAAATCTCTTCTGAAAATATCTTTGTCCAATTTTTGGTTAGTGTCTTTGTCCCACAATCTGCAAGTATCTGGGCTGATTTCGTCAGCTAATAAGATTTGTCCGTCATCAGTTTTACCGAATTCGATTTTGAAGTCAACTAATTTTAAGTTGATTTTTAAGAAAAATTCTTTAAGTAATTCGTTGATTTTCAAAGTTTCTTCTCTTAAATAGTCGTATTCTTCTTTTGTGATAACCCCAAGAGCAATTGCGTGGTCTTCGCACATCAATGGATCTCCCAAATCATCATTCTTATATGACAATTCAAAAGTTGGTTGATTCAAAACTCTTCCTTCTTCAACGCCGTATCTTTTTGCAAAAGAACCTGCAGTGATGTTTCTAACGATAACTTCAAGTGGCATGATAGTAACTTTTTTTACTCTCATATCAGTGTTGTTGATTGTTTCGATGTAGTGAGTTTTGATGCCGTTTTTTTCAAGCATTTCAAAAATCATTGTAGTGATTGCTAAGTTAAGTTCACCTTTACCAGCAATTGTAGCTTTTTTTTCACCGTTACCAGCTGTTGCATCATCTTTGTATCTGATGATATATTCATCAGCCTTTTCTGTTAAATAAACTTCCTTTGCCTTACCTTCGTACAATTTTTCCATAATACCCTCCTAAAATAAAAAAATAGAGAATTCTAGATAGAATTCTCCTAAATTTTTTGACAAATATACACTTTTTTATTGGACGCAAAAATAGCTATCAATTTGCCTCTCAATTTATTGATAAGGCTTAAATCGTGATTTGTAAATCTCAAATCAAAAAGCTTATTTATGAAATTTATTGAAATATCAATAACGCTCATAATTTTGCCCCCTCTAAAATAATTTACAATATATTATATCACAGCTCCTTATGTTTTGCATCATAAATCTAACAAAAAATAATCTCACCCAAAGATGAAAATTCGAATAATATTGTTCTGAAATAAAGACTTTATTGCTACTTTCCTTATATATTATTAATTTCTAATTTATTAAAAAGCTCTTTTATTTAATCACTTTTTTGAATCGTCTAATTTTTCTTTTACTATATTTATCTGTTCTTGTACTCTTTTTGGTGACGGACCTGAAAAAACATCTCTTTGATTTAATATATAATCTAAATCGATAAAATGAAAATAATCTTCATCAAATTTATTAGAAAACTCCTGGTATTTTTCCAGTGATATATCGTTTAAACTCAAATCCTCACTAATGGCGTATTTTACTATTTCACCAATAATATAATACGAATCTCTAAATGTCAATCCTTTCTTTACAAGATAATCAGCCGCATCAGTAGCATTAATATAACCTTTAGATGCCATTTCTCTCATCCTGAATTTATCAACTTGCATAGTTTCTAAAATATTAGTGATTATTTCTACTGATATTTCAAAAATTTCCACGCTTTCAAACAGGTATATTTTATCTTCTTGCATGTCTTTATTATATGCCAATGGAATTGCTTTTAGCATAGTCAATATTCCCATTAAATTAGAATACATTTTTGCTGACTTAGCCCTTAACAATTCTGCCATATCGGGATTCTTTTTCTGTGGCATTATTGAAGATCCACTAGAATATTTATCGGATATTTTAATATAATTGAATTCTTGTGATGAAAAAATTATAAGTTCCTCCGCTAATCTAGACAAATGCATTGAGAACATCGCTAAACAATATATAAAATCTACTACAAAATCTCTATCAGATACAGAATCTATTGAATTCAATGTCACTTTTGAAAACCCAAGTTTTTCTGCAGTACTAAATCTATCTATATTATAAGTTGTAGTAGCTAAAGCACATGCTCCCAAAGGAGATATGTCTAATCTGTTTGATAAATCTTGTATTCTCTGCAAATCTCTCATAAACATTTGTGCATAAGCCATTATATGATGTGCAAATGTAACTGGTTGTGCTATTTGAAGATGCGTATATCCTGGCATCACTGTATTCAAGTTATCTTGTGAAATTTTCAATATGGTACTTATCAAATTTTTTATATACAAGACAGCTTCTTCAGTTTTATCTTTCGTATACAATTTTAAATCTAATGCAACCTGGTCATTTCTTGATCTAGCTGTGTGTAGTTTTTTACCGGAATTTCCAATTCTCTTTGTCAATTCAGATTCTATAAACATATGAATATCTTCAGATTCATAAGAAATCTCTAGTTTCCCATTATTCAAATCCTCAAGAATACTTTCTAAACCTGAAACTATCAAATCACAATCTTCAGAAGAAATAATAGAACATTCACAAAGCATTTTTGCATGAGCAATGGAGCCTTTTATATCATAAGGATATAATCTATAATCAGTTTTTATTGAACTATTAAATTTATGTGCAATATCAGAAGTTCTTTCGCTAAATCTAGACTTGTATAAATCCATTACCACTTATTTTCCTTTCTTTTCATTGCTTCAATTTTGATAGGCAAAGAAAAAATATTTACAAATCCTTCTGAATCACTTTGATTGTAGACATGATCTTCTTCAAATGTTGCAAACTCTTGTGAAAATAATGAGAATTTAGAATCCACTCCGTTTGGTATTATATTTCCTTTATAAAGTTTTAGTTTGACTACTCCTGAGACTCTTTTTTGAGTATAGTTTACAAATTCTTGAAGTGATTTTCTTAATTGAGAATACCACAATCCTTTATATACTTCCTCTGCATATCTTAAAGATAAAATTTGTTTAAACTTCAAAGTGTCACCATCTAAAGTCAAAGATTCTAAAATATCATGAGCCTTATACAAAATTGCTCCTGCTGGGTTTTCATAAACTCCTCTAACTTTCATTCCAGTTATACGACTTTCAATTATATCATCTATTCCTATTGCATGTTTTCCGCCAATTTCATTAAGTTTTTCTATAATTTCATAGGATTTTAACTCTTTTTCATTTATAGAAATTGGAACTCCATCTTTAAATTCAATAGAAATATACTCTGCTTTATCATCGCTATCTTCGACTTTTTTAATCCACTCTAGAAAATTATCATAATTAGGCGCATTCGAAGGACTTTCTAACTCTAGGCCTTCATGTGATATATGCCATAAATTCTTATCCTCAGAATATTGACAACCCGTTTTCTTACTCAAAGGAATATTTCTCTTCATAGCATATTCTTCTTCTTGTTCACGAGATTTTATATCCCAATATCTCCACGGAGCAATAATCTTGATATCTGGATCGAAATAACGAATCGATGTTTCAAATCTCACCTGGTCATTTCCTTTACCTGTACATCCGTGAACGATTGCGTCTGCATTTTCCTCGTGTGCAATCTCAACCATACGTCTTGCAATTATAGGTCTAGCAAAAGCCGTTCCTAACAAATATTGATTTTCGTATTTTGCTCCAGCTTTTAACGTTTCAAATACAAAATCACTTGCAAATTCTTCTCTCAAATCTTCGACAAAAATTTTCGAAGCACCTGTACTCAAAGCTTTCTGTTCAATTCCTTTCAAATCTGAACCTTGTCCTACATCAGCAGCAACAGCTATAACTTCACATCCATAATTTTCTTTCAGCCATGAAATCATAACAGAAGTATCCAATCCTCCTGAATAAGCCAAAACAACTTTGTTTAATTTTAAATCTTTCATTTTAATTTCCTCCAAAATTAAAAAAGTCTCTTTTCTTAGCTAAGAAAAGAGACGAAACATCCGCGATACCACTCCAATTGGGTAAAACCCCACTCTATGTTTAACGTAACAACTACGTATATTGCTAATAAATAACTCGCAATATAATCTCGGTGGCCCTATTGTATACATCTTGATTAAATTTCTGACTCACACTCTACTCAGATCGCTTTAATTCTCACAAGAAACATCCACGTCATCGACTTTAATATAAGATTTTTAAATATTATACTATCATAATTTTCAAAAGTCAAATTATTTACAAAAATTTTTCATTATTAATATCAATTTAAAATGTACAACTATTTTTCACTCATTTCACGTGATTTTTCCACACAGGCAAGCTGAGCTTGAATGACAGCATTTCTAAGCCCGTATTTTTCTAAAACTTCCACAGCCTTAATAGTCGTTCCTGCCGGTGAACACACCATGTCCTTCAATTCTCCTGGATGTTTGTGAGTTTCCATTAACATTTTAGAAGCGCCAAGCACCGATTGTGCGACGAATTTGTATGCCATATCTCGTTTCATTCCAGTTTGAACAGCCGCATCTGCCATCGACTCCATAAACATAAACACATACGCAGGAGATGAGCCACTAACACCAATCACACAGTCCATCAAACTTTCGTCTATTACTTCGCTTTTTCCAAATGAATTGAAAATATCTGTCACGATTTTCAAATCATCATCATTTATATTTTCATTCGGACAAATCGCAGACATTCCTTCGCCGACAAGACAAGGAGTGTTCGGCATCACACGAAAAATCTTGTGGTCTTTTCCCAGAATTTTTTCAATATTTGAAATAGTAACCCCTGCTGCGACAGAAATCACAATAGCTTCCTTATTAATAATAGATTTGATTTCTTCCAAAACTGATAGAATAATGTGTGGCTTCACAGCCAGTATCACAACATCAGAATTTTCACAAACCTTTTTGTTGTCTGTAGTTGTGTTCACTCCCAATTGTTCTTTCAAATCGTTTAATTTCTCCTCAGATTTATTTGAAACAAAAATTTTATTCGCATCTATTAACTTTGATTTTACAACGCCAGAAATCATTGCAGAACCCATATTCCCAGCGCCAATAAAACATAATTTTTCCATAAATACCTCACATGTCTTTCGTTAACTATATTCTATCAGTTTCAATAAAAAAGAGCTAGAATCGTCCAGCTCCAATTAGAATTTATTTTATTTCTCCCAAAACTTCCTTTGTTTTGTCAGCATCCATGTGATGATAAAACTTACCGTTAATCATAATGTTTGGGCCGTCTTTGCATTTCTTGAAACAGTTTTGCGTTCTAAGTCGAATTTTTCCATCAGCAGATGTTTCATTAAAATCCATGTACAACTCTTTCTTCACAGTCTTCAGCACTTCCATTGAGCCGTTCTTCGCACATCTCGGTCCCGAACAGCACACAATCTCGTACTCTACCTTTGATTCTTTGATAGATGGAATGAATTTTATAATCGTCTTGATGTATTTCTCATCAATTTCAAAAGCTTGTGCGATTTGTTTTTGGTGACTAATCGACACACAACCAAAAAAATCCTGACAATTTCTAATCGAAACCTTCGCTCCTTCTTGGCTGCCCTTGCCAAAACTTTCCACAGTTTCGTCGAGTTTTTCCTTAAAAATCAGTTCTTCATTTTTTTCTTCACACATACAATCACCTTCTTGTTTTTAGCTTTATTTTATTGTTCGGTTTATTCGTAATTTGATTACTAATGTCTATAAATTGATCCAGACTTCTAAACACTTGAAAAATCGCCGAACGAATTGCGAATTCTTCATGAGTATCGGGAAGTTCCATCATGTGGAAATGATTTTTCAGAAAATCTATTCTGTCTTTCACTTTGAGCATTTCCCCTCCATCTGTCAAATTTTGGGATGCTAGGATTAAAATATCTGAAATGTATTTGCCGTCTGAATATTCCGGTGGAATCGTCCTTAAATCATCATGCATTTCCTCCAACAAATCCATCTCCCTTTCTCTCAAACGCAAATCATGAAGCAAATCCCTGCTATTTTCAATCAAATTATCATTCTCAATAATTGCAATGTCAATCGCCTTGTCGATATCTGCTTCAAGTTCTGAAATCTTGTCCTCATACAGCTTCACATCCAAGTTTTGAACAAGAGATTTCCCGAACAAATTCAAAATGAACTTCATATCGTCATCAATACTTTCAATCAGCCTGTTTAATTTGTCTTGACTAGTAGGAGCGTAGAAATTAGTCAACATCGCAAATCCCGTTCCTATAAACACAAGAGCCATTTCATTCAAAATAATCGCTGAATCGATTTTCCCGAACGCTAACAAATGAGTCACAATCACACTTGAAGGGCCGAGTCCCAGCTCTATCTTCAATAAAAAAGACACAGGCACAAATAAAAGCAAATACAGTCCAAAAACCCAAGTTTTGTATCCTAGTTTTTCAAACAAAAACCCACCAATTAAAAGTGCAATCACCGCAGACAAAGTCCTCTTCAGCCCACCTTCAATCGTAGCTTTTCGAGTATCAAACACATTTAATATCGCTATAATTCCCGCCGCTGCTGCAAATTCAAGAGAAAGTTCCTGCGACACAATTATTGCCAAAAGCGAAGCCAAAGCAGTTTTGATTGTTCTAGATATTATTGATTTTCTCATAATAAACTCCCGTATACATTTCTTGTATTATTTATACCCAATTTGTAATTGAAATGGTAATTTTATGCACAATAAAAGCACCTACATTGTAGATGCTCTCCAAATTTTATTTATCCTTTGATGATTGTTGTCCGTGCGTATTTAGCTTCATTAAAACATTTGTATGAGGAAGATATGTAATATCAGCCGATACATTTTCATTGTCGTCCCATTTCTCTTTTTCATTTTCGTACGTTTGCCAATTCAAATCAAATATTTTGATTTCGTCATTTTGTGTGTAGCCTGTAAGTTTATAGAATGTTGAAAGTTCTTAATTATTGTCTTCTTCAAAAGTCACATATTTAAGTTTAATATTAGATGGTGAATTAATGTATGATAAATCCTCAATCGGAGCTTTCATTACAAAAAAAGATCCAATAACGTAACAAATTGCACAAATCCACCAAATAATTGTAGATTTTCTTTTTTCTTTGATGAAATGACTCATTAATAATACTAAGAAAAATAAAATTACGAAAAAAACGCGAAAAACAATTTCGCAGACAAATTCCATCATTCCTTCAACGAAAGAACCTGCGGCATGATTTACCATCAAATACATGCTCGCTATAGTTGCTAATAGCAGCATCGAAAGGACAATATCAAATATAATTTTTCTTAAAATAGGAATATTTGCTCTATTTTCCATTATTTTCTCCGTTTTTCGAACAGTTTTTCCCCGAAATGTATATTGCTCAAATCAAACTATTCTTTATTTTACAAACGAAAATATTACTGTTGATATTTTCATAATCATATTCTACTTCTCTATTATCTTTTTCATGTAAATATCATATTATTGTTTTGTAAATTTCATATTTAATTTCTGATAAAATATTATAAATCAACATCGATAAAACTCGAAGCCAACGTCATAATCATAAGGAAAATCGCTAAAAACATATCAGATTGAAACTATTAATCCAGTTCATTATTTCCTCCGCTGATTATTTCAGTCTGCTACCTACGAAACAACCAATCAACGAAATCGCGCCGTAAATAAATATATAAATCGTGGCACTTTCATTCATATTAATAAATACGTAAGGCACGAAAATCACCATAACTAAAAGAGGGTAAAGAAGATCTAAAGAATTCTTTCTGCCACATAATATTGCATTCACAAAAGTTATAACAGGAATTGCAAATAATAAAATAAACATTGCACTACCAGTATCTTTCATTAACAATGTCAATAAGTAAAAACAGATTACATTGACCATTAAATATGGTAAAAGTTTTTTAATTCTATTCATAAAATCTAATCCTCTTTATCACTCAATTTTACAGATTTTAAATGTAAATCTGATTTTAATTTCTTGAAAAATCTACCAATATCATAATTCTTATGAAAGATAACGTCGATTCAATCATTGATCTATCATCCATATCCTCATCAATTATATCTATTTTTCTAACTTCGACACCTTCTTCTTGTGTAAATTCATAAAAACTTTGTTGATTGAAATTACTAGTATCGAAAACCATAATATACGATTTTGTAGTTTTCTTATTAATCAAATCGCTAATTCCTTTAAGTGAAATCAAAGTTACAATGCAAATAACAGTTGCAATAATTGCTCCCTCGTAATATCCAATTCCTACAGCAAGACCAATCGCTGCCGATAACCACAAAGTCGCAGCCGTAGTAAGACCTGAAACACCATTCTTTTTTTGAAGAATAGTACCAGCACCCAAAAACCCAATTCCACTCACAACTTGACCAGCAATCCTTGCAGCATCCCTTGCCCTGTCACTAGAAATATCACCTATCGCATCAATTCCAATCAGCATAATCAAACCCGCTCCAACACTGACAATAATGTGAGTACGAAAACCCGCTGCACGGTTTTTAATTTCTCTTTCCACACCGATAATAGCGCCTAGTACAGCAGCTAAAATCAGCTTAAATGCTACTAAAATAATATCCATAAATTCCTCCTAATATATTTATACCCAATAATTATTGTGAATAAGTCATTTTACGGATACTAAGAATAAAAAAGACGATAGATATTTCTACCGCCCAGTACACTCTATATAAAATTTTTATCGTAAAATTTTCTCTATCTTCTTACCCTTAGCTAGTTCATTCACCATCTTATCCAAGTATCTAATCTCTTGCATCAAGGCCTCTTCGATATTTTCAACGCAGATTGTCTTCACAAATATTTGCGTTTACTATTTTTACTATTTCTTCACCAATTTCTTTAATCAAATCTACTACCAGAACATTTCCCATTGTAAAATATCTATTTGCGCCAATTACATTCCTTAATTATATTCGAGTGATTCACTTTCGATTTTTACACCTCATAGGATTAATTTTTATTATATCCGAATCTTTTTGTTTCTAATACTTTTTTCCAATAATTTTCTCTTTCTAATATTTGTTCTGTTTTTGTTTTAGTGTCAAATATTTCTAAAATCGAATATTTAAAATTTTTTTGGATATAACTTTCATCCTTGTCGAATATCTCAGTCAATTTTTTATTACCTCCTGTTGGATCTAAGTAATTTGCATAGCATGACCATCTTTGCCATATACCTTTACTGTTACCAGAAGCTGATCCAATATAAAGTTTCCCCGTATTTTTATCCGTTATTACATAAACTCCCTTTACATTTGATAGAGCTTGCTTATATGTCGGTTCATCATTTGAAATAATTCTAACAAGATCTTTGTGCGATAACGATACATTTTGGTAACCTGTAAAATTAAGAGTTTTTGTTGAAGAAGCCAATTCATAAACCTCTACATTCAAAGCTTCTTGTGCTTTAGTGTACCATCTTAAATATGAAAGTGATAATTTTTTCGGATCATTTATACGAACTATCAATCTTTTTTCGAATTCTTCATATTCTTTTACTTTTTCCAATTTATAACCTTCACATGAAAATTTTTCGGAATGTTCTTCACAAACTTTATATAATCCGCCAAATATATAATAATCTTTCCCATAAGGATAATATTGAGCCATAGCTATCAAGTATTTACAAGAATCGAGATTATGATTTCGGTTATTTTCTCTCCACTGATTCATCCTAAGCCATGTATCTGGCTCTTCAAGAAGCATGTCATATGCCTGTCTATTTATATCGCCTTCATTTTTATGAAATTTAATTTTAGTTCTTAACATATCATCTGTTTTTATTAAATCAATCAGTTTAATCATATTTAATCTCCTTTTCAAATGTAATAAATAATTTAAAATAAATAACTCTTCCCACCGACATCACGCCATCTTTCTGCTTGAGCGGTCAATAAGGATAAATTATAATTTATCTCAAAATTCTCGTCTGTGGCAATGTTTATAATTATTAAGGTCTTAATGATGTAATAGGTACTACATAAACACCATCATTTCTTTTATATGCAAAAGGTGATTTTGCGCATAACACCATCATAAATGATGGTTTGGACATGTTTTTTGTATCTATTTTGGATGCTAAATCTTTTAAAGTCTCAGCGCCTTCTTCAATTAATTTATCGCCACCGAGTTTAATTTCAACAAGTCCATAAGCGCCGTTTCTGAGATGAATCACTGCATCACATTCTAATCCTGACCTATCTCGATAATGATAAACCGTTCCATCTAAATAATCTGTATAAATTCTTAAGTCACGAACGCATAAGTTTTCAAATAAAAATCCCATGGTGTTTAAATCAGTTAGTAAATCATTAGGTCCCATACCTAATGATGCCGTTGCAATAGATGGATCTGAAAAATATCTGGTATCTGTTGTTCGTATGGCTGTTTTTGATCTTAAATTCGGATTCCACGCCGGAGAATCTTCTATAACGAATATTTTTCTTAAAGCATCCAGGTAAGAATAAAGTGTTACCTGATCAAATGTATCTGATTGATTTGCTAGCATATCTTGCCTGATAGTTTCTAGAGAACTTTGTGTTCCTACGTGTCTTGCATACGATTTAAGTAGTCTCTTCGCCTTTTCTTTATCTCTTTTTATAGAATCCACTCTACTAATATCATTAGACACAACAGCATCAAAATAATCTATAGCTTGGAATAAAGCTGGTTTTTCATTTAATCCAATTGATCTTGGCCATCCACCTCTGCAAATTAGAAAAGCAATTTTTTCAAAACTCGTTTCATCAATGGCTGTGATGTTTTCCCTTTCAAATAAATTTTTAAGAGACACTTCACCGCTCGAATCCTTTGACTCAAATAAACTCATAGGTCTCATCAAAAGCCTAGAAATTCTCCCCGTACCTGTGTGCATAGAATCATCAAATTCATGTGGTACTGCTGAACCCGTCAAAATAAATTGACCAAATCCATCTCTATTATCAACCTCATATCGCACAGCATTCCATAAATTAGGGGCTATTTGCCACTCATCAATTAGTCTTGGAGTTTCTCCTTCAAGCAAAGTATTAGGAGAAATATTTGCCATTTGTTGATACTGTTTTGTCATATCAGGACGATCCATAGATATAAAACTCTTAGCCTTTTGTTTCGCTGTTGTTGTCTTTCCACACCATTTAGGTCCTTCAATTAAAACTGCTCCCTTTGCATCTAATCGTTCTTCTAACAATTTATCTGCAATTCTGGGTAAATACTCCTTCATAATTTCCTCCTATACTTATTACTTAAGTAGATTCTATCAGTTATTCAAGTATTTGTCCATTTTTCATTCAAGTATTTGGCAAATTTTCATTCAAGTGTTTAGCAGGTTTTAATTCAAGTATTTGGTATATTTTCATTCAAGTATTTGGCGGTATAGCTTTATATATTTCTGTATTTACTACCTTTTCCTAAAATTTTCATAAAAAAGCACCTACAACTGTAGATGCTTGCATAAAATTAATTTTATTTTCTTTTGATCCATGGTATTACTCGATTTACTTTTTTTAAATATAATTCATATTCTTCTCCAAATTCATTTTTCAACCATTTTTCTTCTGTGTTTTTCATTAATATTGTTAAAAAAGTCCAAAACACAAATAGAAGTATTAATAAAATATAGTTTGTTGTAAATAAAAGTAGACCTGTGAATATAAATGTAAATGCTGAATAAACAGGATTTCTTACGATGCTATACACTCCTGTTGTTATCAACTTTTTTTCTGTAACTTTTTTATTTATTTTCTGAACTATTACCGCTTGGATCCATAAATATATTCCCAAAATAATCATGAATATTCCCGCTATAATAAAAAATATTTTTCCTTGTCTTAGTTTCCCTTGATAAATGTATCCATTGATATGAAGGCAAATCCCTGCTATTGTGAGGATTAGAGAAGCTAATACATATATGGGCCCAACTCCAAATATCGGCATTTTAAATTCTTGTGATTTCATTGTCTGTCCTCAATTATTGTTCTAGCAATTTGATAATTTGGTCTTGTGCTTCTCTTCCTTCTCTAAAAAATCTCGCATCTTCCAGACTCAATCGCTTCTTTATTTAACTCTCTTGACATTTTTACACTTGTTTCTGAGTGGTCAATTCCGTAAACTTTTTTTGCTTTGGTTAAAAAATATTCTATATTTTGTCCGCCGCCGCAGCCCAAATCTAGAACAATATAACCGTTTTCAATGTTTATGTAAGATTTTCCCCAACTTGCTAATTTTTCGTGTCCTTTATTCATACTTTTTAACATAAATCTGCCACCAAAATTATCTTTCGGTTTTCTAAAATTTTCAAAAAAGCGCTTAAACATTTCAGCCTCCTGCTGATACCAGTTCTCACCTATATTATACCACGTTTTCTTTTCTTAATTTCATGTTTTTGTGCAAAATAAACTGGTGTAGAGGATAGATTACGACTGCCACAACAAACATAAAATTGCTTTTTAAAAAATAAAAAACGGCTTTTAAGATTTCTTTTAAATCCTAAAAACCATTTATTTCAATACTAATCTCTTGATTTGTTTATCTTAAATTTCTTTTAAAAATTTTAATGCCAAATACAATTTACCAAGATCATGGTTGGCATTATGAAGTCCCTCGACATCATAACAGCTCTCATTTAATACATCTCCTGCTTCAAGAAAGTCGTAAAGTTCAAATCCATAAAAATCACAAGCTGCTTGCACGCCTGCAAGCTCCATTTCTACTGCTATACATCCTTCTGACTTTCTCTTTGAGACAAGTCCACGTGTCTCACGAAGCATAACGTCTGTAGTCCAAACTTTTCCCTTAGTATATGGTGCTTTTTCTTTGATAAAAAATTCTTCAAGCTTATCATGATTTTTAATAGCAATGTAATCTGAAGGAGCCGCATAATAATAAGATGCTCCCTCACCCCTATAAGCCTCTATTGGTATAATGTACTTTCCAAAAGTCTTTTCCTTGTCAAGACTACCACAAGATCCAAACATAATAAATTTATTTGCACCCGTAATCCAATTAACTTCTACACAATCTCCTGAAGCAAGAGCCGACCCCATCATAGTAAGGTAAAATACAAATTCTTGACCTTTGAAGCTACTTTTATATATTTGCCTTGACCCATTTGCAGATCCTATTTCGCCAATTTCTTCGCATTCAAAATTATCAAGCAAATATTCTAGTATGCTTTTTGAAAATATTATCAAGCATTTTTCTGCAATATTTTTCTTTTCTCCATAAAAGTCTTTTAGACTGATAAGTGGCTCTGTTTCATTATCATAACTGTCTATTATCATAGTTTCCCCTCTTAATTTTTATATAACTATTCAAATCATTCATATGTGTGAATATCAATAACTAATAAATAAAGGTATTCATTATAAATCTAAACTATCCTTGTCCAATAAGAAGTCGAATAAATTAATAGTGAACCCATTGTCTTTTTTTCGTATTAATTTATCCATATAATAATCACGCTTTATTTCCATAAAACTATACCTCTATCTGTTTAGAATTATTTCCATTTTGGAACTTAATCTAAGTATATTGTACAGTGTAAGGTCATATAATTCTATCTATTTCGAAATAATTCTATAACTGACATATTTTGAAGCTGGTTTATATCATCAAAAATTTTTCTAATGATATTAAAATTTTTATCTGTTTTTATAAAATAATATTTATATAACATGTCATTATTGTAATGGAAGGCTTTGTTAAACTCTTTCGTCTGCAATTATATGATCTACGCCATATGTTCCTATAAGGTATTTTCCAAATAGAAAAATGGCTTTAAGAATTTCTCCCAAATAAAAAATACTACGAAGATATCCTCTCCCCTTCCTTAGGTTTGTCTCTCGACTTATCTGTTCCCTTATAGGTAAATATTCTATTTAAAATATTTATATTACCACCTCCTAAAATTAGGTATAAGAAAAGCACCTACTTTTGTAGATGCTAAAATCTATTTTTTTCTTCAATAAGATTATTATACTCTTCTTCTAGTTTTTCTCTTTCCTCTTTGGGTATCTCCATTGCTAGTCTAGAACTTATATAGGATATTCTAAAATCAAGTAATAAACTATCTCTATCCTTGCTAATTTTTGTCTTTTTATTTCTATTTTTGTATTGTGATAAATTACCTTTAAAATTTTTGATTCTTTTATTTTCTATAATCAGAAGTGTATCTGCTATTTTATTTATAAACTCCTCATCATGACTTACAAAAATAAAAGGTCTATCATAAGATTTCAATAGATTTTCTAAACTTTCTATTGCTCTTATATCCAAAAAGTTTGTCGGTTCATCAAATATAAGGTAATTAAAGTCAGATGTTAAAATTTTAGCCAATTTTACCTTAGCTTTTTCTCCATCGCTTAATACGCTTATAATCTTGTATACATCGTCAGTCTTAAGTCCTAATCTTGCAAGAACAATTCTTGTCATTGTTTCATCATATATAGACGTATTTGATACATTTTTTAAGATGCTGGAATTGTCTTCTAGAATATCACTCATTTGACTAAAATAACCTATTTTAAGATTTGGATGCACCCATATATTTTCTTTATTAAGAATCATCTTTAAAAGGGTAGTTTTCCCACTTCCATTTTCTCCAATGAGCGCTATTTTAGAATTGCTGTTAATTTGAAAGTTGGATTTTTCAAACAAAATCTTATTTTCAAATTTTTTATTCAGGTTTTCCGCTCTTATCAAAATTTTAGAATGAATTCGTTTATTATCTGGAAAGGATAGTTGTATCTCTTTTTCTTCTTTAGGTTTTTCTTTCGTATCAAGTTGATTTATCCTAGATTCTACAGCTTTTACTTGTTTGTCTAATTTTTTCTTGTTTTTTTGACCACCCATCTTATGGAGTCTTGCTTCTGAATTCCCCATCCTTTTAGGCGTGGTTCTTACTTTTGATGATTGTTCCTTTATATTGATAGCTAGATTTTCTAGTCTTCTTTTTTCTTTTATAAAATTCGAATACTCTTTATCTTGAAACTTTTGTCTTTTTTCTCTTTCTTCGAGATAGAAATTGTAGTCTCCATTATATTCTTCAATTTTTTCATCCTTTAACTCTAGAATTTTTTTGCAAGTTCTATTTATGAAATCACGATCATGCGAAATTATAAGGTATCCTGTTTCTCTTGAATTAAGCTTTTCTATAAGTTCTTCTTTTTGCTCGAGGTCTAAATGGGATGTAGGCTCATCTATTAAAAGAAACTTAAAGCTATCTGATAAAATATCTGTTAGTTTTAACCTTTGTTCCTCACCCGGACTATAATCGTCATCAATCTTTAACTGAGATTTGGAATAGATTTCATCGGAAAAATTTTTAGCTTGAATATCATAATTTAATAAGTATCCTAAATCTCTATCCACTCTTACTTGACCAGTATAGTCTTTATCTAGTCCTAATATTATTCTTAAAAGAGTAGTTTTACCCGTTCCATTCTCACCTATTAATGCTATCTTATCATTTTCATTTATTGATAAACTATCAATTTCAAATAGCTTTCTATCTGGTAAAGTTTTTATTAAGTTTTGTATATCTATCATAAATCCTCCTATGTTTTTTTGAGAGGATTTTTCCTCTCTTAGTTATTTGTAAGACTATATATATTGTTCATTTGTCTGTACCTCCTAATACTATTTAATAATTTATACCCATAAAAAACAATCAACCCTCTATCATCATAAACCGATTGACTTGTACATTTCACACCTTATTGCTCACCATAGCAATAACTCCACCTATCTTTTCTGTAGATTTTTCTTTATCTGCCTTTGTGTTTTCTGTGGAATTTGTTTATATAAAGATTTGAAACCTTTAGTCCATGTTTTTCAAGAACATACTCTTTGATTTATAAAATCAGTTACCCTTTAAAAATTGGAGATGGATTGTTGATTTTAAATTGATTAGTATGTGCTTGATAGGACATTTATCCTGTTAAATATAACTTTACTATATTTTGCTTAAATTCGAAAGAGTAACTATTATTTTTTCTAAAACCTTTTAACCCTTCATGTCTTTGTGATTTAAATAAAGTAACTCACCTTCTGACTATTGAATAATCATTGAGTCAATATTTATCGGTTAAATATTTATATCTTCCTTCTTTATTTAAGTGTTATTGTACTATTTTCATCTTAAATTCTATACTATATTTTGCCATAAAAAAACTGACCTCTTTAAGTTGGTTTTAGATCCAACTTTTTGGGTCAGTTCAGAATTTTAATAGTTTATCTTAATATTATTTACTATTTTACACGAACAATACACTCGTCTATTCACACTCTATACTCATATAATACTCATCGCAAAACTTATCCCACTTAACTGTATAGTCATCATGTGTGAGCAAGGTCAAGTCTTTTGCTGCATATATATTTCTTTTTCTTGCTTCATCAAAGAAATAGTCAAAACCACAGAAGGTTTCACTAAGATAGGCGTATACGTACTTGAATCCAAGGCTATATGCAAGGTATAGGCGTGTATGTCCATCTAGGGACGCGTATGTGCCTTCGCGTTTTGTAACTGGTATGATCACGTCTTCTTCTCTATTGACAAAGCTCTTAACTGCCTTTAATTTATCACTATCGATAAAGAACTGTATTGGCTGGATTTTATCTAGATCAAGCTTAAAGACCTTCACGTCTTTGAATTTCTTAATAAGCTTACCGCTTTCATCATAAAAATTTATGATATGCTCTGCATTAAATCGAAACTCTTCAATGACCTCATCAAAATATGCTTTTCCGCCTTTTATAAGTGCCTCTGTCTGTGATATGATTTTAATTTCTACAGGCACATCGCCATCTGCAATGTAGCAGCCGTGCTGATATAATGCTTCTTGACTGAAGCGATTGTCATCATATGTATTGATTCTTTTTATTCTCATTTATTATCATTTATTCTCCTTAAATTTACATGTATATTCGATTGAATATTTTCACTCACACAAATCCTTTACATATATTTGACAAGGGTTCCACTCGTCCCATAAACCAGAGAAGACTTCTTTTTTTAGTGTTTCTCCGATGTTTACACTAAATGGACACCATCTCTAAATAGTAGTAATAGTCATCGTCGACTTCGTTTTCTGCAAACAATACGCAATCAGCCTCGACTATAATTTCTGCTGTCCTTTATCTAAATGCTTTTTTTATCGTTAACAATAACGAAATTATTCTCCATAATTTTTCTGCTTATATTTTTTATGTCTCGCAATAATCTCTTTTTGCCTGTATTATTTAGCTCGTATTTTGATATGTCCGCTACTTAGTCCTTTACTTAATTCCCTATCAGGAAAAAACATTATTTCAAGTTCATTAAAAGCATCTTTTGTTACCATATATTCATTTTTAAGTAGATCATCAAAATATCTATTAATATATTCTTCACTTTCATCAGTAATAATTGCTTTTATGCTATCATGAAAAATTTCTTTCATTCCTTCCATACCAATATCTGCATTTTCATTTGTTTTGTTTATAGTTATAACTATCTTATTTGTATCGTTTGCGTTTAACATCTCAACTGCATAACCATAAGTTTCTCCAAAATATTTAGTCCTAATATTTCCTCTTTTTATGTTAATAATAGGGCTATTAGAAAAAGAGTTATAATTTGCTATAAAATTGTTCACAACTTTATCCTTAGCATATTCTGTATCTTTAACTTTCTCTTCGGATATATTTTTAGTTTTATCAAATTTTTCTGTTGCTTGTTCACTTTTAACATTTATCTCTTCTTTTTCTTTTAAAGATTCACATGCAACTAATGGAATCATACATACTACAATCAATAAAAGACTTATTAATTTTTTCTCTCCCAATTTTATTTTCTCCTTAAAGCCTTACAAATCTCACAACGCATCCCCTTGTCGAATCAATCCAATCAGGCTTTGTTTACACTCGCCTTCTTGGAGATTCTTAGAACCAGACCTCATGATTATTTTCACTTCGTTATACTAATAACTAATAATATTACAGTCTCAACGTGATATTATTAAACAATTTTCTAAAATTATATTCTCACAAAAACACATTGAATTCTATAGGTTTATAATAATCTTATGTTTTCAAATTTACTTTTTTGATTAGGCTATTTTGATGATGGTTCTCACATCATTTTCTAAATCTTCTAAAGTTTCAATTTCTACATCTTCATTATTTTTGTTTAAATTTGTAACAGTAGAATATAACTAACCTACTGCAATATTAAGTGCTAATCTAAAAATATAAACATTAATTTTCAGCTAGTATATTTTTTATATTATCAAAAAAATCCATCAAACTATTTTTCAACTCTGACAACAAGCAAGTTTCCTCATTTTTAGTCTTAAGATTTAAGTAAGTAATCTGTTCGTTTCTAATTGAAGAACTCTCAATATCATGAGCTAATGAATTTCTCAAATTTATCCAATTTTGTTGTGGAGCAGATGTATTATATAATTCTTTGAACAATTTATTTTTAACCTCGATCTTTCCTCTTAATTTTTTATCAATCTCAATTGCTAATATTTTTTTAGAAAAATCAGAAATGTTATTCTCTTTGGGAATTTTATTAACAATTACACTTTTAAACATACTTTCTGTAATACTAAATGCTGCTAATAACAATGACTTTTTAGTCAATTCATCGGATGTAGCTTCAATTCTGCTAAATATATAGTTTATTTTTTCGTCGAATAAGTTAACCTCTATTGGATAATTTATATATGCTAACAACTCACTTTCTGAACTATCCACCATATTATTCCAATAAGTTAACTCTGTTGGAAGTTCTTGCTCATATTCTGTCCCATAAGGAACACCGTACAAATCAAGACACTCAGATACAATAAGATCTGCAATTTTATTATCTCTCTCAATAAATTTAACTTTTGAATCTAATTCTTCATTTAAATATTCTATACTTTTAACACCCAAGTTAGATAATTCTGATAATAAATCAATGTACTCTTGAATTGATAAAATCTTTCCCCAAGGTAGTTCAATACATACTTCGGCTAATAATTCTTTTTCATAACATTCTCTAAATCTATCCCATTCAACATAATTTCCATAAATGATATCATCCGTTCCAGTTTCCTGATCAAGAAAATTTAATATCTCTTCTTGCCAATCTTTATAATCAAACATTCTAATTCCCCCAACTAAATTATAAATTCTTATTTTTAATTTACCACTTTAATGAACTTTTTCTTTTTTACCACTACAATCTATATTTAATCACAAATATAATTAGGACAGAAAGCGCTTTATTTCTACCCTTCTATTCGGCTTTATCTAAATAAGTTACATTTTTCTATCTTTGTTTATGTTGCATATTTTCTATATTTGAAACACCTAAAATTTATATCTGTATTTCCGAATTATATTTCTTACTCTTTCTCGCAGCGTTCCATCTTATAAAATTCCACATTGCTTCAAAATGCCATTTAAAGTTGAACTGCTCCAAATTGCTCTTTTGATATTATTCCATCATGATGATCCTTATTCAAATACTGATTCTCATAGTTGCAGGAATTAACAATTGCCACATTTCCGGTATTCTTCCTCCTGTTCAATATAGATTTAATTCCTTTCTTACTTCAACGAGCTTTTCCTTTCGGCGATTTAATACCGTTTGTTTTTAACCTATTTCTAAATACAACTAATGCTATAACTTTCCAAATATCATTTGAAGATATTTATGATTAACTTTATCTATTAAGCGTATATGGTAATATCCCATGGCTATCATAGTTGCGTAGAATGGTTGTATACTTAGTGCTTTCATTTGTGTTTCCTCTTTTTAAAATTTCTTATGTACAAAATCGGGTTTGATTGTCAAACCCGATTTTAGTTAAATATTAGTTGTCACTTCTTGCAAATCCGTTTTTCATTTCGCAGCTTGCTGTGAATAAAACGTCGTGAAGTAATTTGTCTGTTTTTTCTTTTAAGAAATCTGCCATTTCTTGGTTTGCTTTTTCAAGTAATTCGTGAGCGTTACCTGAGTTCTTAGCAAATTCTTCGTCGTATTTGTTGATGATTTCGTTGGATTTGGATTGAATTGCTCCTTGATATCTTTCGATAAAGATTGCTGTTTTGTTGAAGTGTGCATCGCAAAGTGCAGCTATGATTCTGTTAGCCCAGTAGAAGTTTTCTGATGTTGCTTTTACTACTTGATCACCTACATAGCTTGGAGTTGTTTCTACGTTTGCGTAGAATGCAACGGCTGCGTTGAATGCGTTGCTACCGAATGACAACCATTGAATTGCTCTAATTTCTTCTGGAGCGTATGGTCTTATTTGTGTAAAATGAGTTACATTGTCACGGCTAATTCCCAATGGACGATACATTCCACGGTAGTTTGGATCTCCGTGTTTTGCGTAGCAATCATAAGGTGTTCCTTCGTAGTGGCTGGACAATATTGTCTTCATATCTTCAACTGTGATTTTTCTTTCTGGTACCATTGCCCATGGCAAATCATCAGATTCTGGTGTAAAATCAGCATCAACTCCATCCCAAATCAATGTTTTTGGATTGAAATATCTTAGCATAATCCATGCTCTTGGTGTGTTGTATGTGTGATCTGAATGATCATGAGATCCGTATGCTAATCTTGGATTTACATAATCTTCTTGATCTAAGAATAGGTGATGTTTTTCGGACCATTCTTTCAAATCTTTTGAGCACATGAATTCATTTTGTTCGCCGTAAGCATCATCAAAATCGAAATAATCAATTCCCAATTGGTTTGGCATTACAACGTATGCATCATCAGGAACTCTTCTTGCCATCCAGTGATGTCCGCCGATTGTTTCCAACCACCAAATTTCGTCAACATCTTGGAATGCGATTCCGTTTGATTCATAAGTTCCGTGTTCTTCAAGTAATTTACCTAATCTTTCAACGCCTTCTCTTGCAGAGTTGATGTAAGGAAGAACCAAAGTTACGAAATCTTCTTCTCCAAGTCCACCGAATTTTTCATCTTTTGTTGGAGATTGAATCAAAGGATCTGCTCCTTGAACTCTTGGATTAGTAGTGATCGTTTCAGTAGCGCTCATTGAAATATTTTTTTCGTTAACGCCTGATGCCGCCCAATCTCCTTCAAATGTGTCAGAGTTTGGAAGTGCTGTGTATCTCATAGGATTATCAGGTAAATCCACCTTGCATCCTGATAAAACTGATTCGTATTTTCTTGGTTGATCTTCTGGTTTTACAACGATAAATCTCTTAGCTGTAAAAATTCCAGAAGGAGAATCTTCACTTCTTGAAATAATTGTGGAGCCGTCAAAGCTCGCTTCTTTACCTACTAATAATGTAGTACATGCCATAATTACATACCTCCTTAAATGTGATACTTTTTTTAATATCCAATATCATTATACCCCTTTTTTCATATTTTTTACACAGAAAAAAGAAAAAAGACTATCGTTTTTTTGATAGTCCTTTTGATTTTATTCCTCTTCGTTTAATGCATCGATTGTATCATCAGTCAATCCCTTTAATTTTTCGACATAGTTTGCATCGTGATTTTTCTTAGGAATCAATATTATCCTGTCGTTTTCAAGTTCACACTCAAATATATCTCCAACTCTTAGGTCGTATTTTCTCATTAATATATCTGGTATTGTAATTTTGTTTCCTTTTTCTACTTCGAAATTCATATTATCCTGCCTTCTTCTGTAATGTTGTGTTTACTTTATTTTAGCATTATTTCTTGAATTTGAAAAGTTTTTCCTATTTGGTTGTTTAATTTTTGAATATGCTACGAAAACTATCATTCCTATAACTACATTTACTACGATTGCTCCACCTGGTTTAATATCAAATTGATAAGATTGAACTATTCCCAACATCATATACAAAATACCGAGTATTATCGTTATGATGTATGTTTTCTTGTAGCTTTTTGCAATTATGAGTGCTGTGGCTACGGGAAGTACAATCAAAGATGTCACCATCAACGCTCCAACGATTTTGACTGCAAGAGCTATAGTAATCGCTGATAAAAAAGTAAATATTGCATTAATTCGATTTACTTTCACCCCAGCAAGACGAGCGATGTTTTTGTCGATAGAAATAGCCAATAGTCCGGAATATTGCGATATAGACACCACTAAAATTAATATAAAAATCACAGAAATATTTATCACATCTCTGTTTGTTACAGAAGAAATGCTTCCGAAAAGATACGATTCAAATGAGTTTCCTCCAGGAGCAAAATCAGATAATATCGCTGCAATTCCAAGTCCCGTACTCATTATGACAGCAGTTGCCATATCTCCGTATTGCGGAAATTTTTTCCTGATTAATTCGATTAAAAATGCCGCTACAACACAGACTATTGCAGAGCCTAATAAAGGATCAAATCCTAAAATAAGTCCAAGCCCAACTCCACTAAGAGCAGTATGAGAAAGCGCATCTCCTATCATCGATGTTTTACGATTAACCATTATTATTCCAATCATCGGAATCATTATCGAAAGCATCAATCCTGCTACCAATGCTTTTCTCATAAACGCAAATTCTAGCATTTTACAAGCCTCCCTTCAATCATTTCGTATTGTGTTCTATCAATATCCAAAGCTTCTATTTCTTTTATTTCGTGAGTTACCATTATTACAGTTATGTTGTAATCTTTGTTGAGTTTAGCAATTGTTTTTATAAATTTCTCTTTGTTTTCTTTGTCAACACCTGCAGTCGGCTCATCGAGTATAAGAAGTTTGGGCTCGTTAATCATCGCCCTACAAATCATAGCTCTTTGTTGAAGCCCTCCCGACAACTCATTTACTGGACGATTAATATATTCTTTCATTCCCATTTCTTCCATAATTTTCCTAGCTTTATCGTAATGTTTTTTGCGTGCGACTTTAATTAGCCCAAAATCTTCATACAAATTTAACGTTACAAGCTCCAAACAAGTAATCGGAAACGCAATTTTGTTTACAATATTTATTTGAGGAACATATCCTATATCTCGGTAGCTTTTGTAATCTTTAATATTTTTATCTAAAACTTTGATTTCTCCGTCATCAGCTTTTAACTCTCCCAGCATTAATTTCAATAAAGTTGATTTACCGCTACCATTTCCTCCAAGGATTAGAGCCATTTCTCCTTGATTTATCTTCAAATTCAAATCTTTAAGCACCAAATCTTCATTATAACCAAAGTTTAAGTTTTTAATAGTTACTGCATTCATTTATACACCTGCCTTTTTCATAGATTCGTATAAGTTTTTCAAATTCATCTCAATTAATTCGATATATCCTTGATTATTGTCTTGTTGTTCTTTTGTTATAAATTCCATCGAAGCCAAAGGCTTTATATCTCCTCCCAATTCTTCCGATAAAGTCTTCGCTTCTTTAGGAGGTTTTCCATATTCATAAAATACCGTAGTAATGTTTTTTGTTTTCGCAAAATCCACGGCTTTTTTTATTGTTTTAAGACTTGGACTTTCCATGCTAGTAAGACCTTCTAATGGATACTGAGTAAGCCCAAAATCCCTCGCTATATATGCATAAGCGTAATGTGTTACCAAAAAGCTTTTGTTGTCTAATTTACTAAATTTTTCTTTGTATTCTGCGTCAATATCTGTCAATTTATCTACATATTTCAATTTGTTTTTGTGATAAATTTTCTTATTGTCTGGATACTTTTGTATCAATTTATCTTGGATACTATTCAAGTACTTCTTTGCATTTACAACTGATAACCATGAATGTGGATCGTAAGTTATCTTATCAAACCCTGACGAAGAACCTTCCATTACAGGCTTTAATTTGCCCTCATCTTGAAGTAATTTACCGTTAGTATCTTGTAAATAATACGGTAGCAAATCTTCGCTTATTCTGTCTGATACGAAAATCCACTTGCCATCATCTTTTATGTTGTAAAATATCTCCCCAGATTCATGGCCCATTTCAAGGCCATATACTTTTCCTTCTTCTACATCAAAAGTGTTTTTTTGGTGAACAATCTCACCCTTTTGATTCATAATTTCCTTTGCTTTTTTGACTAATTCTTTCTTGTCTTCTCCATTATCCTTGAAGAACGCAACTCTCATAATATCTTCATGAGTGTGCCCAAAATCTATTTTGCGTTTTCCTTTTGTTAAATCCAATCTTGCCATATATTGAAAGTCGCCCCTAGCAGCAGCTCCTTTATAAGTGATCAGCTCTACAGAATCCGATAATTTCAAAATATCCAAATTAGGCAAATTCTCGTGCACCTTGTCCACCCAATGTTCCATATTCGCTCCGTTCACTACCAGCAAATCCGCATCGGCAAGTTTCTTCATATCCTTGGCAGACGGCTCCCACAAATGAGGCTCCTTGTCTACCGGCATGAAAGTTCTCACCTCTACAGTATCTCCTGCAATCATCTTCACCAAATCATGCACAGGAAAAAACGATGTGTAGATAACAGGTTTCCCCGAAGATTTCTTCGTGTAATTGGAACATCCTGCAAACAAAATCATGCACAAGACTAATAGAAAACTCAACAGTCTTTTTTTCATTTTAATTCTCCTTTTCAAAAATAAAAGGACAGGTTGTCCCTGCCCTTTGTCAATTTCATATTCAAACCTTATTCTTCGATTTCTCCGATAATTTGTTTATCAGTTGTGTTTGGTTTTACGAAAGTTGGGAACCAGCCTTCCTTTGCAAATAATTCTTCCTTGTCATTGCCATATCTCATGTGGAAATGTGTCAACTCTTCTTCGCCATGAATTGGCATCATCAATAAAACTTTGTATTTCGCGTTAGAATCCACAGCTTCAAAAACATCCCATTCTAGCATGTGTGATCCATGTTTTACAGCCTTTTTTTCTACAAATTTGTACTCAGTTTCAGCTATTTTATCTCCATTTTCTGAAGGGATTTTGCTTGTAAATGTAATCTTGTTTCCGTCGATTTTCAATCCGTTGAATTCACATTTTCTTTTTTCAAGATAATCTGATTTAGCTTTTTTCTCATCAACATTTTCTTTTTTCGCTAAAGTTTTGAAAGCGCCTTGAACTTCTGGCTTATCCAAATAGCTTCCCATGTTGTTCCATTCTCCATCCCAATCAGACAAGCTTACTTCTTCTTTTTTGTCCTCAGTTTTTTCAGTAGCTTTGCTTTCTTCTTCTTTTTTGTCTTCTTGCTTTTGTTCAGTTTGCTTAGTATTTTCTTTCGGTGCATCTTTTTGTGCTCCACAACCGTTTAACAACAAAGCCGCTGACATCACTCCAACTATAGCCATCAATTTTAATTTATTCATATCAATACTCCTTATTTATATTTGTTAGCAGAAAAATACAAATAGTTATTAATATCTCAAAACAAATTCGAATGCATTCTAATTTTATTAACTAATTAACTTACTACAATAAAATCTTATTTTCATTCTAATCATTATATTCAATTTTAAATATGTAATAAGTTTTTTGAGAATTAAAAACTTATTTAGTTGCAAATTACGTCTAATCTGCAAAATCAATTGTAAAAATCATCCTACTAACTTTATCCAAATAAATAATAACATTATTTTTTTATTCTGTCAATAATGATAATCATTTGTATTTATCACTAGAACTAAATCTCACTATAGTCCCATAATCAAAGAATAACTTAATATAAGCTTTACATAACAGTAGACGTTTCATTTAATTTTTTTATACATAAATTTTATTTTTTATCTCTCTGTTAATTTTAGTATTTTAATATATTTCTCCTATTACTTGATTGAAATGCATGGCTACATTATATTTTATCTTTCTATGTCCATTATTAGCCGTGGCAGCTCTTTATATCTATTTACATTTTTATACGTACTTCTTTCAATTTTTAGACAAATCATAACCACCAGCTTAGCTGGTGGTTTGCTCTGCCCCTATAAGGGGCTGTTGCCTGCAATGCACCTTGTGCATATTGAATGCCCGACAGCTGCACTACATTCTCAATTGACGCTAAAGCGCCTCTTTCTTCTTTTTATTTTTTATTCTTTTTCCCAGTAAATGGGTCTATATACTCTTTCAAACTTATTTGGTCCGCTATATAATCTTC